>NZ_CAUTWQ010000010.1:0-68771 GCF_963542285.1 uncultured Actinomyces sp. | reverse complement strand
GGGCCGTCGGTGGCGGCGACAACGAGGATGGCGCCATCCATCTGTGCCGCACCGGTGATCATGTTCTTCACGTAGTCAGCGTGGCCGGGGGCGTCAACGTGTGCGTAGTGACGCTTCTCGGTCTGGTACTCAACGTGAGAGACGTTAATGGTAATACCGCGATCGCGCTCTTCAGGAGCGTTGTCGACCTGATCGAAGGGGGTGAACTCGTTCAGATCCGGGTACTTGTCGTGCAGAACCTTGGTGATTGCTGCAGTCAGCGTGGTCTTGCCGTGGTCAACGTGACCGATGGTACCGATGTTGACGTGCGGCTTGGTGCGCTCGAACTTGGCCTTCGCCACTTGTGTCCTCCTGGACTCGGGTAGAAATTCTCAGCCTATGGCTAGGTGTCAGCATAACACCCAATGGGGCATGAGACCTACAGGTTTATTGATTCTTGTCAGGTCGGTCACAGCTCAGGAACAATTTTGGCTGTTCCTGAGCCGCATCCAACCCTGTGGGACTCACTCGCCCCGAGACTTTCCGATGATCTCATCCGCGACGTTACGCGGGACCTCGGCGTAGCTATCGAACTGCATGGAGTACACCGCGCGACCCTGCGTCTTGGAACGCAGATCGCCAATGTAACCAAACATTTCTGACAGCGGAACCTGTGCGCGGACCACGCGCACACCGTGCTGCTCGTCCATGGACTGGACTGCACCACGACGAGAGTTCAGGTCGCCGATGACGTCGCCCATGTATTCTTCGGGCGTACGGACCTCGACGGCCATGATCGGCTCGAGCAGAACCGGGGAAGCCTTCTTTGCGGCCTCGCGGAATGCCATCGAACCTGCGATCTTGAAGGCCATTTCCGAAGAGTCGACTTCGTGGTATGCACCATCAAGCAGGGTTGCCTTGACATCAACCATCGGGTAACCGGCAAGAACACCATTCTGCATGGCGTCCTGAATACCAGCGTCAACCGAGGGGATGTATTCGCGAGGAACGCGTCCACCGGTGACCTTGTCCTCGAAGATGTACTCTTCTTCGGAGCCGGCCGGGATGGGCTCAAGCGCGATGATGACACGCGCGAACTGACCGGAACCACCGGTCTGCTTCTTGTGCGTGTACTCGAACTTTTCGACGTTCTTACGAATGGTTTCGCGGTAAGCAACCATGGGCTTACCAACGTTTGCCTCGACCTTGAATTCGCGACGCATACGGTCGACGATGATGTCGAGGTGAAGCTCACCCATACCGCCAATGACGGTCTGGCCGGTTTCGGGATCGAGCTCGACCGTAAAGGTCGGGTCTTCTTCAGCCAGCTTCTGGATGGCGACGCCCATCTTCTCCTGGTCAGCCTTCGACTTGGGCTCAACGGCCACGTGGATCACGGGCTTGGGGAAGGTCATCGACTCAAGAACAACCGGCTTGTCGATCGCGCAGAGCGTATCGCCAGTGGTGGTGTCCTTGAGGCCGATAACGGCGTAGATGTGGCCTGCATGTGCCTCTTCGACCGGGTTCTCCTTGTTGGAGTGCATCTGGAAGATCTTGCCGATGCGCTCCTTCTTGCCCTTGGTCGAGTTGAGGACCTGCGAGCCAGCTTCCAGCTTGCCGGAGTAGACACGGATGAAGGTCAGCTTGCCGTAGAAGGGGTGAGCTGCAATCTTGAAGGCCAGCGCTGCGAAGGGTTCCTTCTCCGAGGCCTCGCGGACCTCATTGCGCTCTTCTTCGTCGTGTCCGGGCTTGAAGCCGCGAACCGCGGGGATGTCCAGCGGCGAGGGGAGGTAGTCGATAACCGCATCGAGCACGGGCTGAATACCCATGTTGCGCAGTGCGGTACCGCAGAAGACAGGGAATGCGCGACCGGAGATGGTCAGCGCACGAACGCCCTGCTTGATCTGCTCAACGGTCAGTTCGCCGTTCTCAAGGTAGGCCTCGGTCAGCTCGTCAGAGCCTTCCGCTGCAGCTTCCATGAGCGCCTCGCGGTACTCTTCTGCCTTCTCCTGGAGTTCTGCGGGGATCTCGCCACGAACGACGAGCGCGCCCAGGGTGGGCTGGCCGTTCTCGTCCTTGGCGGGGTAACGCACGGACTCCATGGTCAGAAGGTCGACGGTTCCCTCGAAGTCATTCTCTGCGCCGATGGGCAGGTGCATGACGATCGGGGTTGCGTGAAGACGATCGCGAATGGTCTGAACCGAGAAGTAGAAGTCCGCACCCATCTTGTCCATCTTGTTGATGAAGCAGATACGGGGGACGTCGTACTTGTCAGCCTGACGCCACACGGTCTCAGACTGGGGCTCGACACCTTCCTTACCGTCGAACACGGCAACTGCACCGTCGAGGACGCGCAGCGAGCGCTCAACCTCAACCGTGAAGTCAACGTGACCGGGGGTGTCGATGATGTTGATTTGGTTACCGTTCCAGAAGGAGGTCACGGCTGCGGAGGTGATGGTAATACCACGCTCCTTTTCCTGCTCCATCCAGTCGGTGGTCGAGGCGCCATCGTGCGTCTCGCCGATCTTGTAGTTGATGCCCGTGTAGAACAGAATACGTTCGGTCACGGTGGTCTTGCCGGCATCGATGTGAGCCATGATGCCGATGTTGCGAACCTTATTGAGGTCAGTAAGCACCTCGTGTGCCACTACATCAGTCCTTCGTTTGAAGTGAGGGTGTTAAAACATCCTGCCCGCTCCGGATGGGGTCATCGCGAAGCGGGAGGGGTGATCACCAGCGGTAGTGAGCGAACGCGCGGTTCGACTCAGCCATCTTGTGCATGTCTTCACGACGCTTGACAGCGGCGCCAAGACCGTTGGAGGCATCGAGAATCTCGTTGGCGAGACGCTCGGTCATGGTCTTCTCACGACGCTGACGCGAGAAGTCCACGAGCCAACGCAGCGCGAGGGTGGTCGCACGTGCGGGGCGAACCTCAACCGGGACCTGGTAGGTCGCGCCACCAACACGGCGGGAGCGAACTTCGAGGGCCGGGCGAATGTTGTCCAGTGCGCGCTTGAGCACGGAAACGGGTTCCTGCTCGGTGCGCTCACGAACGATTTCGAGTGCGCCGTAAACAATGCGCTCTGCAACGGTCTTCTTACCGTCGAGGAGCACGCGGTTCACGAGCTGGGTCACGATCTTTGAACCGTATACCGGGTCGTCGACCAGGGGGCGCTTGGGAGCGGGGCCTTTACGAGGCATTACTTCTTCTCCTTCTTTGCGCCGTAACGGGAACGGGCCTGCTGGCGACCACGGACACCCTGGGTGTCGAGAGCGCCACGGACGATGCGGTAACGCACGCCGGGGAGGTCCTTCACACGACCGCCACGAACGAGGACGATCGAGTGTTCCTGCAGGTTGTGGCCTTCACCGGGAATGTACGCGGTGACCTCGATGCCAGACGAAAGGCGCACACGAGCGACCTTACGCAGAGCCGAGTTCGGCTTCTTAGGGGTTGTGGTGTACACACGGGTGCACACGCCGCGACGCTGGGGCGAGCCCTTAAGCGCGGGGGTCTTCACCTTCGCACGCTTGGAGCTGCGGCCCTTGCGGACGAGCTGCTGAATGGTAGGCACTGGTTCTCCAGTTCAATTCCGTCTACGGTTTAAGGATTTCCTTAAACCCATGTCTCAGTCTTCCGCGACTGTTTGAATCCCCCAGCGCGCACAGCGATCCGCCAGGGGCCGGTGTGCCATGATAACGAGGCCTCAGCCGCGTCAGAGAATGACACCCGGAGCTCCGACGGAGGGAGCCCGCGCGTTCCACATGTGGCTCATAGTCGCCGCGATAAAATCACGGAGAAGAACCGCTTGGGAACTGTCCACACAAAATGTGGACATAGGAAACCCGTTCAGTCACGGGTACCGAGTTCAAGAATAGTCAGCTATTCCCGCTCCCGTCAAAGCCAGATTGTTCACATTGTTTGTGGAACTGACCACTTCTGTCTTAGCTCCCTCATTCCTGATTTAGCTCGCTCACCTGCGGCCTCAGAACAGCTACAGGCCCGGAATCAGCGAGCTAAACCAGGAGTACACACCGCACTAGAACGACACCGACACTAGGTGGAAGCTCCCCATCGCGCCGCTCGATTCCTCTTTCCACAGGAATACCCATTTCCACAGGAATACCCAAGAATCGGAGTTTTCCACAACAACACGAGTCAGGGTTTCGAGGCCCTTTCCTTCAGAGACACTGAGGAGATGAGTACTGTCACAATTGAGAACATTCAAACTCGACATAATACGTTCCGTCATTTACGCGAAGATCCAACAGTCTGCCGAATTCGACGCGGCTACTACGCACGTTTTCATTCCTCAGACAAAGTTCCTCTCTGGGATTTGTGGCAGGCAGTTGCACTCTCCCGCGTATTCGCATCAGCTGCGCTCGCCCGAAGCAACCGTATATTTACCGGAAGATCCGCCTTGCTTCTTCATTCAATCCATACATGGGTAACGAATCCCAATGTTGAGTATTGGTGTGAAGACGGAGGTAGACGAACTATCCCCTTCGCCAGTGTGAAGTTTCAGAACATGTGCGTTCCTCCGTGTGCGATTACTCTTCGTTCTCACAAACCCCACACGGTGGTACGACTTCCCGAAGGCCTCGCTGTTGAGTCTGTTGAAAGTGCAGTAGTTCGAATTGCACTCAATGAAGAACCTCTTGAGGCTTTTGTAGCCGCGTGCATGGCGTTACATTCGCTTTCAGACTTTTCGCATTTTGCACTGGAAATATCTCGAACTCGCGTTGAGATAGCAAGAGAAAGACTATTCGCCGTTTTAGTTGATCGACTATCGCACAGGAATTATGCGATGGCGCATTCGATTCTCGCTTTTGCCGACGGTGGCTGCGAAAACATTTTCGAGGCCGCGGTTCTTTGGGTAGTTCGTACCCTCTATTCCGGTGAAATCGTGACACAATTTGAGATTCACGGCAGATATGGTCGCTACTTCGGCGACATTGTTATTCCCGCTCTCCAGTTGATCATCGAGACAGATGGAGTGAGCAAACTTTCTCTTCCGCGTTCAGATGGATTATCCGCAGAACACGTGTGGATGCGTCGCCAGCAGGATCTCATTAATCTCGGATGGAAAATCTTCAGAGTCTCTTGGGCCGACCTTGAAGACTTCCCAGCTTTACGTCGTGCTATTGCGTCAAATTTAGGGGTGAAACGTCTTCTGCCGAGCGCAGAATGTGAACGAATATGGTCTCTTCCCAGCGCCGAATGCGACGGACCAAAACGACGCATCCACACAAAAAGGCATCGCCCAACCGGATTTGTTACCGACGATGACCAACCAGACTCCTGTTTTGGCTCACACATTCCTGTTTTAGCTCGCTCACCTGCACCTTCAGAACAGCAATAGACCCGGAATCAGTGAGCTAAAGCAGGAGAGGGACGAAGGACGACCGACGACAGGCCGAGGACGACCAGCACCCAGACACCGCAGTGAAACGGTGAAGGCCCGGTCTGCACAAGCAGACCGGGCCTTACGACCTCTAGAGCGTTACGGCGATCAGAACCGTATGACCATCAAAGCCACATAACAGTCAGAACCTAACGCCCGTCAAGACTGAAGCTGTCCGATTCTTACCGGATTAACTCCAACAGGATTACTCCTTGAAGGTCATACCGAAGTCGATCGCTCCAAGGGCATCCAGGAAGTCCGCGGACACCTGGCCATCTTGGAAATCGAGCTCGGAGTAGTTCGAGTTCGCCATTGCCTCGGGGGTGGGCTCAACCGTGACGTTGTTGTAACGGGACAGGCCGGTACCTGCCGGGATGAGCTTACCGAGAATGACGTTCTCCTTGAGGCCAAGAAGTTGATCCGACTTGCCGTTCATCGCGGCCTCGGTCAGAACCTTCGTGGTCTCCTGGAAGGACGCTGCGGACAACCAGGAGTCGGTTGCCAGCGAGGCCTTCGTGATGCCCATGAGCATCTGACGACCGGATGCAGGCTGGCCACCTTCAGCAGCAACCTTGCGGTTCTGCGCCAAGTAGGCCATGCGGTCGACAAGTTCGCCGGGCATGAAGGAGGTGTCGCCGGGCTCCAGGATGGTGACCTTGCGGAGCATCTGGCGGACAATAACCTCGATGTGCTTGGAGTGGATACCAACGCCCTGATCGCGGTAGACCTTCTGGACCTCGTCCACAAGCTGCTTCTGAGCCACGTTGCGGCCCATGATGCGCAGAACTTCCTTGGGATCGAGCTGGCCTTCGGTCAGTGCGGTACCGGCATCGATGTGCTGGCCCTCTTCGACCAGAAGCTTCTGGCGACGAGAAACCTCGACGACCGAATCTTCCTTACCGTCATCACGGATGATGACAATGCGACGTACCGACGGATCTTCATCGTCAATGTGAACGCGACCAGCGGCCTCGTTCATCTTGGCTTCGACCTTCGGGCTACGCGCTTCGAAGAGTTCCTGAACACGCGGCAGACCCTGGGTAATATCGGCTGCCGAGGCCGCACCACCGGTGTGGAAGGTACGCATCGTCAGCTGGGTACCGGGTTCACCAATCGACTGGGCGGCGATAATACCGACGGCTTCGCCGATATCCACCTGCTTGCCGGTGGCCAGTGAACGACCGTAGCAGGTCGCACAGGTACCAACCTGAGATTCACAGGTCAGGACGGAGCGGCAGACAACTTCCTCGACTCCAGCTGCAACCAGCTCAGCAAGCTGTGCATCACCGAGGTCATCGCCAGCGTGGGCGACGACAGTGCCGTCTTCTGCAACCGCATCGCGGGCCAGAGTACGTGCGTACGCAGTGGTCTCGATGGTGTCCACTGCTTCCCATTCACCCGCAGAGTTCTTCTGCGCGATCTTGATGCGCACGCCCTGACGGGTGCCGCAGTCGGCCTCGCGGACGATGACGTCCTGTGAGACGTCGACGAGACGACGGGTCAGGTAACCAGACTCAGCGGTACGAAGTGCGGTATCAGCCAGACCCTTACGGGCACCGTGGGTAGCGATGAAGTACTCGAGAACCGTCAGGCCCTCGCGGTAGTTCGCCTTAATGGGCTGCTCGATGAGCTTCTGCTTCGGGTCAGACACCAGACCACGCATACCAGCCAGCTGCTGAACCTGCGACCAGTTACCACGAGCACCGGATGAAACCATTCGGTACACAGTGTTACGTGCGGAGAAGTGATCGCGCATATCTTCTGCGACCTCTTCGGTGCACTTCAGCCACAGGTCAACCAGCTCTTCGTAGCGGGTTTCCTCGAGGATGATACCGGTCTCGAACTGATCCTGGATCTCAGCGGCCTTGGCCTCGTAACGAGCAAGGATCGCACGCTTGTTCGGCGATGCCTGAATATCGGAGAAGGCAATGGTGATGCCCGACCATGTCGACCAGTGGAAACCAGCGGACTTGAGTGCATCCAGGCAGTCAGCGACCAGAACATTCGGGTAACGCTCGGTCAGGGTGTTAACGATCTGGCCCAGCTGCTTCTTGCCGACAACTTCGTTGACGAAGGGGTAGTCGACAGGGAGCTGCTCGTTGAAGATCGCGCGGCCCAGCGAGGTTTCCAGAATAATGTCGTCGCCTTCGCTCCAGCCCTCGGGTGCTTCCCAATCCAGCGGCGGAACAATACCCGCAAAGCGGATACGTGCGCGCTGGTTCAGGTGAAGATCACCGTTATCGAAGGCCATGCGTGCTTCAGCAACCGTTGAGTAGACGGGGATGATTTCCTCGCCGTTCTCATCACGAGCAACCGGAAGCGACGGATCGGGATCCGAAGTCAGGTGGAACAGACCGATGATCATGTCCTGCGAAGGCATGGCAACGGGGCGTCCATCAGAGGGCTTCAGGATGTTGTTGGTCGACAGCATGAGGATACGGGCCTCAGCCTGTGCCTCTGCGCCAAGGGGCAGGTGAACTGCCATCTGGTCACCGTCGAAGTCTGCGTTGAAGGCGCCACAAGCCAGCGGGTGCAGCTGGATTGCCTTACCTTCAATGAGCTGGGGCTCAAAGGCCTGAATACCCAGGCGGTGCAGCGTAGGTGCACGGTTCAGCAGCACGGGGTGCTCACGGATGACGTCGTCGAGGACGTCCCACACCTCGGGGCGCTGGCGTTCAACCTTGCGCTTTGCAGCCTTCACATTCTGGGCGAAGTTCTTCTCAACCAAGCGCTTCATCACGAAGGGCTTGAAGAGTTCCAGAGCCATCTGCTTGGGCAGACCACACTGGTGGAGCTTCAGCTGCGGGCCGACGACGATAACGGAACGACCCGAGTAGTCGACGCGCTTACCCAGAAGGTTCTGACGGAAACGACCCTGCTTACCCTTGAGCATGTCAGAGATCGACTTGAGCGGACGGTTACCGGGGCCTGCAACGGGGCGGCCACGACGTCCGTTATCGAAGAGAGCGTCAACAGATTCCTGAAGCATGCGCTTCTCGTTGTTGACGATGATCTCAGGCGCGCCCAGCTCAAGCAGGCGCTTGAGTCGGGTGTTGCGGTTGATCACGCGACGGTACAGGTCGTTCAGGTCAGAGGTCGCGAAACGGCCACCATCAAGCTGAACCATGGGGCGCAGGTCCGGCGGAATAACCGGAATCTTTGTCAGAACCATGGACTCGGGCTTGTTGCCGGTCGCAACGAAGGCGTTGATAACCTTCAGACGCTTGATGGCACGTGTCTTACGCGGACCATTTTCGTTCTGGATGATTGCACGAAGCTGTTCAACTTCGCTTTCCAGATCGAAGGTCTGCAGGCGCTTTTGGATGGCGGATGCGCCCATGTCACCCTTGAAGTAGGTGCCATAGCGGGCAACCATCGCACGGTAGAGGCGCTCATCACCTTCGAGGTCACCGACCTTGAGAGACTTGAAGCGCTCCCACACCGTCTCGAGGCCTTCGATATCGCCCTCGTAACGACGACGGATCTTGGCCATATCGCGTTCGCCTGCCTTGCGGCGCCGCTCGATCTCGGTTGCGGATGCATCGCCTGCTTCGAGTTCAGCAATTTCTGCTTCCAAGCGCTCTGCGAATTCATTAATCGCAGCATCGCGCTGGTTCTCGAGGTGGGTCTTTTCGACCTCGAGCTCAGAACGCAGATCCATCAGATCCTCGTCACGGCCCTTTTCGTCAACCTCAGTGATCATGTAGGCAGCGAAGTAGATGACCTTTTCCAGGTCCTTCGGAGCCAGATCCAGCACGTAGCCCAGTCTCGAGGGAACACCCTTGAAATACCAGATGTGGGTGACGGGGGCGGCAAGGTCAATGTGACCCATACGCTCACGACGCACCTTGGAGCGCGTCACCTCAACGCCACACTTTTCGCAGATGATGCCCTTGTAGCGCACGCGCTTGTACTTACCACACGCGCATTCCCAGTCGCGGGTGGGGCCGAAGATCTGCTCACCAAACAGACCGTCACGCTCGGGCTTGAGCGTACGGTAGTTGATGGTCTCCGGCTTCTTCACTTCACCGTGGCTCCACGAGGCGATATCGTCGCCCGTGGCCAGGGTGATCTTCAAACTGTCGAACGTCTTGGCGTCCAGCAAAGTCATTGCTCCTTATCAGATCGCATCGATGGTCGCCGCGGCGTTCGGACGCGCATCAAGAGTGATGCCCAGTTCCTCACGCGCATTGAAGTCGTCATCTTCTTCACGCAGGTCAATCACGTTGCCGGCTGCGTCGAGAGCTTCGACGTTCAGGCACAGCGAACGCATTTCCTGGATCAGAACACGGAAGGATTCGGGGATGCCAGGTTCGGGGATGTCCTCGCCCTTAACAATTGCCTCGTAAACCTTGACACGTCCGGTGGTGTCATCGGACTTGATGGTGAGCAGTTCCTGCAGTGCGTAGGCAGCGCCGTACGCCTCCAGGGCCCACACTTCCATTTCACCGAAGCGCTGGCCACCGAATTGAGCCTTACCACCCAGGGGCTGCTGCGTAATCATCGAGTACGGACCGGTCGAGCGAGCGTGAATCTTGTCGTCAACCAGGTGGTGCAGCTTGAGCATGTAGGCGTAGCCCACTGCGATCGGGTACGGGAAGGGTTCGCCGGAACGACCGTCGAAGAGACGCGCCTTACCCTCGGCGTTGGTGAGGACATCACCATCGCGGTTGGGGTTGACGTTGCGCAGCAGACCTGCGAGCTCTTCGGCCTCGAGGCCGTCGAAGACCGGGGTCGCGACGGGGGTTTCGGGGGCAACGGTAATGCCGTCCTCAGGCAAGTGCTTGGTCCACTCTTCGCCAGCCTTGACAGCTTCCGAGACGTCCCAACCCTGGTGGGCAAGCCATCCGAGGTGGAACTCAAGGACCTGACCGACGTTCATGCGGCCGGGGACACCCAGCGGGTTAAGGATGATATCAACCGGGGTTCCATCCTCGAGGAAGGGCATGTCTTCGACCGGGAGGATCTTGGAAACGACGCCCTTGTTACCGTGACGGCCTGCCATCTTGTCACCAATGGTGATCTTGCGGCGCTGTGCGACGTAGACGCGAACGGTCTGACGAACGCCGGGGTTGAGATCATCTTCGTCGTCGTTGAATTCACGAACGCCAATAACGATGCCCTCTTCACCGTGGGGAACACGCAGCGAGGTATCGCGAACCTCGCGGGCCTTCTCACCGAAGATTGCGCGCAGCAGGCGCTCTTCGGAGGTCAGCTCGGTTTCACCCTTCGGGGTAACCTTACCGACGAGGATGTCGCCAGCGGTGACCTCGGCGCCAATACGAATGATGCCGCGCTCGTCAAGATCAGACAGCGACTCTTCCGAAACGTTCGGAATATCGCGGGTGATCTCTTCTTCACCGAGCTTGGTTTCGCGGGCGTCGACTTCATATTCTTCGATGTGAATCGAGGTCAGAACATCGTCTTCAACAACGCGACGGCTCAGGATAATGGCGTCCTCGTAGTTGAGGCCTTCCCACGACATGTAAGCAACCAGCAGGTTCTTACCCAGTGCAACTTCACCGTTGTCGGTAGCGGGGCCATCAGCGAGGACATCGCCGACCTCCACGCGCTGGCCTTCATCAACGATGACGCGCTGGTTGGTGCAGTTGCCGGGGTTCGAGCGCTCGAACTTTTCGAGGCGGTAGGTATCGCGTCCGCCTTCGTCCGTGGTCACGACGACCAGGTCGGCGGAAACTTCGGTGACAACACCGGAGTGCTGAGCGATGACCATTTCACCGGAGTCATGTGCGGCACGCTGTTCCATACCGGTACCCACCAGCGGCGCTTCCGTGGTGAGCAAGGGAACAGCCTGACGCTGCATGTTCGCACCCATGAGGGCTCGGTTCGCGTCGTCGTGCTCGAGGAAGGGAATGAACGCGGTTGCCACAGACACCATCTGGCGTGCGGAAACGTCCATGTAATCCACGCGATCACGGGCGATCAGCGTCGGATCCTCGCCTGCGACACGGCACAGAACCTGCTCATCAACGAAGTGGCCCTCGTCATCGACAGGCGAAGAAGCCTGAGCGATGAAGTGTCCCTTTTCATCGTCAGCGGTCAGGTAGTTGACCTCGTCGGTCACTTGTCCGTTGCGAACGATGCGGTAGGGGGTCTCGATGAAACCGAAGGGGTTGATGCGAGCAAAGGTTGCCAGCGAACCGATCAGACCAATGTTCGGGCCTTCAGGGGTTTCAATCGGGCACATACGGCCGTAGTGCGAGGGGTGAACGTCACGAACCTCCATGGAGGCGCGATCGCGAGACAGGCCACCGGGACCCAGTGCCGACAGACGGCGCTTGTGCGTCAGACCGGCCAGCGGGTTGTTCTGGTCCATGAACTGCGACAGCTGAGAGGTTCCGAAGAACTCCTTGATCGCCGCAACAACGGGACGAATGTTGATCAGGGATTGCGGAGTAATAGAGTCCGTTTCCTGAGTGGTCATACGTTCGCGGACGGTGCGCTCCATACGTGCAAGACCGGTGCGAACCTGAGCCTGGATTAGCTCACCCACAGCGCGAATACGACGGTTACCAAAGTGATCGATGTCGTCGGACTCAACGCGGACCTCAACGGGCTCGCCGTGGCGGACGCCTGCGAAGGTCTTCTCACCTGTGTGCAGAGCAAGCAGGTACTTCACCGTTGCAACGATGTCGTTGATCGAGAGCACCAGTTCAGAGGTGCCTTCGGGGGAATCAACCGCAAGCTTCTTGTTGATCTTGTAGCGGCCAACCTTTGCCAGGTCGTAGCGCTTGGGATCGAAGTAGAAGTTGTGCAGGAGTGCTTCAGCGGCCTCGACGTTTGCGGGCTCACCCGGGCGCAACTTGCGGTAGATATCGGTCAGTGCCTCTTCGCGGGTACGCGCGGTGTCCTTCTCAAGAGTCTCAAGAAGAATAGGGTATTCGGCGAACTGCTCGCGAATCTCACCTTCCGTCAGGCCAATCGCCTTGAGGAAGTGGGTCACCGACTGCTTACGCTTGCGGTCGATACGCACGCCGACAGCGTCGCGCTTATCGATCTCGAACTCCAGCCATGCACCGCGGCTGGGGATGATCTTCGCGTTGAAGATTTCCTTGTCCGAACCACGATCCGAGGTACGTTCGAAGTAGACACCGGGCGAACGGACCAGCTGAGAGACAACGACACGCTCGGTGCCATTGATAATGAAGGTGCCACGGGGGGTCATGAGCGGGAAATCGCCCATGAACACGGTCTGGGACTTAATTTCACCCGTGTTGTAGTTCATGAACTCGGCGGTCACGTACATGGGTGCCGAGTAGGTGTAATCCTTAGCTTTTGCTTCTTCGACCGAGTACTTCGGTCGTTCCAAGCGGTGATCACGGAATGACAGAGACATGGTGCGAGCCACATCTTCAATCGGCGAGATCTCTTGGAAAATTTCTTCAAGGCCGGAAACATCCGGAACATCCACGCGTCCAGCAGCCTTTGCGGCATCCACGCGTGCTTTCCATGCGTCACTTCCCAGTAACCAGTCAAAGCTTTCGGTCTGCAGGCCGAGCAGGTTCGGTGCCTGCAGGGGCTCGCGGAGCTTAGCGAAAGAAATGCGGTTCTTGGGCTGGTTGGCAGTGTTGGTACTTGCAGCCAACGGGGGTCCTTCCCTGCGTTTTCATTGCGCGCACACGCCTTTTAGCCCATTAACTGGCACCGTCCGCATCCGCCCAGCGCCTATTACAGCGAATGGATACGGGCCACCTCGGGCACAATAAAGCGCAAATACTCATTTTAGGCACACGAATATAGGGGTGCAATGTACGGACAAGAATATGTCCAACCTCACGTTCAGCTGACGCTCAGTCCAACTTCAGTCATTGAAGCTCTTCACAGAACGTGGTCCGTGCCCCAAGTCGGGCTTGAACCGACGACCCACGGATTATGAGTCCGCTGCTCTGACCGACTGAGCTATTGGGGCTCTGAAAGTGTAACGCGAATTCTCACCTTCAGCGCAACACGAGCCTTGCTCAGCGGCGAATAAACCTTACTTCAGAACGACAACGACATCCGGGTCGCCGGTCTGCGTCTGTTGCACGCGGCTAATTCCAAGGACCTTCGCGACCTCTTCAGCAGTGGCCTTGAGGTTTGGATCCTCGTAGTAAACGGTCGTCACTTCGGTATCCCAACCGCTCGCGTTCGCTGCAGTGGCACCGTCAAAGCCTGCGGAGGAAAGCGCGGAAACTTTCTGTGCTGCCAGGCCCTGTGTCCCGGTTCCATTCAGAACGGAAATCTTCGCAGAGTGGCGCACGGGAATCGACGGCGAAGGAGAGGGAGTCTCACTGGTCGTCGGGGTTGCGGAAGGCGTCTGAGTGGCCTCGGTAGTCGCAGAGGCGGCGGGGGCCTGGGTCGTTGCAGCGGTCGTGGAGACGCTTGTGGTCGTCTTCTGCTGAGCACCGCCCGAGGTCAGGATGTGGCTGATCCCCCACGCGGCAGCGGGAACAATCACCAGCACTGCAAGGAAGGGCCATACGCTCTTCCATCGCGAGGGCTGCTGAAGGTGCATACCCTGGGGCATGTCTTCGCCGGCGCGGTCAAATTCGTCCTTTGGATACTGTGAAGTCACGGCTTCAGAGTAGCGAAATACCACCGCCCCCGCATAGTCCCTGCCCGCGTGCCTTAGATTTCCCTGAACGCTTCCCCTTGTCGAGGCCGTGGTCGAGGCCGTGGCGGGGCACGCCTGCGGTTACAGTAGGTGCGTGGAATCTTTGGATACGGTTATCGATCCCTCCTGGGCGCGGGCACTGGCACCGGTTGAGGGAAAAATCCATGAATTGGGAGCACAGTTGCGTCGGGAGATCGAGGCCGGGCACGGCTATCTTCCCGCCGGTAGCGATGTCTTGAGAGCCTTTACCTATCCTCTTGACCAAGTGAAGGTTCTTATTGTCGGTCAAGACCCCTACCCCACTCCCGGGCATGCCATGGGTTTAAGTTTTTCTGTTGCACCCGGCGTTCCTTTCCCTGCATCTCTGCGCAATATCTTCAAGGAACTCACCACCGACGTGGGTGTTCCCATGCCCACTAGCGGTGACCTCACTCCCTGGTCTAGGCAGGGAGTGTGCCTTCTCAACCGCGTGTTGACGGTTCGCCCCGGACAGGCTGGATCTCATCGAAAGATGGGATGGGAAGAAGTGACCTCGCGGGCCATTGATGCTCTGGTCGAGCGCCGCGATTCTTCCGGTAACCCCCTTCCGCTGGTTGCAATCTTGTGGGGGCGCGATGCGCAGTCCTTGCGCGAGCAGTTGGGGGATACTCCCGCGATTGAGTCTGCCCATCCCTCTCCCCTGTCGGCCAGGCGCGGGTTCTTTGGCTCGAGGCCCTTTAGCCGCGCAAACACGCTGCTTGAGCAGCAGGGGGCAACGCCAGTGGACTGGAGATTGCCGTAAGTTCGTCGCCTGGGCACGTACAACAAACAGGGGTGCGCTCGCGCATAGTGACGCGAACGCACCCCCAATATTTTGGCTGAGCGGCGAGCTACTTCAGGAAATCAAAGCGCTGGGCCGAACTTCCATTGTCCTGATAGAGATCAACCGTTGTCTCGTTCTGGCTACGCCCACCTTCAAGATCAAGGACCAGCATGGGCGAGAGTGCCGAAATGAGAACTTTATGGCCGCCCCTGTCTTGGATGACCCACTTTTGAGCTGCGGAGGCGTTCGAGGGCTGCTGATTCACTCGAGCCGGCCAATTCTTCCACGCCGCGAAGACATCTAAGACTTTCCCTGAAGCCACGTTGGTCAAGGTCACGTAGCCCTTGTCATCGTGACTGATACGCCACTTCTGTGCTGTACTTCCATTGGACTGGTAAGACCACACACGTGCTCCCGCGTCCCGAGATGCCCATTGGACCTCGACACGGTTATTCGGGGCAGCAACTGGACGGATCTGATACTCACCATCAGGAACCAAGGTGCGGTTCTCCTTCGCCCACTGGTCCAAGATCTCTTGGGGTCCTTGGACCGGGTTCAGACGCCACTGTTGAGCGGTTGTTCCATTGGCCAGGTAACCGTCAATGGCCATACCATCACGTGCCTGTCCCCAGCGGAGATTAACAACCAGACCGGTCCCGACGTTACGGAGCATATACGCCCCTCCTGTCACCGAGAAGATCGCCCACTTCTGGTTCATATTCGACGTGTCCGTGTCCCACAGTTGGAGCTCAGTACCCGGAATCGGAGTGCCATCAGTGGAATCCAAGGACTTATTCGACCAGGTATTCACCAATCGGTAGAAGCCATCAGATTCACGGCTAATTTTCCAGATCTGATTATCGGTCTTGCTTGAGCCCCACAATTGAAGTCGAGCTCCGTTGTTGAGCGCAAAGTCCTTCAGATCAATCCCCTTCGTGGGATCAACAACGCTTGCCAGCTCGTAGTAACCAGGGGTGATATCTGCCTGCCCCACAGAGGAAACCTTGGGCTGCGTCGGAATGAATGAAAATGCCTGAGCATCAGAGCCATTCGCATTCCACAAGCCAACATTCGCTCCTGCGGAGGCATTGGCCGCCGCAACATCCAGAACAATCGCTGGATCCAAAGCGGAGACGATCTTCACTCGGCCCTGATCGCCCGCAGTGATGCGCCACTTCTGCGCACGCGTGCCATTCGAACTCCACTGATCAACGTTTGTCCCAGGTCGCGAGGAAGCCCATTGGGCATCAAGCACCTTACCCGAGGCCACATTGGTGATAGTCGCAAAGCCCTGCGAATCATAAGAAACACGCCACTTCTGGGCATCGCTTCGATTAGCGTCCCACAGCTGGACATTCGCACCATCATCACGGCTAGCACCAGGAACATCCAGAACCAGCTGATCCGCGAGCGCTGACTTAATGAAGTACTCTCCCGGCTCTACCGAGGACTTTTCACCAATCGCATCTTGACTACGGAGTTTCTCGAAACGATCCCCCTGCTTCTTGTAGTAGACGATGACCGAATCAGTGGCGTCCCACAGCGCATGCGTATAGCCTTCGCGTGCGGTGATCTCATCAGAGAACTCCACCTGATAGCAGCTGTGTCCACCTGGACACAAGCGCTTCAGTTGGTCCCATGCCCGATCAATCGGGACAATCCAGAAGTCGAGGTCACGGTAGGGGGAATCAGCCTTCGCCATGGCTTCACCCTTGGTGTAGTTAAACACTCCCTTCGAGCGCCCCTGCTGGGTCGACTCAAAAGTTGAAGACTGATAACCGGCGATGTCGATTCCCGGGTTGAAGAACAGAATCAATTCCGCCGCAATGGAGGAATCGACATCTTCCATTCCTAGGCGCTTGAGTTGTTCTTGCTTGGGAACTGACATTTCCGTGGGCGTCGCTGGGTGCCCCTTGTAGTAGTAGGCGTAACGATCCCCGTAGTAGCTCTTCGTAAAGCGGGCATAGTCCTCGAAGCCCTGTTCATTGGGATGAATCGTTCCAAGAAGCAGAAGGACATCCTTGCCTTCACGTTCCGCGGCACTGAAGTACCCATCGTTGAAGTTATAGAGGGCCTTAAACTGCTCCGTCGCTTTCTTCGAAGGTTTGATATTCGCACTCAGCAGCTGAGAGATATTAACCCCGCGAACCTTTGGGGACTTTTGAACCTGGGTTGCAAAGGCATTCCCATCTCCAGAAGTACTCAGAAGCTTCGGGCGAGCCAGCCACCACTGTGCATTCGGCTCAGAATCAACCAGTGCCCACAGATAGTCAGCAGTACTCCACTGGTCGGACGCCTTCGTATCAGCACGCCCATTGGCGTAGGCGTGTTCCTTCATTTCTTTCCACTCACGGACCAAGCGATCATGCGTCCCCTTGGGATTTGTTCCCTTGTAAAGATCGGCGAACTTCACGTAGGAATACGCACCATCAGTGATGAGGTTGATCGTGTACTGATCTTCAGGAATCCGGTTGGCGTAGATCACCTTCTGGATGATGTTCGGGAACATATCAACCGAGTAAAGATGGAATTCTGAAGAAGGATCCAACTCACGCAGGTCACGCACGTAGTCGGCGACGATATCGATGCGATCACGGAACTGCTGCGAGGCCTCGTCGAAGCCACCGGGCTGAAGGGCGATCTCACCTTCACTCAGGTAAGGCAGCGCATAAACACCACTCTCTGGTGCTGCTGGGCCGGGCAAGGCACCCCAGTCGTAGGCGTTGGGACGCTCAAACATCGCGATCACGGGACCTGTTTTACGAATCGAGTCTTCTCCCCACAGATTCAGGGAGAACATCGCAACCGGTAGGGTCGCACTGACCGGTGCAATGTTGTAGCTATCCGCAGTTACGCCAACTGTCTGCTTTGGGAATCGTCGAACAAGCGAACCGTTTTTCTCGGTCGAGAGCTCGACAGTGAACTTTCCATAGGTTGTGAAATCGACAATGTAATAGTCGTTGTCAGTGAAGTCCTTCAATGAGATCCGCTGATCAATTTCGCGCATTATTTTCCCGTGGTAGCTCATGGTTGCGCGTAGGTGCACGGTATCCACACTCTCAAGAAGGGCTGTGCGAGCCGCGCCCTCGGGAAGTTCAATGACAACATCCGTCGTATTGCGTTCATTGGTCAGGGTAATTTCTGACGAGGCAGTTGCTCCCTGAGCCGCCCGATCTTCGCCGCTGGGTGCGGACGTCTCGCGGGGTGTCTGAACAGCCCCTTCCGTGGAGGAGGAGGCCTCGGGAGAGGGAGCAGAGGAGGAGGCCTCGGGAGAGGGAACGGCAGGTTCAGCTTGGGCGGGCGCCATCAACGTCCCAAGTCCAAGTGCTGTCGACAGGAGGGTCGCAATAAAGAGAGTTCGAAGGGGGCGCTGTTGCCTAAAACGATGTACACGGTGCATGAGGGAAAAACCATCTATCAGGGCAGCTCAGGCGCGCAATTCGGGGTGCGCCCGTGCAAAATTGGTGGGACAGAGCCGAGTCTATCGAGCCAACGGAGTATTTATTGCTTCGACAACATAAATTTATGAGATTCAAAATGTTTTGAAAGCTTGAAAACACAGGAAAACAGGGGTCGGTTTCCCGGATGAAAAGGGTCGATTTCCCGGAAAAAATGGAGCCACCTGTCGGACTCGAACCGACGACCGTCCGCTTACAAGGCGGGTGCTCTACCAACTGAGCTAAGGTGGCAACCCACATAGTGTGCCATGACTCAGGCCGCAAAGACGAATTAAAAATCGCAATGTGGCTCACACGCCACCTTTAAGCCCTCAAAACAATCTGCACATCACGGCAAAAACGCTGCGCTCCAGCAGGCCCCACAGCTACACAGAAAGGGCGCGTACGCGACCACGTCACGCACGCGCCCTAACACTTCGGGTTCCAAAGCGCGATTACCCTAGGGGATCACATTGTCCCTTAGTTCGAAGCGGATGCCGGTCCCGCGGCAGCAAGCTGCTGCTGAATTACCGGGTACACACCATCAACCGTGGTCACGCCAAACTTTGAGAAGTCCAGAGCAGTCTTGCCATTGATGACAAACTCGGGAGTACCCAAGGAATTGGCACTGCGTCCCTCGTAGTTGGCATTTGCCCAGGCCTGAGTGGTCTTGGTCAGGTATTCATCAACGGCATTCTCGGGGAAGGAATTCACCACATCCTCGGGAATTCCGACCTGCGATGCAATGGTCTTGACCTGCTTGGCTGACTTCGACAGGTCCTGAACAACGGAGCCGCTACCCGAGTTGTAGGCCTCGTTGAAGTAAGCAAGAAGTGCATTGTGGAACTTGCCCCAGGTCTGAGCATCGACCTTTTGAGCGGCGATCAAAGAAGCGGTGGTTGCGGCGTACTGATAAGGCGCCTTCACCGTATTCACTGGCTGGTACTTGATATTGAATTTGCCATCGAGAGCATCTTGAACGGCTTGTTCACCGAAGGCAACGTCATAGGCTGCGCAGACGTGGCAGGAGTAATCAAAGTATTGCGTCAGCGTCGGAAGAGATTCATCGACCTTACCAATACCCAAGTGAGAAACCACAATCGGTGCGCCGTCCTCGAAGGCACCGATAGCGGCGGTCGCAGCTTGGCTGTCCTGAGCCTTCTTGTGGTTCGACTGAATAATCACCGCAGCGATCGCGCCAATGATCACAACAAGAATCAGTGCGACCAGTCCGATGATGATGTTTCGGGTTCGACGATCCGCACGTGCCTGTTGCTCACGCAGTTGCTGAGCTTTCTCACGCACTTCCTGCGAGCGAGACGGCTTTGCCATTATCTGGGCCTTTCTGTTGATGTGCATCCAAGCCTAGCGAGCATTACCCACCGACGCACAATACCAACGCTGTTGCTACGCGTTTCATTCCGCAGTGTCCTGACGCAAGCGTCCAGCGCTGAGGCTATGCGATCACTCGCTCAGAAATTCCCCGCGAGAATAACACCGATAGCAAGTACACCAATCAGCCCAAGAATGACCTGCATCCACACTCGCGGCGCGCAGACCCGTACCGCTACGCTCAGGCCACTGCGAAGAGGCCGCCCCGTTGGCATCACCCACATTCCCCACAGGGAAATCGTTGTCAGCACCCACGTCAGCAGAACCCAGGATGGATTCATTGCTAGCCAGGAATCAGACTGAATGGGTGTCTGTCCCGTCAGGACCAGAGGGAACCACGAAATGCCGGGATTACCCAACCTAGTTGCAAAGAAGCCCGAGTGGATTGACCAGCCAATCTCTGCGTAGAAATCACGTGAGAAGAGAACCCACTGCCCCCAAGCGAATGCCGTCCCCGGGAAAAGGCCAATTGCCGTCGACAGTATTGCTCCGAGCCCCGTAAAGGGAAGCATTCCCAGAGCTGCCCAGTTGTCACTGGAACGAACCTTTTGATTACGGATCCGGCGGTTTTCTCGCCATCTGTATGCACCGCCCAGCACCGCGAAAATAGCAGTGATCACACCGACAAGGATGAGCCCGCTCATCCCCATATATATAGGTGCAAGAGCAAGCACAGCAAGCACAATAAGTCCAATGAAATTCGCAGTTTTCAGGTGCTGCCACTCGTAATGACGTTGTTCCGTCACGAACTCGACATTCGGAGGGATTGCCGCCTGGCGGTATCCATCCTCTGCGGGAAGATAGCTTGTTCCCATTGACGAGGCCGTTGGAGCAACGGGAGGCAAATAAGCAGTTTCCCCTCCCCCGCCTCTACCTTCCCAGCCTCGAGGGTCACTAGCGGTCTGGGGATAAACCTGCGTGGCCTCGGGATCAACATAGGAGGGATCCTCAGCAAAACCGCTCTCCATCACGCGAGTTGCATCCGCGTCTGCGGGCTCAAGGACCGAAGTGTGCTCTTGGTCAGAAACAAAGCGCTCTTCGCCTTCATCGCGCTCGCTCAGGCCCGCCACCACAGTGGGGGCCTGTGAGGAGGTTGCAGGTGCAAGAAGACGGGCCCAATTGAGGCCTTCCCACGCCATAGAGCCGCCATAGACCGCCATGTCGCTCAGGCGGAACCTGCCCCACTGGGCCAGTTCTCGAACAACCTGGTCCGGGCTTGGACGCACATGAGCATCTGGATGCAGAGCCATGCGCATGAGCGAAGCAACTCGCGGATCAAGTCCTCGCGTATCAGGTTCGCCTTTAAGGACTCGGTCCAAAATCCCTTCTGTTGCGCCTTCTCCGTAGGGTGGACGCCCGGTGAGCGCAGTCAGCAGAGTTGCCGTCCATCCCCACCAATCCGTAGCCGCCGAGGCACGCCCTCCCCTCAGCAATTCGGGTGCGGTATAGCCCGCGGTACCGGAAACGAGGCCGGTTTGGGTGAGCCGAGCCTCGTCCTGTCCCATCGCGATACCGAAGTCAATGAGTACGGGACCCCGGGGTGAACAAATGACATTGGAGGCTTTGACGTCGCGATGAATAATCCGGCGTGCATGAACATCTTCAAGGGTTTGAGCAAGAGCGCCGCCGATCGCGGCAACACCACCGATGTTCAGTGCCCCTCTGGCAAGAAGTTCGGACAGAGTCGGGCCGGGGATGTATTCACTAACGACGAAGGGCTGGGTGGCATCGATCTCAATATCTAAGATGTGCGCAACCCCTCCACCGCGAATCGAGTTAACCGTACGAGCTTCACGTACGAGACGCTCACGATAGTCCTCATCGGCAGCCAGGGCGGGGTGAAGAATTTTTAAGGCAACACGTTCTCCCGCCTCGTCACAGGCAAGCCACACGGTGGCAGCGCCTCCCGCGCCCAGGCGCTTGAGAAGGCGGTACCCACCAATCATTTCTTGCTCACGCATCACCCCAAGCCTAGCGAATGGTTGACAAATTTCAGGCCTCAAGTGCACTGTCGGCAACAAATCGGGCTGGAATTTGTTCGACAAGCGGTGCTATGGTGAGCGAGTGCGAACTTCACATCTGATGTGGGGTAAGCACGGCGGCAGTGAAGACGCTGTCGTCTGGTCTCTACAAAGGATCGTCCGGCACGTACCGCCGGTGGAGGTTCAATATGGCAACTGTAACTTTTGACAAGGCGACCCGCATCTACCCCGGGTCTGACAAGCCAGCAGTCGATCAGCTCGATCTTGAGATCCAGGATGGCGAATTCCTGGTTCTCGTCGGCCCTTCCGGTTGTGGAAAGTCCACGTCCCTGCGAATGCTCGCAGGTCTTGAAGACGTGAACTCCGGCCGTATCTTCATTGGCGATAAGGACGTCACCGACGTACAGCCGAAGAACCGCGACATCGCAATGGTCTTCCAGAACTACGCTCTGTACCCGCACATGACCGTTCGCGAGAACATGGGCTTCGCACTGAAGATCGCAGGCACCCCCAAGGCTGAGATTGCTCAGCGCGTTGAGGAAGCAGCACGCATCCTCGACCTGGAGCCCTACTTGGATCGTAAGCCGAAGGCGCTTTCCGGTGGTCAGCGTCAGCGTGTGGCAATGGGCCGCGCAATCGTCCGTAAGCCTCAGGTCTTCCTCATGGATGAGCCTCTGTCCAACTTGGATGCCAAGCTGCGTGTCCAGACCCGTACCCAGATTGCTTCGCTGCAGCGCGAGCTGGGCGTCACCACCGTATACGTGACCCACGACCAGACCGAAGCTCTGACCATGGGTGACCGCATCGCGGTTCTGAACAACGGCCTGCTCCAGCAGGTTGGAACTCCTCAGGAAATGTACGAGCACCCGGCCAACGAATTCGTTGCAGGCTTCATCGGCTCCCCCGCCATGAACCTGGGCAAGTTCAAGGTGGAAGGCAATGTCGCAAAGCTCGGCACCGCAGAGGTTCCGCTCTCGCAGGCAACGCTGGATGCCATGGTTCCCGAAGACGAAGGCAAGATCACGATCGGCTTCCGTCCCGAGGGCCTTGAGGTCGTTTCCGCCGAAACCGAAAACACCATTCCGATCGAAGTTGAATTCGTTGAGGAACTGGGTTCGGATGCCTACATCTACGGCCACCTAGCAGGTGCAGATTCCGGCCACGGTCTGGGTTCCGGCAGCGAAGGAAAGGGCGAGCAGCTGATCGTCCGCGTTCCCCCGCGTACCGCTCCGAAGCCCGGCGGCGTGATCCACACCCGTATCAAGGAAGGACAGCAGCACAACTTCTCTGCATCCACCGGCAACCGTCTGCCCGAGTGATCAAGGTTTCTGATCACTAAAACGGCTCAGACGGGGCCCGCAACCACACGGTTGCGGGCCCCGTGCCCTATCGCCCAATGAATGAGACAATAGAGCCATGCCCATTCCCTCAACGCTTGAGATCACGGCAGCAACGGTTGACCCGGCACTGCTGGATTTGCCTTGGGACCTTCCCCTTGAAGACTGGCCTACGGAAATCCTTGCCGCACTTCCTCGCGGCATTTCACGCCACGTCGTTCGCTTCGTCAATCTTTCCGACAGGGTGATCGCAGTCAAAGAGATCGGGGAAAGCGTCGCGTACAAAGAGTACGAACTCCTTCGCGACCTCTCACGAATGGGAGCTCCCTCGGTAATCCCCACAGCAGTCGTCAGCGGCCGACAGGATGCCTTTGGTGAGGAGCTCGCAGCCGTATTGGTGACTGAACACCTGCAGTTCTCCCTTCCCTACCGTGCAGTTTTCTCGCAGCACATGTCCCCAGACACCGCGGGACGCTTAATTGATGCTTTGGCCGTCCTTCTTGTTCGCCTCCATCTTCTGGGCTTCTATTGGGGCGATGTTTCACTGTCAAACACCTTGTTCAGGCGCGATGCCGGATCATTTTCTGCCTACCTCGTCGACGCAGAAACCGGTGAAATTCACCCTTCACTCACCGAAGGGCAACGCTTGTACGACGTCGATCTTGCACGCACCAACATCATCGGCGAGCTCATGGACTTGCAGGCCGGTTCTTTCTTCCCCAGCGAAGAAGACCCCATCGCAGTTGGCGACCGTATTCGTTCGCGCTACCTTGAGCTCTGGAATGAACTCACGGGCCCTGAAGTCATCGAAACCAATCAAAAATGGCGCGTTGCTCAGCGTATCCGTCGCCTCAATGACCTGGGCTTCGAGGTCGGAGAACTTCAGATGTCCTCGGATCTTGATGGCGCCCACATGATCATCACTCCGAAGGTCGTCGACGCAGGACATCATCATCGAAAGCTCATGCGCTTGACCGGCATGGATGTCGGCGAAAATCAGGCACAGCGAATGCTCAACGACATCGAGACCTACCGTGCGATGACTGGAAAGAACAAAATCCCCCTGGAAATCGTTGCACACGAATGGATGAACGAAGTCTTCGAACCCGTCATCAGCGCTGTTCCCGCAGAACTTGC
The DNA here is from genome assembly GCF_963542285.1 of uncultured Actinomyces sp. Lineage (GTDB taxonomy): Bacteria > Actinomycetota > Actinomycetes > Actinomycetales > Actinomycetaceae > Pauljensenia. The sequence continues at coordinate 44,686 of NZ_CAUTWQ010000010.1, read as the reverse complement.
TGCAAAGCTTGAACCCGCACAGATTTTCCACGAATTCCTTGAGCACCGCTGGTATTTGACCGAAAAAGCCGGGCGCGATATCCCCCAAGATGAGGCCATCGAGTCTTACGTGAAGAGCATTCTTCCGACCAAACGTGACGAAGCGATGCTACTGGATCCGGCGCTCATGACCCAACCTGACGAAGGCACGGCCTCGGAGATGGAAACGCTCACTGAAGAAGAGGGTTTCAGCCGCCAAGAAGAGCGCGCAGGAATTGACGGAATGCATGGAAAAGCTGATGAGACCGAAGAAAATCCCGGTCGCCCAAAGATGCAATTCGTCCCGGGAATTGGATTAATTCCCGTCGACGATTACCTCTAGACCCGACTGAGATGGCAACCGGCACCTGTTGTGAAGAAATGAAGGATACACAATGAGCGAATTCCCAAAGATTATTGCCCATCGCGGCGCATCGACCCTTGCACCCGAGAATACGATCGCAGCCTTCGCCAAGGCCTCGGAAATTGGCGCGCGCTGGTGCGAATGCGATGTGGGCGTCATGGCTGATGGGACGCTGCTGGTGATCCACGATGACACGGTCGACCGCACAACGAATTCTTCAGGTTCTTGGGATTCCTGGGGCTACGGGGAACTGCGCCGACTCGATGCGGGTGCATGGTTTTCTCCGACCTACCGTTTTGAACGCATTCCTGAGCTGGCCGATGTGGTGTCTTTTGCGAATGCGACGCAGACCTCCTTCAATATTGAGCTCAAGCCGCGAGCCGCGGGGAAACGCCGAGATACATTAGTTGAAAACCTTCAGGTTGCACTGCAGTCCTTCGAAAATAAGGGCGGCCTGCTCATTTCTTCCTTCGACCACAAGCTGCTCGCCGCTGTCCGCCGGGCCATGCCCGAGCTGCCGCTGGCGTGGCTGTGCCGTCGCGATGAGGTCACTGCTGGTTCCTGGCGTCAGGCTGCCGATCTTGGGTGCAGCGCTATCCATCCCGCTTGGGAAGGGCTGACCGAGACCGAGGTGAACGATATGCTTAGCTCGGGCTTCGAAGTGAACGCTTGGACCGTTAACACCCTCGAGGATGCGCGAAAGGCTGCACAGTGGGGCGTGACGGGAATCTTTACCGACCGCGTACAAGATTTTCCCGCAGAGGCCCTGGCTCGCGCTTAAGAGTGCTGAATCACCCACGCCCACATAGCGATTGCCGCGGCGTGGCCCACGTTCATCGAGCGAGTCGAACCCCGCTGCGTGATGTGGAGGATCTCGCCGCACTGCGCGCGCATTTCTTCACTCAATCCACTGGATTCTTCGCCGAATATCAGGCATGCCTGAGCGGGGAGCTGGTGGCCTTCCAGCGGAATTGAGCCTGGCACATTGTCGATGCCGACCAACGACAATCCCCGTTCGCGCACCGAATCAGCGAATTCCGCGACATCACTGTGGTGGACAACGTCCAGGTATCGGTCCGTGACCATCGCGCCACGCCGATTCCATCGTCGCCTTCCAACAATATGTACGCGGCTGACTCCCAGAGCATTCGCGCTACGAACGATTGAGCCGATATTGAAGTCGTGTCCCAGATTTTCGATGGCAATTTCAAAGGGCAGTGCGTGGGCAGCGATATCGGCGATGATCGCCTCCATTTTCCAATATCGGTAGCGGTCCTCGACATTTCGCGAATCACCATCGGCAAGGAGCTGCGGGTCATAGACATTATCGCTCGGCCAGTTTTCGCGGCCGCCAGGCCAGGGGCCGACGCCCACTTGTGGCTGAGAGTTTGTGTCCATCATCGCCTTCTTCCTACCGAATGAACCCGCAAACAGATACATTAGATGCATGACGAATTCACTTTCCACCGCACTGTCGGATATGCCCCCGATTAGCGCATGGCTGTCAGATATGGACGGCGTTCTTGTAAAAGAGAATCGTGCTCTTCCCGGCGCTCAGGACTTCATCTCAGCGTTGGAAGAAAATGGGATCCCTTTCCTGGTTCTCACGAACAATTCGATTTTCACAAACCGTGATCTTTCTGCTCGGCTTGCAAACTCGGGCCTGAAAGTCCCCGAGGAACACATTTGGACCTCTGCCAATGCGACTGCCGCGTTCCTCTCTCAGCAGTCCCCCAACTCCACGGCGTATGTCATTGGCGAGGCGGGGCTGACGACGGCACTCCACGACGCGGGCTACGTGATGACCGACCAGGACCCCGAATACGTCGTTCTTGGAGAGACTCGCTTCTATGACTTTTACGCACTCACCACTGCAATCCGCCTGATCGAACGCGGCGCAAAGTTTATTGCAACCAACCCGGATGTTTCGGGCCCTTCCGATGAGGGAACCCTACCTGCAGCAGGCTCCATCGCAGCAATGATCCGGGCAGCGACCGGCAAGGCCCCCTATTTCGTCGGTAAGCCAAATCCCGTCATGATTCGCGCCGGCCTCAACAAGATCGGTGCACACTCCGAACAAGCTGCTATGGTTGGCGACCGCATGGATACGGATGTCCGCGCAGGTGTCGAGGCAGGCATGAGGACCTTCTTGGTGCTCTCGGGTTCAACACACTCAGATGACGTGGCGAACTTCCCCTACCGCCCCTTCCGTATCTACAACGGAATTGGTGACCTGATCCGTTACATCCAGCCCGCATCCAACTGAATGGGAACAATGATCACTCACGATCCTCAGCTCCTTGCCCTTCGTAGGCTCACTGCACCGATACTGGACACCGAAGAACCACTGACACACCTCAATGAGATTTCTTTGAGCGCTCAAGGTGCGGCTGTTTGCGGTCACGTCCTCATTGACCTTCTTGAGGAAAATGACCTCGCAATCGGTGACTACGAAGTGGTGATCGCACCCGAAGGTGACGGCGCGCTTGCTGCCGCGATGATTCACGCAGCGGGAGGGCGAGGGCTGGATCTGGATGCCGCACTTCTCCGTCCGACTCAGGCGACGGCCTCGGATGCGCTTTTCAATGGCGCACCCATCCACGGGCGTCCGGCGGTCCTTCTAGCGAACTCTTCTTTGGTCGACACCGGCGTGCTTCATAAAGCTGTTGAAAGCGCTGGTGTCACGGTGGTCGGAGTTGTTTCCCTCCTCCCCGACCCTTCGACGCGGGATTTCGCAAGCGAAGCCGGACTCACCTACTGCGCACCATCGCTTGCTGATTGATCACCAAAATGGTCATCATCACGTGATGTATGACATATAATTATGCTTACTCAATCCGTGAAGACAACGAGGTCTGCCCATGGTACGCCGCAACCGCAGTACTGCATCTTTATCTATTAACCCGCGCTCCGCGCAGAACATGTCGACCCGACCAGCCGACTTCACTGCGACCAAGCAACGCCTGAACCCCTTCAAGGTGTTTGGAGCTGTGGGCGCACTGATATCGATCATCACCTGTCTACTCATCCAGCTACCGGGCCTCGATGCCTCGGGAACCAGAATGTTTGGGATCTTCTTGGCAGCAATTCTCTTGTGGGTCACCGAGGCCGTCCCGCTTGCGGGTACCGCGGTCCTGGTGATTTTCCTCGAGGTTCTCTTCATCTCTGACCACGCTCTTTTGAGCATCCCCGAGAATGCCCCCGCCTACACAAAGTTTTTTGGAGCTCTGGCCAACCCAGTCATCATCCTCTTCTTGGGCGGATTTATGGTTGCCGACGGAGCTGCGAAGTACAAGGTCGACCGCGCGCTCTCCGCAGTGCTGCTGAAACCATTCATTGGCAAGCCGCGCCTGACCGTCATGGGCGTCATGCTCATCACCGCAATCATGAGCATGTTCATGTCAAACACCGCAACGACGGCAACCATGTTTGCCGTCATGATGCCGGTCATCATGGCCCTTCCCGAAGGTAAGGCACGAACAGGTATCGCCTTATCGATCCCGGTTGCTGCGAATGTTGGAGGCATGGGAACACCTGTCGGCACTCCCCCGAACGCCATCGCCCTGGGCGCCCTGGAAAACGCGGGTATCAAAGTCACCTTCTTCCAATGGATGCTGGCAGCCGTCCCGCTCATGCTGGTTCTTCTGGCACTATCGTGGGCATTCATCGCGTGGCGCTACATTCCCTCCAATGCAAAGTTTGACATTGACACCTCTGCGCGATTCGAGAAGTCAAAAAACGCCATCATCTTCTATGCGGTCGCAGGCCTGACGATCCTTCTGTGGATGACCGAATCTCTGCACCACATCTCCTCCAATATCGTTGGCTTCCTTCCCGTCGTCATTCTGCTCATGACGAAGGTGATGAGCGGAGATGACCTGCGCGCATTGGATTGGCCCGTTCTGTGGCTCGTTGCCGGAGGCATCGCACTCGGTTCCGGTGTCAGTGCGACTGGCTTGGATAAATGGATGCTCGGTTCGATCCAATGGGCCTCGATCCCAGGTGCACTGCTCATTCTGGTTCTGGCTCTGGTCGGATGGGTAACTTCCAACGTCATCTCCCACTCGGCCTCGGCGAACCTTCTGGTCCCCATGGGCATGGGCCTAGCAGCCACGGTATCGACAGGCGCCGCAGAGATCGCTATGGTCATTGCCCTCGGCTGCTCGCTGGGCATGTGCCTACCGATTTCGACCCCTCCGAACGCAATTGCCTACTCAACAGGAACCACCCCGACAAAGGAAATGGCCATCGTTGGTGTCATCGTCGGCGTCATCGGCATCATCCTTCTGTCCTTCGTCGCACCTTTGACCTGGGGTGCGATAGGGGTGATGTAGGTGCCTTTCCCCCCAGCCGAGGCCTCTTCCGCGAGCGCACCGGGGCTTGCTCACGGGTGGACGCGAGGCCCTGCACAAGGAGATGCTCAGGTTCTTGAACGAACCGATGTCCGCAGTGGTGGGCACAGGGCGGGCTATCACATTCATGTCCTCGTAGTTGGAGATAATTCCCGCCAAATTGCCGCTCCTCTCACGCGCGATCTCACGCAGTCTTTCCCAAACCTCTGCTTTGACCGCATCAAGGATCTCAGCGATCTAGACGTCTTCCTCGAGGACCTAGCAGACGATGACCATGTGGTCTTGGGAGTTGCAACCAGCGAGGTCCCCAATGTCGATGCCCTGATTGAATCCGCGCGTACATCCTCACTCATGGCATCGACACAGTGGATGCTGGTGAGCGACCAAGAAATTCATACCGACCTAGCGGTATGTACTGAATCGGGACATCTAGCCTCAGTAGTACGCTCCCCGTGGACAGTCCCCTTGCTATCCGGCCAAGCGTACTCAACCATGCGCCGCTACCTCGAGGAATGCGGATACTGCGGAGGAGAGATCCTCACTCTCATCCAGGGTCCCCCTTCTTTCGCGGTTCAAGGGCCAATCCTCGAAGGCCTCGATCTCAATGAGGCTCAGGTTGTCCACGAGTTACTTGAAGGTGTCGAGAGGGTCCTGGGTCCTCGACCTCGGATCATTCTCCCAAGGGGAACTCACCTGCTAACTCAGGGCCACAGAGTCGAAGCAGTTCACCTGGTCCTTGAGGGGACGGTTTCGCTCCACCGCGACTCACGCCACGGCGAGGTTCTTGCCCACCTTGCGACCTCGGGCCCGCTCATTGGTCTAATTTCACTTGCACGAGGCGAGAGCGCCTTTTTTACCGCCCTGACGACAAGCGAAGCAACCGTGGTGCGTCTGACCACCGAACAGCTTCAGATCGCACTGACGGAAGATCCGTCAATTTCAACGGTCTTAACTGCGTTGGCAATTCGTTCACTGACGCGACGTCTCATGCGAGCCGAGGACCTTCATGTCGAAAATGCGATGCTGGCTGAAGACTTGGAACGCCAAAAAGAAGAACTGGCGGCTACCTTGGAAGACCTGCGTGCAACGCGCGCAAAGCTTGTTGAAGGCGCTCGTTTTGCCATGCTCGGCGAACTCAGCGCTGGAATTGCCCACGAACTCAATAATCCCGTCACCGCCCTTTTGAGGGCGGCCGGGCATCTTCGTGAAGATACCGAGGACGTAGTCAGTTCACCCGAACCGGAGGCATGTCTCAAGGCGCTCAATTCTGCGATGGACCTTCCACCCCTTTCAACCGCTCGCGAAAGGGAATTACAAAAGGAATTCTTGCCAATCCTTCACGATCGCAGCGTTATTCGGCAGCTGATCCGTGCAGGGCTGAGCGAGCGCGAGCAGGCGCAAAAGCTCGCAGATGACCCCAAACAGCTGCTTGCCTTCCAGGCAGGAGCTCGATTAGGAAGCTCCCTACGATCAGTCCTAGCCTCTGGTGAGCGCATCATCGCACTCACGCAGTCACTAAAGGGCTACGCGCGCCCTGATGCCGACGAACGCAAAGAGGTCGATGTTCGGCGAGGGATCGATGATGTGCTGCGATTGACCTCGCACCGGGTTCACGGGATCGATGTCGTCTGCGAATACGAGGATGTGGAGCCGGTCCTCGCCCATCCCAGCAAATTGCAGCAGGTATGGACCAATCTCATTGTGAACGCGGCTGAGGCAATCGAGGACGAGGCCGCAGACCTCAAGGCGCGCGCAGAGGCCAGCCCGGCCTCGGGAATTCACCTTCCCGCGCGCGGGCATGACGAGGCGCGAATTATCATCCGGGTCGCAATGGATGGAAATCAGGTCGAGGTCCAGATCTGCGATAACGGCCCCGGTATTGCACCCGAGGTTTTGGACCGTATTATGGAACCACATTTCACAACGAAGGCTGGCCGCGTGCGCTTCGGCTTGGGAATGGGCATGTCCATCGTCCACTCGATCATCGCTGATTTGGATGGGCGACTACTCATTGACTCTTACCCGGGATCCACTACGATGCGGATCCTTATTCCAGCACACCATGTACACGAGGAGGAATCATGACGCTGACCATTTTGTCCCTCGAAGACGAGGCTGAGGTTCGTCAGGCGCTGGAACGTGACCTTGAGGAATTCGACGGTCGCGTCCGTTTGGAATTGGCAGAAGACGCCTCCGATGCGTGGAGCGTTGTCGACGAAATCGACTCGGATGGGGATGAGCTCGCTTTGGTCCTCTCCGATCATCGCCTACCGGGAAAGTCGGGTGTCGATTTCCTTGTTGAGCTGACTGCAGATCCAAGGTTTAGTTCGACTCGCACGGTGTTGGTTACGGGACAGGCCGATCAAAGCGACACCATCAAGGCGCTGAACCAGGCCGGTTTGGATTACTACATCGCCAAGCCTTGGGATCCACAAACGCTTCGAAACGTTGTCCGCGAGCAGCTGACGGACTATGTGCTTGAGACCGGAATCGACCCTCTTCCCTACATGCCCGTACTCGACGCAGTTCGAATCATGGAGTCAATTCGGTAGCGAAATAAACTGAAGTGCCCCGGTTGGAGATGTGAACTGCGCCCCGAAACTTGGACGCTTTTAATGGTAGCCGTTATGCGGCTTCTCGTTGGGCCTGATTCCGGTATTCTGCCGGGGTCAGGCCCTTGAGCTTTACTTGGCGTCTTGTTGTGTTCCAGTGCGTGATGTAGGCGTCGAGGTCGGCTTTGAAGCTCTCGAAGGTCTGCCAGTCTTGGCCGCGGAAGAATTCGTCCTTGAGGTGTCCGAAGACCTGCTCGGTGGCGCCGTTGTCGATGCAGTTGCCTTTGCGTGACATGCTCTGGATGAAACCGTTCTCGGCGAGCGTGCTGATGTAGGTCTCGTGCTGGTATTGCCATCCCATGTCTGAGTGCAAGATCGGCTTGGCCCCTGCTGGTTTGGCCTCCATGAGTATCTGGAGCATCTCTTGTTGCTGGGCGAGGTTGGGGCACATTGAGATGGAGTGGGCGACGATCTCTTTGCTGGCAAAGTCGTAGACCGGAGCGAGGTAGGCCTTACCGAAGGAGAGCTTGAACTCGGTGACATCGGTCCCCAATTTCTGCCAGGGGCCGGTCGCCGTGAAGTCGCGACCGATGATGTTGTCGAAGCTTTGTCCCACGGGTCCCTTGTAGGAGTTGTACCTGTGGTAGTTCGTCTCCCGGTGTATGCCGCAGCGCAGCCCCATCTCACGCATCATCTTCAAGACCGTCTTGTCGGCGATGCGCTCCCCTTCCTCAGCGCGCAGGCACATGGCTACCTGCCTGTGACCGCACCCGTTGGGGGTTCCCGAAAAGATCTGTGCGACCTTAGGCTGCAGATGCGCCCTGGTTGGCTGCTGGGGGTGAGCCAGCGCGTAGTAGTAGCTCGACCTAGCAAGGCCAGCCACCTCAAGGAGATCACCCACCGCGTGTCCAAGCCCTGAAAGCTCGGCGACCACTAGGGCTTTGTCCCGGTTTGGGAGCGCCTCTGCGCCTTCAGGGCAATCGATTTTTTTAGGTACGCCACCTGCGCCTCAAGCTTGCGCACACGCTCGGCGAGTTCCTCCTCACGCGTTGGAGGCACCGCCCGCACCGACCCCTTCGGCCTGCCCTTAGGCTTGGGCATCAGGGCCTGCGCGCCGCCCTGCCGGTACAGCCTGCACCAATTCTTCAGCGGTGTCGCGCTCGCAATACCGAAGCGCACCATCGCCTCAGGTTTACTCATCCCACCATCAACCACGGCGCTCGCTGCAGCGACCTTGGTCGCATAGTCATATCTGGCCTGCTTCACTCCCATGGCAAGAAGCCCGTCCTTCCCGATAGCGCGGTATGTCTTTTGCCAGTGTCGCACGGCCTCAGCAGGCACACCCAGCCTCTAGGCGGTCAAACCATAGCCAATCCCCCTCTCAAACATCTCCACAGCCTGCTCGCGAAGCAAACGATCATGCCTCAACCGCAGATCCACAGACATGAAAAGCCTCCCATTCCCTGGACTTCACTTTCGATGTCCAAGAAACGGGAGGCAGATTACACCATACGGTGGGGGCATTTTATGCAGTTACCCAAACAAAAATAATGCATCCCTCCCCTATGCTGGATATAAGCCAGCACCGGAGCAAGGTAGGGAACACCGCCATGAACCTCAACAAACTCTTCACCGCGCTACGGCAACGCAAAAACACCCCGGCACGCAACCAGCAGGCCGGGCGGCACGAACGCTACACGCACGCCCTCGAACAATTCCTCGACGGGCATCAGCCCGCCGTCCGCCTCGGCGGGGTGTACACACTCGTAAACCTCGCAGACGAATGGCTCGCCGACGCATCCCTCCCTGAGCAGGTGCGCCGCGAAGAAGCCCAGGTCATTGTTGACGCGCTAACCGGGTGCATCCGCACGCCCTACCCCCTCACCCAGAGCCGGCAGGCCCTAGAATCAGACGAGGCACCCGAAGGGTACGAAGGCGACTTTACGCGCGATCAGGAGGCACTACGCGAAGAGCAGCTGGTACGCCGCACAGTCTTCATGGAGTTCAGCCGCCACCTCGCCGCAGTCGCCGAGAGTAACAATGCAGACAGCGAGGCAATCCAGCACGCAGTGCCGCCAATATCGCCCATGTGGGCTGACCTGCGCTTCGACTTTGGCGGCGCACCCATCTTCTACCCGCTGGGGCAGCTGTACTTTCAGAACGCAGATTTCGCCTCCGCGACTTTCCACGGTCCGGCGGATTTCTCCGGCGCGACCTTTCACGGTGACACCAGCTTTTCCGCAGCACAGTTCACGGCTGACGCATCCTTCCGCGGTGCGAACTTCACCGACTGGGTGGGGTTCAGCGCCGCACACTTCGCGGGCGCGGCTGAGTTCAGCGGGGCGCATTTTGCAGATGCGGCAAGCTTCGCAACCGTAACCTTCACCGGCGGGGCTAACTTCTCAGACGCGGTCTTTTCAGCTGCGGCGGACTTCGCGGTATCCGTATTCAAATCCGATGCCGACTTCTCACGGTTGAACACCGCAGGCATAGCCAGCTTCGCGGCGGTCACCTTTGACGGAAAGGCAGTATTCACCGCCTCCACGTTCCACGATGAAGCGCACTTCGCCGCGTCGGTCTTCAACCGCCCGGCGGTGTTCTCCAAGTCGCTGTTCGGCGGGGCCGCGCGCTTTGCCGGTATAGCCACCAAGCAGTCCGCAATGTTCAGCAACGTGCGCTTTACGGGCGCGGCGGACTTTAGCGGGGCGTCCTTCACACAGTACGAGGATTTTGGTGGGGCGCGGTTCGACGGCGACGCCACGTTCAGCCGGTCGTCTTTTATTGCGCTTCCAAGGACGCGCTATGAGATGGACTTCCCGCAGTACGCGAACTTCAGTAACGCGACCTTCGCGCAGGATGCCGACTTTAGTCAGGCGACGTTCACAGCGTCTGTCGGCTTCTACAAGGCGACGTTCGCGGGGGCGGTGAGCTTCAACGGGACGAGCTTTGAGGGAGCCTACTTCACGGATGCGACGTTCAGTCAGAAGGCTGATTTCAGGCAGACTAGATTCTCGTACGCTGAGCCGTCTTTTTGGGACTCGGAGGGTCGACAGAAGAGTGCCCGGTTCTCAGCGCAGGCGGATCCGCAGGATTACCTGTTCGAGGCACTCCCGGGAAGCCCGCACGGTTTCAGCTGCGGCACGGCGAAGCTTCTTAATAGAACGTTCGTTCTCCCTCTTGGTGCGGTGCTGTACGACCCGGATTCCTGGGACGAAGAGAAACAGGACTACACCCGCGTCAGTGAGCCTGCGCAGTAGAACCTAGCTCTCCCCTACCGTCGGGGAGGCAGATCAATGCATCCAACCGGGGCACTTGCGTGTTATCAGTGTCTTCTACGAATCACTAGGGCGGCGCCAGCACCCAGCACAATTGCCAGTGCTGCTGCAGGTATCCACCACCATCGCGGGAATTGTGCCACGGTCGATTCAGCGGCCTCATCATTGCTCAGCTGGGCTGCTTGAGCCGGAGAATCTGAATCGGCAGCCGGACTCTCGCTGAGCGTCGGAGTAGCGCTTGACTCTGCTGAGACAGCCAATGGAACAGCCCCGCTGCCACCACTTACTCCCCCAAGAACGCGTTGGGAACCAGAAGAGTTAGTGCGCGATCCAAGCAAGCGTTCACCCGCACTGACTTGCCCCAGAGTATTGCTCGGTGGGGTCGAATTCGTTTGGGTGGGCGGCTGAGCCGATGGACTTTCCGAGGCCTTTAGATCTGCAGCCGAAGGACTCGCCGCAGGAGCCGGCGCAGATTCTGTCGGGACAGGCGTCGGAGCACTTGTTTGATCCGGCGTGGGCACCGGCGCCACTGAGGGGGTATCTACTGAGGGACTGGGCGAAGGAGTCGGCTGCTCAGAGGGCTGTTCGCTTGAGGGGGCGGGCGTGGGGACCGCGGCCTCGTGAACGGATACGTTCCAGCTCACCGGTGCAGCGATCTCCTTGTCTCCATCGAGCGCACGAATCTGTAGTCGATAGTGACCGGGACGCGAGAACACCCAGTTTGCGTGCATGTGAGTCGGCGAGTCAGTGTGAATGAGCGACTTTGCGGGGTCTGCAGAGTCGACCATGATATTTGCCGGACCACCGAAAGTTCCTCCCTGGAAGAAGGCAACTCTCGAGTCCTTCGGAGATTCCACAACCTTCAGCTCATAATCGATTCCCTTGGGGAATTGAGAATAGTCGATACCTTCCGTGCTGACCCCAGGCCAGACGATGTCGGGATTTTGAGTTTCAGGAAGCACATAGCTGGATTCACCAATCGCGCCCAGAACGTCATAACTGGGATCAGATAGGCTCTGCGGACGGGTGAAGCGCGCGTTGACACCGACCTTCCACGTCACTGAATCTATTGCACGCATGACTGAGGTCTTCTCTCCCGTTAGGGAATCATCCTTCAGCACCAGCGAGTAGTTCGTGGGGGCGCCAGAATCCACGCGAAGACGCAGATCCATATGTCCGCGTGCGAGTTCGACCGGATTGGTCTTCAGGGCATCAGCCGCGTGATCGTTACTGGTATCAGGAATATTCGGCGCGGGAGAAGGAGTCGGCACCGGAGAAGGAAGCAGCGGTTCACTGGTTGGTGCGGGAGCCGGTTCAGCAGGGCTGCCACCCGGCCACATCTTCAACTTCAGATCCATTCCGAATGAGGAGGATAGTTCCACATCTTCCTGCGCCTTCGTAGTCATGGATGCCAAAGACTTGGGGTGCGGGCGAACACTAAACTTCATATACATGGGCTGCCCAATGCAGGCACCCAAATCCTGCTGCTGGATATCAATTCCCCCCTTTCCAAGGGTGCCTTCAATGGCACACCAAGGGGAAAAGTCATATTCGCTTTCGAAGAACTCAACTTTATAGGCAGCACGCAATTCGGGATCATCAGCCTGAACCTGAACTGTGTACTGGTCTTCGCTTCCTTCCTTACGGATATAGGAGACATGAACTCCTGGGCGCGAAACCGAAATCTGCGCTGGATCCCAAACGGGACTCGGATCCGGATTAGAGGGTTCTATGATGACCGAACTCGCTCGAGTGACGCGGACCTCCGCGCGGTCTCGCTGTGAGAAGGCCTGAGGCGTCGATGCCCAGCGTGCACTACCGCTTCCAGCCTCGGGAATAAAGACCGCCTGAATTAGCGCATCATCGTCACCCAGAAGTTCACGCACCTGCGCTTTCCCGTCGACCACGGGTTCTTCGGTGAGGAAGTATCCGTTGACGGTCAACCAGAGGCGACCTTGATCTGTTGAGTGACCAGTATTGAAGGTGATCTCCGTCAGGTGCTGGTCTCCGGGATGTTCACGCTCCGGGTTGGGAGCAAGGGTCAACGAGGGCTGCGCCTGAACGCCATCGCTGCGCTGTGCCTGTGCAGCAGCAAAAGCCTGGTGAATATCTGTGATACTTCCGGAAGACGGGTTAGATCCACCGACCTGCCAGGTCAGTGACTGGATGGGTGAGGTGTAGATCGTTTTCCCATCGATTGAACGAGCATTCACACGGAAGCGTGCTTGGTAGCGTCCCGGTTGCGTGAAGGTCGTGAAAAGGTGCGTGTGACGCGGGTTGTAGACCGATCGATAGGCGATGTCGTGGCTCGACAGGAAACGCGACACCGAATCTCCGTGATCGATAAACATCTCCATCCGACCCGGACCGTCAACATTAATCAGGTCTAGGGTGTAGGTGCTTCCATCAAATTCATCAGGCGCTGCCCATTCGACGGAGGAGTCTGCGCCGAGGCCCGCCCAAATTGGAGTGTTGTTGGGACCGGGGTTTTGCGGGGCTGCGTTGAGGACTGAGTGCTCAGGACCAAGGAAGGCAAGGTCAGGACGCTTTTCAGGAATCTCTAATTGATACTTCGCGTCTTGTGCTCCGCTGCCTGCCCAGGCTTTGGGAAGCCATAGAACGGTCTTTTCCACCGGCATATTGATGGTGTTCATCGTGAAACTATGCGTATCCGCATGCCAGATCGGAATGGGGGCATCGACGTGTTGACCGGTAACGACCCATTCGGCATCGCGATCAGGCCCAGCCCATGCGAGCTGGGGCATAAGGGCAATGGTCAGGGCTAGGGCTCCGGTAGAAATGATCCTCTTTACTCTCATAATGAGAATCATTATCACAGTAGAAGTGTGTGAGCGTCAATTCCGCCACTGACCACACAAAACACTACATATGCGGAATCGAACGCATGACGCGGCGCGTGACCCAACGCGGAGCAATTCGCATTGCAGCCATTGCCACCTTGTAGACCGGCGTGGGAGTCACCAATACCTGACCGCGTCGCATTGCAGCCAAAGCTTCGGTCACAACCTGCTCTGAGGTTGCCCACAACCATTGAGGCGCTGCGGACATGTCGACGCCTGCGGCCTCGAAGAAGTTCGTATGCACCGGTCCCGGGCATACTGCTGTCACAGTGACACCACTGCCCCGAAGTTCCTCCGATAGCCCCTCACTGAATGCACGAATCCACGCCTTATGCGCGCTATACGTCCCCGCACCAGTCTCTGATGCAACCGAGGAAACATTGATGATGGCTCCCCGTCCACGCGCACGCATGGCATTGAGCGCCGCATAGGAAAGAACCATGGGCGCACGAACCATAACATCCAGAGCGTTTTCTTCGGCCTCAATGGCGTTATCGATAAATGAGCGCCCCAGCGCAAAACCCGCGTTATTCACCAACAAACCAACGGGTGATTGCTCATCCGACAAACGCTGAGCGACACGCTCAACATCACCAGCAACACCAAGATCAGCAACGATCACTTCCGCATTGACTCCAGCGATCTGATGCAAATCCTCAGCGAGTTTTCGCAGCCTCTCTTCGCGCCGCGCCACAAGGACCAGGTCGTGATGAGCCGCTGCTAGCTGCCAGCAAAATTCTTCGCCAATACCCGAGGTTGCTCCGGTCACAAGTGCGATACCCATGGCCATCATCTTAATGGCCTCCGCGTATGCTGGTTTGCATGAGGCTTGCAACTTGGAACGTTAATTCAATCCGCACCCGCGTCGACCGCGTTATTGCTTTCCTTCAGCGCTCCGACGTCGACGTCCTTGCAATGCAAGAAATTAAATGCAAGCCTGAACAATTCCCAGTTGAAGCCTTCGAGGCCGCCGGATACCAGGTGATCATGCACGGCCTCAACCAGTGGAATGGCGTCGCCGTCGCCTCGCGCCTTCCAATCGTTTCACACGAGGTGAACTTCCCCGGTCAGCCCGGCTTCGGTGATCCTGAGGTCGTTGAGGCCCGCGCACTGGGAGTCACCGTCCTCGATGGCGACCAAGAAGTGACAACGTGGAGTCTCTACGTTCCGAACGGACGCGAGCTCGACCATCCGCACTACTCCTACAAGCTCGAATGGCTCAAAGCCCTACTCACAGTTGGAGATTCCTGGCTTGAAGAAAAACGCCAAATCGCACTGGTTGGCGACTGGAATATCGCACCCTACGATCATGATGTTTGGGATGTGACCGCCTTCGAAGGCCAGACACACGTCTCCCCCGCTGAACGACATGCCTTCTTCGCTTTCGCTCAACACGGCTGGGAAGAGGTCACCCGCGAGCGCGTCGATCAATACACCTACTGGGACTACCAGAAACTTCGCTTCCCCAAAAATGAGGGAATGCGCATCGACTTCATCTACGCCTCGCCACAACTCGCGCAACGCGTCACAGCAGCAGAAATTGATCGTGATGAACGCAAGGGGAAGGGCGCTTCTGATCACGTTCCCGCGATCATTGACCTCGCATAGCCCGCACGATCTCTTCATTGAGCGGGCCCCAATGATCGTGATGCCATTGGCCGAAGGGGCGTTCTCCTACAAAGACCGCACGCTCTGCGGAAATCGGATCAACCCACAGGAATGAACCAGCCTGCCCGAAGTGGCCGAAAGTTGCCGCAGACGACTGGGGTGCAGTCCAGTGGGGATTCTTTTCTCCCTTAATTTCGCAGCCCAATCCCCATGGACAGGGATGATAGTTCCCATATCCGGGGACAATGCCAGTCAGTTCAGGGAAGTGAACATTCTGTGCACTGGACGCGAGTTCGCTTGATATCAGAGTCGGATGGGCAAGTTCGCGAGCAAACACCATCAGGTCAGCCGCATTCGCACGGCCCGAATAGGCAGGTGAACCTTCAATTTCTAGGCTAGCCAGCCCCAAAGGCTCACTTACGCTTTCCTCAATCCAGCGAGAAATCGGGCTTCCCGTCGCTTCTTCAAGCATCTGTCCGGCAACTTCAATTCCCGCATTTGAGTAAATTCGTCGCTCTTCTGGTGCGCGTTGTAGGCGCGCCTCGCTCATCGCCATTCCCGAGGCATGCGAGAGCAGGTGCTCAAGCGTCACTCCCGGGAAGGGAGCTGGCGCATCCAAGGTGATGAGGCCCCGAGAAACCGCAACCAGCGCGGACCACGCGGTGAAGAGTTTGGTGACCGAGGCCAGAGGGAAAACCTTCTCGGGATCCCCCCAGCTCAGCGAGCTACCGCCGTCATTTTCAGCACAAATCACTGCCTGGAAGGGAATCGAGGAAAACTCTGGAGACATCGCCCGCACGTCAGTTCTGAGCGCTGGAGTACTCCACCAGGAGTTGTTGGAAGGGCGCTGCCGCCTTGCGTGGAATCATCGATCCAAGCGCGAGAAGCTGCTCGGCACTATAGCGCAATTCCCGAACCGCGAAGGCCAAGTACTTAATGATGAGTTCGCGGCTATCAAGACGCTCGCCGTCCCAACCACCGAGGATCACCATTCCGTACCACCGCTCGACAAGCCTGCGAGTATCCACCGGATTCTCGGGATCATAATCGGGCATCTCCTTGGCCAGTTTCTCAAGGAGCTGGAGCATCGCATCGACTCGATATGAGAAATGATCATGGGCCGGATGACTCTCGTTCACAGACTCAACGGTAAAAACGCGATCCAGATCAGTCATCACCTGGTTGTCGGAGGCTGCAGCAAGGCGCAGGTGCGCAGCGATCCACTCATTCATGGTCGCAACTTTTGCACCGCGTTCTTCAAGGATCGGATCGCCGGGAGTACCATCTTCTGTTTCGGCAGTCACGACCTCAACATCGAAAATACCGAAAGCCTCTTCGAAGGCTTCGATAACATTCAGGACCAGAGCATCCTTCGTCGGGAAGTGATACATAACGGTCGGATGGGAAACACCGATTTCTTCAGCAAGATCTCGCAAAGAAAAACCGTAGTAGCCGCGCATTGACAACAACTGCGTTGCCCCGCGAATAATCGTCGTCCGGGTGGAACGTCCAACGGAGTAGCTACCTCGCTTCTTACGGGCAGGACCGGTTTGCGAATTTTCGTCTTCGCTCACGGCTACCTCCTTCATTCTTCAGTTCTGCTCTGTTGGGTGGGGATAACTCTTAAAGTCTAAGCGAAAATGCGGGTGGTGCGAAATTATTCGCACCACCCGCAAGTCACTACCGATCAGTGATTGGACACCTCAACGCGGAGCCCTTCAAGATCATCGGTGACGTCAACGGTGACAGTATCGCCCTCTTCAACCTCACCGCTCAGAAGCAGTTTGGCCAGTCGATCGCCGATCTCGCGCTGGATCAGTCGACGCAGAGGACGCGCACCGTAGGCCGGATCGTATCCTCGCCTGGTTAGCCAGCCGCGCGCACCTTCGGTGACATTGAGACTGATTCGACGGTCCTTCAAGCGATCCGCCATAGATTCAACCAAGAGATCAACGATTCCAGACAGATCCTCGGGGCTGAGCGGATCAAAGATCACGGTCTCATCCAGACGGTTGATGAACTCAGGCTTGAAGGATGCGCGCACGGCGTTCATTACGCCTTCACGCTTTTCTTCTTCGCTGAGCGAAGGATCGGTCAGGAACATCGATCCCAAGTTCGAGGTCAGGATCAGGATTGTGTTCCTGAAGTCCACGGTACGTCCCTGACCATCGGTCAAACGTCCGTCATCCAAGACCTGCAAAAGAATGTTGAAGATCTCAGGGTCTGCCTTTTCAACTTCGTCCAAGAGGACGACGCTGTAGGGGCGACGACGCACGGCCTCGGTCAGTTGACCACCCTGTTCGTAGCCGACGTATCCCGGAGGGGCACCGACCAAACGGGCTACAGAGTGCTTCTCGGAATACTCCGACATATCGATTCGAACCATCGCACGTTCATCATCAAAGAGGAACTCTGCCAAGGACTTGGCAAGTTCGGTCTTACCGACGCCCGTGGGGCCAAGGAAGAGGAAGGAACCGGTGGGCCGATTCGGATCGGACAGCCCGGCGCGTGAAC
Source organism: uncultured Actinomyces sp. (assembly GCF_963542285.1). GTDB lineage: Bacteria > Actinomycetota > Actinomycetes > Actinomycetales > Actinomycetaceae > Pauljensenia. The sequence goes on along the minus strand of NZ_CAUTWQ010000010.1, from coordinate 27,142 downwards.
GACGGACCGCATCGGAAACCGAGCGGACAGCATCCTTTTGACCAATCAGTCGATGAGCAATGAAGTCCTCCATATGGACGAGCTTCTCGCTTTCTGTCTGGAGCAGTTTGCCCACAGGGATTCCGGTCCACGATTCGACAACCTCAGCGATCTCAGTCGGACCGACCTTCTCAGCGATCATTGGCTCATTGGCCTCGTTCGCCTTTTCTTCAGCCTCAGCCTTTTCTTCCTCTTCGCGAATCTGACGTTCAATCTGAGGAATATCGCCGTTCTGGAGACGTCCAGCTTCTTCGAATCGACCAGCGCGAATCGCCAGCTCCAACTGGGTACGCAACTCATCCAATTGGACGCGGAGCTCACCCACCCGGTTGTGACCAGCCTTTTCGGCTTCCCAACGACTGGTGAGAGCGGAAAGCTCTTCGTTCTTGTTCGCAAGGTCTTCACGAAGCTTCTCGAGGCGCTCAGCCGTGGCCTCGTCCAGACCATCGGGGTCAGACTCGGTCAGGTAGGACTCTTCCATACGGAGACGATCCACCTGGCGACGCAGAACGTCAATCTCCTCGGGCGAGGAGTCAAGCTCCATGCGAAGGCGGGAGGCGGCCTCGTCGATCAGGTCAATGGCCTTATCGGGAAGCTGACGCCCGGTAATGTAGCGATCGGACAGTTGGGCCGCTGCAACCAAAGCACCGTCAGAAATGGTGATCTTGTGGTGTGCTTCATACTTCGGAGCAATACCACGCAAGATTGCGACGGTGTCCTCAACCGAAGGTTCACCAACGAACACCTGCTGGAAACGACGCTCAAGGGCGGGGTCCTTTTCGATGTTCTCGCGGTACTCATCCAGGGTTGTTGCACCAACCATGCGGAGCTCACCGCGGGCAAGCATGGGCTTGAGCATATTGCCCGCGTCCATTGCCCCTTCAGCACCGCCACCGGCACCGACGACCGTGTGAAGTTCGTCGATAAAAGTGATGATCTCGCCGTCAGATCGTTCGATCTCGCTAAGAACAGCCTTGAGGCGTTCCTCGAATTCGCCACGATACTTCGCGCCTGCAACCATCCCGGTCAGATCAAGAGCGATCAGCTTCTTATTCTTCAGGGATTCTGGGACGTCTCCAGCGACGATTCGCTGAGCGAGGCCTTCGACGACGGCGGTCTTACCGACGCCGGGCTCACCGATGAGAACAGGGTTGTTCTTGGTTCGACGAGATAGCACCTGGATCACGCGGCGAATTTCGCTATCACGGCCAATCACCGGGTCCAGTTTTCCTTCGCGAGCCACCTCAGTGAGGTCGCGTCCATACTTCTTGAGGGCCTCGAAGGAGCCTTCGGGATCGGCACTGGTAATGGGATCGGGGCGAAGCTCATCTAGAGCCTTCTGCAAGCGTTCTGCGGTTGCACCGTTTTCACGCAGGATCTCACCTGCGCTATCGTCATTTGCGGCCAACGCAATGAGCAGGTGTTCAGTAGAAACGTAGGCGTCTCCCTTAGCGTCTGCTCGCTTGCGGGCGTCGTTAATCACCTGGATCAGACCACGTGACGTCTGCGGCTGGGCGACACTCGAACCGCTGGTTGAGGGCAGCGCCACCAGCGCATTGCGCGTACGCGCACCGATCTGCTGCGGGTTTGCGCCAATTGCTTGAAGCAGGGAGTAGGCAATGCCCTCACCCTGTTCAAGAAGTGCTTCCAAGAGGTGCAGAGAATCCACCTGCGGGTTCCCAGCGGCCTGTGCCGACTGGACCGCACTGCTCACTGCCTCTTGGGCTTTGCTTGTAAATTGTTCAGTCATCATTCCTCCTGCCGCTCATAACGGGCGGCTTTTTTCGTTCTGACTTACACAACGTCAACAAACTTGAGTCTATTCCACTCAACTTTATTTTTCTGCACGAATCAGCATTCGAAAACAGATTTCACAGAAAAGAAAAAAGAACGCCAAGCTGAACGCGTAACACGCCAGCTCAGCGCCCCACATATGAGCAGTTTTAGCGCGAACGACGCAGGTAAATCCCCAGACCGATCACGCTCAAGCCCAGCATTCCCACGACACTCGACCACGTCATCGCATCGGGAGCCTTTGACAGCGCGACCGACTCATTAAAGCCCGTCATTCCAACCATTTTCAGACCATCAGGAGAGCACACGAGCGTGTAGTCACCAGCCTGCAGTCCCGAAACTGTCCACTGGTTCAAGGTGGACTGCATAGGATGCTCTCCCCCATCGCTTCCGCGAAGGAGGCACGAGCTCGCCTGCCCCGAGGTCACCTGAACAACATAGCCACCGCTTGAATCCACACTCACGCTCTGACCGCTGGAAACCTCGCGAGCGCTCGCCTGCATCGCAGAAAAATCCGCACCCGACATTGCAATTCCAAAGAAAGTCACGGGAGCAATGAGCACGGACATAACAATGCCCAGCACGATCACGCCAATTCCGCGACGGCGTTTCTTCGCCGAACGACGAGCCTGCGCAGGAACACCGATTTCCTCACCACGAATCGGCTGAGCCGGTGGCGCATAGCCGAGTTTCCCGCCGGAAGTGCGTAGTTTGATCCGTCTTTGTTCCCCTTCGCGAGGCAGCGCGCTCCCCTCCGGTACGGAGTCCCCTTCCCTCTCAGATGCAGCCTCGATCGACGAGGCCTGCCGGGTCTCGGGTGCCCGCGCGGGGGTGATCGCGGGCTCGGCCTCGGAATAACGTTCAAAACGCGGGCCGCGCGAGGGAAGGACCAGCTCACCATACTGATCCCAGGGCACACCCTGCCCTGATCGCGATTCCTCAGCGCTCATGTCGTTCCAAACGCTCGCGGAGCTCTGGGCGCGAAATGGTCGCTGCTAAACGTTCGCGACGAAGTTCCGCGACCCCCGGAACTTCAAGGGGTTCAAGTTTGTGTCCCAAAGCGCGCTCAAGCAAAAGGTCCGCAAGCTGGGGGTTACGCGCGAGAACCGGGCCATGTAAGTAGGTCGCAATGATTGACCCCTGAACAGCACCGTCGATACGCGGCGCTTTGAGGAGAGCATCATCCTCAGAAGCATTCTGCTCATCAAAGCCTTCGGGAGGAAGAATCGAGTTCCCCTTACCGAAAAGTACCTTCCCCAATGGACGCGCATCGGGACCCAGCTGGCTTCCACCACCGTGGTTTTCAAAACCTGTCAGCGGCTCAGATAGTCCATCAATCTCGGGTTGAACAACAAGTTCGCCGATTGAACGCTTTCCCTGGGGACGAGTCGTCAGATCCAAGAGGCCCAAGCCATCTACCTTGCGATTGCGCGCATCTGTGTACCAGTGGCCCAAGATTTGAAGTGAAGCGCAGATCGCCAGAAGAGGCCTACCCGCTGCGACAGCATTCTTCAAACCGGGATCGGCAGTGAAAGTCTCAACCGCAAGTTCTTGGGCCGCGTCTTCACCACCACCAAGGGTGTAGATATCGAGATCATCGGGAATCACATCACCAACACCGACATACTGAATCTGGGCGTCAAAGCCACGCCGACGCGCGCGTTCCGCGAGCACCAGGGCGTTGCCACCGTCCGCGTAGGTCCCCAAGACTTCGGGGAGAAGAACACCAATTCGCAGTGCACTCATTCCGCTTCCTCCGCTTGACGATGAGAATCCAAAACCCGCTTAAAATCACGCAAAGCCGTGTAGTTGAGAAGAATTTCAACCCTGCCCGGTACGCACGATTGCAGCGCATCCATTGGCAGCGGGAAAAGTTCACAGTGAACGCCCGCATATTCCAATCGAACTGCGAGGTCTGCACCGCGCTCGCCACAGGCATAAACCTTGCGATGTGGAGCGCCAAGAACCGAAAAGTCCACATCCCACAGCCACGACAGGTCTTGCCCGTCAGCAACCTGGCCATTGATCGCGACAATCACCTGATCAACACTGGGGTCAATCATGTACATGGCTTCCTGCCAGCCCGCGGGATTCTTTGCCAGCATGAGCCTGGCCAGTCGGCCATGGATTTCGTAGGTCGAATAGCGCCCTGCGACCTCAACGACCTCGGACATTGCGCGGCACGCGGCCTGCGGGTCAACACCCATCGCAACGGCCGCAGCCAGCGCCTGGAGCGCATTGGACAAATTGGCACGCCCCGGCAGAGAGAGCCGCAGAGGAATTCGCAAACCATCCTTACGGCAGGCAGTCGCACCGGGGTGGGAAGGATCGGAAAGGTCCTCGTCTTCAAGCCACCACAGTGGATCGGGGCGACGATACTGGTCCAAACCCTCATCCGAAGAAGAGGCCGTCAAAGGAACGACTCGCCAGGAATCATCAGCGTGGATGACGCGTCCACCGCGCGGGAAGGCAGTCGAATCCCCCATCCATGCATGTCCGGCAGCAACCCACTGAACATTGGGACTATCCCAGGCAGCCGAAGCGACCAAGGGATCATCACAGTTCGCAATCACAACAGCATTGGGATGTTCATTGACCGCCTTCCGGAGGCGGCGTTCAACAGCTCCGATCTCACCCACTCGATCCAGCTGATCTCGTGAAAGGTTCAGCAAAACCATGGCCTGCGGATCCACAAAACGCGACACCGTGGGCATGTGCATCTCGTCAACTTCGAGCGCGGCAAGCGGAGCATCCGAACGCATGAGTGCGGTGGTAATTCCCGGGGTCATATTGTCTCCATTTGTATTGGAGGCAACATGACCAATCGAAAAGAGCGCAGCGCGAAGCAGGCGAGTTGTTGTTGACTTTCCATTGGTGCCAGAAACGACAACACTTCGGCGGTTCTTTGCCAATTCTGCGAGCAAATTCGGGTCAAGCTTCAGGGCTACTTTGCCACCGATCATTCCACCCGAACCGCGTCCGAGGCGGCGAGAGGCCCAACTGGCCCCCTTCCCCGCTGCTACTGCCACGCGCGAACGTAAAGTCAATGAAGTCATGGAACCTACACTACATTGATTGCTTCATAGCTTCTCCACAGCTTGGACATAATTCTCACAGATCAGCTGTGGGCAAAGTTAGTGTCATGAACACGAACGCAGCACTCCAAACGCAGGGGCAGAGCGCCACGACATTCGCTTCCACTCTCAGCGCGAAGCTTGTCGACTCGATCCGCACCCATGCACGCGTCCTGCGCTACTTGGCATCATCACTGTCCTCAACCGTGCTGGACTACACAATGCTGCTCATCCTGAATGCAGCCACCGGCGGAGTCTTCCTGTCGGTCGCAGTGGCCAGGGTCTCCTCGTGTTCCTTGAACTTCGCTCTGAACCGGAAGGTTTTCAACGCTCGCGGTGGAATTGTCGCGACCGCAATCCGCTATGCGATCATGGCAGCAAGCGTAATGACAATGTCCTACCTGATGATCCAAGCTTTGGTAACAGCTGGCATGGCTCTGTGGCTGGCCTCTTTAACCGCCAACACTACGCTCTTCATCGTCAATTACCTGGGCCAGAACTTCTTCGTCTTCGGCACCTTAGCTGACCTTCACTCCTCAATTTCCGAGGCCGTGGCCGGGTTTCAGCAGACAGCAATGCGGGTCACCGGCATCCTTTCGTCGATGCTTGCACGGATTACCAGGCGGGATCTGGTCTTAGCTGCCTGAAAATAGGGAGCAAAAAGGGGAGGCATTTTCATGCCTCCCCTCACTCACTCCACCTCGAGGACATCGCTCGAGGGGTGTGTTATCGAGAAACCACAACGGTTCCTTCGATGACCCGAACTCCTTCGGGCGATGCTTCAATAAGCGCGCGAACGCGTTGGTTACCAGCAGGTCGCCACGCTACGAGGCCTCGGTCCCTGACGGGTACCACGGCGCCGCGTCGAGATTCTTCAGCACGGCGTACATGTGCACGACGCATGGGACGAATCTGACCATCTGGGCTTGCCACGAATACTCGATCAAAGACGGGTTCGAATTCTTCGACCCGCTCAGCCAAGGCATCGCGTTGTTCTCGCAGGCGATCCACTTCATCCTCCAGCTCCATGATTCGCTGGATACCGGCCAAGTTGATTCCCTCATCTTGGCTGAGGCGCTGAATCTCCTTCAGACGCTCGATATCGCGTCGGGTGTAACGCCGCCCGCGTCCCTTCGTACGAAGGGGTGTCACCAAGCCAATCCGATCGTATTGACGCAAGGTTTGCGGGTGCATTCCCGCGAGCTCTGCGGCAACGGAAATCACGAAAGTTACTTCATCCTGATGCCCCATCACGCACTCACCTTCTTCACAAGATCTGCGCGCGGATCACTCTGATCAAGAGAATCCGCCAGCGACTTGATCGAATCAAGCTGTTCAGGTGTGAGATCCTTGGGGACCACCACACTGATGGTTGCCAAGAGATCGCCCGTTCCCTTCTTCGTGGCCACACCGCGACCCTTCAGGCGCAGGGTTCGACCAGAATCCGAGCCGGCGGGAACCTTGACGGTGACGGTCGAGCCATCGATCAAGGGAAGCTCAACCTTGGCACCCAGCACGGCCTCGGCAAAGGTCACAGGCAGGGTCATGCGAAGGTCGTTACCCTCACGGCTGTAGACCGGATCCTCCTCGACATGGATCGTGACGATCAGGTCGCCAGCGCTCCCACCATTGATCGAGGCTTTCCCCTTGCCGCGCAGACGCACACTCTGTCCGTCCTTGATTCCCTTGGGAACCTTGACGGTCATAGGCTTACCGGAGACAGCCAACTTGATGTTGACTCCACTCAGGCTTTGCTTGAGCGTAATGCGCGTCGATGCGCGCAAGTCTTCACCCTTTTGGGGGGCTTTCTGGTAAGGCGAGCCGTTCGCTCCACCAAAGTCACCGAATTGAGATGCGCCAGCGAAGGGAGAGGACCCACGCGAAGAGCCGCCACCAAAACCGCCGAACGCACCCAGGATGTCATCCAAGTTGATACCTGAGCCACCGTTGGTGGAGAAACGAACATTTCCGCCGTTTCCCCCACCGAAAGCGCCGAAGAGATCTTCGAAGTTCACGCCGGCTGCTCCGCCGCCACCGGCACCGCCGCGGAAACCGCCGGCGCCCATCGAGCGAATCGCATCGTATTGCTGGCGCTGCTCAGGATTGGAGAGGACCGTATAGGCCTCGCCAATTTCCTTGAAGCGTTCTTCAGCTTCGGGGTTCCCCTTGTTCTGGTCGGGGTGCCAGGTGCGCGCAAGTTTGCGGTAGGCCTTCTTGATTGTGGCCTCATCAGCATCCTTGCTTACGCCAAGGACCTTGTAGAAATCCTTTTGGAGCCAATCTTCTCCACTCACTGCGCGTCACCTCCTTTTTTGACTCTGCAGTTCGTTGAATGTTCCTTATTCAGGGTTGTACACCAGGACTTTCGCCGCGCGGATAATGGTCTCTCCGCGACGATATCCAGATTGCAAGACCTGTCCCAGGACCGGGTGGTCCACATCGGGATTGGGCTGAGCCATAAGCGCTTCATGAAGCATGGGGTCGAAATCGTCCCCTTCGTCTCCGAAACGTTCCAGCTCGAAGCGCGTCCGAAGCGTGTCTTCCAGCTTGTTCGCGATCGAGGCAAAGGGACCGTCATTGAGATCCCCGTGCTTGCGCGCGGCCTCGACATCGTCCAAGACACCGATCATGGCTTCCAGCACCTGGTCGCGTCCGGACTGGACGTGGCCGGCAACGGATTCCTTGGAACGGCGAACGAAGTTCGAATATTCCTGGTTCAAGTTGTACAGGTCTGCGTGAGCGCGGGCGAGTTTTTCTTCCGCCTGCGCCGCTTGGTCGAGAGCCTTGGACAGTTCACTGTCTTCCAGCTGCTCTTCGAAGTCCGACATATCGACTTCACCCATGTCCTCACCCTGGCTGTTTACCGAGGCCGCGGTTGCGTGTGCAGCTGCGCCCTCTTGGGTAGGGGGCTGGGCGTCGCCCGGGGTGGCCGGCTGAGAGCCGACCACCGGTTCCTGGGCGTCGTCGGAAGTATTCGTGGGCTCGGTGCTCACTTGTCGTCCTCATCCACGACTTCGGCGTCGATGACGTCGTCATCGGAGGAAGTGGTCGGCTCCTGTGAAGCGCCTGCTTCGGCCGAGGCCTGAGCAGCCTGAGCGTTCTGGTAGACCTCCTGGCCGATCTTCATCGCGGACTGGTTGAGTTTCTCAACGGCATCCTTCACGGCCTGAGTGTCGGTGCCCTTGAGGGCTTCCTTCACAGCGTCAAGGTCACCCTGGACTTCCTGGCGGGTCGCTTCAGAGACCTTGTCAGCGTCTTCCTTCAGGGTCTTCTCGATGGTGTAAACCAGCTGCTCGGCAGAGTTACGAATCTCAAGCTCCTCGCGGCGCTTCTTGTCGTCCTCTTCGTGCTGAGCGGCCTCGTTGACCATGCGATCGATCTCTTCCTTGCTCAAGGCGCTACCGCCGGTGATGGTCACCGAGGTTTCCTTGCCGGTTCCAAGATCCTTCGCGGAGACGTGAACGATACCGTTCGCATCGATGTCGAAGGTTACCTCGATCTGAGGAACGCCGCGCGGTGCGGGGGCAATTCCAGAGAGCTCGAAGTTACCGAGGAGCTTGTTGTCAGCGGTGAACTGACGCTCGCCCTGGAAGACCTGGACCAGAACGGAGGTCTGGCCGTCGGCAGCGGTCGAGTAGACGCGCGATGCCTTGGTCGGGATTGCGGTGTTGCGCTCGATGACCTTGTCCATGACGCCGCCCATGGTCTCGATGCCCAGGGACAGAGGAGTCACGTCGATCAGCAGAACGTCCTTGCGGTCGCCCTGGATGACGCCGGCCTGCAGGGCTGCGCCAACTGCGACGACCTCATCGGGGTTCACGCCCTTGTTGGGCTCGCGGCCACCGGTGAGCTTCTTGACGAGCTCGGCAACGGCCGGCATACGGGTGGAGCCACCAACCAGGACGACATGGTCGATCTCGCTTACGGAGATTCCTGCGTCCTTAATGACCTTCTCGAAGGGAGCCTTCGTGCGATCAAGCAGATCCGAGGTCATTTCCTCGAACTTTGCGCGGGTGAGAGTCTCGTCCAAGTGGACGGGGCCATCAGCGGTCACCGAGAGGTACTGCAGCGAAATGTTTGTGCTCATCGCACTGGACAGTTCCTTCTTTGCCTGCTCGGCTGCTGCGCGCAGACGCTGAAGTGCGACCGGATCCTTGGAGAGATCAGCACCGCTCTTAGCCTTCACCTGCTCGATCAGCCAGTCAACGATGCGCTGGTCCCAGTCATCGCCACCGAGGCGGTTGTCGCCTGCGGTTGCGCGGACCTGAATGGTGGAGAAGCCATCGTCGTCCTTGCCGATTTCCAGCAGGGAGACGTCGAAGGTACCGCCACCGAGGTCGAAGACCAAGATGAGCTCGTCTTCCTTACCCTTTTCGAGGCCGTAGGCCAGTGCCGCGGCGGTCGGCTCATTGATGATACGCAGGACATTCAGGCCTGCAATCTGGCCGGCATCCTTGGTTGCCTGGCGCTCTGCGTCGTTGAAGTACGCAGGAACGGTGATGACCGCGTCGGTGACGGGCTCACCGAGGTACTCTTCTGCGTCCCTCTTGAGCTTGGAGAGGATTCGTGCGGAGATTTCCTGAGCGGTGTACTTCTTGTCGTCAATGCTGACGGTCCAGTCAGTGCCCATGTGGCGCTTGACCGAAGAGATGGTGCGATCAACGTTGGTGACCGCCTGACGCTTGGCGATCTCGCCAACCAGAACCTCGCCGGTCTTGGAGAAAGCAACGACCGAGGGGGTCGTGCGTGTGCCTTCTGCGTTTGCAATGATTGTGGGTTCTCCGCCTTCGAGCACTGCAATAGCGGAGTTCGTGGTGCCGAGGTCAATACCTACTGCGCGTCCCATAATGATTTTCCTTTCATCAAAGCGTGGTGGAAATTGTCGCCGAGGCGATACCGCGCTTTGTACGTCTTCTGTTGTGGTGGCCGAGGTTACGACCTTCAGACCACCTTGAGTCTGTTGCACTCAAGTTTAGGGATTGAGCCTCACGCCCGCAAGCCCTACATCAAAACTTGAGTCTGACATACTCAACTTATTTCAAAGGGTTTTATTCCCCAATTTCCCAAAATATTTTCTAAGAATCGGAGGCTCTGCCGCTTACCATTGAAAATCCGCGGAAAAATCGGAATTCATTCCACGGAATTTCTCCATATCACGGCGCTCTTTCTTCGTCGGACGTCCACTTCCGCGTTCTCGCTGAGCAAAAGCAATGCCCAACCGAGGCCTCGGCTCACTGAGATCCTCATAGCAGAGTTTCGCGAAGGGATAACCCAGTCGTTTCGCAAGGAGCTTGCGAACGATAAGAACACGGTCAAAGCCCTCAACTCGCAGACGAACCTCATCACCCACGCGCACTTTCTGCGCAGCTTTCACCGATTCACCGTTAATTTTGACGTGACCGGCACGTGCAGCTGAGGTTGCCTGCGAACGTGACTTCACATGGCGCGTTGCCCACAGCCACGTATCAATACGCATGGTCTCACTCGCCGCGAGCGCCCCCTGAGGGACCTCACGCGGTTCATCACCAGCGCTCACGCCCGGCTTTTCACTCATAGCAGCATCTTAACGCCCACGCGCTTGCAGCCTTCTTACTCCCCCGCCGCCCACGCGCTTGCAGCCTTCTTACTCCCCCGCCGCCCACACAAGTGGCACTCCACCACTCAGCGCACGCCCGGCCTCGTTGTGGCGAAGACACTTTCAAGATGCCAAGATGAAGCGATGGAGTGCGTGAATTTAACAAGCGGGGAATGCCATTCATGCCCCCTCATGCCCACTCCCTATAACCTTCAGCTTGAGCAGCGCCAAAAAGAAGCCAGCGAGCTACTGGCAACTCTGCCTCAGGCCTCGGAAATGAAATGGCTGCCCGCCGCCGCATCAACGCCTGAGCACTACCGAAGCAAAGCAAAATTTGCGGTCGGGGGAAGCTCCGAGCACCCGACTTTGGGGATCACAGGAGGTGCACCCAGCTACACAGGAGTAGACCTCCCCCACTGCATTGCGCATACAAGGGTCATCGCAGACACCATCGACCCCTTAAAAGCATTCATCCGCGAGCTCCACTTGGAGCCCTACGATATTGCGCGCAGGCGTGGCGAGCTCAAGCACATCCTGGTCACGCAGGGAACTGATGACGCACTGATGATCCGCTTCGTCATGCGCTCAAAGCGCGACTTAGCACTGCTGCGTTCAAAACTTTCGCTCTTGTACTCACTCATTCCCGCGACCCAGGTCGTTACCGTGAACATTCTGCCCGCACACGCCGCACTGGTAGAAGGCGACGAAGAGATCGTTATTTCCCAACAGCAGACACTGCCCATGTTTGTCGGCGATGTCGAACTTCACTTGGGACCACGGTCGTTTTCACAAACCAATACGGGCGTAGCCTCACAGCTCTATCGCCAGGTCGCGCGCTGGGCACAACAGAGCGGGGCGTCTTCCCTGTGGGACCTCTACTGCGGAGTGGGTGGTTTTGCACTGCACGCGGCACTTGGCGGGGTTGAACGCGTCAGCGGTGTTGAGATTTCACCCGAGGCCATTGCCTCCGCTCGAGAAACCTCTGAAGAACTCAGTGTGAGTGAGCGTGTAAGCCTGGTGGCCAGCGATGCACAAAAGTGGGCTTTCGCACAGGATAGGGATCATTACCCCGAGGCACTGGTCGTCAACCCGCCGCGGCGCGGAATCGGAACAGAGCTTGCTCAGTGGATTAATCGGAGCGACATTTCCACGGTGATTTACTCGTCTTGCTATCCAAAGTCACTGGTCAGCGACCTTCGGCTCATGAATTCCTACAGACTCCAAGAAGCGCGCCTCTTCGACATGTTCCCCCACACCGAACACATGGAATGCGCGGTATTGCTGAAAAAATTGCCATAGCGTGACGGCGGCGTCGAGTGTGGGATGGAGCAGACGTGGATCACGTGTGCGCGATGTGACCGCGCCTTGTAGAACATTCAATCCAAAGCTAAGCTCGTCAGTAGACGATGTGCTTTTGTATCAACAATGAGTACACTGAAAAATCCTGAATCACGACGCTTTAAACACGCATTAAAGTCTGGGGGACATAGTGAGGAAAAGCCGGAGAATTCTGGCTACAGGCGCTGGTCTGGCCCTTTTTGCCGCAGGTACGATAACAATGTTTGCGCCTAGCGGTGCGCAAGCCGATGATCAGGCCTTCCCTCTTTCACAGTACACATCTTCTACAACTACGACTGTGTGTAATACCAACCCTGTGATCACGACCTATCACGGTACCGTCGTAGTAAATATCCCGATCACCACGCTTCTTGCAGGCCACGAGGCCGAAATCCGCGCTGCAGCTGCGCAGGGACTCTCCCCCCACGATTCCGGCAGCTCCTACAACTCCGATATTGCACTGACCGTGAGTGTCCCCCAAGGAAGCCAAGTTGGGGACGTCTCGCGCGAAATCTACCTCGTCAATGCTCTCCTACACCTGGTTCTCCTCCAACTCTGACCAGACACAGGTCACTGCGAACATCCAGTTCAATGATCTGAACTGGCAGCAGCTGCTCGATATCTACGATGCAGAGAAAGCCAACCCCGGCCAGCACACGATCAAGGTCCAGGTCCCCTATGCCGTTGGCACAACTGACCCCACGGAAGCGACTCGACTGGCCAGCGAACAGGTTACCGTTACAGGTAAGTTCAACTTCTTCACATCATCGACCACCCCCGCTCAGGTCTTTAACTTCGATACGAAGACCCTGACACTCTCGCAGTCGCCTACCGACTGCTTCGCGTCCGCACCAACCCGGACAACGCGCTGGGTTGATGAAGAAGACGGCCACGACTTACAGCCCCCGAAGACCGGACCGAACTTCTTCCAAGCCGCAGGAATTCCCGACTACGAATTCTCCACTTGGGAGCTGTCTTCGGATCGCTTGACCGGTATTTACAAGTACAAGAAGGCATTTGGCTCCCTTCCGGTCAACGGTGACGACCCGACAATCGACACCGATTTTAAGATCGGCACCGATGAGAACCCCCCCCCCCAACTCAGAAGGAAGAGATCCACGCCGAGAATAAGGACTCTCTTCTGACCATTGAGAACGTCGTTCACTTGAATGACCTTCGCGGTGGACGCATTGCGGATCTCCTCCAGAAATACGACGAGACGCCCAACGCTTTCGACGATATTGCACTGAAGAATGCTCACTTGGGCTTTACAACCCAGATCACTCTTCCTGCGCAGCTGAAGTTTTCTGACCCCTCGGCCATCTCGGTGACTGGGCTTCCCCAGGGCTTCTCAGCGAAGACAGTGGCAATTAACGGACAGACCGCAACAGTCGCCGTTGACTTCGATAACCCCGATCAGATCACCACCATTGAAGCCCTCAAGGATGCGATGGCGGGGCTTCACGGCGAAGCGGTGATCACCATTAAGAAGATTGCCTTCACTGATTCCGCAACTGCCGATTCGGATTACACGATCGATCACCTCACGCAGGGCACTATCTCGGTTGATGTCGAGAAGCAACTCGGTGTCATTGTCAGGCCCGGGCAGCCTTCACCCGCATGCCCTCCGACTATGGGCGACTACGCCACTGTCGAACCGGCCGAGCCTCGCCCTGTTCTTGGAACAGTATTCGATCCCCCGTCGCCTTCTTGTCCTCCTAGTGACACCCCTGTTTCCGCCGGATGGACCTTCCCCATGACCGGCCCTTCTGCCGGATGGGATGAAGCTCCGCTCATGGAGCACCCCCTGAAGTACACGACCAGCGAGTCGCATCCCTACGTGACACGACTGTCCTTTAAGCCCAGTCCGACGCCTACACCGACGACGGTTACGCCCTCGGTTCCTCCCACGCCTGCAACGCAGCTCGCCAAGACCGGTGCTCTCACCGGCGGAGTGCTGCTACTCGCAGTTGGAACAAGCGCAATTGGCGCCGCGACAATGCGGAAGAAGCGCTCTTAATTCACGTTTCAAAGCTATAGGCGGGGGTGCCGGTGATTCACCGCGGCACCCCCGCCTTGTGTGTGGTGGGGAGCTGCCCCTCAGCTCAGCTCCCCACCGGGATATTCACCTCAATTCATGCGCCGTCTGCGCAGCGCATAGCCCGCGGCTGTTAGAAGGGCGGCACTGATCACGATGGTGCTTGTCTCGCCACCCGTGCGAGCAAGAGATGACTTCTTGCCCTTGCGGGTACTCTTCTTCTTTCCATCCTTTGCCGAGGCCGCGCCCGCTTGCTCTGCAGGCGCTGGCCCTGCCTGCTGCGATCCGTTTTGAGAAGGATCGGCGCTTGGCTGGGCACTTGGATCCCCACTCGGCTGGGTGGTGGGATCCGTTGTCGGCTGAGTGCTCGGATCCATTGTCGGCTGAGTGCTCGGATCCGTCGTCGGGTCTGGAGTCGGTGTAGGCAGCGAGACGCTGAGGGCAGTGCTCAAGCCAATGCGTGCGTTCGCCCGCATTGTTGTGCATGCCTCCGGAGTCGGATCAGCCGTGCAATCCACGCCAAGAAGATCGTTGGTTGTGGGACGCTCGATCTTCACCATGCGGAGATTGTCGAATAAGACCGGCGCATCGCCCTCATCAGCGGCGATAGTGAAGCGCACCTTCGTTCCATCCTTCGCGACCGTGAAAGTCACAGGAACGCGTTGGAAGGAACTAGGATCGCTATTGGTCCGGTGCTTCTGATCCGCAGCCATCCAGTTTTCGGCCCAGGTCCGGTCAATGACGGTCTCTGGGTTTGCAGCAGGATCGCTATCGTTCACCGTCTGGACATCCAGATAGTTCTGTCCGACCAGTCCTTCAGCATTTGTATTGACCGTCAGCGCTTGTTCATCATCCAAGGAGCGAGCACGGCGTGCGCTTCGCGTACCAGCACTGCGCTCGCTTCCTGTAACAGCTGCGCGCGTCGTTCCGTCGGGAACAAGAACTCCCAGCTCTGCGATTGCAAGCAGGCCATCGGGTTGGTCGGCCTTGGTCTTGTAATTGCTCAGGACTCGGATGCGAACATACTTCGCGTTCACCGCTTCGTCGAAGGTAATACGCTGAGCGAGAGCCGTGTTTCTCAAAGTGCCTTCGGCGACCTTCTGATTGATATTTGCTGCGTCTTGGCCAACATAGACCTCGTAGGCCTTGGGCCGGCCATTCGCTTGCCCCGCTCGTCCTGCGATCGACAGACCGCCGATACTGACCGGCTGCGCGCCAGTGGGATCGCTTCCTTCGAAGAGGGCGAGATCAATCGTGCTGGGGTGATCGGTGAGGTTGACCCAATCCTTGTCGTAGAAGGTCGTCAGGTCCTTGTCGAACATGTTCGAGGCCGGGTTCGCTTCGTAGGCGGCCGGTGCACTTACCAGCTGGAGGGCTCCCGTGTAGTCCTTGAGCGTCAGAGTTGGCGTGGGCTCAGGGGCGGGAGTGTCGCCACCCTCGGTAGCATTTCCACACAGGACGCGGGCATTGCCCCAGTTCGCGTGGTCGTTACCGTTGCCATTGCCTCCGTCTCCAACGATCAAGCGGATGTACTTCATCCCTCGAACATTGCCCGAGATGTCCCTCGGTTCGCTTCCTCCCCTGATAACCGAGGTTTCTGGAACGACGTCGGACCAGTTGGAACCGTCAGTGCTACCGATGACGTGGAAGGTCACTGAGCCACTCCACTGTCCATCCTGCACGCCAACGGTTGCCTTGAAGGTTGTGCATTTTCCTTCCAGCTCAAAACCGAGGTCACTGGGGGCGTGTGCACCCAGACCCTTGGCATAGGGCTGATCATTCATCAATATCGGATCACCGTCTCCTGCTTGATCTTCACCGACCTCGCTATCACGTTCGACAGGTCCCCAGCCGTTGGAGTTCCACGTCGATGAGAAGGGGATGTCAGAGAGGTAGTTGACGGCATTGGACCTGATGGATCCCAGAGCTGTCACACTCGTTGTGCCCACAGCGGTACGGTCCTCATCGCCGATCCGGTAGTGGGCCTGGTGCGTCAAGGTGACGGCATTGCCACCGGCCCCTTCGGGAATGCTCACCGTCCACGTGGTGGTGAAGGTTTCTCCCTTGGCAAGAGTCTCAGCAGTCGTGGGCGAAGTCGCCTGTGCACTCCACCCAGCTGGAAGGCTCAATTCGCTGCGAACATTGGTGACATCCGCGGACTCATTATTCACCAAGGTCGTTGTCACCTGGACAGTCTTGCCTTCGATCGCGCTTCCCTGGGTTGCGATGCTTGCAGCAGCGCACGCGGGGACGTCGGCGGTTGTTCCAAGATCTTCAACTCGGAAGTTATCAATCGAGAAATCGTTTCCTGACTTTCCTCCCTGGACGTTGTAGAGGCCAACCCAGTAGGAGCCGCAAGCACCAACATTGAGTTCTTCAACGAAGTGCGAGGGACTCTCCGTTTGGGGAAGGAGCGTTGAATCAAGGTAGTTCGCGGTGACTCCGTCAGCTCCCGCAGAGTCGTACGCGCTGACCCAGTAGTATGAACCGCTCACGGCGTTGTCGTAATCGTAGGAAATGCGGTAGCGGTGTCCTGCCTGCAGATTCACGGTCTGTGGAACCGTCCGGTAGACAAGACCACCGTTTTCTTCGTGGCTCTTCAGTGACCAGTGTCCCGCAATCGCATCATCTGTCGCCTTACGCGAACGATCGGGAAGGACTCCGCCTCGTTGAGTGTAGGGAGCATTCAGCGAGGCCAGAACTGTGCGCGGGTCCGTAATATTGCCGGCGTCGCCCTTGACGAAGGGACCCCAGCCTTCCGCAATATTCTCGAAGTCTTCAAAGACTGTCGTCACGGGCTTGTCTCGACTCGCCCCCAAGTCACCATTTCGCTGCTGCGATCCGGCGCTTGTCACGCCATCTCCCGAGGCGGAAATAGTGACCTTGCGGGTCTTTCCATCGTTGATTTGGACCCACGCGCTGCCCTGGTAGGTTCCTGCATTGAGGGTCATCTCTTGGGTCAGTGAGGCCTTGCCCGCACCCAGTTGTGCGACAGGATCACCGTGGGGATCCTTCACGACGCTGACTGAACCGGTCGTTGTGTAGCCGTTCAGACTTCCCGAGTTGAATCCAGGATCAGCGAAGACGGTCCCTGCGCCCCATGCGGGGGTCGAGACAGCTGCGGGAGCGTTTTCTGGAACCAACACGAAGGCCGTGTGGTCGCGATCGCCGTCAGCCACTCCGTCATAGACCGAGGCCGGGATTGTGATTTTTCCGCCGGAGACTGCCAAATCGGTGACCTTCACGCGGCCTTGATCTGTGAGTCGGTAGAGCGCCAGAGAACCAACGCCTTGGTATGATTTGGTGAGAGTCCACTCCGTCGCAGTTCCTGCAGGGTTGTAGTAGTACAGGCGGTCTGCCCCTGCGGAGGTCCCGTTGTCCTTCCAGGGCAAGAGGTAGCTGTCTCCGCGAAGGACTGTCGCCCCGTCGTAGACGAATTCGCGAGAGGACGCCATGTCTGCCTGAATCGTTCCAACGACGTAGCTTGCCTCTGTTTGAGCAGTAACTGCCGTCGAACCCGAAGCTATCGTCCCATTGGCGAAGGTGTAGGTATGCTTCGTCTTTCCATCTCCTGCATCCGCGGTGTCGTAGCGCATGATGCGCGAGTTCTGGAGGAACTTGCTGGGCAGGTTGTTTGACCAGATATTGCGGTAGAACGCGTCTTGGTCTTGGTGGCCGGTCCAGCCTTCGAACTCGACGATCTGGGGGTAGCCCAAGACAACATTCGGGTTCCAATTGTCCTTGTTCGCGTTGTCGATGAAGCGGATAACCTGGGAGTTCAATCCCTTGTTGGTTGCTCCACCGTAGTGCTCGTCATTCGACCAGTGCGACCACAGCGAGTGCCTCTCGAAGCGGTCTGCCCATTCAGATCCGACTTCCCATCCCATCTTGTTGAGTTCGTTGCCCAAGCGGTCAGCTTGCCAGCCCGAACCGTAGTAGACATCGATATAGATCCAGCGGAAATTCGGGTACTTGCTGAGGGGGAATTGATTGCGCAATTCCTGGAAGCGATTGACAGCGCCGCCATTGCCCAAGTCGTCACGCTGATTGACGTAGTAGGACTGGTTGAGCCAGTTCCACCCGCGGCCACCGGTGAAGGGAAGAGAACGGAAAGAGTTTGCTTCCGGGTAGGCCTCGGTCGTATTGACGTGAACGCCGTAGATCGCATTGACATCCTTCGTGCTGGTGAAGAGGGTACCGAAGTCAGCCTCACCACCGGCGCGAGTATTGATGTTACCGCCGTAGTCCATGTGGCCCGAATCGTGGCCTTCAGAGGCATAGCCCTTGATCATGACGCGCTGCCCCAAGCCGTCAGTCGCAAGACTCACGCGTTTCACATCATCTGCGGTCTGGAGGAAGGGATGCGTTGCAGCCGAACCAAAATTGAAGGGAATGTGGGTAACGACCCACTTATGATTGTCGGCTGCGCCAGTGATCTCGGGAGTGATATCCGCATAGGCAACTGCGGCATCTTGCCAATCAACGCTTCCCGAAGAGTTCGCGTCTCCTGTGAAGACAAGTGTCGTGTAGGGGCGTTCTTCGTCCCCAATGGCGTCCGTCGCGGCCTCGGAACGGTAGGTCCACTGACCGTTTTGCGCGATCAGAGTCTTGATGCCGTTTTGTTCGATGACCTGGCGCTTCCACCTGGAATTCCAGTTGCTTTCATAGCCTTGGGGCTGGTCATAGGTCGCGTTGGTCTCCATACCGACGGCGACCTTATTGGTGTTGACCATGAGGTAGGCGCTGGGTTGTTCGTAGTAATCAGTGGGCGTCGAGGCAGTGATGCTGGCAAAAGTATCGTCAACACCCGCATAGGAATCGTCATTGGCCGCGCCTCGGGATACTCCCGTGATGCCACATGCGTATGCTCCGCCTTGGTCTGCATTTACTGAGACGAGGCCGTGGCCGGGAATTTCCACCGTGTGCGCGCCGCTCATCTCAGTGATGCGGAAGGTCAAAGTCGGCCGCTTTGCGCCCTCCGTTCCTTGGGCGTGCGAGGTGATTTCCTGTACCTCGATCTCGGCTTTCATCGTGATCTCGCTGCCGACGAAAGTTACCGTATAGGCGACTTTCTGGTCGGACACGCGCTGCGCTTCAACAGTGTCGACCGTGTATTGGTTTCCGTCGATCGTGACCTGGTGAAGCGTTTCCGCGCGGCCGCCAACGGGATTTCCCGCGAAGGTATATCCGGTCACCTGCGGGAATTCGTGCGAGACCGTTGCACGAAGTTGTCCCGCACTAATGGTCGTGGGCGCGTTGAGAACAACGGGGGTATCTGTTGCACCTTCAGTAGCATGTGCAACCGCTGATCCCGGAAGGGATAAGGCGAGCGCCCCCAGGATGGCCAGGGGTCGCCAAAAGACGCGTTTGTCTATCATCGTGTCGGGCTCCTTTGCCTAGACGTGACTCATCTATCTTCCAGCGAACACTCATCAATTGCAAGGAGTTTTTGAGAGGTATTTCTTCCACAGGCAGAACACAGCTTGTCCATAATCCCTACAGAATCCGCCAGTGGATTCTATAGCCATGAACACGAACAACCTTCCCCAGCCGGCCACTCCTTCGGCCGATGATCTTGCACGCACCCTCGCTGCTCGCCAGCAGGCACAGGCAGCCACCGCCCAGTCCCAGGCCTCCCGCACGGAAGGTTCCTCGGCCTCAGCCCACCACGCGAAGCCCACACGCACCCGCCCCGCAAAGCGCCGCCGCAAGAGGCTCCGCAACGGAATCATTGCGGGAGCAACTGCGATCACGCTGGCTCTGGGCGGCACCACCGCTTGGGCTCTCAACCGCTACGTGATCGATCACGTTGAAGTTACCAGCGCTTCTTCTTACGAGGCCTCACAGGGCAACGCGCAGACCACGTCCTTGAATACCGATACCGCGACCACAACCTCGGACACCTACACGAACGGAAACACCAAGATTTCCATCAAGCAGGTCCAGGATAACGGCGTCACCTACTACGTCGCCGATGTCCAGCTCTCCGATGCAACTGCACTTCGTTCCGCTTTCGCAAACGATCAGTTCGGCGCGAACATCACGGACCTCGTTTCTTCGATCGCAACGGATAACAACGCCGTCTTCGCCATTAACGGCGACTACTACGGTTTCCGTTCGACGGGCATCGTGATCCGAAACGGAACGATCTATCGCGATAGCGGCGCTCGTCAGGGCCTAGCCATCTACAAGGACGGCACAATGAAGGTCTACGACGAAACTCAGACCAACGCTCAAACCTTGGTCAACGAGGGCGTGTGGCAGACCCTCTCCTTCGGTCCGGCTCTTTTGGAGGACGGCCAGGTCATCAGCGGAATTGACAACCTGGAGATTGATACCAACTTCGGTAACCACTCCATCCAGGGCAAGCAACCGCGAACCGCGATCGGAATCATCGACGACAACCACTTCGTCTTCGTCGTTGTGGATGGACGTTCTCGCACCTCAAGCGGCGTGACCATGAGCGGCCTTGCCGAAATCATGCAGAGCCTGGGCGCAAAGACTGCCTACAACCTCGACGGCGGCGGCTCCTCTGAAATGTGGTTCAACGGCCAGGTTGTCAATAACCCCTCTAATGGTGGCGAACGCGCTACCTCCGACATCATCTACATCACGAAGGGAGCATGAGCGATGTACGTGTTAATCCCCGCTTACCAACCGGACGCACGATTGCCGCGTCTCATCCTTGAGCTGCATCGCGCAGATCCTTCAACAAAGATCGTTGTCGTTGACGACGGTTCCGGCGAAGAATACCGGGATATCTTCGATGCCTCGCGCACTGCGGGCGCGCACGTCATCTCCTACGAGCGTAACCGTGGTAAGGGATACGCGCTTCGGACGGGTTTCACCTACATTTACGATCGCGCCCAAAGCCTTGGAATCAGTGACTGCGTTGTGACTGCAGATGCCGATGGCCAACACACCTTGGTGGATATCTTCCGCGTGGGCCAGGCCTGCGCAAGGTCCAATCAGACTGTTCTGGGCGTTCGTGAGTTTGTCGGTCATGTTCCGGCGCGTTCGAGGATTGGAAATAGCGCGACTTCTGGACTCTTCTGGCTTGCAACCGGCTGGAAGCTCAAGGACACCCAGACCGGACTTCGTGCCTTCCCGATTGAACTTTTGCCGACGTTGATCGATATCGAGGGCGATCGTTATGAGTACGAGCTCCGCGTCCTTTTGCAGCTTGCGAAGTACCGTCATCCGGTGACACAAATCCCGATTGAGACGATTTACGAGGCCGGCAACCCCACCTCTCACTTCCGTCCGCTGCAAGATTCCGCGCGAATTTGGGCCCCGCTCCTGAAGTTCGCTGCCTCTTCGGGAATTGCGACCATCATCGACTATGTTTTGGTTCTTCTCCTGAATGCGCTCACGGGTACTTTACTCTTCCCCGTTGTTACTGCCCGTTTGGTCAGCGCTTCGGTGAACTTCACAATGAATCGTCACGTTTTCGAGGCCAAGGGAACCTCCCTGCGCCGCAGCGCTATGCGTTATGCTTCCCTGGCCCTTGCGGTCGTCGCCGGCTCCTACATCATGCTTTCCGTAATGACGAGCGTGGGCGTGCCGCTGTGGCTAGCAAAGATCATCGCTGACACGACGATGTACCTGGTGTCCTATTCCGCGCAGAGCCGCTATGTCTTTGCACCCACACAGGAGCAGAGCACCGAACCCACGCTTCATGAGTCCCAGGCTCACCCAAAGTCTCCGACTCAGACCCAGTCGGAGGACCTTGAAGTTAGTGTCTCAGGAGCAACCTCAGCGCAGCTGAGCAAGCAAGCAGGAAACACTCCGGCAAAACCAGTGCTGCCCGCGCCCGCGACACCGTCCGCCTCTACCATCCGTTCACTAAATCCACGAGGCCTAAGCGCTCGGCAGTCTAGTGTCCCCTTGAGTCGGGCCTCGTGAGCGTCGGATAATAAATATCCTCAGTGGCATACTTATGGACTGTATAACGCATAAACAAGGAGCATCCATGCGTATCGAGATCCTCAGCGAATGTGACTCATCGACGACCGAAAAGGTTCACGAGGCCTTTAAGCGTCTACTTCCGCAGCTCTCCTCTTCCGCACAGCCTTTGTCGCTCGAACAAATCCAGGAGCTTCTGGCTCAGGACTGCTTGCACTTGGTATGCGCGCTCGACGAGGATGACCAGATCTTAGGGATGCTCTCGCTGGTTGTTTTCGATATTCCGACTGGCCGGCGAGCATGGATCGAAGATGTCGTTACCGATCAGGCCGCACGCGGTCAGGGCGTGGGACAGAGCATTGTTGATGCCGCGGTTGAGCACGCTCGGGAGTTGGGAGCTAAAACAGTCGATCTCACATCTCGGCCGACGCGAGAGGCGGCGAACCGCCTCTACCGTCGGGTTGGTTTCCTTCAGCGCGAAACCAACGTCTACAGGAAGTCTTTCTGACCCCCGTAGGACCCGTGTGTGGGAGGTGGGACAGCAATCGCTGTCCCACCTTTTCTGTTTAAAGAAGCGTATCTGAGATAACGTTGAGGATTCTGAGCAGGGTATCGCGATCATCGCCTTCTACCGCGCCAAGAAGCCCGTTGCGCACTGCGCTTGTGAAGACGCCATTTGCGGCCTCATAGGCCTGACGCCCTTCAGGAGTAATGCGCACAAGGACAGAACGTCGATCCGTTGACGATCCTTCTTTGGTAATGAATCCCTTCGCCACAAGGCGAGAGATTGCACGACTAGTTCCCGAACGTGTCAACGAGACCAGCGCACCCAGCTCGCCAGAACGCATGGGCTGCTCACCGTTAGCAAGCTCGTCAAGCATCTCAAACTCAATCAGAGCAAGAGGTGCGCTTTTACTAATTTCCGAACCTAACGTGCTTTGAACAGCACGTGTAACAGAACTCCACGCGTGCCAAAGCTCAGATTCGCTCTCATCGAGGAGAGTCTCATTGCTTTGTGTAATCACCCTTTTAATTTATCAGCTTAGCAACAATAAAACTACCCTCTGACCTGCGCAAATGCCCAAATGAACCGGACAGATTTTCACCGAATTAATACGAAGTGTTACGATCTGACAACAAAATCATCCACCACGATGATCAAAGTTGAATTTCTGTCAGCTCACATTTTGTGAGCTAGTGGGCGAAATGAACGAGATGCTTGCTTTTTCCGTCGTGCACAAATGAGCACATCTTCGTGAATGAAACGTGCAGCGTAGGATGGATGCATGACACCACGACTTGAATCGGATCATCCCGAACTCGACGCAAATACTTTGGACTATGTCCATTTCCTTGCAGACTCTCCCAGCCCCTACCACGCTGCACATCTAGTTGCGCAGCGCTTGGAAAACCTCGGTTTCAGTCGCCAAGACGAAACAGCAGAATGGGATGCGACTCCCGGCGGACACGTATTGGTTCGCGGAGGCGCCGTCATGGCATGGGTAGTTCCCGAAAATATCAGTGAAACCGCTGGTTTCAGGATCGTTGGGGCACACACAGATTCTCCTGCGTTCACCCTCAAGCCCTCACCTCAGACAACAACGGCTGATGGCTGGGGACAAATCGAGGTCGAGGTCTATGGCGGAATGATCATGAATTCCTGGCTGGACCGTGAACTGAGCGTTGCGGGCCGACTCATTCTGGCCTCGGGAGAAGAAATCCTGGTTCGCACCGCTCCGCTGGCCCGCATTCCTCAGCTAGCAATCCACCTCAACCGCGGGGTTAACGATTCTCTGCACCTCGATCCCCAAAAGCACCTGCACCCGGTATGGACGGTCGACACTCCCGATGCATCACTCATGGATACCATCGCACGGGCCGCAGGCTTGGATAACGCAAATGATGTGGTCTCTTTCGATCTGATCTGCGTCCCCTCACAGGGACCTGTCACCTTCGGCGCGGATTCGCAGTTCGTTGCTTCGGGACGTCAGGACAATCTCTCATCGGTTCACCCTGGACTGTGTGCACTTGAAGATCTCGCTCGCCAGGGACTTCCCTCAGACGGTGACATCCTCGTTTTCTCATGCTTCGACCACGAAGAGGTCGGTTCAGAGTCTCGCACGGGTGCAGCTGGTCCAATTCTGGAAGACGTTCTGCGCCGCACCGCTTTCGCCTTAGGACGTGACGAAGATGGTTACGCGCGAATGATCGCCTCCTCAACCTGCGTGAGTGCCGATGCCGCACACTCAATTCACCCGAACTACCCCGAAGTTCACGACCCTTCACACCACCCGGTCATGGGCCGCGGCCCCATCCTCAAGATCAATGCCAAGCAACGCTACGCAACCAATGGGGTCGGAATGGCTCTGTGGAAGCGCGCCTGTGATGCGGCAGGGGTTCCAACACAGAACTTCGTGTCGAATAACGCCTCGCCATGCGGAACAACAATTGGCCCAATCACCGCAACCCGACTGGGTATTGAGACAGTGGATGTGGGCGTTGGCCTCCTCTCTATGCACTCGGCTCGCGAAATGAGCCATGTTGCAGACCTTCTGGGACTGCGTAAGGTTCTGGCTGCCTACTGGCTTGGCGCCTGATCGGATACGCTCTGAACAGACAAGGCCGCACGTATTTACGGCCGTGGGGCCGGGGAGTTCACAAACTCCCCGGCCCCCGACTTCCACCTAACGCTTGTTACAGGAAATCTGGCGATTAGCGCTGAAAATCAGCCGCCTGCTCACCGCTGAATGCCCGTGCAATAGTGCGAGTGAATCGATCATTCATCTGCGGGATCTGATCTCCCGGCACGAACATCGCTTGAGTGTTCTCACCATCTGCGGGGAAAGGATCCCCACTGAGCCATTCACACGCAAAAGCAACGTCCAGGTAAGTCGTTCGATCACCATTTTCGTAGGTAACCGGGCCAACAACTTCCACACTGAGCAAGCGCACGGCTCGCGCTTGACATGCAGTCTCTTCGAGGATCTCTCGACATGCGGCCTGAGCCGGCTCTTCACCCGGATCGATAATTCCCGTTACCGGTGTCCACGCGTGATTATCGGCGCGCTGAACAACCAGCACCTCAATGGAAGCCGGGTCGATGGGAGAGCGCCAATTAATCGCAGCCCCACCACGGCCTCGTAAAACGACAGCGGTGCAGCCCGAAAGCCACAACATGGAGTGCCCCACGTGCCGTCGTAATTCCAGAACAAAATCCGGTGTTGCCATGTGTTACTCCTGTGCTCACAGTGTCCAAATAAATGGCACCAAGAAAATCTTGACGATGATTGCGAAGGCGAACAATGTCGCGTACGCGGCCTCGATACGTTCATCAGCAACACGTGCATCTGCCGCTTGCAAGACAGCCGGCTGCCCCAAGAAACCTGCAACAGCTCCCGCGGTTCGCGGCGCAGACAATCCCAGATATCGGCCGGCGATCGCCTGAGCAGTGCAACAGACCGCCACGATGATTGTCGCTAGTATCGCAGCCTTCCAACCCTCTGGACGCAGCAGAAGATCAACAAGTGCCGGCCCCGCATTCAAGCCCAAAGCAGCCAGGAAGAGCATCAGTCCTACAGAGCGAATCGTGATATTCGCCGAGGCAGGAAGCGTCCATACCAGAGGCCCGGTTCGACGGAGTGCACCCAGCAGCATTCCGACGATCAGAGGTCCGGCCGCAGATCCCAGCTGGAAGGTTGCTCCACCAAACATTGGGAAGGGGATCGCACCCAAGGCCATGCCCAGAACCATACCGATACCGAAGGCCATTCCATCAACTTCACTCACTCGGCGTTCCGAGTCACCCAAGAAGCTCTGGACGTTATCAAGTTCCTCCTGCGGAACAACGACTGCCGCATGATCACCCAGATTGAGCTTGAGATCGTCGCGTGCCAGCAGGTCAAGATCCCCTCGGCGAACTCGGGTAATGGTCGCACCGAAACGAGTGGCCAGATTGAGCTCAACGATCGCTCGTCCCGCGACATCGGGACTCGACACAACAATTCGCTCAAAGGCAACATCGGAGCGGTCGTCAGCCAAGTGGTCGGAAACCTGCGTTCCCAACTGCTCGACGACCTCGGCAATAGCGGAAGTGCCACCGACCAGAACAACAAGATCGCCAGCGCGAAGTTCTTCGCCAGGGATCAAGACGCGGGTGCGCCCTTCACGCTGAAGGTAGGACATACGTACGCGCCCCTCACGCCAAGCGAGAATCTTTCGCGTCAAGATCGGGCGGTCCACTCGAACAGTAACGGCGTCGAGGCCAGCACCCGCAAGCGATGGCGTGTCCTTCTCCCCCACCCACTTTCGCGTCACCGTCATGGTGACGACAATGATTCCGACAATTACGCCGATGGGGTAGCCGAAAGCATAGCCAACTGCTGCCTGAGGGTCGCCACTAACTCGTGTCGCCGCATCCAACGCAGGCGCAGCGGTCAGCGCACCGGTATAGAGCCCGGTCACGAGGCCTTTGCCCAGTCCCAGCAAATGTCCTCCGATAGTAGCGACGACCGCGCCGACAATACAGATGATCGTGGCCGAACCTAGAAGTGAGGTTTGTTTGCGAAGATCAGAGAAGAACGTCGAGCCCGCGGCGATACCAACGGTATAGACGAAGAATGCCAGCCCGATTTGTTGGATGATCGCAGTCCCCTGACCGGCTTGCGGCGAATAAGCCGAGACAAGTAGGCCGACGAACAGCGCACCGGCTGCACCGAAACGCAGCGGCCCAAAGCGGATCGCGCCCAGAAAAGCGCCCAGTCCGACAACCAGGAATATTGTCAAAAGATGGTTCTGTGCGAGGAATTGGGCCATAGGTCTAAGGGTAGTGGTCAAATGAGTAAAAGAGGGGCGCACCATAGGCGTGGAGTGTGAATACACACACGTATCCAATCGCACTGCACCCAGAATTCTCACAGACAGCGCCCAGCATGTTACCGTTCAATAAAAGGACGAATACGGAAGGATCCCTCCATGACAAATCCCCAAGCGGGTTGGTACAGCGATCCCTCAAATCCCTCACAATTGCGGTGGTGGGATGGGACGCAGTGGACGAATAACACTCGGGCAGCGCAGGGCACCACACAAGCATCAGTGCCCCAGCGTCCGGTAACGACAACTTCGTCCTCGTACAGCGCTGTTCCCCAAAGTCCTCTTGCAGCAAATAGCGGTTCTGCTCAGGCGCACTACCAGGCGCAACAGGGCGGTTATCCCCCCGCTCAGGGCGGAACAATGGGAACGTACCCAGCCCAACAACCCGCACAGAATGCACCTGCCACCACGGGAGGATTCCCTCCACGTCCCGCAAGTTACACACCAGGATTCCCTCCGCGTCCCGCAAGTTACACGCCAGGATTCCCTCCCCGTCCCGCAAGTTACACG
>NZ_CAUTWQ010000009.1:0-69955 GCF_963542285.1 uncultured Actinomyces sp. | reverse complement strand
CCTTGGTCGCCACCAATATGGAGCAATCGAGTGGCTACGGTACCGACGAGCACTGCGAGCGCGCGCGCGACCTGATTCGAAAGGCTTGCGACGCACCCAAAGCGGACGTTCACTTCCTAGTCGGCGGAACGCAAACAAATGCCACGATCATCGACGCGATTTTGCTGCCCTGGCAGGGAGTGATTGCTCCCCACACCGGACACATCAACATGCACGAGGCCGGCATCGTTGAACGCGGTGGTCACAAGATCCTTGATATCCCCGCGAAAGACGGAAAAATCAATGCGGCCGATGTGAAGCGCATTTATTCAGCGTGGGAAGGTGATGGCGCGCGCGACCACATGATCGCCCCCGCATTGGTCTATATCTCGCAGCCCACCGAATACGGAACGCTGTATTCGCTCAAAGAACTGGAAGAACTCTCCGCTGCATGTCGCGAGCACGGCCTCAAGCTTTTCGTTGATGGTGCGCGTTTGGCCTATGCCCTGACCTCGCCGGCAAATGATGTCTCAATGGCTGATTTGGCGCGGCTCTCCGATGTTTTCTACATCGGCGGTACCAAGTGCGGCACACTTTTTGGCGAGGCCGTGGTGATTCCTGAAGGTGGCTCGATCCGCCAATTCGTCACGCAGATGAAGCAGCATGGAGCTTTGCTCGCTAAAGGCCGGCTTTTGGGTGTCCAGTTCGAGGCCCTGTTTGAGGACGACCTGTATTCGACGATTGGCCAGCCGGGAGTTGAATCAACGCGGCGAATCCGCGAAGCTCTGATCCGCGCGGGCTACGTCGTCACCATGGATTCCCCAACGAACTTGACCTTCGTTGCCCTCGATCAGGCAGGACACGAGCGCCTCTCGCGCAAGGTGCAATACGGCATTTGGGAGACACTGCCCGATGGTCGCTTGCTCGCGCGTTTCTGTACGTCGTGGGGAACCCCTGAAGAAGATGTGAAGGCATTCGAAGAGGCCCTTGCCTGAACAGTATCGAAATACTGAGAAATGACATGCCCCTGAGTGTGGGGCAGTGGAGGTATCAAAAATCCGATGACTACTCACGCTGATGCTCATTTCAGCTCTGCTGATTTCTCTGCCTTGGCGGCCTCGCGCCGCTCGACCCGCGCATACACGGATCAGCAGATTCCGCAGGATGTCCTGGACGCGATCCTCAAGGACGCAACGACGGCCCCCAGCTGGTCTAATACCCGAGCTTTCTGTGTCGCATTGGCAACGGGGGAGCGTGCGGATCGCCTGCGCGACGAATATGTGCGTCGTTTCGACCAGACCCTGGACATCCAGCACCACAAGCGCTTTGCAACGATTAAAACCGCCCTCAAGCGTGAGCTGCCCGATGGTGATTTCCCCGTCTGGAAGCCCTACCCGAAGGAACTTCGAGCCCCTCAGGTCGAGGTGGCGAAACTGGTTTACGGTGCATACGGCGTCGAGCGCCGCGACTACGAGGGACGCGACAATGCGAACCGCCGCAACGTTTCTGCTTTCAATGCTCCCGTCATGGGCTTCGTTTTCGTCCATGAAAATATGCTCCCGTGGAGCGCGATGGACGCCGGTCTCATGCTCCAAACCCTGTTCCTTTCCGCCAAGGCCCACGGAGTCGACTCGTGTGCAATCGGTGTACTTTCGGCTTGGCGCGGTCCGGTCGAGCAGGAATTTGAAATTCCCCAGCACTACAAACTCATCACCGGTTTCTGCTTGGGCTACGCAGACAGCGAGGCCCCGATCAACCAGGTGAACGCACCTCGCCCGCCGATTCAACTACTCGAGGGAAAGCAAGAAGGAAAGTAAGAGTGCCCAAACAGTACCTCTCTGTCGCATTCGCTTACGTTGGTGTCGTCATCGGCGCCGGCCTTGCCAGCGGTCAAGACCTTCTCCAATACTTCCTTTCTTTCGGAGCGAAGGGCTTAATCGGAATTGCCGTCCTCGGTGTCCTCAACATCGTCTTTGGTGTTGTGGCCCTGCAGCTGGGCTCGTACTACCGATCGGGCCACCACGACGAAGTTTTTGAGCGCATCGCCCCGCCTCTGGTTCGTCGCATTATCGACGTTGTTCTGGTTTTTTCGGGCTTTGCGATGGGCGTTGTCATGCTCTCTGGTGCGGGAGCGAACCTAGAGCAGCAGTTTGGGATCCCGGCCTGGGCGGGAAGCGCGATCTGTGCGGTTTTGGTTGTTGTGACGGCTTTCCTTGATTTTGATCGCATTATGAAAGTCATCGGTGTCTTTACACCGATGATCATTATTGCCATCAGTATCTTGACAATCTACTCGCTGCTGCGCCACCATCCGGGAGTTGCAGAACTCAATGCTGCAGCCCAGAACGTTACTCCCGCACTGCCGAACTTGTGGCTCTCAACAATCAATTACTTTGCACTCTGCGTGGTCAACGGTATTGCGATGGCTTTCGTTCTGGGCGGCTCCGTCCTGCGCATTGATGTCGCACGTAAGGCCGGGCGCCTGGGCGGTGCGCTGATCGCCCTTGTTATTGCCGCCGACGCGGTGACGCTTTTCTTGAATATGGATCGCATCTGGGACGTGGCAGTGCCAACTTTGGAGATCGCCCGCGGCATTCACCCGGCCTTCGCGCTTCTATATACGCTCATCATTTTTGCGCTGATCTACAACACGGTCTTTTCACTGTTCTACTCGACCGCGCGCAGGTTCGCGGGAGGATCAGACACTCGCATGCGAGTCATTCTGATAGGAGTGACCGTTACAGGTTATGCAAACTCCCTACTGGGCTTCAAGAAACTGGTCGGCGGGATGTATCCCATCATCGGCTACCTGGGCATCGCTCTTCTGCTGGTTCTTGCGATCGGGTGGCTGCACCGCCGCGCTTCGGTGATCCGCGAAGAGAACTTGCGCCGCAAGCTGATCCGCGTGCAGGTACGTAAGCATGCAGACGAGCTTGACTACACCGATGATGATCGCGCCGAAGCGCAGCGTCTTGCGCAAGCCTCTGTCGTTGATGGCGCAGCATTGCGCCGCGATGCCGATTCAATTGCCGAGCAGATCGTCGCCACGCAAGATGACGCCGCCGCCTATGCGCGCACGCAGCTCCCCGTTGACGAGGAGCTGGTCGCCGAGCAGATTGCCGAGGCCTTGCCGGACTCTACCGACGGAAAGTAGTTTCGGCTCGGGCTTGCCTTGGCGCGCTAGTCGTGGGCTTGGTGAGCGTCGCTTAGTACCCGCGCGCCTTCCTGGGCTTCCTTTGCGGAAGTAATCGTTCCCAAGGCAGCCTCAGCCTCGTCAAAGCGATGCGAGGCGGCAAGCCAACGTACCAGGGCAAGCCGGCTTTGAGGGGACTGCAACTCGTGGTCAAGACGTTCTGCGCGGGCGAGCCATTCGGCAGTGTCTTTGGGGGGAACAGTATCTGCCCCTTTCGCGCTTATCTCGAGGAGATCCAAGCGTACCGAGGAAAGCCCCTCCACATCACGCGCCTTGTTTTCAATCGTCTCGCGCACAGTGCTGGGCAGTGCCATCACCGGCTCCGCGTCGCCTGACTCAACCGCCGCAAGCGCATCCTCAACCTTTCCAAGCAAATCAAACGAGGAAGAATTGGTAGATTTCTCGGTGCTAAACCATGTCTGAAGGAAATTCACGATAGAAGGTAGTGCTAGCGTGTCTGATTCCTTGAGTTGGAGCACAAGGCGGGCAAGAGGATCTACCAGATCGTAGTAGCTCCGACGTTGATCAAGAAGATCCGTGAAAATAGTTGAAACAGGTTTGATCCACGCTCGTTCGCTGAGATCGCTCACGGCCTTCGCGACGCTGCGCTGTTCTGAACCTACGTGCTCAGCTAGATCTTTTACAGGTAATGGGTGATTTGCTGCTACGAGTTCTGCTATGACGAGGCGTTGCAGAGGGGAGAGATGAGCCAGTTGTTCCTGGTAATGCGGGGTGAATGCGTCAATCCGAGTGAGGAGCAGGGTGCTGAGGTCGTCAAAGTCAGCGGCGTTCAGAGCGCACCCAAGTATCGCCCACACTCGCGGTGAACCACCCGTGAGGTGAGTGATCGCGTGGATTTTAGCCATCGCATCAGGGGAGGATAAGTACTCAGCCAGTTGAGGATTGTCTGCTTCACGCGCCAGAGCACTGAGTATTTCGCGTGCTTCTCCAGGAGTGAAAGGTTCGAGTCGAATCGTGTCGAAGAAACCGAAAAAGGGCGAGGCATTGTCGGAGAGGCTGCGATCGAGACGAGTAGTGCTTCCTATGATGAGAATGCCTGTCTCGGTTTGTAAGAGGTTCCGGAGATTTTGTTGCCCCGCCTGTCCAAGCGTCTCGAAGATCTGATCAGCATTCTCCATGAAGATCGCAATGGGGCCTTCGGTGCGGATACTTCCGCGAAGTTGCGCCTCAAGTGAGCTCTTATTCGTCCGGTTTAGCTCGGTGGGGGAGAACTGGTTGAGAATCGCGGCAAGAAGACGCTCGTATGAGGTGAGCCTCCACGGACTTTCGGGCAGGCGCGCGATGCGCAAGGAAGTATGTTTTTGACGATCAACAAGTGTTTTACTACGGTGATACGCCAAGGAGATTAGGTGCGTTTTACCCGCTCCGTAAGGTCCGACAAGCAGCGTGTGATTCGGACTTGGCGTTTTCCCAAGCTTCTCAACGCGCTTCATGATGATCTTCAAAATTGGTTCACGCGCGATAAATAAGCGCTCGAGAAGGTCCTCAGGCATGAGCGAAGGAGTAAAACAGGCAAGTGGGAGGCTATTCATTGACGGTCCCACACTCCTTTCTTACGCGCCCAAATGTATTGCAGCGCAGGATAGCGCCAGCGCACCGAGCGGCCTCGGCGCTCCAAATAATGGTCCTTGACGAGATCCTCAAGGACCTCGGAGAATTCCTCGTCTTGCGTCAGTGAATCAACGGAAATCCACTCATTCGTCTGAGAAATCGTCTGACGCAGGATTTGATCTGCGACTTGTGCGCGCTCGCCGTAGTGTGGCGTCACGCGCGTGAGGTAGTGCTCGAACCAACGGAATTCGTCAGGGTCATCAATGAAATCTTCGAAGCAGTCGCGGACATCGCTGGGGGTAAAAGCAGTGTAGTGCCCCTGCGCGAGTGTTCCAACGAGCTTATGGAGCAGGAAAGGAATTCCGCCGCTCACCGTGACAAGCTCACTGACAACCTCATCACGCAGCTCTTGCCCCACGCCTAGGAGTAAGCGGCGTGCAAGCTCGTCGGCCTCGTCACGGGGGAGAGGCCCGAGCGGTAAGGATTCAAGATCGTTCAAGACTCCCTGCGTCATCTTGGTTTTGCGTAGAACATGATGGAAACCGACGGACCCTGTGACGATCCATCGTACTCGCGTCGTTTTTTGGCGAAGTGCGCGCAGTGTTTGGAGGATTTCTTCGGCAGCTCCGGCGCCTTCGCGTTCGGCAATGTTATTCACCGCCATGGGGACCTCGTCCATCATGACAAGCGGAATGACATCGTTTTCTTCCCCGTCAAGGGTGCTCAAAATATCTGTGAGTAGGACGTGCGGAGACGTCTGACGATGGTAGCTCTTAATGGTGATGGGGCTTGAGATTTCGATATCGCAGTTATCGAAGATGGTTTTGAGTTTCTGAAATGCTCGCGAAGGGAGTTTCCCGCCTTTGATGAGTGCGTCGGCAGTGCGGATGAGGAAGTCGTTTACTGTGAAGACGCCCTCGTAATCGATGAAGTAGCAGTGAAAACGCTTCTCTCGTGCGGCGAAAGTGTGCATCCAGAAGGTCTTACCCATGCGTCTGGGATCGGTGAGGAGAAGATTTGCGCCCACTTGCAGGCGCTTGCGCGCTTGGGACGTGATCGCAGTGCGGCCGACGAAGTTTGCGGGGTCTCGGTCACTGCCTGGCTGTGGTTCGATAGGCTCCAGTGCCATTATGCCCTCCAAAATACGTGAAATCTTACGTTTAATTATATGTAGAGATTGACGTACGTCAAGGTCTTTGGGAGCGAAGTTCTCCCGACTCCACCGAGAGCAAGTAGAGCTTGCGTGCAGCCCCGCCTCCGTAGTGGACCTCTCCTGAAGCCGAGGCCACGCGGTGGCAGGGAACGATCAGTGAAAGCGGGTTGCGTCCAACAGCGCTCCCAACCGCTTGGTACGCGCGCGGTGAGCCGACCTTTCGTGCGAGATCCGCGTAGGTCACGGTTTCCCCATATGGAATATCGAGAAGCGCATTCCACACCCGCAGCTGAAAGTCCGTTCCAAAGGTTGCCAAAGGAATTGCGGCAGGATCAGGGTTAATGCCCGCAAGGAATTTGTGCGTCCACTGATAGGCCTGTTCCAAGACCACTGTGTTCTGGTCACTAACTGTGCTCCCGTTTGGGGTCCACATGTGCATGTCTCCTGCGGAGGAAAGATGAGCGGGGGAAGAGGCCTCGGCCTCGGAAATCCCAAAAGGGTAACCAAAAAAGCGCTGCCCGCTCATCCATAGCGCGCTCAAGGCTCCACCGGAAGCGGCGCAGGTGATGATCCCCAACTCGCTGGCAAACGAACACAAAGCCAGCGTGGAGTCCTTCGGGATACTTGCAATACGCATAGGTTCAGACTGGCATAGTGATGATGAATATGCACGCCCCAGACATATGCATGCGTCCCCCGTAAACTATCTGTATGGAACCGTTGATGATCGCGCTGCTTGGGATGCTCATAATTGTTGCCACACAGTTTCTGGCACCCAAAGTTGGCGTCGCATCACCACTGATCCTGCTTGCTGTTGGCTTGGGGATCGGCTTCCTCCCACAGGTTGGTGCGATCGAAATTGCGCCGCACATCATCTTAGAGATTGTGCTTCCGCCACTGCTGTTCTCTGCGGCTGTGCGTATGCCGACGATGGATTTCCGCCGAGAAACACAAGCCGTGGCAATGCTTGCTATTCCGCTAGTGTTGATCTCCTCATTCGCCATTGGCTTCCTCATCAATTGGATGGTTCCGCAGATTTCACTGGCGTGGGGCGTAGCGCTGGGAGCTGTTTTATCTCCCACCGACGCGGTCGCCGTCACCATCGCCAAGCGCAGTGGCGTCTCGCACCGCATCATTACGGTGCTTGAGGGTGAAGGCCTTTTCAACGACGCCACTTCACTGGTCCTTCTTGCTGCGGCGATGAAGGCGGCTCTTGCCTCCGACAACGGTGCTCTCAATCCCGCACTGCTCACGGGGCGCGTCCTCGTTGCTCTCGGTATCGCCATTGTTGTCGGTTTAATCGTCGGTGAGGCGGGGGTTCGGATCCGTTCGATCATCAAAGATCCGACGACGGATACGGTCTTTTCCTTCGCAATGCCTTTCCTTGCTTCGATCCCCGCCGAGCATCTGAACGGTTCTGGATTGGTTGCCGCGGTCGTTGCTGGTCTTGTTGTTTCCGGTCGTCGTGCAGGCATGATTTCTGCGCAAAATAGGCGTTTTTCGCAGCAGAACTGGGCGACGATGACGCTGATTCTGGAAAGCGGGATCTTCCTTGCAATGGGCTTGCAGGCCTTCGGCATCATTGAAGAGGCCGATGGAGACGGCGGTGGATTGGTACGAGCCGCCGTGATTGCCGTCATTGCAGGCGGTCTCATTATGCTGATCCGTGCACTCTTCATTGCCCTCATGCTCACGTGGCTCGACCACCGCAGCAAGCACCGTAAGAGGCGTTACGAGGCTCAGGCCGGGCGCCTTGAAGCTTTTGAGCAGCGAATGGCGCAGGCCTGCACCGTGGACAGTGAGGTTCTGGCAAGCCGAAACCTCAGTAAAGAACAGTGGAGCAAAACCATGGCCCGCTGGCGACGCCGCCTCAAAATCGCCGAGCGGCAACGTGCAGTGCGCCGATCCGACATCGATTACTTTGAAAAAGAGCCACTTGGGCCGCGTGAAGCCAGTGTCATTATCTGGTCTGGAATGCGCGGAGCCATCACTCTTGCTGCGGCACAAACGATTTCCTCCGCAGCACCCATGCGCTCGTTCCTACTGACGATCGCACTCTTCATCGCTTCTGGCACCTTGGTTATTCAAGGACTTTCGCTGCCGTGGCTGATTCGCTTGATCAAGCCGAAGATGGCCTCTGCTGATATCAGCGAAGAAGAACGCCAACAACTTCGGCAAGTTATGAGTTCCGCACTCGTGGATACCGCTCTGGCTCAAGCAATCAAGGAAGTTGATGCTCAGACACTTTTGTCTGCGGGGGTTTCGCGAACGCTCTCACGCCTGGGCGACGTTGTCGATCTGCAATCTTCTCCTTCTTCGGAGAGCTCGAGCGTGCCTCTCCCTGACACCGATGGAGAAAACGAGGCCACTCCAGTGGAAATGAGCGGGGAAGAAGTTGAACGTTCCTTCACTCGCGATCAAATTCGCGAATTGGCACTTGAAGCCATTCACGCTCAGCGTGACGCTCTTCTTCAGGCTCGCGACGAGGGGATCTTCTCTTCAGCGGCCCTAGAAGGAGCTCTCGCTCGACTTGATAACGAGGAGATTCTTCTGGTCTCGGGTCAATCGAATTCCCACTGATCCAGGGTTTTAGCCGTCAACCAGGGGAATCCCCGATGTCACGCCACCGGTGATTTTGTTAGCCTTAAAAAGGTCAGAAATTAACGGTCGAAGGAATCCCAGTGCTCGAGCTGCGCAATATCGTCAAGATCTACGAAACTGCAAACCTGCGTCAAGTCGCGCTCAATGACGTTTCGGTTGCCTTTCGAGATAGCGAGTTCGTCGCGGTACTGGGCCAGTCGGGTTCGGGTAAAACGACAATGCTCAACGTCGTTGGCGGCCTTGACCATTTCCAAAGCGGTGACCTGGTCATCGATGGGATCTCAACGAAGGACTACAAGGCGCGCGATTGGGACGCCTACCGCAACAACCGCATTGGCTTCGTTTTTCAGTCCTACAACCTGATCCCGCACCAGACCATCTTGTCCAACGTTGAGTTGGCGCTGACCCTCTCTGGCGTTTCCCGAGGCGAACGCCGAAAGCGCGCGATGGAAGCACTGGAACGCGTCGGGCTGGCCGAGCACGTGGGGAAGAAGCCCTCGCAGCTTTCTGGCGGTCAGATGCAGCGCGTTGCCATTGCGCGCGCGCTCATTAACGACCCCGAAATCCTCTTGGCCGATGAACCGACCGGTGCTCTTGACTCAAAGACCAGCGTTCAGGTCATGGACCTCCTGCGAGACGTCGCTCAAGACCGTCTAGTCATCATGGTGACCCACAACCCGGAGCTTGCGCACCAATACGCAACGCGTATTGTCGAGCTCGCGGATGGTGAGGTTGTTGCCGATTCTCGTCCCTTCGTCCCCGGCACCGAAGAAATTCGCGAGGCCAAGCCGGTACGTCGCACCTCGATGGGCTTCCTGACCGCGCTTTCCCTGTCCTTCAATAACCTGATGACGAAGAAGGGCCGTACCCTGATGACCTCTTTCGCGGGGTCTATTGGAATCATCGGTATTGCCGCCATTTTGGCACTGGCAAACGGCACGAATGCCTACATCGCCCAAACAGAAGAAGAAACCCTGGGCGCATACCCGCTGACCATTCAAAAGAGCGGGATGGACATGTCCAGTGCCCTGTCTGTACAAGTCGAAGCCGCTAGCAGTGAGAAGCCAAGCGATGGGAAAGTCGGCGTCTCCAAACTGAGGACCCTTGCAGACAATATTCGCGACGCGAAGACGAATGACTTGGCCTCTCTGAAGGCTTTCCTCGAGGGAAACGGCGGGAATGTGAATTCTTTCGTCAACGCCATCGAATACGACTACGATGTGACGCCACAGATTTTCCAGGCCGATACTTCGAAGGACAACATCCAAGTCAGCCCTGATCAAGCGATGAATCAGATGGAAACGGGCATGCGTGGGAGCGCCATGTCCTCGATGGTGGCTACCAATGCCTTCTATCAAATGCCGCAGGAATCCTCTTTATATACCTCCGCCTACGATGTTCTTGCCGGCCACTGGCCAACTTCCGCCTCTGAAGTCGTCCTTGTTATTGATGAAGACGGCAATATGTCGAACCTGATGGAGTATGTCCTCGGTCTGAAAGACCACAAGGAATTCGACGAGCTGATGCGTCAGTACTACTCGGGCACCATTGGCGAGAAGAACTCAGCTACCCCGAGTCCTTCGCCTTCAGCAAGCGACGCCCCAGCTGCCTCGTACGATTACGACAAGATTTTGGCGATTAAGTACAAGCGCATCAATGCCGCCGCTAAGTACACGTGGGACGACAACTACAAGGTCTGGTCGGATCACTCCTCGGATAAAGAATTCATGAAGAAGCTGATCGACGAGGGGCAAGAACTTCGCATCAGCGCAATTGTGAAGCCAAATTCCTCGCATGGGGGAGCGCTGCGCCAGGGCATCGCTTACACCCCTGAGCTGACTCGCCAGATTATTCGCGAGGCCGGGGATAGTCAGATCGTTAAGGATCAGCGGGCGAACCCGAAGACTGATGTCTTCACTGGAAAGAGCTTCCAAGAGCTTGCAGATTCTTCGAAAGATCGGTCCAGTGGCTTTGATATGTCGAGCTTGTTCACTGTTGATCAAAACAAGCTGTCTGCGGCGTTTTCTATTGATCCTTCCGCCATGCAGATGGATCTGTCCTCTCTGGACTTCAGTGGAATGGATCTGTCCAGCCTTGACTTCTCGAACCTTGATCTGTCGGGGATGGACCTGTCGAATATCGATCTTTCGAAGCTTGTTCCCGCCGATGGTTCGGCTGTGCAGATCGATCCGTCAAAGCTCAACCTGGGTGAACTCAGCAAGAGTGTTCCTCAGCTGCAAAACGTTGATTTCCCTGCGATTATCCGCAAGACACTGGCCGATGGTGCGGTAAAGGATACCGCCGGAACATACCTAAGCTCGCAGGCAAGTCAGATCCTTCAGGGCTTCCAGGACTACGCACAGAACCAGATTGCCGCGGGAGGCTCCACGGATTTTGCGACGCTGGTTTCTGACTACTTCTCACAGCCCTCAGTGATCCAACAGATCAACACTGCTGTCTCTTCTGACCAGGTTGTTGACCGTCAGAAACTGATGACAAACCTGCAGGCAGCGCTTGGGGATGACCCGGCGCTTGAGTCGGTCGCCTCTCAGGTATCGACAGAGCTTGCACACCAGATTTCAGCGCAGATTGCCGCCCAGCTTGGTGGCAATCTTATGCGCGGGGTCTCTGCCGCGATCGGTCAGATCCTTCAAGAGACCATGGCGAACGCCATGACTCAGATGAT
This sequence comes from uncultured Actinomyces sp., assembly GCF_963542285.1. Classification (GTDB taxonomy): domain Bacteria; phylum Actinomycetota; class Actinomycetes; order Actinomycetales; family Actinomycetaceae; genus Pauljensenia. Next base: position 58,771 of record NZ_CAUTWQ010000009.1, on the reverse strand, counting down.
GACTCAGCTTTCGGAGACAATTGGCCAGCAGATCAGTGCGACAATGAGCCAATTCGCAACGAATATGAGCAGTGCCTTCCACTTCGATCCCGAGGCCATGGCGTCGGCCTTCTCATCGAATCTTGATGAAAAGTCCCTTGCTGCGTTGATGGCGACGATGTTCTCAACGAACGTCCCCACCCTTGAGACGAACCTGCGCGATCTGGGATGGGCTGACCTGAAGTCCCCCAGCAGCATCTCGATCTACCCGAAGTCCTTCAAGGACAAGGACTCCGTCAAGGCTGTCCTAGACCAGTACAACGCAGACAAGGAAAGCGCAGGTAAGACCGATCAGGTCATTACCTACACCGATATCATGGGCGTACTCATGAGTTCGGTGACGAGGATCGTCAATGTGATTTCGTGGCTGCTCATCGCCTTTGTATCGATTTCGTTGGTCGTGTCCTCAATCATGATTGCGATCATTACCTACATTTCCGTTCTTGAACGCAAGAAAGAAATCGGTATTCTCCGCTCGATCGGTGCCTCAAAGGGCAATGTTTCTGCGGTTTTCAACGCTGAGACCTTCATCGAGGGTCTGATAGCTGGTGTTTTTGGCGTGGCAGTGACCTACGGTATCTGTGGCCTGGTCAACGCAATAGCCGAGCAAGGTTTCCAGGTGAAGAACATTGCCCAGCTTTCTCCGCTGACAGCCCTGGTATTGGTGGCGATTTCGGTTGGCTTGACCGTGATTGCTGGTTTGATTCCGGCTTCGCGAGCTTCTCGCCAAGATCCTGTTGAGGCGCTTCGTTCAGAGTAGCTGCGACGTCGACGGGCGTAAGCCTGCGTTACCCTGAAGGTATGCAGCGCTTCTGGAAGATGACCGAGATGCGCACCTGAGGAGGAATAATGCCAACGCCCAATACCCTGACAACGACGGAGAGCGTCGCTGTCCTGCTTGCGACCGGATTTGAGGAAGTCGAAGCCCTTGCGGTCGTCGATGCCCTGTATCGAGCGGGGATCCGCGCGGATCTCATTTCGATTGAAAATGAGCGCCACGTTGTCAGCTCGCATGGGGTCAAGCTCGTTTCCGACCTCATGCTTGCAGATGTGGATTTAGCGTCCTACACCGTTGTCTTCCTACCGGGAGGTATGCCCGGAACGCTTGGGCTGAAGGCAAATGAGCGTGTGCGCGCGGAATTGACGCGTCGTGCCTCGACTGGAGAAATAACTGCTGCGATCTGTGCTGCCCCTTCGATCCTGGCCGAACTGGGAGTTCTTCAGGGCAAGCGCGCCACTGCAAATCCTGGCTTCATGGATGCCTTGAGCGCGGGAGGTGCGCAGGCTCAGTCTGAGTGCGTTGTCGTTGACGGGAACATTGTGACCAGCAGGGGAGCGGGTACTGCTTTAGAACTCGGTTTTGAGCTGGTCCGCCAGCTTCTGGGCGACGAGGCAGCGCAGCAGGTCCGCGAGTCCGTCGTGTGGCAGCACTGAGGAGGCGGAATGGGTAAGCGTAAGCCTCGCCCTTGGCCGGATCCTCCCAATCCCTTGGCGCTGCCGATCATTGATAACCACACGCATCTTCCCGTCCATGAAGGAGAAATCCCACGCGCGGATGGGATCAAGATGCCCCTTGAGGAACAGCTGGAGCGTGCACGCCACGTAGGCGTGACGAGGATGATTTCCAGCGCCTGTGAGCTGCCAGCTTTTGATCCGATGCTCGAGCTTGCCCGGGCGCATGAGGGAGTCCGCGTTGCCCTCGCGATCCACCCGAACGAGGCCGCGCTGCACGCTGGGTGCGCCGATCCTTCCCCCGATGGTTTGGTTCCCCAAGTGCGTGAGTACCATGTTCCCCTTGACGAGGCCTTGTCCGCCGTGGAGGAACGCTTGAGTGACCCGATGGTGGTTGCTGTGGGGGAGAGCGGTTTGGATTATTTCCGTACCGCTGATCCCGGTCGCGAGGCCCAGAAGGAGTCCTTCCGCGCGCACATCGAAATGGCTGCTCGCCACGATTTGCCGCTGCAGATTCATGACCGTGATGCTCATGAGGACTCCATCGCCCTGCTGCGTGAGTGCGCGCGTTCGGATCAGCGCATTGTTTTCCATTGTTTTTCTGGGGACGCGCAGATGGCCGAAATCTTGGCTGAGAATGGATGGTATGCGTCTTTTGCAGGGCCAATAAGCTATCCGGCTAATGACGACCTCCGTCGAGCTTTTGCGCTCCTTCCCCCTGAACTGGTGTTGGTTGAAACGGATGCTCCCTACTTGACCCCACTTCCGTGGAGGGGCTGCCCCAATGCTTCCTATGTCATGGCATATACCGTGCGCTTTATGGCTGAGCTCTGGGGTATTTCAGAGCAGCTCGTGTGTGAGCGCCTGACGGAGAATACTGAGCGAGTCTACGGAAACTGGTAGGTCCATTGGCTCAGTGGGATAGCGCGGCGCTCGTGAACGCTCGCGTGTCGGTCGTGAGCACTTGACTTGAGGCTGAAACACAGTGGTGGGGCCTCCCTGCCGGGAGGCCCCACCACTCATGTATGGGCCGAATCTCCTTAGAGGATCTTCTTCAGTGCAGGATCCTTCCACACGCGGTTCCTGGTCAGAAGCGGATCGTTATTCGGGATCATCAGGTACTTTGTCTCAACCGCGGGGTCGCCGGAATCGCCACCGTCATTCCACGTGACGTCAACGGTCTTCCAGGTCCCGTTAACTTTCACCTGGTTCCATGCGTGTCCAGATTTAGAACCATTTCTTAGAGTGACAACACCGGTCACAACAACCGAATTGAGACCCGACTTCGTCGCCAGGAGCTGGAAGACGTTTGCGTAGCCTTCGCAGACGGTTGTTCCCTTGAAGAAAATACCGCCCGAATCGTGGTCAGGAGTGTATTCAGGCGTCAGAGTACCCGTCTGTTCCCAGACCTTGTGGCCTCCTTCCATGCCCTCATAGTTGTAGGTCGCATGGTTAATGATCCAGGAGTTAATGGTTCGGACCTTGGTTTCCTCATCCATTCCGGGCTTGATGATCTCTGCGACCACTTGGTCGGCCTTGCTATTGATCTGGCCCGAATAATCCTTGGGTGCAAGATGCTGATCGGTTGCTCCCTCAGTTCCCAAAGTGACATGAAGAATCTTGTCTGTTGGCGAGTATTTGGCGCCAATAATGAAGGGAACCAGACCGTTTTGATCTTTTGCCTCTACCAATGCATCGCTAATTCGTGAGTTAGATTCTGCTTCTGGGAACTGTGAAAGGTCGATATTTGTGTATCCCATCATCAAGTTCGCAGCGATGTATTTTGACAGCGGCGTTGTCCCCAGCACCTGCACGGGAGTATCTGGGAAGGTTCGCGCCACATTGTCGTTTGATTCCTTCTTCTGGGCTTCCTTGGTGTAGCTCAGGTTGGGCGAAAAGTAACCGGTATGTGCCTCTTCCTGATCCTTCTTCAGCTTCTGGAGATCCTCGGTGTAGGTTGATGGATCGAAGTTATTGACACTGTAGGAGCTGGTAAAGCGAGTATTTCCGATGTGGTAGACGACGTGGAGTTTTGCTTGAGGATCGTTGACCGTCTTCGGGTTTGAGCTCGTAACCCAGCTCTTTTCGGGATCGACAATCAAAGTCTGCATACGAGTGTGCCCATCGGCCATCGTCACGGGGATTTGAGCGGGAAGCTCACTTAAATTATCGAATTCCCAGCGATCCAGACCGAGCTGGCGCTGTGCGTTGGAAGCAATTTTAATAGGTGTATTTCCAAGGGTATTTCCGATATCGATAAAATCGGACATTTTCGAGATCTTCGCGTTCTTCTTCGCGATGACCGAAACTTGGGTTGCCTTGCCGTTGAGGATACGGTCGAGTTCCTCGTCTGTGATCCAGCCCTCGTGTGAGCTGCCTTTGGAATCTTCCTGGACGGTCAGGAATGCTTCCAGTGCGGTGTTCAGAGTCCGATCTCGTGGGGGTTCATCATCAGCTCGTTGATCAGAATTCCATGAGGTCTGATTTGTCGATGCAACAAGCCTTGGGCGGAGCTTAGTTGTTCCATCCGTATCGGTGGAATTGAGAAAGACGACGTAGTAGGAGTCAGCGCCTTCGACCGGATCCCATGACACGCTGAAAGTACCGTTGTCCTCCTCGTCCACTGAGATGTTTTGCGGGCGGGGAAGGAACCCCTTGTCGCTGACGCGAATGCGGCGAACAATCGGGTGTTCAAGAAGCTTGCCGGTTTGCAAGTCGTTGTATTGAACAAGGTAGTACATGGGGAGCAAGCCCCAGCCTGAAGAGCCAGTGATGTCTGCAAGAGGGCTTGCGTGTGACTGCGACTGCAGAGTGATCCACGAAGGTGAGATTGAAATACCTTCATAAGCTCCGTACGTGCTGAGCTCAAACTCTAGATCCACATCCAGTGCCGCGTCGGAATAGACCGCGAATGGGGTCGCGAACCTCGAACTTTTACTATCGGCTTCATCCGTCTTTCGCTTTTCGAAATCGGCGAGCTTGACCTTGGTGGGGATGACGAGTTGGTCGCCCTGATTGACTTCCTGCACGCCTTCGAGCCATTCGAATGCGGTGGGGTCATTCTTCTTGAGTTGATTGACGGAATCGTCAGCGCGAGCTGCGGATGGGAGTGCAAAGGAGGCAAGAGTAACAATGCTCAAGGCCGCAATGGCGCGTGCGAAAAAGCGTGAGAAGGTCATTTGATCGTTGCCTCCAGAGGTTGGACGGTCTGGCAGTAGATGTCCGGGGTGAGTCCCTTACCGTTTGTACACATCGCTAAGGAGAACTTGGTCGAATTCGGATCGCCCTGTGCGACGAAAAGGGATGAGTAGGTCTTCTGCTTATCCTCAGCCTGGTAACCGCTGTATCCCTGGGGTTCCTGAGCGTCCTTCACCTGCTGGTCATCGGAGGTGAATTGGCTGGTATCGGGGGCCTTCAACAGCTGCGCATCCACATCGGAAAGCTTAAAAATCGGGACATCATTGCGATCGCCTGAACCAGCTAGGAGTGCCTTCGCCTCATCAGTTCCAGGAAGCGGTGATGTGCTTGCGTAGAAAACCCAGCGCAGCGCGTTATCGGGCGATTCCTTTGCGCCAGTTACCAAGTTCTCAAACTTGTAGTCGATCTTGATGATTGACTTTCCATCAGTGGTCGTTTGAGGAAGTTTTGATGCGCCTAAAAGAGTGAAGTGGAAAAAACCGCGGTCAGTGCGGGCACTGACTAATTCTGATGTGCCATCAAAATTCAGTGAGTAGCTGCCAAGAAAAAGCTTTGAGTCGTCTGCGCTGAAAGTTTCCTTGCCTTCGGGCTGAGGGGAGACGGAGCTGAGGTCACGCAGTTTGTCATTCGGTGCGGTACTAAAGAAGACGGTCTTCTCGAAGCTCGGCTCTGAGCCGTCGCCCGTTGTGGATCCGGACCCACAAGCTGCCATGGATACTCCCAAGAGCACACATGTAGCAAACGCCCAAATCCCGCGGTGACGTGACATCATCATTCACGGTCCCTTCATCGAAGCGGTTGAAATCTGCCCTTATCCTAATGTTCGTCACTGAGTAAACGCCAATTTGAGCAATCAATCTCTCATGTCGTGAAGCTGGTTTTTTGTTACTCGTGTGACGAATGTGGTTAATGATGTAAATGTTTATGGTCCCCATCACTATCGCTCGCTTGGTCTATTCGGGACCCTGTAGCGTGTGAACTGTTAGTTCGCCGCAGGCTCGCATGCGAGTTGCGCTTCTATGAAGCTGCCAGGGCGAATCCTACGAAGTCTGGAGTTACGTGAATTTCCACCCCTCGCGCAAGGCAGTCATTGCTAGCGCTGCAGTTGCAGCATTTGCCGTCACCGGTATCGCCGGGACATCGGTAGCCACGTCATTTAGAGATGTCACCCTGGAAGTCGATGGTGTCTCCATCCCCGTATCGGGATTTATGGGCAAGGTCTCTGACGTTCTGTCAACTGCGGGTGTGGAAGTTTCTCCCCATGATCTGGTTGCGCCCTCCCTTCAAGAAGGTGTGACGAATGGTCAGACCGTCGTCGTGCGTCGCGCGCAACGCTACTTGGTCGATGTCAACGGTGTTTCAACTCCCACGTGGTCCACCGCTACGGATATCAACAACCTCATGAGCCAGGTCGGCACCACCGGCGCGGTGATCGCTGCTGACCGCTCGACCTCTCGCGCAACCCTTCCTGCACTTACAGCAACGGGGAATATCCGCGTCATTGCTGATGGGCAAACCCACACCGTTGACGCGCGCGAAGGCACCCATGCCTCGGATCTGCTCCAGCAGGCAGGGGTTGAGGTTTCACCCCTTGACCGCGTGACCTTCTCAAGTGATGACCAAGGTGTATTCCTCAAGGTCACCCGAGTTCAACGTGGCACGGAAGAACGCGAAGAAACTCTGCCCAAGGAAGTAGAGGAGCAAGAAGACTCCAGCCTGGCCAAGGGAACCAAGCGCGTTGTTCAGGAAGGCTCCGACGGCTCCATCAAGCGCAGCTTCTACGTGGAGCGTCGAGATGGCCAAGAGGTCGTGAGCCAGTTGCTGGGAGAAAACCGTACCGAACCGGTCAAGCAAATTGTCAAGGTCGGCACCAAGGAAACCACTTCAGCAAGCTCTTCCTCGAACTCAGGGTCCTCGGCCTCGTCATCATCGGCAACGGTGAGCGGAGATGGAGTCTGGGCAGCTCTGGCCCGCTGTGAATCGGGTGGTAACCCCACAGCGAATACCGGTAACGGCTACTATGGTCTCTACCAATTCTCTGCTTCCACTTGGCGCGCAATGGGCGGTACCGGACTGCCCTCCGAGGCCTCGGCAGAAGAACAAACCCAGCGCGCACAGGCGCTTCAGGCCCGTTCCGGATGGGGCCAGTGGCCCGCGTGCGCCCGAGCACTAGGACTTCTGTGAACGCAGCACGCCACGGCCGCACCGCTTCATGGGCACCGACGAAACGTCGCGTCCTAGCAGGTGCAGGCGCAGCCAGCCTGGCCATGTTTATGGTTGCGGGAGTGGGCATTGCCCGTGCGCATTCAACCATCAACCTTGAAGTTGATGGCATCGTCTACCCGGTTTCAACGTGGTCGCACACCGTTTCAGGGGTCCTGAGCCAAGCGGATATCGAGCTCGGTGAGCACGACCAAGTTCAGCCCGCAGCCTCGCAATACGTTGAAAACGGACAGACCATCGTCGTGCGAACGGCGAAGCCCTATACTCTGACCATTAACGGAGATCGAACAACCCTGTGGTCGACCGCGCCCTCAGCTGAAGGTGTGCTCTCAGGCCTGGGGGCGGATTCGACAAAAGCCGTTCTTGCCGTCGACCGTTCCTATTCGCGTTCCAGCCTGACTCCTCTGGTCACCCAGACGCGCACCGTCACCATTAACGTCGACGGAAGCTCGCGTCAGGTCACCGCGCGTGAAGGCATGGACACCCGGGCCATCTTGGATAAAGAAAAAATCAATCTGGGACCCCTGGACCGTGTTGAGGTGAAGAATACTGACGGCCTGACCATTGATATTCACAGGGTCTCGCGCGCGCTTGCGCCGCGAAAGGTGTCGATTCCTTTCGAGGAGCACCGTCAAGATTCCGACCAGCTTTTCGTTGGTGAAGAACAAGTCACCACGAAGGGCGTTGAGGGTGAATCTGAAGAACTGACCTGGAGTGAAAACGTCGACGGTGGGGAAGCATATGCAGCACCACTCAATTCAAAGGTGATTCGCGAACCTACCGCGCAGATTCGCTCGGTTGGAACCAAGGAAGTCACTCCCAAGGCGCTGATTGAAGCCGGTCTGGACCCGAAGGCAACGCTGGAAGAAAAGATCGAAGCTGACGGAACGAAATCAATCCGTTACCGCGCGAAGCTCGGGACGCTCTCGACGGCCTCGGAGATTACTGCAGCGGGTGGAAACTCAACTGAAGTTGCCCAGGCGATGGTCGCGGCCGATATCCCCTTGACCTATTCGGGTGAGGATCCTCGTTCTTTGGCTAAGCCCTTGGTGAGCGCTCGAGGATGGGGAGACTCCGAATTCCAATGCTTGGTTGCACTGTGGAACCGTGAGTCCAGCTGGAACCCCTACGCGAAGAATTCCTCTTCCGGTGCCTACGGCATTCCGCAGGCGCTGCCGGGAAGCAAGATGGCTTCGGCGGGTTCGGATTGGCAAACCAACCCGGTCACGCAGATCAAGTGGGGCTTGGAGTACATCGCCGGACGCTATGGGACGCCCTGCTCCGCGCTGGGGCATTCAAACTCCGTCGGATGGTACTGATCCTTTAGGATGGGAGCGTGACTTCTCCCCGTCGATATTCCACGCCGAATGTGCCCAGTGACGCCCAGCCCAGCGAGAGCGGGCTACTTGGCCCTATTGAAGTGCATGCGATTTGCCAGGCACTGGGGGTGCGCCCAACCAAGACGCTCGGACAAAACTTTGTTCACGATGCCGGTACTGTTCGGCGCATCGTGCGCGACGCGGGAATTGGTGAGGGAACACAAGTCATTGAGGTAGGTCCCGGGCTGGGTTCGCTGACCCTTGGACTTCTTGAAGCGGGGGCACAGGTACGCGCCATTGAGATCGATCCGGTGCTTGCCCGTGCGCTTCCGGTGACCGTTGCGCAGCGGATGCCCGAGGCTGGGCAGCGCCTCCACGTTATCAATCGCGATGCCGTTCAGATCAATGGCCTCGAAGACTTTGAGGATGAGTGGCCCGCACCAACGCACCTGGTGGCGAATCTTCCCTACAATGTTGCGGTTCCCTTGCTGCTCTCCATGTTGGAGTCCTTCCCCTCCTTGGAGTCGGCATTAGTAATGGTTCAGGCCGAGGTTGCCGATCGCCTGGCTGCTCAGCCGGGTTCGCGTACCTACGGAGTTCCTTCGGTCAAGGCCGCGTGGTACGGTACCGCGACTCGCGCGGGAACTATTGGGCGCTCGGTATTCTGGCCCGTTCCCAACGTAGATTCAGCGCTTGTGGAGCTGCAGCGCTCGAAGACCCCGCGCGGGGATGTCTCCTTGCGTCTTGCCACTTTCGAGGTCTGCGATACGGCATTTTCTCAGCGCCGAAAGACCCTGCGCGCCGCTTTGAAGAACTGGGCAGGCAGCGCCGAGGCCGCGCAGGAGCTGTGCGATCGCGCTGGCGTAGATTCCTCAATCCGAGGCGAAAAGCTGGGGATTGACGATTACGTGCGTCTCGGTTCAGTTTTGCTTGACATGCGTGCTGAGGGCAAGATTCCTCTTCCCGAGCAGGATCGTTACGCGAAAGAGCGTCGCGCTGCTGAAGACTTGAGACAAGCAACGCAGGACAGCGAGCAGGGCGGGGTGGAGCAACCCTGTGCGTGAGGTACGTGCATCGGCACCCGGGAAGGTCAATATCATCCTTCGCGCGGGTGCCCCGGATGCTGATGGATATCACGAACTGGTGACTGTCTTTGAATGCCTGAATGTTCGTGAAAGCGTGACCGTACGTACTTCAAAGTCCCCCGGTATCCACATTGAAACGGTGGCGTACGGTGTCGATGGCTCGGTAGATGAGGCTGCAACAGCTTCGATGGCAGATCTTGATCCCACCACCCATTTGGCGTATCGCGCAGCACGTGCGCTTCAGAAACTGGCTGCAGCCGGTCCTTGGGCTCAAACCGCTGCCGGGGTGAGTATTCACGTTGATAAACGCATCCCGATAGCCGGAGGAATGGCCGGGGGCTCCGCTGATGCCGCCGCTGCTCTGGTTGCTTGCAATGAGCTGTGGGGATTGGGATTGACGCTTGAACAGCTCTGCCAGATCGGCCGAACTTTGGGCGCAGATGTACCGGCCTGCATCATGGGCGGAATGACTCTGGGGCAGGGGAGAGGGGACCGCTTGACCTCCTTGCTTGATCCGGATCAATCGTTGTGGCCGTGTCATTACTGGGTGATGGCGCGTGCGCACCACGGCCTGTCGACCCCCGAGGTTTTTCGAACCCTTGACCAGCTGAGAGAAGGCGGCGTTCCAGCACAGTTGAGCGAGGCCGAGAAGCGAGCGCTTTGCGCAGATGCCGACACACTTGCTTCAGTGCTGTGCAATGACCTGACTGCCCCGGCTCTTCACTTATACCCCGAACTTGAAACAACGATTCGCGATGCGAAGGACGCGGGTGCCTGCGCAGCAATCCTTTCGGGGTCGGGACCGACCATTGCTGTCCTCGCTCGTGATAGGGAACATGCCGGTGAACTCGCTGAAGCTCTTGAGACAAGCAGTGAAGTCAGCGCAGTCCTACCGACCTCCGGCCCCGCAGTGGGAGCAATCGTAGAAGAAGAGGAGAGCTAAGAGTGGCCCACTTACTGGGGACGCAGTCACTGGGAGCCCTTGCTGGTTCGCGCCAATTACTCGCGGACGTGGATATCAGCGTCGAAGACTCTTCTCGGATCGGTATTCTTGGTCCCAATGGAGCGGGAAAATCAACGCTTCTGCGTTTGGTTGCCGGCCTACAGCAGCCTGATGACGGTCGAATCATTACCCGCGATGGTCTGCGCATTGTCATGCTTGAGCAGGGTGATCATCTTGACGATGACGCGCGCGTGATGGACGCGGTGCACCCCGGACTTGAAGAATACGAATGGGCATCGCAGCCCGCAATTCGCGATATCCATGCCGGTTTGCTTTCTGATATCGACCTGCACGCTCGGGTCGGAACCCTTTCTGGTGGGCAACGTCGCCGTGTTGATCTGGCGCGAGTTCTTGCGCTGCCTTCCGATGTTGTCTGCTTGGATGAGCCGACGAACCATCTGGATGTGGAAGGCGTCGCCTGGCTTGCTCAGCATCTGAATGCGCGTTTTGCTCGTCCGGGTGCAAGCGGCGCACTCATTGCGGTCACCCACGACCGCTGGTTCTTGGACGCCGTGTGCGAAACGATTTGGGAAGTCGTTCCCGGGATCGATCCGGGCGGCTCTCGGCCCCAGATTCCTGGGCACGTTGAAATTTACGATGGATCCTACGCTGCCTACACTCTGGCCAGGGCGGAACGTCTTCGCCAAGCTGATGTCGCTGCGAAGAAACGCGCAAACCTATTGACAAAGGAATTGGCCTGGCTGCGCCGAGGTGCCCCCGCGCGAACTTCCAAGCCAAAGTTCCATATCGCCGCCGCTGAAGCGTTGATCGCTGACGTTCCCCCACCTAGGGACAGCGTCGAGCTGGTGAAAATGGCGACCGCACGCCTCGGGAAAGACGTAGTGGACCTAGAGGACGTTACCGTCACCTTCCCAACTCCAGAAGGCGGCCAACGCACCATTCTTGACCACGTGACGTGGCGCCTCGCTCCTGGCGAACGAGTCGGCGTGGTTGGCGTGAATGGCGCGGGGAAAACGACGATTCTCAATCTGCTTCGAGGCGATCTGGAACCGACCAGCGGGCGCGTCAAGCGTGGGAAGACCGTTCAGGTGGCCACGCTTTCGCAGGACACCCACGAGCTTGATGATCTTTCAGATATGCGCGTTGTCGAGGCCGTCGATCAGGTTGCGCATAGCGTGATCGTTGACGGCAAGGAAGTCTCCTCTTCGCAAATGACTGAGAGGATGGGCTTTACTCGAGAGCGTGCATGGACCAGGATTTCAGAGATTTCCGGTGGTGAACGACGACGCCTTCAGCTGATGCGCCTGCTCATGGCTGAACCGAATGTCCTTCTTCTTGACGAGCCGACGAACGACCTGGATACGGATACTTTGGCGGCAATGGAAGACCTACTGGATGCCTTCCCGGGGACTTTGGTTGTCGTCAGCCACGACCGCTACCTGCTTGAACGAGTGACTGACCACCAAGTTGCGCTTCTGGGGGATGGAAGCTTGCGTGCCCTTCCCGGTGGGGTAGAGGAGTACCTTCGCATTCGCGAGGCCGGCGCCGCTTTCGCCACGGATGCTTCCACTAGCGGTGAAAGCTCGGTGCGCCCTAGCCAATCTGGACATGCATCTGGTGCAGAATCCTCAGGCAGTGCGAAGAACACGGGGATGACGGATTCGGCGGCCAGGCGAGCGGCGAAGAAAGAAGCCGCGCGATTGGAACGAAAGATTGAAAGTCTGCGCACGCGTCTGGAAAAGGTCGAGGCCGAGCTTGCCCTTCTGGCTGAAAAGGTCGCAACGGATCCTTCTGCTTTGAATGAGATGACATCGTTTTCTGTGCAGTCCGCGGATTTGCGTGCCGAAATTGAGGAGCTGGAAGAAGCCTGGCTGGAAAACGCCGAGCTGCTTGATGACTGATCAATAAGGCTGATCCAAAGGATACGCAGAGGGGGAAAATAGCGGGTCCTTTGGTGATATTCGCTTTGATCAGCGCAGGCTTGCCTTAGGTCAATAGCAGGGTGGAATGTTTCGTAAATACTCCTGCATTTCGCGTGTTGATGTGCCGTAAAGTGGCGGTATTTCGCGGAAAAATAGGATGTAGTGGATTTTGAATTTAATTACGTCATTCTTGGAGTGTCTTCATTTTTTATTTCGACTCTTCAAGGAGAACATCATGACGACCGTCGACCTCCCCTTGGTTCAGGACTGCTCCGTTTCCGAGTGCTCCTACAACAACAATGGTTGCGCTGCCGGCGCCGTCACCATCGGCTACGGACGCACCTGCTCCACCTTTGTCCCGCTGTCTGTTCGTGGCGGTCTTGGGCGCAAGAACCCCGTTGTGGGCGCCTGCCAGAAGGCGGATTGCTCCTTCAACACCGATCTTGAGTGCACCGCCTCTGCGATTCGCGTGGGCTCGACCAGTGCTGATTGCCTGACCTACCAGGCTCGCTGAACATAGCGTCATTAGGGGTGTGGCCCGCAGGAATTCCTGCGGACCACACCCCTATGTTTAAAAATAACGCTTATCGTCCAGGCCAGGACTGCATCTTGTTGAGCATCTCAACCTTGTAACGGTCCCAGAGTTTTCCGCCCCACTTGACCGCAATCGCAATAAGGCCTGCGCTCCATGCAACTGAGAATACAAAGGCTCCAATAAATGCGACCGTGTTGCCGGCGGTGAAATACAGAGCCAACCACCCTGGAAGTGCACCAAGAAGTCCCCCGAGCGTTGAAGCCGAGATCGCCCACATCGCGACCATGCCCGATCCAGTCCCACGAGTACTCAGGGGAGAAGCTCCCGGCTGTTGGACTTGATAGACCCAGCGGCTTCCAATGATCATTGCCGTTGAAGAAGAAGCAGCCAAAAGAAGCACGCACAGGCCCAAAACCCAGGCAGTGTCGGCAAGAGTATTACCCAAAATAGTGCTTGCAATGCTATCTGCGATGAGGATCACCGGAGTGATCACCACCAAGGAGCCAAGCAGGCGTCCCAAGCGGTCTTGAGCGCCACGAACTCCAGAAGCGATGGGAACCCACGCTGCAGTGGAGTCATATTGCATATTTGCCCCAATTGTCGCCCCGATGAGCAAAGGAGCCATGTACAGGAAGAAATTGAAGGAGAAGGGCACCTCGCTGCGGCTTTCACTGTCCATCAGGAAACTCATGAGAACTGCCATGAAGGGGAAGATAATGCTGGACGCAAGAGAGGTCGATAGGCGCGAATCATGAAGCCAGTAGTAAACGGTCTTCGTTGCCATGGAAGCGCTTTGAGGTGAGAGGCCAAGTGCTTCCCAGCGCTGTACGTACTTGAGTCCCAGTGCACGTGAATCCTGGCGCTGCTGCTCACGTTCTTTGGATGCGCGCTCCTCATCAATGTGAAAGCGTCCCTCTTTGATTGCCTGCTGAGCTTGCGCAGACACTGGGTGGGAAACCCCATGCATCGCTGGTTCCAGAACCCTCAGCCACAGGAACCAAGCCGCGCCGGCAGTAAAGGCAGCAATCGCGAAACGGATCCCGGCCGTCAGGTAGTCACTCTCGCTCACAGATGCGACTACTCCAAAGAAGGAACCAAAAGGCGTTGTGTAAACGACTGGAAGCGCAGCCAGCACCGCATCATATGAGAAATGCTCGGCAAGGAGTTGGAACCAGATCCCCATCGGCGCAAAGACAGAAATGAACACCATGGTCCCGATGAAGCCCGCTAAGTTCTTTCGCCTTGAATCTTTTTGAATCTGGTTTCCCGCCCAAGTGGTGATTGCCTTTGCCCAGACGATTGCGGTCACAAGTGTGAGCACCCCGGCAATGAGTGAGCCTGCAGCCATGGCCCAAAGCCCCCGGAAGAGATAAAACCAGGCGGGAAGAATGATGAAGAGTCCAGAGAAAATTGCGCCAATACCCACGCATGAAGCGGCTATAAGTGCGCGCGCGAGCTGATGCGTAGGTGCGACAAAGGGAGAAAGTCGGCGCGGCTCAAGAGAATTATCCATCGATGCCATGATCACTGGGCAGATGATCCAGCCCACGAAAATCACAGGTCCGGGAAGCATGACAAAGACCCATGGAGCTTCAGTCACCATGGTTGCAATCTTGGCAATACCAAAGTAGGCAAAGCCCGTGAAACCCAAACCGTACACAATGCCGATGATCGAGAAAATCAAAACGGCTGTCTGGCTGCGCACCGTATTCCACATGATGCGCAGTTTCATGCGAATCAGTTGGCCAGCCATGACAGTCCTTCGCTGGTGTGAACGCCGCCAACCAGCTGGGCAAAACGCTCGTCAAGGGACATTCCCGCTGCAACCTCTTCGGTCGTGCCGGAGGCCAGTACTTGTCCGTGATTAATCACCGCAACGTGCGTGCACAGCTGTTGGACTGTTGCCATGACGTGACTGGAAAGAATGACCGTTCCCCCGCGGGAAGTGAAGTCTTGCAAGATCTGGCGGATATTTGCCGCCGAAACCGGGTCAACGGCCTCGAAGGGTTCGTCAAGAACCAGGAGAGAAGGAGCGTGAATGAGTGCTGCCGCCAAGGAAATCTTCTTCGTCATACCAGCTGAGTAGTCCGAAATGAGTTTCTTTCCAGCATCGGTCAGGTCCAGGGTGTCCAGAAGCTGGTGAGCTCGCTGGCGGGCAGTTTCTCGATCCAATCCGCGAAGCATTCCAACATGCACCAGGAAATCTGGGCCTGAGAGGCGGTCAAGTAACCGCATGCCGTCAGGCATGACGCCGAGCTGTGCGCGAGCCGCATGATCGTCTTTCCATACATCAATTCCATTGACGTAGGCGGTTCCCTGATCGGGGGTGAGCAGGCCGGTTGCCATGTTGAGAGTGGTGGTCTTGCCCGCGCCGTTGGGGCCGACGAAGCCGTAGAAGGAGCCCTTGGGGATATCGAGGGTGAGGTTTGCGACGGCAACCAAGTTTCCGAAAATCTTAACGAGGCCACGAATTGCGAGTGCGGGAGGCTGAGCTTCCACAGGAGCTTGCGTCGTTGAAGGGTGGGCCGGGGGAGGAGTAGGTATAGACATGTTCCCACAGTAGTGAATATCTCCTCAGCTGTGGAGAAAGCTGCAGAATATGGACGCTTATTCCCCTTTATCTGGGGGACAGCTGAGGATTCTCAAAAGTGATACTGAGATTTTGTGAAAATGTTCTTTATGCCTTCCGAGGGGGACTAACCTTTTGGGTGATCGGGGTAACAGGTCAGGAGTGTGCCTGCTCTGTCCTCACAGACGATACCCGCTGTTTTCTGTATTCGGATTCGTTCGCCTTGAGAGGAAGATGCACATGCTGCATGCGAAGAATCGGACACTGGTGACCACTCTTGCGACACTCTCGCTCGTGGGGATCCCCATTGTGGCTTACGCTGAGCCGGCAGGAGGTGAAACAGCTAGAAGTGATGCACAAACGGAATCTCCCTCGCCCGCGGCTGTAACTACAGCCCCAGAGGAGGCAGCTTCCGTTCCCACTGCCGAGGCCTCGCAAGCCCCGGGCGAGGATCGCGCGGCACCAACGCTGGTGAGCATCGGCGATATCCAAACCCCAGGTGATGGAGATGACTCTCACCTGATTAATCAAACCGTTGAAACCAAAGGCATTGTGACCGCGGCCTATCCCAAGGGAGAGAACGCAAACCTTAAAGGCCTTGAAGGGTTCACCATCCAAACCCCCGGAACAGGCGGAACTTGGGATCCCGCGCGAAGCACCTCCGATGGCCTCTTCGTCTTTATGGGGAAATCCTCTGCCTCAATGCCTTCCATTGGAGACTGCGTTGTCGTCAAGGGCAACGTGGCTGAGTATTCAGGCGTGAAAAATGCAACCGCCTCAACCCAGAGTTTGACTCAACTAGTTCCGCAAAATATCACAGCAGTGAGCGGATGCGATCCCGTTAAACCCACGGAACTGAGCGGTGTGCCGACGCAAGATCAGATGGAAGCGCTTGAATCCATGCTGGTTCTGCCCAAGGACACCTGGACAATTACGGATAACTACAAGACGAACCGCTACGGGACGCTCTCGCTGACCCCTGGAACCGAGGTTTTGCGTACAGCGACCGACGTTGTTGCCCCCGGTGCCGCTGCTCAAGCCTACGAGGCAGAAAACGCCGCTAAAACAATTGATCTGGACGATGCCTCGACCACAGACCTGACGAATTTCAAGCAGAACGGGCACAAAGAACGCTACGCCTACCTGGCCAACGGAGCGCCTGCGCGCGTGGGCTACCACGTGACCTTCACTAAACCCGTTGTCTTGGAATCACGCTTTGGAAGCTTCGTTTTCCAACCCACGCAGATGACCGCTGGTTACCCTGATCGCTCTCCGATCACCATCACGGGGGAGCGTCCAGCTGCTCCGACAGTGAGCGGGGATACGAAGGTTGCAACCTTCAACGTTCTCAACTACTTCTCTAACTTGGGCGAGAACGAGGCCGGATGCAAGGGATACGAGGACCGCGACCACAAGTACGTGACCGCTAAGGACTGTAAGGTCCGCGGTGCCTGGTCCGCGCAAGCTTTCGCGAACCAACAGACCAAGATCGTTCAGGCAATTAACACAATCGATGCTGACGTCGTGGCATTGGAAGAAATCGAAAACCCTGTAGCCTCCGGTGTGAGCACTGACCGTGACGGTGCGCTCAAGAGTCTGGTCAATGCGCTCAATGCCGCTGCGGGATCTGAGGTCTGGGCCTATGTCCCCAGCCCCTCGACCATTCCCGCAAACGAGGACGTCATCCGTATCGCTTTCATCTACAAGAAGGCAACAATTACCCCGGTCGGAGACTCCGTCATTTACGATGATCCGGCCTTCACGGGCCTCGCGCGTCAGCCCCTGGCCCAAGAATTCAAGCGGATTACTGATGCAGACCACGAAGGCAAGAACTTCGTTGTCATTGCCAACCACTTCAAGTCCAAGGGATCTGCACCCAAGAACTTGTCCGGTGCAGAAGCAGCAGCAAACACTGACAATGGCGATGGACAGGGTAACTCCAATGGAGTTCGTGTGAAGCAGGCCCGGGCGCTTGCCACCTTCGCACAGAGGTTTAATGGAATCCCGACACTGCTTGTGGGAGACTTCAACGCCTACACGAAGGAAGATCCGCTGAAGGTTCTCACCGATGCAGGATGGACCCACGTGTCGGGTCACGGCGACTCCTCCTACGTCTATGGCGGTCGCTCGGGATCGATGGACCACGTCTTTGCCAACTCTGCAGCACACCCGCTGATCACCGAAGTGAAGTCCTGGGCGGTGAACGCGCAAGAAAGCATCGCCTTCGAATACTCGCGTGCCAACTACAACGCCTACCTGGCTTTCGAGGCCGATAACCCCTACCGCGCCTCGGACCACAATCCTGAAATCATCGGTTTGAATCTCATCACCCCGATCGCCCAGCCGCCGGTCGGCCCCTCCGCCCAGCTTTCGACTCAGGCCTCGGCTAACCCCGGCGCCCCCGCAGGTACCTCCGAGCAGTCTGCCTCGGCAACAAAAGCCAAGCAGAAGCGCTCCAAGCTGGCCTCGACCGGCGTGAATGAAACCATTCCACTGGCCCTGGGAGCCCTGGTGTTGGGCGTGGTCGCCTGCACCATGCGCCGCCGGACCCTCTGACCCTCACCAACCATCACGAGAGGAACACACAATATGTTCACCACTTCACGACGAGTGGCGATTGCAACCGGTGCGGCACTCGCACTCTTTGCAACACCGCTGACTGCGCTCGCGGAGCCTGCCAGCGACGCCACCCCCACCGCGGAAGCGAGCGCCGAGGCTCCTGCCGCTACCCCCACTGCCGAGGCCTCGGCAAGCGAAGCGACTCCTGCCCCGGCCACCGCTACCGGAACGGAGCGCGGAACATCCGATATCGTCACCTTGGACCTGTACAACCTGACCGATGTACACGGACACATTGAGTCGCAAACGGACCGCAAGACCAAGAAGATCAGCGAAGCAGGTCTTCCGGCGATGAATTGCTATCTCAAGCGAGCAACCGCAACGAACCCGAACTCAAGCTTCACCTTGCTGGGCGACAATATTGGCGCCTCTCCCTACACCTCGGGCGCGTTGAAGGATAATCCGACCATTGAGGCGCTCAACACGATGCATCCCCTGGCCTCGACCATGGGTAACCACGAGTTGGATATGGGCCAGGCTGTTTTCAAGCAGCGCGTCGATGGCTCAAACCCCTCTGAGTTTGTTCAGACGAACTTCCCCTACCTGGCTGCAAACGTTGATGGAATGGGGACCTGGGGTTCGGGGACTCCGTACTTGGGAGAGTACAAGCTGTGGACCTCTCCTTCAGGAGTGACGGTCGCGTTCATTGGTGCAATTGCAGGGGATGTGCCCTATAAGCTCAGCCCCGGAACCACTGCGGGTCTGACCTTCAACGATCCGATCGCCAAGATCAACACGCTGGCAAAGCAGCTCAAGCAGGATGGAACCGCGCAGATCGTCATCGCCATGCTCGATGATGACGTGAAGAATAACTACCCGAAGATGAGCGCCGATGTTGACGGCCTCATGGGTGGGGACACGCACGTGCCTTACGAATTTGACCATGTCGATTCGCCGGTTACGCTCACTTCTGCAAATCCGCTTCTCGCGGGTGTTGCCTCGGGTTCCTACACGGATAACCTAGGCCTGATCCAAATCTCCTACGACACTGCGACCGGAAAGGTCGTTAAGGCCGATACCAAGCTGATCCCTGCTGCAACCGTCTACGAGTGCGGTGAAGACCCTGAGACGAAGGCCGTCGTGACCCGTGCGCAGCAGGCCTCGGCAGTCGCGGGTGCTGAGGTTGTGGCACGTGGCTACACCGAGAGCTTCCACCGCGGTATCTTCGAGGCACCCGATGGAAGCATCGAAAAGGGCGGTAACCGCGGCATCGAATCGACCTTGGGTAACCTAGCGGCCGACGCGATGCGCGAAACGATCCGCACAGCCGATGGCAACCCCGTCGATATCGGCATGATCAACGCCGGTGGTTTACGTGCGGATCTTGAACCCGGTAGCGATGGCACCATCACTTACAAGCAGAGCTACGATGTCATGCCCTTCTCGAACGAGCTGGGATACGTAACCATCAAGGGCTCCGATGTGAAGGATGCTCTGGAAGAACAGTGGAAGACGAACCTGAACTCGCAGAACTCGCGCCCACTGCTCAAGCTTGGTCTGTCGAAGAATGTTCAGTACACCTACGATGCCTCTAAGCCTTACGGTGAACGTATTACCTCGCTGCTCGTCAATGGTGCGCCCATTGATATGAACAAGGATTACACGGTTGGATCGGTGACCTTCCTCCTTGCGGGAGGAGACACCTTCCCGGCGCTGACCCGTGGGACAAAGACGGTTTTGGGCAACCTCGACCGTGATAAGTTCAACGAGTATCTGGGTGCACACAATGGCATTAAGGCCGCGACCCTTAAGCAGGCAATCGGCGTGACACTCCCGAGTGATCCGGTGACTCCCGATCAGGAATTCACGGTACCTTTGCGCGGGCTGTCCTTCTCCGAGGGCCCTGGAAAGACCCAGAATGTCAAGGTTTCCTTCGGATCGGTTGTCGCCAGCGCAAGTGTCGATAACTCGCTGCGTGAATTGCATGCCTCTGACGAAGCCTCGATCATCACGACTGATGGTGCAGGTCAGGCAACTCTGAAGGCCTCGCTGCCGATGTCGGTGTGCGCTGCCAAGCCCGAAGGGGGAGTGCTCTCCCTTCCCGTCACCGTTGAGACCGACTTTGGAACCGTTGTTCCCGAGGCCTCTGGTTTGACTGTGTCGGTTGCTTGCCCAGTCGTTCAGCAGCCTGCATCGACGAACACCGCGGTGAACCAGAAGGCTCCGAAGGGCAAAAAGCTGGCGAAGACCGGTTCTGTAGCTGGAATTGCAGCCTTGGCCGCTCTTGCTCTGGGCGGTGCAGGGGTTGCTCTGCGTCGCAAGAAGAACTGAAACGGATGCTGTACTCATGAGGATCTCAATCTGATTGAGCACTGAATTCGCACGTGGGTGGCACGGCCGTATAGCTGTGCCGCCCACTGCGTTTGTCAGCTGTGTCAATTTGATAACGCTTGTCTTCAAGGCTTTGGGGCTTTTGTGCAAGTGTGCCCATATGTTGAGAGGGCAACCGTAATTCGGAAATGAATAATTAGTGCATTTATGCGGAAAAGATGAGTTTTATAGATTCGTTATCGAGCTGTATCCAATCCGCCTTGACACGCCTAATTGTGACGGGTGAAACTCATTAGTGGGCGTCAACGCAGCACACTTATGCGTTCTCGCAAGCGGTGGTGCGCGTGTCTTCCAAGCGGTTGATTCGCGCTGTCGCAACCAACCTACTGTGTATCAACACACTCTACTTGGAGGAATAACGGCATGAAGACCCTCACAAGAATCGTTGCAGTCGCTGGCGTTGCTACGCTCGCACTGACCGCGTGCTCGTCCGGTTCGAAGACATCTTCGGATTCCGGCTCGACCTCGGGCGCATCTTCCAATGGCGCAAGCTTCAAGGCTTGCGCCGTTTCTGATGCTGGCGGTTGGGACGACAAGTCCTTCAACGAATCCGCATACAACGGCCTGAAGGCCGCACAGTCGAAGCTGGGCATCCAGATCAATACGGCAGAGTCCTCCTCTTCGTCGGACTTCGTGCCCAACACCGAATCCATGGTTTCCGACGGCTGCAACCTGATCATCGGCGTTGGCTTCAACCTGGAGAACGCGCTCCACGCCTCTGCAAATGAGAACAAGGATGTCCACTACGCACTGGTTGACTCCTCCTTCACGGATGCGTCCAACAACACCGTCACCGTTGAGAATGCACGTCCTCTGCTCTTCAACACCGCTGAAGCTGCTTACCTGGCTGGTTACGCCGCAGCGGGCATGACTAAGACCGGCAAGGTTGCCACCTTTGGTGGTATCCAGATCCCTTCGGTTACCGTCTTCATGGATGGTTTTGCCGATGGCGTTGCCGCCTACAACAAGGCCAAGGGCACCAATGTCCAGCTTCTCGGCTGGGACAAGGCAGCTCAGAACGGCTCCTTCACCCAGTCCTTCGATGACCAGGCACTGGGCAAGCAGCAGGCTCAGCAGTTCATCGATCAGGGCGCTGACATCATCATGCCCGTCGCCGGCCCCGTGGGCCTGGGTGCAGCTGCTGCTGCAAAGGCCGATGGCAAGACCTACATTGTGGGTGTTGACTCCGACTGGTACGAATCTGCCCCCGACTACAAGTCCATCATTCTGACCTCGGTCATGAAGGAAATCGGCGCTTCGGTTGAGCAGGCCATCACGGATTCCGTGAATGGTAAGTTCAGCGCAACTCCTTACGTGGGCACTCTGGAAAACGGTGGTGTCTCAATCGCTCCCTTCCACGAATTCGATTCCAAGGTTCCTCAGGATCTGAAGGATGAGCTCACCAAGCTCACCGAACAGATCAAGACGGGCGAACTGAAGGTTGAGTCCGCGAACTCCCCGAAGTGATTCGTGAAAACTAAGTGAAGGCGCGGTGGTCTCTCCACCGCGCCTTCGCTGTATCAGCTATCCTGAAACCGAAACTCAACCGCGCAGAAGGGCGGAGTTACAGTGAAGTTGGAACTCAAGGGGATCACCAAACGTTTCGGTCCTCTGGTCGCAAATAATGACATCAACCTCACCATCGAAGAAGGGCATATTCACGCGCTTCTTGGTGAAAACGGAGCCGGTAAATCAACGCTGATGAATGTCCTCTACGGGATGCATCAGCCCGATGAAGGAGAAATCCTCATCGATGGGAAGCCGGTCCACTTTAACGGCCCCGGTGATGCGGTCGCCGCGGGGATTGGAATGGTGCACCAGCACTTCATGCTAATCCCGGTCTTTACCGTCGCAGAATCGATCGCTCTGGGTTTTGAACCGACAAAAGCAAGTGGGTTGATTGATCTTGCACAGGCACGACGCACTGTTGAAGAAGTCTCTGCGCGCTTTGGTTTCGATCTTGATCCCGATGCCCTTATCGAAGACCTTTCTGTTGGTGCCCAGCAGCGAGTCGAAATCGTTAAGGCCCTCTCGCGTCAAGCGAAGGTACTTATTCTTGATGAGCCAACGGCAGTTTTGACTCCCCAGGAAACCGACGAACTCATGACGATCATGCGTCAACTTGCCGATGCAGGAACATCCATCGTCTTCATTACCCACAAACTGCGCGAGGTTCGCGCCGTCGCAGATGAAATCACCGTCATTCGACGCGGAGCCGTCGTCGGTGAAGCATCTCCGCAGGACTCCGAATCCGAGCTTGCCAATAAAATGGTTGGCCGCTCGGTCATGATGCGCGTTGACAAATCTGATGCACATCCAAGCGGTGGGGGATTGGAGTTCAAAGAGATCTCCATGCTTTCTCCTACGGGTCTGCCCCTCCTCGACCACGTATCTTTCACAGTCGAACGCGGTGAAATTGTTGCGGTTGCTGGTGTTCAAGGTAACGGTCAGACCGAACTTGCACAGACCATTTTGGGCCTAGCCACCCCGAATTCCGGTGAAATCTTCCTCGAAGGAATTGACATTACACACGCCAACCCCCGCAAGTCTTTGGACGCGGGAATCGGCTTCATTCCCGAGGACCGTTCAACCGATGGCATTATTTCCTCTTTCTCGATCGCTGAAAACCTGGTCCTGGACCAGTACAAGGACTCGCGTTTTGCGGCTGGTCCAATGCTCAAGCTCGGAATCATCGCTCAAAATGCGCGGGCTAAAGAGAAAGAATTTGACATTCGCCTGACGTCGATCAGCGATCCGATTTCTTCGCTTTCGGGTGGAAACCAGCAAAAGGTCGTTGTCGCGCGCGAAATGTCGAAGGACCTCAACCTGCTTGTTGCGAGCCAGCCAACTCGTGGCGTGGACGTGGGTTCGATTGAGTTCATTCACAAGCGCATCGTCGAGGTTCGCGACCAGAACATTCCCGTTCTGTTGATTTCGTCCGAATTGGATGAAGTGATTTCGCTTGCCGATCGCATCGTCGTGATGTATCGAGGTCGCGTGATGGGTATCGTTCCTGCAGATACCCCGCGTGATGTGCTCGGTTTGATGATGGCCGGTGTTCCCCGTGACGAGGCTGTGGCGGGCGAGCAGGAAAACGCCGAGGTTTCGGATTCATATGAGGAGGAGAACTGATGACCGCGGTAAAGCGTCCTTCGAAGGCACTGGTTGTGTGTCGTCACATCTTGGGATCGCGGTGGTTCGTTTCCATCCTCGCGGTTCTCATTGCCTTTGCCCTAGGTGCGATTTTGATCGCGATGACCGGAGCATCGGTACTCGATGCCTATTACGCGATGTTCCGCGGGGCAATCTTTGACCCCAGCGCACGCAGCTTCCAACGTCAGATCAAGCCGCTGACAGATTCCCTGTTCTTCTCAATCCCCCTGGTGCTGGGCGGTTTGGGTCTGGCTCTGGGTTTCCGCGCAGGGTTGTTCAACATCGGCGGAAAAGGTCAGATTATTTTCGGTGCTCTTGCCGCTGTGTGGGTTGGCTTCGCAATGGACTTGCCTCCCGTTATTCACACCCTTGTCGCTCTTCTTGCAGCGATGGTCGCCGGTGCTCTTTACGCCGGAATCGCCGGCGTACTCAAAGCAAAGACCGGCGCTAACGAAGTCATCGTTACCATCATGTTGAACTCGATCGCCGCCCTGGCGCTGGGCTATATCCTTTCGGAGCCATCGTGGCAGGTCCCGGGTTCTAATCAACCTCAAACTCCGAAGGTTGCGGACTCAGCCGCTTTCGCTCGCATTCTCGATGCGCCCTTCAAGATTCACATGGGTGTTTTCGTCGCGCTCCTTGCGGTCATCATTTTCTGGTGGATCATTGAGCGTTCGACCTTGGGCTTTGAAATCCGAGCTGTTGGTGCCAATCCCGAGGCCGCCCGTACCGCCGGAATTTCGGTTGGGAAGATTACCGCAATCACCATGGCCCTCTCAGGTGCCTTCCTTGGTCTTGCTGGCGCAAACGAGGCCTTGGGTACGGTTGGTTATGTCTCGCGCGATATCACTGGCACCATCGGCTTTGACGCTATCACGGTTGCTCTTTTGGGTCGGAACAAGCCCCTGGGCACTCTGGGCGCAGGCATTCTTTTCGGCGCGTTTAAAGCAGGTGGCTACACCATGCAGGCCAAGGGCGTCCCGATCGATATGATCCTGATTCTCCAGTCAGTGATCGTCCTGCTCATTGCAGCCCCCATGCTTGTTCGCTGGCTCTTCCACCTGCCCAAGGAAACCAAGAAGAGCTTGCGCGCTGAGCTCGCTGAACTGAGCGATGATCACACTGAAGAGGACGGGAAGAGCCCGGCCGCGGCCTCGGCAGTGAAAGAAAACGCAGCGTCTGAAGGCGGCGATGCCGTCGTCGATGGCGCCTCCACCGATTCGGAAGGAGAGGCACGATGAGCCAGACGCAAACAATGAATGACGTTCAACTCAAGCGTTCATGGAAGATGCCAGTTGTCTACGTTCTGGCAGCCCTTCTGCAGATTCTTTTCGTTGTCAAGGTCAGCGGCGACGTCACCATCCGCCTCAATGACAAGTCCCAGAGGCTCAATATTGACGATATTGTCACCCCCGGACGTCCTATCCTTCTGGTGCTGACAGCGTTGACTCTTGTGGTGGCCATGTGGTCGATCTACTCGGTATGGGCACGCCGTCAGAATCCGCGTTGGCTTGATGTCACCATGATGATTATCGCCGGGATTGCAACGGTCTTCGGATTCCTGATCTATGCAGGTTCGGGTTCGAGCGGTGTCGTGACACTGACCTCGACACTGTATTCGACCGTTGCAATTTCAACGCCTCTGATCTTCGGTTCACTTTCGGGCGTTGTTTCGGAACGTGTTGGCGTTGTCAATATCGCCATTGAAGGTGACCTGCTCTTGGGAGCTTTCGCAGGCGTCATGGCTGCCTCGTACTTCCAGACTTCATGGGCGGGCCTGATCGCAGCGCCGATCGCGGGTGCCTTCCTTGGCTGCCTCTTGGCACTCTTCTCGGTCAAGTATGGCGTGGATCAGATCATCGTCGGTGTGGTCTTGAACGTCTTGGCAGCGGGTCTGACGACTTTCTTCTACGGAACGTGGATGACGAAGAAGGCCGAGCTGTTCAACACCAACAGGTTCTCGCTCCCAGACATCAAAATCCCGCTCCTAGGTGAGATCCCAATTCTTGGCCCCGTGCTCTTCAACCACAATATCTTGGTGTACCTGATGTACGCCACGGTGATTTTCTTGGCGGTTTACCTTTACCGCTCGCGCTGGGGCCTGCGCCTTCGCGCCTGTGGTGAGCACCCGCGAGCAGCCGATACCGTCGGCATTAACGTCAATCGCACGCGAACCCTCAATGCCATCCTTGCTTCCGGTTTTGCGGGATTGGGCGGTGCATTCTTCACCATCGGTTCGAACCTGTCCTTTACCGACAATATCTCCGCAGGTAACGGCTACATCGCCCTTGCCGCAATGATTTTGGGTAAATGGCACCCGATCGGTGCTATGGGTGCAGCACTCATGTTCGGTTTCGCTCAGGCCCTCGCGCGCCTGCTGCCCAACCTTGAGCAGTCCATTCCTTCGGATTTAATTTCGATGATTCCTTACATCGTGACCATCATTGCGGTCGCTGGATTCGTTGGAAAGTCGCGTCCGCCGGCAGCCGAAAACGTTCCTTACACGAAGTGATCGACGGCTAGGTAGAAGGAACGTCTCATGGACATCAACTGGGAAGAACTCAAGGATCTTGCAATTTCGGCGATGGAACAGGCCTACTGCCCGTACAGCGGATTTCCCGTTGGCGCAGCTGGACTGACGACAGACGGGCAGACCTATTCGGGCTGCAACGTAGAGAACGCCGGTTACGGTGTCACACTGTGCGCTGAATGCGGAATGGTTTCGCAGATGGTGCGCTCCGGCGGCGGTCGTCTCGCGGCGGTCGTTGCGGTGAACGGGAATTGTGAGCCGGTTGCTCCCTGTGGTCGTTGCCGTCAGCTCATTTTTGAGCACGGTGGTAATGACTGCTTGGTTTTGATGCCAGAGGGTGTCATGACCATGAAGCAGGTGTTACCGGGAGCTTTTGGCCCCCACGACCTGACCGAAGTGCCTTCAGCACGATTTAACGAAGACTAATGACTATGGCGGGCGCGCGTTAACTGATGGTGTGCGCCCGCCAGACATTCTCTGAAAACAACACCCAGGAAGGACATCATGAAACAGTTTGATGCCGTCGACGTCATTCGCGTGAAGCGTGATGGCGGGAAACTGTCCACTGAAGAGATTCAATGGACCATTGATGCCTACACGCGCGGGGTGATGAAAGACGAGCAAATGGCTGCCCTAGCCATGGCTGTGTTCCTGCGCGGAATGGACCGTGAAGAAATCGTGACGTGGACTCAGGCCATGATTGATTCCGGCGAGCGTATGGATTTTGCACGTATTTCCCGCGTAACCGCTGATAAGCACTCAACCGGTGGCGTGGGCGATAAGATCACCCTTCCACTTGCCCCGCTTGTTGCGGTCTTCGGAGTCGCAGTCCCGCAGCTTTCCGGCCGAGGCCTCGGTCACACGGGCGGAACCTTGGACAAGCTCGAGGCCATCCCCGGCTGGCGTGCATCTTTGTCCAACGAAGAGATCTACCATCAGTTGGGCGAAGGCTGCGGCGCTGTTATTTGCGCGGCTGGAGCGGGCCTGGCTCCGGCAGATAAGAAGCTCTACGCGCTGCGTGACATCACTTCGACTGTGGATTGCATTCCCCTCATTGCTTCTTCGATCATGTCGAAGAAAATCGCCGAGGGAACTGATTCCTTGGTTCTGGACGTCAAGGTTGGCAGCGGCGCTTTCATGAAGGACATTGATAACGCTCGCGAACTGGCGCGCACCATGGTGGACCTAGGCCGCGATGCCGGTGTGAAAACCCAGGCGCTACTCACCGATATGTCGACCCCACTGGGACTCAAGGTCGGTAATGCGCTCGAGGTCGAAGAATCCGTTGAGGTTTTGGCCGGTGGCGGTCCCGCGGACGTCGTCGAATTGACCGTTGAACTTGCCCGCACCATGCTTTCTATGGCCGGTAAGAGCGACGTCGACGTTGAGGCCGCGCTTAAGGACGGCCGTGCGATGGATACCTGGCGCGCAATGATCCGCGAGCAGGGCGGAGACCCCGATGCCACGCTGCCGACCTCAACGCTGACCCACACTGTCACTGCCGAGGCCGATGGCTTCATTTCCGAAATGGATGCGCTCAGTGTGGGCGTGGCCTCGTGGAGGCTAGGTGCCGGACGAGCAGTCAAGGACGATCCGGTACAGGCTGGTGCGGGTATCGAAATCCACGCCAAGCCCGGTGATCAGGTCAGGGCAGGCCAGCCGCTTTTCACCTTGCACACCGACGATGAATGGCGCATTCCCCGCGCTCTTGAAGCGCTGGACGGGGGAGTGGCTATCAGCGATACTGCTCCGTCTGCTCGCAACATTATTTTGGACCGCGTGGGCTAAGAAGACAGACAACTAGAACTGCCTCTGTGAGGCAACGAGCAACTGACAGAACACCAACCGCATTGGAGTGGACAACCATGAAATCGACACCGCATATCAACCCGACGGCCCCAATTGCGCCGACCATCTTGCTGCCCGGAGATCCGCTTCGCGCCAAGTTCATTGCCGAAACCTACCTTGAAGATGCGCAGCAATTTAACGCGGTGCGTAACATGCTGGGCTTCACAGGTACCTACCAGGGCACCCCGGTATCCGTGATGGGCTCGGGTATGGGTATTCCTTCGATCTCGCTGTATGCGTGGGAACTGATTCACGTCTTTGGTTGTACAAAGCTCATCCGTGTGGGTACGTGTGGCGCACTGCAGCCGGGAATCAACCTTTACGATGTCGTCATCGCTCAGGGAGCGTGCACGAACTCGAACTTCATCGATCAGTACAACATCCCGGGAACCTATGCCCCCATCGGTTCCTACCGCCTGATCGAGGCAGTGCGCGAGAATGCAAAGGAAAAGGGAGTGACCACCCACGTGGGTAACGTCCTCTCCTCGGACACTTTCTACAATGCTGATCCGACCTTTAACGATCGTTGGCAGAAGATGGGCATCATGGCCATTGAAATGGAAACTGCTGGCCTGTACGCGACCGCTGCCGATGCCGGGGTTGAGGCTCTGGGTATCTTTACCGTCTCTGATTCGCTGGTGACCGGTGAGGAAACCACCGCGGAAGAACGTCAGACCGCTTTCACTCAGATGATGGAGATCGCGCTTCCTCTGGCCCAGATCTGAGGAAAGACAAGGAATAAATATGAAGAAAACTGACGTTGCGCGGATCATTGATCACACGATCCTCAAGCCCGAGGCAACACACCAAGACGTCGCGCGGATCGTTGAGGAAGGTGCACGTTTTGGCACATATTCGGTGTGCGTGTCTCCTTCCATGCTTCCCCTTGATGTTCTTCAGGGACTGAAAGTGGCGTGCGTCGTGGGCTTCCCTTCGGGGGCAGTCAAGCCGAATGTCAAGGCATACGAAGCCAAGCAGGCTATTGCCGATGGTGCCGACGAGATCGATATGGTCATCAATATTGCCCTGGCAAAAGAAGGCAAGTTCGATCAGGTCGAAGATGAGATCCGCGCAGTTCGCGCTGAGATTCCTGCCGGCAAGATCTTGAAGGTCATCATCGAATCCGCAGCGCTCACCGATGAAGAAATCGTTGCCGTGTGCCGCGCGGCGGTCGCAGCCGGTGCTGATTTCGTCAAGACCTCGACCGGTTTTCACCCCGCGGGTGGTGCCTCGGTTCACGCCGTTGAGCTGATGCGTCAAACCGTGGGTGAGAATGTGGGAGTGAAGGCCTCGGGCGGTATCCGCAATGCAGAGACCGCTGTCGCCATGATCAATGCCGGAGCAAACCGTTTGGGTGTTTCTGCAACCGCAGCAATTCTTGCTGGTCTTGAAGACTAACTCAGGGGGAAAAATGAACCTTATTGAACGTGCCCAACAGTGGGTTGATCACGATCCGGATCCGGCAACCGCGGCTGAACTTGCCTCTGCCGTTGAGGCAGCGCGCGCAGGCGATGAGAGCGCACTTGCCGAATTGGGGCGTGCCATGAATGGTCCCCTGCAGTTCGGCACTGCCGGCCTGCGCGGTGAAATTGGCCCGGGCGAATCGCGAATGAATCTTGCGGTTGTCATCCGTGCAACCGCTGGCTTGTGCGCGGTTCTCCTCAAGCATGCAACTCGCGCTCCGCGCGTTGTGATCGGCTGCGATGCCCGCTACGGATCAGTTGATTTCGCCAATGCAGCCGCGCGCGTGGCCTCAGCAGCAGGATGCGAAGTGCTCTTGCTTCCACTGAAAAACCCCACCCCGCTCACTGCATTCTCAGTGCGCGAGCTGGATGCCGACGCGGGCATCATGGTCACCGCATCGCACAACCCGCCTCGTGACAACGGCTACAAGGTCTACCTGGGCGGAACCGTCGTGACCGGTGCCGGTCAGGGCGTCCAGATCGTTTCTCCCTTCGATGCCGAGATTGCGTCCGCGATTGCTTCGGCTCCTTTCGCTGATCAGATCGCCCAGAACGATGAGCTGATCGTCAATGTGGATCCTCGCGAGGACTACATTGCTCGTGCCTCTTCTCTGGCTCAGGGAAGCCCGGAAATCAAGGAAGATCTGGCCATCACCTTGACCGCTATGCACGGTGTGGGTGCAGCCCTGACCCAGCAGGTGCTCAACGAGGCCGGCTTTACCAACGTCAGCCTCGTTGCAGAGCAAGTGGAACCGGACCCCGACTTCCCGACCGTCTCCTTCCCGAACCCCGAGGAGCCCGGCGCTCTGGATCTGGCCATTGCACATGCGCGCGTAAGTGGTTCTGACCTCATCATCGCGGTTGACCCAGATGCTGACCGCTGTGCGCTCGCGGTTCCCGATGAAGCCTCG
The DNA here is from genome assembly GCF_963542285.1 of uncultured Actinomyces sp. Classification (GTDB taxonomy): domain Bacteria; phylum Actinomycetota; class Actinomycetes; order Actinomycetales; family Actinomycetaceae; genus Pauljensenia. The sequence continues at coordinate 28,610 of NZ_CAUTWQ010000009.1, read as the reverse complement.
TCGACCGGTTGGCGTCAGCTTTCCGGTGATGAAACGGGTTCGCTGCTGGGCGAGTTCCTCGCAGGAAGCGCCCCCGAGGATGCGGTCTTCGCAAACTCGATCGTTTCCTCGCGTTTGCTGGGCAAGATTGCTCAGGGACACGGCCTGAAATACCAGCACACGCTCACCGGTTTCAAGTGGATCGCACGCGTTCCGGGGCTCTACTTCGGCTATGAAGAAGCCATCGGTTTTTGCCCCGATCCCTCGCGCGTGCGCGATAAGGACGGCATTGCCACCTCGGTTGTTGCCGCTTCCTTGTTCGCTATGCTCAAGAGCCAAGGACGCACGGCGAAGGATGAACTCGAGCGCATGGCAAGGCTCTATGGCCTGCATGTGACCGCGCCGCTGACCTTCCGTGTTGATCGCCTCGAGCTGATCGCAGAGGGCATGCAGCGCCTGCGTTCTCAGCCCCCGACAACCCTTGCCGGTTCTGAGGTTGAAGGCGTCGTGGACCTGTCGAAGGGGTGGGATGGCCTTCCGGGGACGGATGCGCTCATGGTCACCACTACTGCCGGCGACCGCGTGATTGCCCGTCCTTCGGGCACAGAACCCAAGCTCAAGTGCTATCTCGAAGTGGTAATCCCCGTCGAAGAGGGAGCAGAAGTTCCCTGGGCGCAGGCTCGCGAGCGCTTGGAGACGATTAAGTCCGAATTCGGTGCGGCGATTGGGATCTGAGTGATTCCCGAAGCCTCGCTTGCTGTGGAATGCATACAGTAGTCGCGGCCTGGAACTTCTGGTGGGTGTCGCCTACGGGTGGCACCCACCAGTCTTATTCGCTTCCTTGCGATGCTGTTGTCGTGGATTTGCTGTTCCGTTATCGATCGTTCTAGTTCCACTTGTGCGTGGTTGACTCGCGGCACACAAGAGAGGCTGGCAGGATAAAGGTGTGAGCGAAGAACACACCGCATCAGATACACAGCCTCAAGATTTTCACGATCATTTGCTTTTGCAAGCCTTCGCGTGGGATCTCCCTGCTGATCAAAGCCTGTGGAGAAGCATTGCCGCCACAGCACAGGACCTTGCGGATCTGGGAATTGAAGGTGTCTGGCTTCCGCCCGCCTATAAGGGCTATAAGGGACGCGAAGATGTCGGCTACGGCGTCTACGACATGTATGACCTGGGCGAGTTCGACCAAAAGGGAAGCATCGCCACAAAGTACGGGACAAAGGAAGAGTATCTGAGCGCCATCGATGCCCTTCACGCAGCGGGTATCCACGTGGGTGCCGATATTGTCTTTAACCATCGCCTGGGCGGTGATGAGACTGAGGAAGTTCGAGCGCGCAGGGTTGATCCGGGAAACCGAATGCAGGTGATCTCCGATGAAGAGACGATCCGCGCATGGACTCGTTTTACTTTTCCAGGCCGGGCTGGAGCCTACTCCGATTTCCAATGGGATTGGCGGTGTTTCAACGGTATCGATTGGGACGAAAACACGAAGAGTAACGCTGTCTGGCTTTTTGATGGTAAAGAATGGGACCCGACTGCCGGTGAGGAGCTGGGCAACTACGACTACCTCATGGGCTGCGATGTTGATGTCTCTTCACCGCAGGTTAATGAGGAATTAGATCGTTGGGGCCGCTGGTACATCGAAACTACGGGTGTCGACGCCCTGCGCTTGGATGCTGTTAAACACATCGGTTCAGATTTCTTTGCGCGCTGGCTGCCAAATTTACGTGAAGCGACCGGCAAACTTCTTCCCGCTGTAGGGGAGTATTGGAGCTACGACGTGGGGCAGCTGTGCTCGTACCTTGACCGAGTCCCCAACGTTGCGCTCTTTGACGTCCCATTGCATTTTCGCTTCCACGAGGCTTCTGTCTCGGATGGGAATTTTGATCTTTCACAGCTTTTTGCCAATACCCTGGTTGGGACTCGTCCAGAAGCGGCCGTCACTTTCGTGGAAAACCACGACACACAACCGGGACAGTCGCTAGAGTCTACCGTTGCGCCCTGGTTCAAGCTCTCTGCCTACGCCTTGATCCTGCTGCGTGATAGTGGAGTGCCCTGCGTTTTTTGGGGAGATCTTCTGGGCAACGGCGACTCTCTACCCGCTGTGAGTGAATTACCCTTCCTCATGCGTGTACGGAAGGCTGCTGCCCAAGGCCCGCAGTTCGATGCATTTGATGATCCCGATGTTGTGGGTTTTTCTCGTCAGGGAATCGAAGGAGACCCGTCGACTGGCTGCGCCGTCATCCTTTCAGACCGCCTTGCTGCTGAGAAGCGCTTATTCCTCGGGAACTGGCGCGCGGGTGAGACCTGGGTGTGCGCTATTGGCGAGCACCCGGCCGTCGTTATCGAAGAAGATGGGTGGGCAACTTTCCCGGTTTCCGACGGTGGCCTTTCCGTTTATTTTCCCGAGGCCGCGCGTCTGTAGCGGGAGAACTGCTACTTGGCCTCGTCCGCGGAAGTCATGAGGATGGGGGAGGGGCGCAGATTGCGCATACCGTTCCACACAAGGTTCACGACGTGTGAAGCGACTTCTTCCTTGCTCATTCGACGCTCGTCAAGCCACCACTGGCCCACCTGTGCAATCAGGCCGACAAGCATTTGCGCATAGAGGGGCGCCCATTTGGGATCCATATGCGCATGAGAAAACTGCTCGGCTAAGAGGTGCTCAACCTTAATGGCGACATCTCCAAGCAGTGAAGAGTAAGAGCCGGATGTCGAATTCTGCGGGGCATCACGCACCAGGATTCGGAAACCATCCGTATGAGATTCGATGTAGCTCAGCAGGGCGAGTGCTGAATCCTCAAGGATCATTCGCGGGCGCTTATGGGAATCTAGAGCGGCTTCCAACGCGCTCATGAGGGCTTGGACTTCTCGGTCCACAATGACGGCGTAGAGGCCTTCTTTTCCCCCGAAATGTTCATAGATAACGGGTTTTGAGATCTTTGCGTGAGCGGCAATTTCCTCGACACTGGTGCCGTCAAATCCTTTTGAGGCGAAAGTCGCACGTCCCACAGCAACCAATTGCTCGCGACGCGCAAAAGCGCTCATTCTCATTCGCTTCTCGGCCATGTCTTAACCGTACACTCACACTGTGTCGTAGGTTCTAGATGGCATAACACGGTGTGTTTATGGCACAATCTATGTGTCCTTCCGCCTTGGTGTAACGGCAGCACAGAGGTTTTTGGTGCCTTTAGTCTAGGTTCGAATCCTAGGGGCGGAGCTCACAGTGAGCGCGCGTGAAAGGGCGACATGACTACTCCCACAGCAGTGATTGTTCTGGCCGCCGGCGCCGGAACCCGAATGAAGTCTTCCCTCCCCAAGGTTGTTCATCCAGTTGTCGGGCGTTCAATGATCGGTCACGCGCTGCACGCAGCTGCGGGGACTCACCCCGATCATCTTGTCGCGGTTGTCCGTCACCAGCGTGAACTTGTCGCTGCTGAAATCCTGCGCAATAACCCCGATGTGATCATTGCAGACCAGGATGATATTCCCGGAACCGGTCGTGCGGTGCAATGTGCACTCGACGAACTTCTGCGCCGCGGTCATAGTCTTTCGGGCACGATCTTGGTGACCTACGGCGATGTCCCCATGCTTGATGCAGATACCCTGAATGCTCTTGTTCGCTCTCATGATGAGCGTGGTGCAACAGTGTCAGTGCTGACGACAATTGTCGATGATCCCACCGGCTACGGGCGGATTATTCGTGATGATGCCAGCGGTGATGTCTGCCGGATTGTCGAACAAAAAGATGCATCTGAAGCAGAGCGTCAGATCCGCGAAATCAATGCCGGGATCTATGCATTTGATGGTGAGTTCCTTCGTGATGCATTGATGCACGTTGGGACCAATAACAATCAGGGTGAGGTTTACCTCACGGATGTTCTTGCCCAGGCATATCAGGCAGACCGCGTGACAAACGGTGTTGTTCTTGATGATCAATGGATGGCGCAGGGCTGCAATGACCGGGTGCAGCTTGCTGAATTGGCCGCAGAGATGAACCGTAGGATCTGCATGGAACATATGCGTGCAGGCGTTTCCATTGTGGATCCCTCAAGCACGTGGATCGAATGCGATGTCCGCATTGATGCAGATACGACGATCTATCCCAATACTGTTCTGCGCGGTCGTACCCAGATCGCTACGGGCTGTGAAATTGGCCCGGGAACAACACTGACGAATGCGCAGGTCGGGCCGGGGTGCCGAGTGCCTGCCGCCTGGGTCAGTAACACACGCCTAGAAGGCGATACGATAGTAGCGCCTTTTACTTCGATCGAACGGTGAATAAGGTTACTGCTCGACGAAAAAAGTCCGCATAAACGGGAGGGACATACCGCATGACGGGGCTGGTAACCAGCGGTGAAAAGCGTCTGGTTCTTGTATCGGGTCGAGCACACATTGAACTCGCCCAGCAGGTTGGCGAAGAGTTGGGTTGCGGAGTTTCTCCGACGACCGCCTACGACTTTGCCAGTGGGGAAACCTACGTTCGTTTTAACGAATCAGTACGTGGTGCGGATGTCTTCGTCCTGCAATCGCATACCGGTGAAGTGAATAAGTGGCTGATGGAACAGCTCTTAATGATCGATGCAGCGAAGCGAGCGTCGGCCAAGCGCATCACCGCAGTCGCACCCTATTACCCCTACGCGCGCCAGGATAAGAAACACCTGGGGCGCGAACCTATTTCTGCCCGACTTATTGCTGATCTGTATAAGACGGCAGGTGCGGATCGCATCATGAGCGTTGACCTGCATGCTTCGCAGGAACAGGGCTTCTTCGACGGTCCGGTTGACCACCTCTGGGCAATGCCCGTTTTGGTTGACTACGTGCGCTCGCGCGTTGATCTGTCCAATGTCTGCATGGTCTCGCCCGATGCCGGTCGTATTCGTGTCGCAGAGAAATGGTCAGCAAAGTTGGGTGGATGCCCTCTGGCCTTTGTCCACAAGACTCGTGATACCACCCGTCCCAATGTCGCTGTTGCTAACCGTGTCGTTGGTGATGTTGCGGGTAAGCAGTGTGTGCTGGTTGATGACATGATCGATACCGCCGGCACCATTTCCGAGGCCGTTAAGGTTGTGATGAACGCGGGTGCCGCGTCTGTTGTCGTTGCTGCAACCCACGGCATTTTGTCTGATCCCGCAGCTCAGCGTCTTTCCGAATGCGGTGCGCAGGAAGTGATCGTTACTGACACCCTGCCGATTTCGCTTGAGAAGCGCTTCGATAATCTGACAATCCTGCCGATTGCTCCGCTGCTTGCACGTGCAATCCGTGAGGTTTTCGACGATGGATCGGTCACATCTCTCTTTGATGGGGTCGCCTGAGGCCTCAAAACGCGCTATTCTGGCTAGGTTGCTCCGGCGAGGGCGCGAAAGCGCCGTTATCGACAGGGCTTTCTGTAGGGTTATCCTTCAGATTCCTAGCGCCGGTGCGTGGAATGAACTATTTGAAGGAGGCTCTCATGAGCAACCCCACGCTGGTCGCACAGACCCGTTCTGAATTTGGTAAGGGTGCAGCACGTCGCGCACGTCGCGCAGGCCTGGTCCCCGGTGTCCTTTACGGTCACGGCGGCGAGCCCGTTCACGTTGATCTCCCCGCTCACGAGCTCTTCCTGGCTGTCCGTGGCCAGAAGAACGCTCTGCTTGAGCTGGTCATCGAGGGCAAGAAGCAGCTTGCTCTGGTGAAGGAAGTTCAGCGTCACCCCGTCTCTCGCGTTCTGCTCCACGCCGACTTCCTGGCCGTCAAGGCCGGCGAACTGGTCGACGTTGAGGTTCCCGTCTCGATCATCGGTGAGCCCGCAGCCGGCACCCAGCACACTCAGGAAGAGTTCGCACTGCTGGTTAAGGCTCCCGCCACCGCTATCCCCGAGTCCATCGAGGTTGACATCACCGGTGTCGAGGCCGGCACTGCCGTTCGCGTCGCCGATGTGACCTTCCCCGAGGGCGTCGTCTCCGAGCTCGATCCCGAGACCGTCGTTGTCACGGTTTCCGAAGAGGTCGTCGAGGTTGAGGAAGAGGAAGCACCCGCCGAGGCTGCTGAAGAATCTGCTGAGTGATCTCACTTCGCTTAAGGGAGGCTTGCCGTTTGGTAAGCCTCCCTTTTTATTACACTGAGAAGTATGAATCGACTTCACGTCATTATTCCCGCCGGGGGAGTGGGCTCTAGGCTGTGGCCTCTGTCGCGTAAGGATCGGCCGAAATTTCTGCTTGACCTTCGCATGAGTGGAAAGAGCTTGCTCCAAGAGACCATTGACCGTCTGGCTCCAATTGCCGCTTCTTTCACGATTGTCACGGGGCGTGCACATGAACAAGCCGTTCGTGCTCAGATCCCCCAGGGACTTGATGTCACTGTTCTTGTCGAGCCTCAAGGACGCGATTCGATGCCCGCTATCGGGTTGGCGGCTTATGTCATTCGCCAGCGCTTTGGTGACGAGGCTCCGATTGCTTCCTTCGCTGCCGACCACGCGATTACCCATCCTCAGGTTCTTCTTGACTGCGTGGAAGGTGCGCTGGAAGTTGCTCAGAAGGGCTACGTTGTCACGATTGGCCTCAAGCCGCTGACTCCTTCGACAGCCTATGGCTACATCGCACCGGGAGAACCCTTTGAAATGGAGTCTCCCGAAAAGGGATCTATCGTGCGCTCTTTCGTTGAGAAACCGGATGAAGAGACTGCGAAGCATTACTGCGAACAGGGCTACCTGTGGAACGCCGGAATGTTCATCATGACCGCAGGGACTCTCGCTCGTGCACTGACGCGTTTTCATCCCGATATGGATACGCATCTGAGTGCGATTGGAAGCCGATGGGGAAGAGATAGTTTTGCCACAACGCTCAGCGAAGAATGGCCGGCGCTCACGAAGATTGCCATCGATCACGCCATCGCCGAACCGCTTGCCTCTGAGGGGGGAGTGGCTGTTGTTCCAGCGACGGATATGGGATGGACCGATGTAGGTGATTTTGATGCGCTTGCGCAGATTAGCTCTGAAGGTCAGGCCCTTCGGATTGAATCGCCTGGTTCATTTGTCCGATCTTTGACCGGCCAAAAGATTGTTGTGGTTGGAGCGCCGAATATGGCTGTCATCGCTACAGAGGACGCAATCTTGGTGGTTGACCGTCATCGCGCGCAGGATGTGAAACACGTGGTTGACCAGTTGACGCAGAGCGGAGAGGAAGAACTCCTTTAGGATGAAGAGCATGACTCGACACGCGCGTGCACACCTATGCGCAGCAACAAGCGCTTTGCTGCTTCTCCTTGCCGGCTGTTCCTCAGCCCCTGCCTCACATGCTCAAACTCAACTGTGCGGAATTTCTGACGCAGCTGGGTGGGATAGCGCGACCTCGCAGACGCCGGCGAAACGGGCGATTTCGCAGGCGGCCTCGGAAATCGGAGGGGAGGCAAAATTTGCCACCGGCGAAGGTGAATTGGATGGCCTTCTCAAGGGCGGATGCACCATTGTTGTCTCCGAAGGTCAGGGAATGACCCAGGCCATCACTCAGGCGGCAAAGAAAAACTCGTCAGTTCGCTTTATTACCGTTAATTCTGGTTTCGAATCAGCAAATAAGACTGTTGAGCTCAGTAATGGCAAGGCTGTTGTCTCGCGCGCAACCCAGGGTGCCTATATGGCCGGCTATGCTTCCGCCGGTTTGACGACGACTGGAACCATTGCCGGATTTGGTGGGGTTGAAACCAGCGGCCGCCAAGCACTGATGGATGCCTTTGCGCAGGGAGTCGATGCCTACAACCTCTCATATGGGACATCGATCCGCTTCGAGGGATGGGATACCACCCGCATGCGCGGAACCTTCACCGGAAACGATGATCCGGCAAGCATTAAGGACGCAGCGTCCAAGGCACTTGCTGCGGGTGCAGATATTTTGGTTCCCTTCGCAGATGGTGGGAACCAGGGTGCGCTCCAATCACTTGAGGCGGCTGGAAATAGCTCGGCCCAGCGCTTGGTGTGGATGGGTGATGATCTTCCCAGTGATCTTCCCCAGGTCATTACGGCGGTCACTACGACCACGAAGGACCATGCTACCGAGGCTATTACTTCGGCACGAGGAAACGATTTCTCAACGAATGCGGTCATCGATTCTCTTGATAATAACGGCGTGACGTTGGCTCCTTTCGCTGCTCATGAGGCGCTCATGACCCCCGAGCTCAAAGACTCCTTGGCGTCGATGCGCCAGCAGCTGCTCACTGGCAGCCTTGTGATCACGACTCAATTTGACCCCCTCTTGATTTCTCCCCGTAAGTGAAGGACCCCATGGAACACACACACCAGAATTCCTCCTATCGTCGAGGCCCAGTGATCCTTCGCGGAGGAAAGATCCCCCGCGAAACATCCGATACCGGACTGCTGCGCCCCCAGTCTTCTGCCGATTGGCTGCACGAGGACCCCTGGAGGGTGCTTCGTATCCAGTCGGAGTTCGTTGAAGGTTTTGGAGCGCTTGCGGAGTTGGGTCCAGCAGTGTCGGTTTTTGGATCGGCTCGTACCCCTGCTGGAAGCGAAGATTGGGAGCGTGCGCGCTCCATTGGGTCCCTATTGGTTCAGGCGGGCTTTGCCGTGATTACCGGTGGCGGACCGGGAATTATGGAAGCGGCAAATAAAGGCGCGTGGGAAGCGGGCGGAACCTCCGTCGGCTTGGGAATCGAGCTTCCCCACGAGCAGGGAATGAATGAATGGGTCAATGTTGGAATTAATTTCCGTTATTTCTTTGCCCGCAAGACCATGTTCATGAAGTATTCCTCGGGCTTTATCGCTATGCCGGGTGGTTTTGGCACCATGGATGAGCTGTTTGAGGCTGCAACCTTGGTGCAAACCGGTAAGGTGCATTCCTTCCCGATCGTTTTGGTTGGGCGCGACTATTGGGGCGGATTAGTTCAATGGATTAACTCGACCATGAAGGAATCGGGAATGCTTTCAAGTAATGACCCTCAACTTTTGCACGTGGTCGATAGCCCCGAAGAAGCTGTGGAAATAGTAATTGGACACAAATAATTCAATCCCTTACTAAATCACGGCATTCTCGGTAGAATAAATGTGTTTTTAGCGGTATTTAATACCCGGCGTTCAGAAGGGAAACGAACATGGCAGCTATGAAGCCGCGAACCGGAGATGGCCCCCTCGAGGCAGAAAAAGAGGGTCGTGGGATTGTCATGCGTATCCCCAGCGAAGGCGGTGGCCGTCTGGTCATCGAACTCAGCGCTGACGAAGCACAGGAACTGGCTCAGGCCTTAGCTAACGCTCTGTGAAGCACTCAGGGCTTCCTTAAGAGTCAGACTTCCGACATAGAGAGCCTTGCCAACAATCACTCCATCCAGATAACCTTCACGCCTCAAGGTGTGGATATCCTCGACATGACGGATTCCTCCTGAGGCAACCAAAAGCGTAGGTGTTTTCGCCCGTAGATCTCTGAGTAGGTCTACGGGCGGTCCCATAAGTGCCCCGTCTCGTTGGCGCTCGGTGACGACGTAGCGCTGCACACCCGCAAGATCTAGAGCGCGGCAGACTTCCCAAAGGTTTCCCGCGTCCCCATCAACGCCTCGTGGACGAATTCGATCGCCCTCTACGTCAATGCAGATATTGAGGCGCCCGGAGAACTCGGCGATCAAAGTGCGAACCCGATCGATATCAACCAAGGCTTGAGAAGCCAGATTGACGCGATCAGCACCTGCCTGAAGTGCAGCTTCGATATCCTCCCCGCTGCGTACACCACCAGACCACTCGATGCGGCATTCAGGGGTGTGCATGCCTGAGCCGGATGCTCCAGATCCGGCAAGCTCAGAAATCACCTCAGAAAGCACATCTGAGTTGCTTCCTCGCTCAAAGGCCGCATCAATATCGACCAGATGAATCCAGCGAGCGCCCTGAGCGGCGAAGGAACGCGCAACCTCGCAGGGATCAGCACTGGTCGAGTCCTCACCTCCGTCAGCCCTACGGTGCGTGAGGGCCCGGCCATTGGCAATATCAAGGGCGGGAAGAATATCCACGACTCAGTTGTTTCCGTGATTGAGGGTCGCTTGGTACATCGGTGCGAAGAACTCACCCAGCCGCGCAAGAGTTTTGTTCAGCGCATCGCGAGTGCCGTTCTTTTCCTCTTCCGCGATTTCTGCTGCGTGCTCGGCGATGATGCGTACGATCGCTGAACCCGAGATTGCACCATCTGCTCCCGCTTGGAGTGCGGCACGCACGTGTTCGGGTCGTGAAATTCCAAAACCCAAGAGAACGGGAGCAGCCGCTTCCTCACGAAGCTTTGCGACGGCCTCGTGCAAGCCCACGGTCGAGGCCTCGTGATCAGCGCCCGTCACGCCCACGCGAGACACCGCGTAGACATAGCCGCGTGCAGAGTGCGCGACGTCGCTCAGGGTGCGAGGCGAGGCCGATGGGGGAGCAATGTACACGCTATCGATCCCCGACTTGAGTGCTGCTTCTCCAAATGGATGCCCCTCGCGGATCGGGAGATCTGGAATGAGTACCGAATCGACTCCCGCCTGCGCACAGAGCTCATAGAAACGATCAACCCCAATGGAGAAGGGCACATTCGCGTAGACCAGCAGGCCGATGGGAAGATCGGGGTGTGAGTCGCGAATGCGAGAAAGGATTCGGAAGCACTCATCGATAGCAGTACCGGCCTGTAGGGCCCGCAGGTGTGCTTCCTGAATAACAACGCCGTCTGCGACCGGATCTGAGAAGGGAATCCCAAGCTCCAGAGCATCTGCGCCATCGGCGATGAGGGCCTCGATGATGGCCTCGCACGATGAAGGAGTGGGGTCACCCAGCATCACGAAGGGGACGATTGCCCCGCGTTCCTGTGCGGCGCAGCGCTCAAACATTGATGCGTAGCGAGTCATCGTTCCTCCTTAGATGAACCCAGATCGTAGGAATGAGTCCTATGGGTTCCAGAACCGGCACGTTCTTGTGCAACGAGCTCGGCGGCGCGGGCAACGGCTCCGCCCCTAGAGAAGGAGCCTCCCAAGCGCTCGCGGACTTGGTCGAGGTCCTTGTCACCTCGGCCGGATAGACACACAAGCAGTGTGGGGACGTGTCCCTCGCGTGTCTTCAGTCCCTCGGTGTGGCCCGTATCCTTGAGCTCACGCGCCATCTTGAGGGCGTAAGCCAAGGCGTGAGAGGACTCCATTGCCGGAATAATCCCCTCATGACGCGAGAGCTCGATGAAGGCGTTGACGGCCTCGTCATCGGTAATTCCCACGTAGTGAGCGCGGCCGCTCGCAGCTAAGTAGGCGTGCTGTGGACCGACGCCGGGGTAGTCCAAGCCGGCGGAAATTGAATAGGACTCTTCGACTTGTCCCTCGTCAGTGCGCATGAGGTAGGAGCGCGCGCCGTGAAGAACACCGACCTTGCCCTCATGGATCGCCGCGCCGTGGTGTCCGGAATTCAGCCCCTCGCCCGCAGGTTCAACACCGTAGAGTGCAACAGATGGGTCGTCAATAAAGTCAGCGAACATACCGATTGCATTCGAGCCTCCACCCACGCAGGCAATAACTGCGTCGGGGAGTGCCCCGGTTTGCGCGAGGATCTGAGCACGCGCTTCGGTTGAAATAATGCGGTGAAATTCGCGAACCATTGTGGGGAAGGGGTGCGGGCCGGCCGCGGTTCCCAACAGGTAGTGCGAGGTCTTAAAGGTTGCTGTCCAGTCGCGCAGTGCCTCGTTAACGGCGTCCTTGAGGGTTCCACTGCCCGCGGTCACGGGGACAACAGTTGCGCCCATGAGTTCCATGCGCTCCACGTTTGGGGCCTGTCGAACAACATCGACCGCGCCCATGTAGATCGTGCATTCCAATCCCAAAAGCGCGCATACCATTGCGGTTGCGGTCCCGTGTTGGCCAGCTCCGGTTTCAGCGATGATGCGCGTCTTACCCATGCGCTTGGCCAACAGAGCCTGTCCCAGAACCTGATTACCCTTGTGGGCGCCCCCGTGGACCAGATCCTCACGCTTGAGGAAGATCCGAGCACCGCCATCGGGAAGGTTACGAAGCTCTGTGACGGGGGTGGGGCGGCCCAGGAACTGATGGAGCAGAGTATTGATCTCCTCGATGAAAGTTGGGTCGTCAATAGCCTGGACGAAGGCTTCTTCAAGCTGGTCCAGTGCGGGGATCAGAAGTTCAGGAACGTATTGTCCGCCGAATTGTCCGAAGTAGGGAGAAAGTTTCGTTGGGCGCTCGGGAGTTTCTTCGTCGTTTGTGCCCGCCGTCTTTGCGCCGAGGCGCTCACTGGAGTAGGGCCTCCACGAGGTGTGCAGCGCAACTTCTTCGAGGAAGTCATGGCCAGCACTGGGCTGGCCGCCTGTGATCTGCCAAGCTGCCTGCGTAGGATCATCCGATCCCGAGAGCGAGGAGCCAACCAACAGCGCGTCGACGTAAGGGGCAAGAGTCATCACATCATCGCGTGAATGAACGCCAGACTCGCCAACGATCACTGCTCCCTTTGGAACGAGGGGAGCCAGCTTCTGCGTGCGGGTGATGTCGATCTGAAGCGTGCGCAGGTCGCGATTGTTGATGCCAATAATGCGTGCGCCCAAGCGCTGAGCGCGGCGCATATCTTCTTCACTATCAACTTCGGTGAGGACGTCCAATCCTAGGCGATGTGCTGCCAAGGAAAGTTCTGTGTAGTCCTGATCGTCCAAAACAGACAGCATCAGTAGGATCGCATCTGCCCCGTGAGAGCGAGCAGCCGTGATCTGAATGGGGTCGATGATGAAGTCCTTGCACAAGACAGGCTGGTTAACCTCATCTCTGACCTCATCAAGATCAGTGAAATTGCCGTTAAAACGGTCGGGCTCTGTTAAGACACTGATCGCTGCGGCGTAGCGCGAGTAGGCACGAGCCAAGAGTCGTGGAGAATATGCGCCCTCGATAATTGTGCCCAAAGTTGGTGAAGCGGACTTGCACTCCATGATGATTGCCGGGCCGCTGGGACGAGGCTGGAAGCCTTCCTTCTCGTCGTAACGACGTGTGCGTAGTGCATCCTCAAAAGAGCGCGTTGAGCGAGGAAGCGTCAGGGGATCGATGTGTCCGTAGGCCTCGTGCAGTTCAGGAAGACGCGTCCGACGCTGAGCGACGATCGAATCAAGGACGGTCCCGGTTTCGCGCAAGCGCGTGGAAATGGGAGAGAAAGACGGCTGGTTCACTGATTCTCCTGCTCTTTCAGTTCGCGTGCGGTTGAAACGATGGTGTCCAGGTGGGAGGCAACTGCGCCGCTGGAGAGCTGAGACAGTGCCAATTCGGTTCCCTGGTTCAAAGATTCCGCTTTGCCCGCCAGATAGAGCATTGCACCGCTTGTCGCAGCGATGGCCTCTCGTTGTGCCGGCGCACCCTTCCCGGCGAAGATCTCAGAGATCAGACGCAGGTTTTCTTCTGCATCCCCACCGACCAACTCTGAGAGTGGAGCAGGAGTAATTCCCAGTTCTTCAGGGGTCAGAGTAAATGAAGCAATACCCTCTTGGGTGATCTCGCGGATCTCTGTGGGGCCATGGACAGCGAATTCGTCGGTACCGCTACCGTGAACCACCAACGCATGCTTCAGGCCCAAGGACGCCAAGGCCTTCGCAACGACATCGAGGAGTTCAGGTTTACCGACCCCCAGAACCTGATAGGACAGTGGTGCGGGGTTGACCAGGGGGCCGATGAGATTGAAGATTGTCGGGTTCTTCAAAGCGCCCCGCACGGGTGCAACATAGCGCATTGCCGGGTGATACTTCTGTGCGAATAAGAAGCAGAAACCGGTGCGTTCTAGGAGCTTCGCTGAAGAGGCAGGGGAGAGGTCTAGGGGGATACCTGCGGCCTCAACAAGGTCTGCGGCTCCAGCCTTCGAGGAGACCGCTCGGTTACCATGCTTGGCAACCTTGAGTCCCATGGACGCTGCAACGAAAGCCGAGGCCGTCGAGATATTGATTGTTCCGACACCGTCACCGCCCGTTCCGACGACGTCAATGACGTCGGGGGCCGTTGTTGTGAAGTGTTGTGCTGCTGAGCGGAAAGCTTCCGCCGCACCTGCAATTTCACTGGGCTGTTCACCGCGCGCGTGAAGCGCTCCAAGGAAAGCTGCGATTTCAATTTCGCTGAGTTCGCCGCGTGACATCTCCTCGAAAACGGAACGTGCCTGTTCCTGGTCTAGTACGTGACCGTTCAATGCGCGGTGCAGAAAGGACTCACTCATGTTAATTCCTTGAATTAGTAGCGGTGGATAGGGTTAGGTCAGTCAGCAGAGCACGCAATAGAAGTGGCCCAGCCGGAGTTAGGATCGATTCTGGGTGGAATTGCAGACCGATACACGGCGCACTGCGGTGACGCGCAGCCATGACAATCCCATCACGGGTGTGTGCTAAGGAAACTAAAGCATCGGGAAGGCTACGCGTACCCAGGGAATGGTAACGAGCGACGGAAATATATCCGTGCTCAGCATCGTCACCGGGACGAGGCGCCTCTGCAATTGAGGAGAAAGCAGGATCTTCAACACCGGCCTCGGTAAGCTCAATGCGGTCGGTGCGCCCATGGGTTGCCCCTACTGGGCCGACGATTCCCCCACAGGCCTCGACCATTGCTTGGAAGCCCAGGCAAATCCCCAAGGTTGGGATATTCTCGCGGAGGGCGACCTCAAGGATGTCCATCATGTTTCCTGCGCCTCGGGGGTGTCCCGGACCGGGGGAAAGAATCAATAGTGGGCGTTCTCCCGCGGCACGCTCGGCTTCGGTCGGAACAAGTGCCTTGAGAAGCGCCGATGTTGGGGTTGTATTGCGGAAAACCTGCACTGCGGCCTCGCGGGCGGTTAAATCCACCAAGTTATAGACGAAAGAATCGCGGTTATCTAGGAAAATCACGCGCATCTTAGAACTCGCTTTCTTCCGCATTTGAGGAAATAGCTAACGGACGACCGGTTGAAGCGGCCAAAGCGCGCAAAACAGCGCTTGCCTTGTGGACGGTTTCTTCGGCCTCACGAGCGGGGACAGAATCTGCAACGACTCCGGCTCCGGCCTGCACGATTGCCTGTCCATCCTTGACGAATGCCGAACGGATGACGATGCAGGTATCAAGTTCTCCGTCGCCTCGAAGGTAACCAACAGCACCGCCGTATGAACCGCGGCGTTCACCTTCGTAGTTGCGAATGAGCTCTGCCGCACGAAGCTTTGGAGCGCCCGTCAGTGTTCCCATGGTCATCGAGGCACGGAAAGCATCCAAGGGGTGCAGATCTTCTGCCAGAGTGCCGCTGACCTCAGACACCAGGTGCATGACTCGAGAATATCGGTCGACGCGCAAGAGCTGTTCAACGCGACGAGTTCCTCGTTGTGAAACGCGCGCGACATCGTTGCGTGCCAAGTCGACGAGCATGACGTGTTCGGCAACTTCCTTCGCATCCGAACGCAATTCAAGCTCCAAGCGGATATCTAGTTCGTGATCGATACTGCCGTCGGGGGCAAATCCTCGAGGGCGTGTCCCGGCGATCGGACGAATTGCAACCGTTCCGTCCTTTGCTGAATGAAGCAGCGAGGATTCGGGAGATGCACCGAAAAGCTCGAAGTCGTCTGCGCCGATATAGAACATGTATGGACTGGGATTCTCATCTCGCAAAAAGCGGTAGCTTCTCAGTGCATTCGGGCAATCTGCAATAAAACCGCGCGAGGGAACGACTTGGTAGATGTCGCCAGCAGCGATGTGCTCCTGCATGGTCGTAACCAGAGCCTCAAAGTCATCATCAGAGATGGTTGGGCGTGCAATAAGAGGCTGCGATGAAGGATCGATCTTCATTTCCGAGGCCGTGGGAGTCTCGGTCGACAGCGGAGCGTGGTCGATCGCCTGGGCAAGCGCATCGATCTGCTGTTCAAGAGAATCACGGTCAAGTGAAGCACCGACAAGGTTGGCACTTTGCGAAGGGTGGTTGACGACCAAGATGATTCGCGCAAGGAAGAACAGGTAATCAGGGCAGGAATTAAATCCCTCGTCGACATCGGGTAGGGATTCGTATGTTGCGAGGTAATCGAAAGAAACGGTTCCTGCGACCAAAGGTAGGTGCGGGTGATCGATGGGAGTATCGGTGAGAACTCGCAGCGGCTCCATGGTTGCGCGCTCTTTCAAACGTGTTTCCTCATCGGCCTCGTCTTCGCGGAGGGAAGGAAGCTCAAAGAGAGCACGCGTGTCCTTCCGTTCGCGTAGAGCATTCGGGAGAGCCTCGCAGACCTGATTGAGCGCGCTTTGGCCATCAACCGGGTTGGTCGAAGTGACGCGTACGTAGTCTCCATCGCATTGAATTGACGCTGAAGTATCAAGAACTGCAATGGTGGTGAGGTGCTGCTTAGAAGCGATATCGGCGCTATCCAACAGAACGACTCGTGTTGGGTGGCCCGAGGCCGATTGGGGGACCAAGCCCTTCTCGCACAGGTACGCCAAAAGCTTGCCGCCGTC
Source organism: uncultured Actinomyces sp. (assembly GCF_963542285.1). Taxonomy (GTDB): domain Bacteria; phylum Actinomycetota; class Actinomycetes; order Actinomycetales; family Actinomycetaceae; genus Pauljensenia. The sequence goes on along the minus strand of NZ_CAUTWQ010000009.1, from coordinate 12,218 downwards.
TGGGTGGTAGCGCACCTCGCGCGAGATCACGTGGGGTGTGTCTGCGTGTGTCATTGTGTTCCTATCCCTTGCCCTCGGCGGGCCAACGCAACGAAAAAGGCCCGCCACATGAGCGAGCCTTGATCATCTCCAGGTACGTCAAAGGAGGCTCGCCCTTAGGGGAGCCACCACCACATCTGCGATGCTGAAGTACCAAACATGTTTTTCATACTAATGCGGGGTGCTCGGGGGCGCCAACGGTACCAGTAAGTGAGACATGCGAAGACAGTTGTATAAGGGAATCAGAAAGAGTGGCGCCCGTAGATCGTGAGAACGAGATCTACGGGCGCCAGAAGAAGGAGAGAAGAGGCGGCCTGGTTCAGCGTCGTTTGACTGCAGCAAGAAGGCCATCGCCAACGGGGAGCATCGCGGGAATGAACTCCTCAGAAGATCCCAGAACCTTTGCAATCTCGCGCATCATGACGGTTTGCTCATCGCGCTGCGCAGGATCAGCAACCTGGTCATGCCAGAGGGCATGGACGATCACGATCAGTCCGCCCGGGCGGAGCACGCGGAGCGCATGATCCAAATAATCGGGGATTTCAGCGTTGGGGGCATCAATCACCATCATGTCGTAACCGCGGGCAGCCATACGGGGCAGAACATCCAATGCTCGACCCGCGATGAGGCGGGTGCGTTGGGAAGGAATCCCGGCTGCCGTAAAAGCACGGCGCGCGTGCTTATGGAATTCAACCTCTTGATCGATAGTGGTCAAAACCCCATCCGAGGACATGCCTTGGAGTAGCCAGAGACCAGAAACACCGGCACCGGTACCAATCTCCAGAACTGCTTTTGCGCCGCAGGTTGCAGCCAGAAGACGAAGGGCGGCACCAACTCCGGTTGAGACAGGATCAGCACCCAAATCGGTAGCAGCCTCGCGAGCTTGCGCAATAAGCTCGTTTTCTTCGACGAATTCTTCTGCGAAAACCCAGCTCAAGGCTTTATCTGACGCCATCTTTTCCTCCGCACTCGTGCACCTATGTCTCATAGGTTACGCACAACCCTTGTCAACTTGATGACTACGCGCCATTGTGGCGGCGATTCCTTGAATTAAATGGTTTTGTTCAGGGGAGCGACACCCAGTGGGCGTCCCGCGAGTCCGCGCGAGGCGTGAGAGAGCTTTCCAGCGAGCTCTTGGAGGACCTGCGCAGCGGGACCTTCGTGTGTTGAAACGGGATCGCCAGCGTCGCCGCCTTCGCGCAGTGAAATGTCCAGTGGAACCTGTCCCAGGAGCGGAACCGGATAGCCGAGCTGAGCGCTCAAGCGATCGGATACAGACTGACCGCCGCCGTGGCCAAAGATCTCCAACTTGGAGCCGTCAGGCTGGGGGAGGTAGGACATGTTCTCGATGACACCGATGACCTTTTGATCAGTCTGTGTTGCAATGGAACCAGCGCGCTCAGCGACCTCGGCTGCAGCAATCTGCGGAGTTGTCACAACAAGAATTTCGGCATTGGGCAGGAGCTGCGCGATCGAAATTGCAACATCGCCGGTGCCGGGAGGCATATCGATGAGTAGAACATCAAGGTCGCCCCAGAAAACATCTGCAAGGAATTGCTGAAGCGCGCGGTGGAGCATAGGGCCACGCCAAATGACAGGCTGGCCATCGGGGACGAACATGCCAATCGAAACGACCTTGACCCCTTCGGCTCCCAAAGGCGGAATGATCATTCCGTCAATGACCTGAGGATCGTGGCTCACTCCCAACATTCGAGGAATTGAGAAGCCATAGATGTCGGCATCCATCACGCCGACCTTGAGGCCTTGACGAGCCAATGCAGCGGCAAGGTTTGCGGTCATTGAGGACTTACCGACGCCGCCCTTTCCTGAGGTGACGGCAATGACGCGCGTCAGAGAATCGGGACGTGCAAACAGAATTTCACGTTCAGGGCGACCGCCGTTGAGCTTCTCGCGAAGAGCCTTCTTCTGCTCATCGTTCATGACGTCCATGGTGACCTTGACATCCGTCACGCCATCCAGAGCGCTGAGGGCCTTATTGACGTCGTCTGAGATCGTTGTGCGCAGAGGGCACCCCGCTGTCGTCAGCAAGATCGTCACTGAAACAGTTGAACCATCGATATTGATGGAATCGACCATATTGAGGTCAGTAATTGGACGGCGGATCTCGGGGTCGATAACAGTCGACAGGGCATCAAGAACGTTCTGCGAGGTCAAAGTCATGGTGACAATCCTATGACCCAGCAACGGTTTGCGCAGACTGGTTTAGCTGTCGGCGTGAAGCGGAGTAGACAGATCCGCAGAATCCTCTGCTTGGCTCGTATTTGCCTGCGCGCTCATCTGAGCAAATCGCTCGTCGCGCTCTTCAAGTTCCTCGCGCAGATCGTTGAGCATATCGCGAAGTTCGGAACGGACGAAGTCACGTGTCGCGACGTCTTGCAGCGCAATGCGAAGACCAGCAATTTCGCGTGTCAGATACTCGGTATCGGCAAGATTGCGCTCCGCGCGCTGGCGGTCTTGTTCTGCTTGAACGCGGTCACGATCATCTTGGCGGTTCTGTGCGAGAAGGATCAGAGGAGCCGAATAAGAAGCTTGGGTTGAGAAGGCTAGGTTCAGCAGAATAAAGGGATAGGGATCCCAGGCGTACTTCTCAGAAACCTTGTACAGCACAACGTTCGCAGCAATCCATGAAACGACGAAGATCGTCATGTAGAGGATAAACTTCGGCGAGCCCATGAAGCGGGCCGTGGCCTCGGCAAACCGGCCAAAACCATCGCCAGAGGAACGGCGGCGGAAAAGCTTAAACTTCCGCTCGGTGGGGGTATCAAGACGATCAGCCATCAATACTCCTTGCCATTACTCGGTCGGTCACATCATCATCCCAGTCGCGCCAGTCCCGTGGCAGCAGCTCGTCCAAAACGTCATCAACAGAAACGGCGCCAAGAAGGTGCCCGTCTTCGTCGACAACAGGAAGAACCGTCAGGTTGTATGTTGCCAGTAGACGGGTCACCGTTGCGACGTGAGCATCGGGGGAGAGCCTGTCGAGGTCGGTGTCCATGATGGTCCCCAGAAGTGTATGTGGGGGCTCGCGAAGCGCGCGCTGGAAATGGACAGCGCCCAAGTATTGGCCCGTCGGGGTTTCCAAGGGGGGCCGTGCGATAAATGCAGCTGCGGCCAAGGAAACCGGAAGATCGGAACGGCGAATAGAAGCGAGCATCTGAGCCACAGTTGCATCGGGGGCCAAGATGACCGGTTCGGTGGTCATCAAGGAACCGGCTGTTGATTCCTTATAGGCCATGAGTCGGCGAACGTCTGCAGCTTCGTCAGGTTCCATCAAGGACAGCAGAGACTGTGCTGTTTCAACGGGAAGTTCAGACATGAGGTCAGCCGCGTCATCGGGCTGCATCGCGTCCAAAACATCCGCAGCACGTTTAGATTCCAACTGCGAAACGATCGACACACGGTCGTCTTCGCCCAGCTCTTCCAGCACGTCTGCAAGACGTGAGTCCGGGAGCTCCGTTGCGACGGCCAACTGTCGTTCCGCAGGAAGGTCGTGGAGGAAGTCTGCGAGGTCCGCGGCCTTCATGTCTTCCGTGTGTTGAATCAAAGCGGTTGCAGCTTGGTTCGAATCGGTCTTGAGCAGTGAAGAGACCTCATCGACGCGAACCGTCATGGTTGTCCCACCGCGTTTGAAGCCCAACGTTGTTGTGCGAACGCGCTGGACGTGCAAAGTGGAAATGATCCAGTCACGAGGTCGGCGCTGCTGCATAGCAACGTCAAGGATCTTTACAACGCCGCTTCCGTCATTCATTGTGACTTCTCGATCGAAAAGCTCTGTGATGACAAGCGTTTCAACGGGGCGCTGGTTGAAGGAACGAATATTGAGCAGGCCAGTGGTGATGACTGAACCGGATTCAATTGCCGTCACACGAGTAAAGGGTAGAAACACGCGTTTTCGAGGGCCTACCTCGACGACGAAGCCAATGACATTGGCGGTCGAATTTAGACGAAATGTCACGACGACGTCGTGAATCACACCGACTTTTTCGCCCAGCGGGTCAAAGACGGAGGTACCGGCAAGCTTGCCGATGTAGATTCGGCGTCCGGTTGTTCCGACGTTCATTGGTGCACTGCTCACCCGGCCAGTTTATCCCCAGAGCGAACTTCTTACCCGCCCACGCCAAGCAACTTCTCGCTACGATGGCAGAATAAGAAAGGGAAAAGTATGAGCGTACCTGTGAGCGGAACCCGGCGGACCCGTGGGGGTGGAAGCCTACCTGACGGCACCGAAGTTGCCTCCTATGCTTCTTACGATCAGGCTTTGGCAGCGCTTGAGGTCTTGTCAAACAATGACTTTGAGGTTGAGAACGTGAGCGTGGTTGGTACCGACCTCTATTCGGTTGAGCGAATTATCGGGCGTGTGACCTGGGCCCGGGCAGTTTCCCAGGCAGTGATGAACGGCGCACTGTGGGGCGCGATGATTGGCATTATGCTCTCTGTCAATCAGGGAAACACAATGGTTTGGGTAGGTGCCTGCATGTTGGCGGGTGCACTGATCACGTCTTGTTTAAGCAGTGCGATGTTCTTGATCCGCAGGCGACGAGGTGACTTTTATTCTCATTCGCAGGTCATCGCCGGTCGCTATGCAGTGATCATTTCGAAGGCTGCTGGTAGTGATCGCATTCGCGAGGCTTTCGATCTTTTGCAGAAGACCGAAGGTAATCAGATGCGTCCGCGTCGAGTTCGCACTGTTCGCGAAAGCAGTGGTCCGACTGAGTACGGCTCGCGTCCCGATGAGAAGCCTCGTTTTGGAGTACGGCTATCGCAGCTTCCTGAAAGTGGCGACAGTGATACCGAAGCGGAGCAAAGCGACAACAACTCGCAAACAGACCCCCAGAACTGACGTATGTACGCGAGGTGGCCTCGTCCCGTCTGGGACGAGGCCACCTGTGCATTTAAACTTATGCGCGCCCCTGAGCGCTGGCAATCCACGCCTCAACATCGGCAATGGTGCGTGGGATGTCTTCCGAGATTCGGGTGACGCTGCCATCAGCGTTCACTAAAACATCATCTTCAATGCGCACACCAATTCCGCGGAATTCCTCGGGGATTGCCATGTCATCGGCGCGGAAGTACAAACCAGGTTCGATGGTGAAGCACATTCCAGGCTCCAACAGCGCATCCTGGTACATTTCGCGACGCGCCTGAGCGCAGTCGTGAACATCCAGGCCCAGGTGGTGGCTTGTTCCGTGAGGCATCCAGCGGCGGTGTTGCTGGCCATCGGGAGAAAGGGATTCCTCTGCACTGACGGGCAGCAGCCCCCATTCTTCAAGACGTGCGGCAATAACCTTCATTGCGGCATCGTGCACATCGCGGAAGCGGGTTCCGGGTTGGTTCGCACGCTCAAGTGCGGCCTCGCAGGCATCCAGAACTGCCTGGTATACCTTCGCCTGAGTGGGGGAGAAGGTTCCATTGACGGGCAGAGTACGGGTGATATCTGCGGTGTAAAGCGAATCAACCTCAACGCCGGCATCAACCAAAACCAGGTCGCCATCGTTGACTGGACCGTCATTATCGATCCAGTGCAGAGTATTCGCGTGGTTGCCCGAGGCGGCGATGGTGTCGTAGCCCAAGCCGTTTCCTTCTTCGCGGGCTACCGCACCAAAGGCACCTTCAATGACGCGTTCGCCGCGGCGGTGACCAACGGCTCGAGGAAGTGAACGAAGGATATCTTCAAATCCAGCCTTTGTGATCTCAACTGCGCGACGCAATTCAGAGATCTCAAATTCGTCCTTGCACAGGCGGATTTCTGAGAGACGCTCTTCCAAAGCGTCATCAGTTTCGGCAGCGTCGCCACCAAAAGGCAGGCCCGCCTGCATGCGCACTTCGTTGACCATGGCTTCCACGGCCTCGTCGACGTTGCGAACCACGCGCAAACGTACGATTCCCGCATCCTTGGACAGAGCATCGCGAAGGGTATCGATGTGCTCGCAACGCAGACCGGTTTCGGTTGCAACTTCCTCGAGAGAGGGGCGGGCACCTACCCAGAACTCGCCGTAGCGTGAGTCGGAGTAGAACTCTTGGGAAGAACGGGAGGTGCGGGGCTTGAAGTACAGCACCGCCTCGTGACCGCCTTCGGGAAGGGGTTCAAGGACAATCACCGAATCGGGTTCGCGTTCTTGCCCAAGACCGGACAGGTGAGCGAAAGCCGAGTATGCGCGGAAACGGTAGGTGCAGTCGTTTGAGCGAACCTTGTAGGTGCCTGCGGGGATGACCAGTCGTTCCCCGGCGAAAAGCTCTCCGGCTGCAGTTGCGCGCGCGGGAAGGTAGTCGGCAACGGCCGATCGAGTAATACCCGGATCAGGACGCGGCCCCCATTGGGAGCCCATGAATTCTCGGAATGCATCTGAGGATGGGCGGCGCGAGCGATTATTCACGCGCTCGGCCAAAGAATCGGGTGCTTCCTCCGCGGAGGTTGTTTCAGTCGTAGTCATAGAGTCATGGTCTCACTTTCCCCGTGCAGCGTGCTACGCGGACCGTATTCTAAATACATGACGAGGATTGATCTTCATACACACAGTGCGTATTCGGATGGAACCGATACTCCCGCCGAACTCATGGAGAAAGCGCGTCAGGCGCATGTGGATGTCGTGGGGCTGACCGATCACGACACCTACGCTGGCTGGGACGCGGCCGCAGCCTGCGTTGATCGAACCGGAGTGAGCTTAGTGCGCGGGGTCGAGTTGTCCTGCGCGCGTGAGGGGATCACTGTTCACCTTTTGGGATACCTTCCAGATCCCACGAACGAGGCCCTTCTTGCAGTGCAGCGTCGTGCAACTGAGTCGCGTCTCACGCGTGCGCAAAAAATTGTTGAACGCCTTGCAGAGGATTATCCAATCACGTGGGAGCAGGTGCGCGCTCTTGCTCCTGAAGATGGACCGGTTGGGCGTCCGCATATCGCGGATGCCTTGGTTGAAATAGGAGCTTTTCCTGATCGAAGTGCCGTTTTTGCGCAGACTCTGCATCCTTCTAGTAAGTATTACGTCATGCACTGGGCACCTGACCCCGTCGATGCTGTGGAGCTAGTTCGAGCCGCCGGGGGAGTCCCTGTGTTGGCGCATCCGCGCGCGCGGGCTCGCCAAAGGCTTCTGCCCGAGGAAGTCATTGATATGATGAAGGACGCGGGCCTGTTCGGGATTGAGCGCGATCATCGTGATCATACCGAAGAGGATCGAGCCGATGTGGAGCGGATCGCACGCCGTTTGAAGCTGGAAGTATTTGGTTCCTCCGACTACCACGGCCTTGGAAAGCCGAATCAACTTGGTGAAAACCTAACGGATCAGTCGGTGCTGAACAAACTTGAAGAGGAAGCGTTTTTAGAGGTCCTGCACCCATGAGTATCGGTTCTGTTGTGGACATTACGGTCTTGTTGACGACTTTCGCGACTTTGATCGTCATTTTGGACCCTATGGGCTTGATGCCTGTCTTCTTGGGGCTGACCTCCAAGCTGTCACGCACTGCTCAGCGTAAAGCGGCTTTCCAAGCCTCGTTGGTGTCTTTTGGAGTCATCCTTGCTTTCGCCTTCCTTGGGCAGCAGATTTTGCGCGCACTCCATATCTCAATGGAATCTTTGAAACTTTCCGGTGGTGTGCTGTTGTTCTTGGTTGCGATGGAATTGCTGACCTCCAGCGACATGGAGCAGCCTGATACCGGTGATGACGCAGTGAACGTTGCATTGGTTCCGCTGGGGATTCCGCTGCTCGCGGGCCCGGGTGCGATTGTTGCTGTGATGGTGTCGATGGCACAGGCCCACACAGTTGGTTCCATTGTTGGTGTTGTTGGTGCAGTTGTTGCAACCCACGTAGTGATTTGGCTGTCAATGCGTTTCGCTTTGGAGCTCTCGCGGTTCCTGGGAACGGGCGGCATTATGTTACTCACGAAGATTTCCGGTGTGCTTTTGGCCGCTATTGCAACCGAACTGGTCATGGGGGGCGTTTTCGACTTTATTAAGAACGCTGGAATCGTTCACTAGTCAGGTTGACAGTCCGTCATCTTTTTATCTCGCCCCGCTTTGTGGGGTTAAAGTAGGCTTATTCCAGTGCTACCGGTAGTGCTGAGTCAATCGCAAGGAGAGATTTTATGAGCCGGTCCCTAGAGGAACAGCTGAAGTCCCAGGTACGCGCAGTGTCTGGACGCCCAGAACGCGTCTCGACTGAGATGGAAGCGTGGCAAGGCCTTTCGGCGGCAATCATTGATCGTATTGCTGATCGCTGGCATGCAACTGAGCGCACCTACGCAGTGGGTCGTATGGAACACTACTTCTCCGCAGAGTTCCTTATGGGGCGTGCGTTGCTCAATAACCTTTCCAACCTTGGAATGGTTGACGAGGCCCGCGAGGCCTTGGCTGCATTGGGCAAGGATCTGTCCGTGGTTCTGGAAGAAGAACCCGATGCCGCTTTGGGTAATGGTGGTCTTGGCCGTCTGGCAGCGTGCTTCCTTGATTCTTGCGCGACTTTGGACCTTCCCGTTGCTGGTTATGGCATCTTGTACCGCTACGGGCTCTTCAAGCAGCTTTTCGATAATGGTTTCCAGACCGAGCACCCTGATCCCTGGATGGAAGAGGGATACCCCTTCGTCATTCGTCGCGAACAAGAACAGCGCATTGTTCGTTACGCGGATCTGACTGTCCGCGCCGTTCCTTATGACATGCCGATTACCGGTTACGGCACCCAGAACGTCAACACTTTGCGTCTGTGGAAGGCCGAGCCCATGGAAGAGTTCGACTACGACGCATTCAATTCGCAGCGCTTTACCGATGCGATTGTCGACCGCGAGCGCACCATGGATATCTCGCGTGTTCTTTACCCGAATGACACGACCTTTGAGGGTAAGGTCCTGCGCGTGCGCCAGCAGTACTTCTTCTGCTCGGCCTCTCTGCAGGCAATCGTTGATAACTACGTTGCTGAACACGGCGATGACCTGCGCGGCTTTGCGCAGTTCAATGCCGTTCAGCTCAACGATACGCACCCGGTTCTGGCCATCCCCGAGCTCATGCGCATCCTGATGGATGAGCATGACCTTGGTTGGGAAGATGCGTGGGATGTTGTCTCGCGTACCTTTGCCTACACGAACCACACGGTTTTGGCTGAGGCGCTTGAGACTTGGGATATCCACATCTTCGATCGTCTCTTCCCGCGTATTTCTGAAATCGTCCGAGAGATCGACCGTCGCTTCCGCATTGACATGTCCGAGCGCGGTGTTGATGGTGCAACCATTGACTACATGGCTCCCGTCTCCGGCAACACGGTCCGCATGGCCTGGATCGCCTGCTACGCCTCGTACTCGATCAACGGTGTGGCCGCGCTGCACACTGAAATTATCAAGCGTGAGACGCTCAAAGAGTGGTACGCAATTTGGCCTGAGCGCTTCAACAATAAGACCAATGGCGTGACTCCGCGTCGTTGGCTCAAGCAGTGCAACCCGCGCTTGGCAACGCTTCTGGATGAAGTGACCGGCTCGGATCGCTGGGTGACCGACCTTGATGTGCTTTCTGAGTACACGGGTGCGGGTAACTCGGAGCTTTACGCTCGTCTGGCTCAGATTAAGCATGCGAATAAGGTTGACTTTGCTGCATGGATCAAGGACCGCGAGGGCGTCGAGATCGACCCAGATGCGATCTTCGATGTTCAGATCAAGCGTCTGCATGAGTACAAGCGTCAGCTGCTCAATGCGTTCTACGTCTTGGATCTGTACTTCCGTATGAAGGACAATCCGGCTTTGGATGTTCCTAAGCGTGTGTTCATCTTTGGTGCGAAGGCTGCTCCCGGCTACATTCGCGCGAAGGCGATTATTAAGCTGATTAACACCATTGCCGATCTGGTCAATAACGATCCGGATATCAATGGCCGCCTCAAGGTTGTTTTCGTTCACAACTACAATGTTTCGCCCGCCGAGCACATCATTCCCGCCGCGGATATTTCTGAGCAGATTTCGATGGCTGGTAAGGAAGCTTCCGGTACCTCGAACATGAAGTTCATGATGAACGGTGCGCTGACCTTGGGAACCTTGGATGGTGCGAACGTTGAGATTCTCGAGGCCGTGGGGGAGGAGAACGCCTATATCTTCGGTGCGACCGATGATGAGCTTCCCGAGCTTCGTCGCCACTACGATCCTCGTTGGCACTACGAGAATGTGCCTGGTTTGAAGCGCGTGATTGATGCTTTGACCGATGGCACCTTGGATGATTCCAACTCCGGTTGGTTCCATGATCTGCGTTGGTCGCTTCTGGAATCGGGATACGAACCTGCTGACGTGTACTACGTTTTGGGTGACTTCGCTTCTTACCGTGAGACGAAGGACCGTATGGCACAGGATTACCGCGATCAGGAAGCCTGGTCGCGCAAGGCCTGGATCAATATCACGCGTTCCGGTCGTTTCTCCTCTGACCGAACCATCAGCGACTACGCTCGCGAGGTCTGGCACATCAACGCCGAACCGATTGCGTGAATGCGTAATAGGCGGCCTGTTTAAGGCTGGCTGCATGGCTTAATGCCGTAACGCCCCGTTGGGATTTCCCAACGGGGCGTTTGCTGTTGTTCGTTTTCTGAGCAAACTGTATTACTGTGTTGACACAGTTTCGATAGTGTGGCACTGTATTAGTGTATTAATACAGATAGACAGGAGGGATACATCGATGCGCATCGATGACACCCGTCCAATCTGGATCCAATTAGCTGATTCGTTCCGCGGTCGTATTACCGACGGTACGTGGAAACCTGGCGAAAAGATCCCCTCCGTGCGTGATCTCGCGATCGAGGCAGGCACCAATCCCAATACCGTTCAGCGAGCTCTGAGCGCACTTGACGAAGAAGGGCTGACGGTCCCGAAGCGGACCGCAGGACGCTTTGTCACAACTGATGAGCGCGCTCTACATGCTCTGCGGAAGAACGATGCGCATCTCGCGGTAGATGCCTACATTCGCGCATGTCGTTCACTGGGAATCGATTTGGAAGGTGCTCAGGCTCTGATTCATCAACGTTGGGATGCCACGGAGAAGTAGCCAAGGAGGCAAACTCATGACCACACAAACTGAGCGCGGAACGTGTACGGGGCAAGGCCTCGTCCACGTTGAGCACCTCACGAAGCATTACCGGAAAACGCCAGCTTTACGGGACTACTCGCTGTCACTGGACGCCGGGCACATCGTCGGCCTCATGGGCCCCAACGGCTGCGGCAAGACCACGCTGCTCAAGATCCTCGCCGGAGTTCTGGCCGACTATGAGGGTAGCGTGACCATCGATGGGCACACGCCCGGCGTGGCCACCAAGGAGATCGTCTCCTACCTGCCCGACGCTGACTTCCTGAACAGCGAGTGGACCGCTGCGGACGCAATCCGCATCTACTCCACGTTCTTCGCCGACTTCGACGCCGACAAGGCGGCCTCCATGGTCGACTTCTTCGGACTGCCCACCGACCGCCGCCTCGGCGAGATGAGCAAAGGCATGGGGGAGAAGCTCCAGATCAGCCTGATCATGTCCCGGCGCGCCCGCGTATTCCTGCTCGACGAACCTATTAGCGGCGTCGACCCTGCCACACGCGACGTGATCCTCGAGGGCATCCTGCGCGAGTTCGACCCTGCCTCGCTGCTCATCATGTCCACCCACCTCATCTCCGACATTGAGCACTTCGTTGACTATGCGCTCTTTATGAAAGAGGGACAGGTTCTTCTTCAAGGCGACGCCGACGACCTGCGGGCCACCCACGGTGATTCCCTCGATGCCATCTTCCGGAAGGAGTACCGCTGATGTTCACCAAGCTGCTTGCATACGAGATCCGCTCGCGTTTCCGCACGGACGCGCGTTCCTTCGGGGCGTTCATCGTCACTATTGCCGTCGCGTCGGGAATCGTCGCCGCGGGGCTGCCAGGAATCAGCGGCTCCACCGCTGTCCTCGCCTACGCCCTGTGTGCGCTCACGCCGGTCGCCTGCGCGATCGCAGGAATGTCTGACTACTGGAAGACCATGTACGGGCAGCGCGGATACTTCACGATGAGCCTGCCGGTCTCTGGAAAGGCCGTCTTCTGGGCGAAGAACACGCGCATCATGATCGAGTGCCTCCTGGCTCTCGCCCTGGCCGTTGGTGGAATTATCGCCGTCGCTTCTGCTGCCGCGTGGAGCGACGGTATCAGCCTCGCCGAGTACACGGCCGGGCCTCGTTCCCTCG
>NZ_CAUTWQ010000008.1:0-89155 GCF_963542285.1 uncultured Actinomyces sp. | reverse complement strand
GCCCCCGACAGGACTCGAACCTGCAACCTCGGGATTAGAAGGCCCTTGCTCTATCCATTGAGCTACGGAGGCACGCCTGCCGCAGTGCGATCAGACCTTCATAGTGTACATGTCGTCGCCCGTCACACTTTCCCAAGTTGTGGGCCGCGTGTGCGCAAACGTGGGAAACACTAGATAATGGCTTCATGCTTGAAAGAATGTCTGGCCTTGGAGGCCCCGTGGGGTCAATTCGCTCACGAATGTGCAGCTGAACCGTAATCAGCTGCCGTGGCGCGTATAGCGCCGATCTTTCAAGGAAATGTATGTCTCAGCCTTCTGACTGTTCTTCTGATCTGACCACCCTGTCTTTCGAGGTTATGCCGCCTCGCAAAGAGAGCCTCGTTAAGCCGTTTTGGCAAACCGTCGAGCGCTTACTGTCTGTTTCTCCCGATTTTCTTTCGGTTACCTATGGAGCCGCCGGTCAGGATCGTCACAGTGCACGAGGGGTTGTTCGTAAGCTCGTGAAGGATAGCCCGGTTCAACCGATTGCTCACCTCACCTGCGTGGGAACGACTCCCAGTGAAGTCAGCGAAGTTGTCACCGATTATCTCAACGCCGGTGTTCGAACTTTTCTTGCCCTGCGTGGCGATCCACCGGTGGGGCGTCCAGATTGGCAGCCCTCTCCCGGGGGAGTGTCTTCGGCAACTGAACTTGTGACCTTGATTCGTTCGATTGAGGCTGCTCGTTGTGCGCAGTATCCCGGTGCCGCTTTGCGCGCTGCCTTCAAGCCTTTGACGATTGCAGTTGCCACTTTTCCCGCGGGTAATCCCGCGGTAGGAACTTCGCCGACCCAAGAGATTGAGCGCCTTCTAGTGAAGCAATCTGCGGGTGCTTCCTTTGCGATCACTCAGCTTTTCTGGGAAGTTGACACCTATGTGAACTTCCTTGAGAAGGCACGTTCCAATGGCGTGACGATTCCCATCGTGCCGGGAATTTTGCCGCCAACCGATATTCGGCGAGTAAACCGCATGACCGAACTGACCGGAGTTGTATTCCCCGAATACCTTCGACGCAAGCTCGAATCAGCGTCCTCACCACAAGAAATGTATTCCATGGGAGTGGAAATCGGAGGTCGTCTTGCTCGCGACCTGCATGATTCGGGAGCTCCCGGAATCCACATGTATACCTTCAATAAAGCGGCTCCTGCACTCGATGTGCTTGATGCTGCAGGCCTTGTTTCTGCAAGCCAGTGTTGACCCGTCCATTTCACGATGACAAAGGATAAGTAAATGACTCAATTCCCTACGGCGACCATCCTGGGTTACCCGCGCATCGGTCGTGGCCGCGAGCTGAAGAAGGCGCTCGAAGCCTACTGGGCGGGCCGTATCTCCGCCGATGAGCTTCGCGCGACGGAAGCCCAGCTCCGCAAGACGACTCATGACCGCCTCGCCCAGCTCGGCCTCGGCAAAGATGATGCGTCGATCCCTGAAACTTTCGCTCTCTACGACCAGGTTCTGGATGCGATCACACTTCTGGGCGCGGTTCCCGAGCGCTACCGCTCCTTCGAAGGACTGGATCTGCACTTCGCACTGGCTCGCGGCAATGCGCAGGTTGCGCCGCTGGAAATGACCAAGTGGTTCGATACGAACTACCACCACTTGGTTCCTGAAATTGGCCCCGATACGCCGATTTCTTTCGCTGATCACACCATCGTCGATCGCTTCCTTTCTGCAAAGGAAGAGGGCACCATCGTTCGCCCGGTTCTTGTTGGCCCCGTAACCTTCCTTGCTGTTGCAAAGGCTGATGAGGCAACTCCGGATTACAACCCCTTCAAGCGCCTTGACGACGTCGTTGCAGCCTACGCTGAGGTTCTTGCCCAGCTTGCCGAGGCAGGAGCACCTTGGGTCCAGATCGATGAGCACGCGCTTGCTTCCGACAACCTCCACGTTGAGCGCACGACCCTCATTGAGTACTCGACTCGTGTTTTTGCTGCTCTTGCCAAGCTGGAGAAGCGTCCCGCGATCTTCGCGGCAATCGGTTATGGCGATGGCGCACAGGCTGCAGCCTCTCTTGCCTCCACCGGCATTGAGGCTCTGGGACTGGATCTATGCCGTGGTTCTCTTCCCGAGGCCGGCTCAGTTGACCTGACCAAGGTCGCTCTAGTTGCTGGTGTTGTCGACGGCCGTAATATCTGGCGAACTGATTTGGATAGCGCGATCGCTCGCCTTGATGCAGCAAAAGCCTTGAATCCCGCATCGCTTGCCGTTTCGACCTCGACCTCTTTGCAGCACGTTCCCCATGACACCGCACTGGAGAAGTGGGATGACCCTGTACTCGATGCGAACCTTCACGCATGGCTTGCCTTCGCAGACCAGAAGGTCGGGGAGATTGTCACCCTCGCTCGCGGCGTGAACAATGGTTGGGATTCTATTTCCGAGGCCGTTGAAGCGACCCGAGAGGTTCTGGCTCAGCGCGCTGCCGCACCCGGCGTGGTTCGCCCCGAGCTGCGTGAGCGCGTCGCGCGCTTGACCGAGGCCGATCGTGAGCGTGAAGACTTTGCAGTCCGCGATGAGCTTCAGCGCGAGCGTCTTGGTCTGCCCCTCATTCCGACCACTACCATTGGTTCCTTCCCCCAGACGAAGGAAATTCGTCGAGCCCGTGCCGCTTGGGCCAAGGGTGAGCTCTCTGACGAAGACTATGCGCAGCGTATGCGTGAAGAGATTGAATCAGTGATTCGCCTTCAGGAAAATCTTGGGCTGGATGTTCTGGTCCACGGTGAAGCAGAGCGTAACGATATGGTTCAGTACTTCGCTGAACAGCTTGAAGGTTTCGCCGCAACGCAGAACGGTTGGGTCCAGTCTTATGGTTCGCGATGCACCCGTCCGTCGATCCTGTGGGGGGATGTTGTCCGTCCTCACGCGATGACTGTTGAATGGGCGCGCTACGCGCAGTCGCTGACTGATCACCCGGTTAAGGGCATGCTGACTGGTCCGGTCACCATCATCGCCTGGTCCTTCCCGCGTAATGATTTGCCTTTGGCTCAGGTTGCTGATCAGATCGGTCTGGCTCTGCGCGACGAGGTCACCGATCTTCAGAACGCCGGAATTGCTGTTGTCCAGGTCGATGAACCAGCACTGCGTGAGCTGCTTCCCTTGGATCAGTCCCGTCACGCTGATTACCTCAAGTGGGCTGTGGATTCGTTCCGTCTCGCAACTGCCGGAGTACGTCCCGATACTCAGATTCACACCCACCTGTGCTACTCGGAGTTCGGTCAGATTCTTGATGCGATCTTGGGACTGGATGCGGATGTGACCTCAATCGAGGCTGCGCGCTCACGCATGGAAGTCCTTCCTGAGCTTGCAGAACAAGGCTTCAGCCATGGCGTTGGACCCGGTGTCTGGGATATCCACTCGCCACGTGTCCCTTCGGTTGAGGAACTCACCGAGCTTCTGACCTTGGCTGCTGACTCGATTGAGCTGCGTAACTTGTGGTCGAACCCCGACTGTGGCCTGAAAACCCGAGGCTATGCTGAGACCGAAGAGTCCTTGAAGAACCTTGTTGAGGCGACTCGGATCGTTCGTGAACAGCTTGCGAACTGAGTAGTCCGCTCTTTGTGTGAGGGTGGAAATGCGGGTTTGATTCCCGTGTTTCCACCCTCACATTCTTTCGTTTTGACACATCTGTATCATTCGATAAACTGAAGCCATGACTTTTCACGCGACCATGACCTGCCGCCCCATGTGCGGCTCCATGTGCTCGCGAATGTGTATGTGATTGACCTTTCAACCCGTCGATCGCTACCGCTCAAGGAACCACGCTGACTGTGGTGTATGCGGTACCAAAATAGTTTGGATACATCATGGCTCTTGTTTACACCCCTGAAACCGTCACTTCTTCTGTTTCTACTTCTTTCGAAGAATTCCTCAATATTTTGGCCGGACTGAAGCTCTCACCGGCATCGACGCATATCGATCTTGATCACCGTCGCCTAGAGGTGTACGGGAATTCGGTCAAGCTCTCCAACAGGGAATACGAACTCTTGGCCTACCTTGCAGGACATGCCGATGAGATTGTTTCCCGAGAAGAACTGCTGGAATCGGTATGGTATGGCGAAGGTCTTGAATCCCAAACTCGCACTATCGATGCGCACATCCGTCGTCTTCGCGCTAAGCTTCCCGAAGCTGATCTCATCTCAACCTTGCGAGGCCAGGGCTATCGCTTCAACTCAACTCCGAACGTCCGCGTGAGCAATACCCGAGTCCATGCCCTTGCAGCATAAATACACCCGGCTAGGAGGGGAATTCCCTGAGATCCTGCCGGGTGTTGAGGGTGAAGTGCTTAGATCACCAAACGATAAATTTCAGAGTCGGGACGCAGCTCTTCAACGTGGAGGGGAGACGCCTCCATGCGTGCACGCAGACCTGTAATATCTTCTCGATCAGCCAAGTCGATCCCGACCAATGCCGGTCCCGAATCGCGGTTGTTTTTCTTCGTGTACTCGAAGTGAACAATGTCGTCGCTAGGCCCCAAAACATCTTCGAGGAAGCTGCGAAGTGCACCGGGCTGTTGGGGGAAAGTGACGAGGAAGTAGTGACGCAGGCCCTCATGTCGCAGTGAGCGTTCCATGATTTCCGCGTAGCGCGTCATATCGTTATTTCCACCGGAAACGATTGCGATAATCGCTCCTTCTTTTCCTCCCAAAAGTTCATTGCGTTGCTCTGCATCGGAGAAATACATGCGTGCCGCAGCAGAGGCCAATGCGCCTGCCGGTTCCGCGATCACGCCGTCGGAATGGTACAGATCAAGCATTTCCGTACAGACAGCCCCTTCGGGAACAACCAAAATGTCGTCGACCAGCTCCTTAACAATCGAGTAGGGAAGCTCACCAGCACGCCCAACGGCGGTTCCGTCGACGAATGGATCAACAGTGGGCAATGAAACAATCTGATCCGCTTCCATTGCTGCGGCCATAGACGCGGCACCCGTGGGCTCAACGCCATAGATCTTGATATCGGGGAAACGCGAACGGATCCACGTTGCGATACCTGAGAGCAAGCCGCCGCCACCGACTGGGACCAAAACTGCCGCTGCCTCGGAAAGTGCCTGCTCTTCCAATTCAACAGCGATTGTGCCCTGACCGGCAATGGTGCAGGGGTCATCGTAGGGATGGACGTAGGTGCGTCCCGAATGACGCGCGGCCTCTTGAGCCTGCGCATTGGCACGGTCGAATGTTCCATCGACAATGACTTGTTCCACCCAGTCACCACCAATGGTTTCAATGCGCTGGCGCTTCTGCTTGGGTGTGTTCGAGGGAAGGTAGATGGTTCCTCGCACCTTGAGCTGCGCGCACGCATAGGCCAAGCCTTGCGCGTGGTTACCTGCGGATGCACAGACAACACCTCTGCGACGTTCTTCTTCGCTCAGGGTACTCATTCGGAAATAGGCGCCGCGTACCTTAAAAGAACGGCACTTTTGCATATCCTCGCGCTTGAGATAGACCGGTAAGCCGATAAGGTCACTGAGTCGCTCTGAGAGCATGACCGGCGTTTTCTCTACGACCTCACTCAGAATGTCTGAAGCCTGAGCGATGAGTTCAGGAGAAAGTGGGAACTGGTCCGTTGTCATGCGTACTCCTAGTGTCGTAGTCAGGTTTATCGTAGCTCAGCAAACCGGCGTGGACTTTGAGAGGCCAGACAGTGAAATCCTATTCATGCGCTTACACTTAAAGCTGTGAGTGATTTGAAAGAACCATTGGTATGGATCGATTGCGAGATGACTGGATTGGATGTCACTCGTGATGCTTTGATCGAAGTAGCGGTTGTGATCACCGATGCGGATCTCAATATTGTCGATCCCGGTATTGACGTCTTGATTACCCCTCCGGCTGAAGCCTTGGAGGGAATGAATGATTTTGTTCGCCAGATGCACACGTCATCTGGCCTCTTGGATGAGCTGCCTTCCGGAACCACCATGGAAGATGCTCAGCAGCAGGTTCTTGACTATATCCGACGTTTTGTTCCCGTCCCGAAAAAGGCGCTGCTTGCAGGAAACTCAGTGGGGACAGACAAGATGTTCCTTGAGGCCAATATGCCCTTGGTGATTGATCACCTTCACTACCGTCTGGTTGACGTTTCCTCGATTAAGGAATTGGCTAAGCGCTGGTACCGCAAGGCTTTTGAGGAAGCGCCCGTTAAGCACGGCGGACACCGCGCCTTGGCAGACATTCTTGAGTCAATCCAAGAACTTGAATACTATCGCCGCGTTCTTTTCCCGCGGGAGCCAATTACTCGCGAACACGCCCGTGAGGTTGCGCGTGAAGTGGTTGAACTTGGTATTCCAAAGATTGGCGAAGAAGAGAACTAATCACCAAAGTTATCCACAGAATGTACCGGTATCGGCGTTTTCTACAGACGCTGCTACCGGTCTTTCTTTAGGTCCTCTTCCCCTGCACAGTGGGTACATCCCCATGTTGGGGGTCTAGAAAGAAAGGACAAATAATGGATAACCAAGGAAGCGTTGTTCTTCGCGGTCGGGTCGGCTCGGATCTGAGCAGTATGAGTGCGCAAAATGGAACTAAAGGTTTGCGCTTTCGGATGGCTGCTCCGCAGTGGCGCATCACGGATGCCGGCCAATACGAAGAGCGTGAGCCGAAGTGGTACACAGTGTGTGTATGGGATCGTTTAGCGCAAAATATTGCGCGAAGTGTCCAGAAGGGGACTCCCGTGATTGTGTGTGGGCGACCCAGTGCTCGCGGATGGTTAGGCCCAGATCAGCAGGTCCGAAGCGAACTGGTCATTAATGCCAGTTTTATGGGAATCGATTTGGTGTTTGGTCCGGCTGTCGCTCTCAAACCTCAACATCCAAGTAACAATGTCACCGAGTCTTCAAGTGCTCCAGCAGAAGAGTTCGCTGCGGATACTGGAGAATCAGAGCAGGTTTCTTCTGAAAGTCAACATATTCTGGCACAAGACGATGATCTGACTCGTGATCGTTGGGAGAACGGTCCGCAATCAACTGATGAAAGTGATGCGGCATAGTCCTCGTAGATGTCAAAAACATGCGCCGTGCCTTAGCATTAAGGGGTCTGCCGCATAGTCGGCGTTATGTCACGTGATCCTGAACGGAGAATCCATGGCGGAGTTCATCTACCAAATGATTAAGGCTCGTAAAGCCATTGGTGACAAAGTCATCCTCGACGATGTCACCATGGCTTTCTACCCGGGTGCGAAGATCGGTATGGTCGGACCTAACGGTGCCGGTAAATCCTCGATCCTCAAAATTATGGCTGGCTTGGATGAGCCCAGTAATGGCGAGGCGCGCCTGAGCCCCGGGTACACCGTCGGAATCCTTATGCAGGAGCCCGAATTGGATGATTCCAAGACCGTTCTTGAGAACGTGCGTATGGGTGCGGCTGATACCTTTGCCAAGCTCGCCCGTTTCAATGAAATCTCTGAAGAAATGGCCAATCCTGACGCAGATTTCGATGCCCTCATGGAAGAGATGGGCAAGCTTCAAACAGAAATTGATGCTCTCAATGCGTGGGATATCGATTCGCAACTCGAGCAAGCGATGGATGCATTGCGATGCCCGCCGCCGGATCAGCCTGTCAGTGTCCTTTCCGGTGGTGAACGACGCCGAGTAGCTTTATGTCGTTTGCTTATTGAGGCTCCCGATCTTCTGCTTCTTGACGAACCGACGAACCACCTCGATGCCGAGTCAGTGCTCTGGTTGGAAAAGCATCTGTCGACCTACCCGGGCGCAGTGATCGCTGTGACCCACGATCGCTACTTCCTCGACCATGTCGCTCAGTGGATTGCTGAGGTTGACCGCGGTCACCTGTACCCCTACGAAGGTAACTACTCGACTTACTTGGAGACGAAGGAAAAGCGTCTCCAGATTCAGGGCCAGAAGGATGCCAAGCTCGCTAAGCGCCTGAAGGAAGAACTTGAATGGGTTCGAACCAGTCCTAAGGGACGCCAGGCAAAGTCTAAGGCGCGTCTGGAGCGCTACGAAGAAATGGCTGCCGAGGCCGAACGCAGTCGAAAGCTTGACTTCGAAGAGATCCAGATCCCGCCGGGGCCCCGCTTGGGTAACATCGTCATCGAAGCGACAAACCTTAAGAAGGGTTTTGGGGATCGTATTTTGATCGATGGCCTGTCGTTCTCGCTGCCGCGAAACGGTATTGTCGGTGTGATTGGTCCTAACGGCGTGGGTAAGACCACTTTGTTCAAGACCATTGTTGGTCTTGAACCTCTTGACGGGGGAGAGCTCACCATCGGCGAAACTGTCAAGCTCAGCTATGTCGACCAGAACCGCGCGGGTATTGATCCCAACAAGAGTCTGTGGGAAGTTGTTTCTGACGGCTTGGACTACATTCAGGTGGGCAATGTCGAAATGCCCTCGCGTGCTTACGTTTCTGCCTTTGGTTTCAAGGGCGCCGACCAGCAAAAGCCTGCGGGCGTTCTTTCCGGTGGTGAGCGTAACCGACTGAATCTCGCGCTCACCTTGAAGCAGGGGGGAAACCTCTTGCTGCTGGACGAACCGACCAACGACCTCGATGTTGAAACTCTGTCCTCTTTGGAAAATGCGCTTCTGGAATTCCCCGGTTGTGCGGTGGTCATCACCCACGATCGTTGGTTCCTTGACCGCGTGGCAACCCACATCCTTGCCTGGGAGGGAACCGAAGAGAACCCTGCCTCGTGGTACTGGTTTGAAGGTAACTTCGAGTCCTATGAGAAGAACAAGATCGAACGTTTGGGATTGGATGCAGCAGCGCCTCACCGCGTGACGCACCGTAAGCTCACTCGCGACTGATCCTAGGATTCAAACTCAATGGGAGGGGGTGGCTTTGCTGCCCCCTCCCACGGTTTTTGAAGTCAGTCAATAAATAAATCCGTGCAGTTTCTGCCGTTGGCTGTACTTGTTCAGGTGCTCGTGCCTGCGTACGGATTAGCCCTATGCCATTCCACTCATTGGTTTGCCAGTCTTGGGATCAACCCCAAATCCCCAGTGACTTGATGTGTGCCCTTCACTAGGAACGCGGAGCATCGCCTCTTGAGTAGCGTGGGCGACAAGGGTCCCCGTCTCGGTGAAGATTGAGCATTCGACAAGCACTCGGCCGTTCACGACTTGGGTGCAGCGCTGGTCGAAGAGAAGCCAGTCATTGATGTCAACATCGTGATGGAACCACATCGCATGGTCTAAAGATGCTGCAACCAATCCGGGGGTCATCCATGACATTCCCAGAACACGAAGCGCAGGCTCTAGCATGACTTGGTCAACGACATAGGTAAGAAGTGCGCGATGAACGTGCTGAATTGTTTCGGAGGGAATCTCGGCGCGAGGCTTCATCCAGAGTCTCTGCGTTGGTAGTTTCAGTGGGTCCGCTTTTGTGTAGAGACTCTGGCCAATATGACGTACGTCGAAGGCAGCAGTTTTTCCAAGGAATTTGCCAACGGGATGGTCCATTAGACGGAAGATCTCCAACGCTGATCGACATTCACTCGCGGCAGGTACCTCAGGCGCATCGGGGGAATAAGAGGGCGCAGCTTCGGGGCCTTGGAATGAGACACTCATTGTGAGAATTTCGCGAGTGTCTTGGAAGCAAGATACGGAACGGTTGGAAAATGAACGACCATCAAGAACGCGTGTGACGTCTAGACTGAACGTCTTTTCAGGATCCCCACCTCGGACAAAATAAGCGTGGAGAGAATGGGGCAGCCTCTCAATCGGGACAGTTGCACTTGCGGCCAGCAGTCCTTGGGCCAAAACCTGGCCGCCGTAAACCCTGCGTACCTGGGGGAGTGAACGTGCAATAAACGAATCATCGCCGTTTTCCTTCAGGCTGAGAATTCTTAAGACTGAAGCGACTGGTTCAGTCGAAATTGTGGGAATAGGCAGCGGCGTAGTCATGGCTATATTGTCTCCAATTTTGCAGATAAATAGCAGTGCATTTCTGTATCACAAGTTGCAGAAAGTGACGTATTGCACCAAATTGCTTCGCTCGTATATATTGTGAGTGATAGGTCACTTGTTTCTGAAAGGGGATTAGGCGTGGAAACGGCAGCGCTTCTTCTCCAGTCTCTGGGGGGAACATCAAATATCCAAGATATTGAACCGTGCATGCTGCGTATTCGGATTGAAGTGAGGTCGCCTGAAAAGGTTGATGACATGGGCCTTCGTCTTCCTGAAGTTCTCGCAGTTGTACGTTCGGGACACGTGATCCAAATTGTTCTCGGAGCAGGGGCTGGGAAGATCGCCTTGCAGATGCTTCACCTGTGTCTACCGCAGGATGTGTCTGCTGGCACACAAAGATCAGTCTCACCTGCTCTTCTCTAGCCCATAAAATAGAAGAGCATTGCTGTATTTCAGAGGGGACCTTATGGCAAGTCAGACGGTAACAGAGCGCCTGCGTGAACTCGCTGAGACCGTGGGGGTCTCTACCGGTTTCTGGGATTGGTATGGAAACTGGAAGCACGTTCAAGATGCCTCCCTCGTCGCAGTGTTGAATTCATTGGGTTTTTCGCTCTCTTCAGAACCTTCGCAGAGCGAAATTGATGACGCTTTTCGTCACAATGAAGATCTTGTTTGGTTGGCACCCCTTCCTCCCACTACGGTGTGTCGCCAGGGAAACGAGGCGGAGATCCCTGTTCACGTTCCTCACGGGATGGGCGTTTGGTGCCACGTTGAGACCGAAAATGGGCAGCATCATGAGCTTCAGCAGCTTGACCGTTGGATTCCGCCGCGGATGGTCGACGGAAATCTGATTGGGCGTGCCACGTTTAAAATTCCGAATTGGTTGCCTCTTGGATGGCATCGGATTGTTGCACGCCATGAAGATGGAAGTGAATGCTCGTCAACCTTGGTTGTTGTCCCGCAGCGACTTTCCACTCGTCTCGATGATGGTCACAAGCGTTGGGGAGTTGCGGCTCAACTGTATTCGACCCGTTCAAGCGGTTCCTGGGGAATCGGGGATACGCAGGACCTGGCGGATCTAGTCGCGATTGTTGCGCGTAATGGTGCAAACTTCCTACAAATCAATCCTCTGCATGCCCCGCAGCCCGGATTCCCGCAGGAGAATTCGCCCTACCTTCCCGTGTCGCGTCGCTGGGCCAGCCCCCTCTATATTCGTCCTGAAGCCATCGATGAGTATGTGCACATGGACAGCAAGGAACGAGGGGTAATTACACGCTTCGCTCATGCGTCCCGTAGCCATGAGGATATTGTCGACCGTGACCTCTCATGGAAATCAAAGCTCAAAGCGCTGCGTAAGATTTTCGAACTCCCTCGATCGATTAGTCGTCAGGCGCAGTTTGAACGCTTTTGCGCTCAAGGCGGGGAGTCTTTAGAGAATTTCGCACTGTGGTCCGCTTTGGTCTTTGAAAATGGCGATATTGACCTTCCGCAGCGCTACTCCTCGATTGAGTCTCCGGGTGTCGAGCAAGCGCGTCAGCGTCTCGCCTCTGAAATCGAGTTTTGGCAGTGGTGCCAGTGGATCGTTTTCGACCAGTTGATCCGCGCTCAAGACGCTGCTCGCCGTTTGGGAATGGATATGGGGATCATGTCTGACCTGGCGGTGGGAGTGCACTCAAAAGGCTCGGAAATTTGGTCGATGCCGGATGCCTTCGCTCCGGGTATGAGTGTTGGTGCGCCGCCGGATATGTACTCTCAGCAGGGACAAAATTGGGCGCAGCCTCCGTGGTCACCTCGCTCCCTCGCACAGATGGGCTATGCCCCGCTTCGGGATATGTTGCGCTCTGTGCTCTCGTACGCGGGTGCAGTGCGTATTGATCATATTCTTGGTCTCTTCCGCTTGTGGTGGATCCCTGAAGGGATGGGTGCACAGGCCGGTGCTTACGTGTCCTATGATCACGAGGCCATGGTGGGCATTGTGCTGCTCGAGGCTCAGCGGGCCGGTGCGGTTGTCATTGGCGAAGACTTGGGAACCGTTGAGCCTTGGGTTCGCGGTTATCTCAATGATCGTGGAATCTTGGGTACTTCCGTTCTGTGGTTTGAGAAGGAAGGCAGTGGATGGCCCCTCTGGCCGGATCGCTACCGTCGATCGTGCCTTGCGGCAGTAACAACTCATGATTTACCTCCTACATTGGGCTATCTAGAAGGTGCTCACACCGAACTGCGCCATAAGTTGGGACTCTTGGTCGAAGACCTCGATCAGGTTCGCGATGCGGATCGCATCGAGCGTGAAAGAATGGTCTCGCGCCTGAAAGAAGGTGGCTTCATTCACGAAGATCACCCCAGTGATGAAGAACTTGTTCTTGCGATGCACGCCTACCTTGCTGCGTCTCCTGCACTTCTTTTGGCTGTTTCTTTGGTGGACGTTGTTGGTGAGAAATTGCCGCAGAACCTACCGGGTACGAACGCTGAGTATCCGAATTGGTGCATTCCACTTCATGCGTTTAATGGCAAAGAAGTCTTGATTGATGACATGGTGCATTGTGAGCGTGTTAAGCGATTCTTGACCAGTGTGGATCGCTACATTCGCTAGAAATTAGCTACTTTGTGGTGCCCTGCGTACAACTGCGCAGGGCATCATCGTATCTAGGCGTGAACCGGGCACGGTTAAGAGCTCGCATAGTGTTTGTGGCGGTTGCATAGCAATCACCACAACGTCAAGGTCGTATCCCGCTTGGCGCGCTGGACGAAGATCCCATGTGATGAGCGGGCTTCCAGCATGAACGTGCTGTCCTAGTTGATGGGGGGCTGAAAAGCCTTCGCCTTTGAGCAGCACTGTGTCGATCCCCGCATGTATCAAAATGCTCAGGCCATCAGGTGTCGTCAGCGCGCAGGCATGAGGAAGCTGATGAGTGAGCGTCCCATCTATAGGCGCGAGTATGTTAAGAGTGTCAACCTCATCGGGGGAAATCGCGAAACCTGGCCCCATGATCTCTTGGGCGAAAACTGGATCTGAGAGTTCGGCTAAGTTTCGCAGGGTTCCGGGGATAGGGGAGAGGAGCTGAAGACTCACTTCAGCGTGTTGATTTCCTCTGCGATTTCCTCTGCCTGTGGCCCCATGACGATCTGCGCGTGCGAGCCGACGACTACGACACCGAAGGCGCCTGCCTTACGCAACGCGGCCTCGTCGATCTTCGAATCATCTTTAAAATCAACGCGGATTCGGGTGATGCAATGCTGAAGGTCGGTCAGGTTATCCCAGCCCCCCAGTGCATTCAGGATTTCTTGCGCTTGGCTCATAATTGCCTCCCCATTGCGAATTAGCCCTTTCACCAAGGATAGCCCGAAAAGCGCCATGTTTTCATAATATTTCGCTCAGAAAGAGCGCTTCATGCACTATCATTCAACAGGTGGAACCAAGTTTTGTGCTCACCGTTGTCATTCCCTCGTATAACGCTCAGGAATACCTTGATCGTGCTGTTTCTTCGGTGCGTGGATTTGACCAGGTTGAGGTGCTCATCGTTGATGATGGATCAACCGACGCCACAGCTGCGATTGCTGATGGATTGGCCCAATCGGATCCAGATCATATCCGTGTCATTCATCAGGAGAATGCTGGCCACGGCGGCGCTGTTAATGCAGGTATTTCGGGTGCTCGTGGGCGCTACCTCAAAATTCTCGATGCAGATGACTGGTTGGATCGCATAGCACTTAAGCGTGCCCTTGAGCGCTTGGAGCTTCGCGAAGCTCAGGGTGAACCCTTGGATCTTTTGGTTGCCAATTATGTGTATGAGAAGCAGGGGAAGAGTCATAAAGCAGTCATCCGCTACGGAAATGTGATACCTAGGGATCGCGTGATCTCTTGGGATCAGATTCGCCGTTGTCGGTATGACCAGTATCTGATGATGCATGCCTTAATCTTGCGGACAGATTTGGTGCGTCGCTCCGGTCTGGTGCTTCCTGAGCACACCTTCTATGTTGATTTTATTTACTCTTTTGTTCCGGTTATTGATGTCCGTACTTTTGAGTATCTCGATGTTGATCTTTACCGCTATTTCATTGGGCGTGATGATCAATCGGTCAACGAGCAGGTCATGATTTCGCGTGTTGATCAATTGCTGCGGGTGAATGCGGCGATGGTTGATGCCATTCCAGCTCCTGATGAGGTTCCGCCTCATCTGTACCGCTATCTCGTCCACTATCTGCGTATCAACTGTGTCATCTGCACAGTGATGCTTTTGCGCTCGGGAACTGAGGAGAATGCCGCCCGTAAGGATGAACTCTGGGAGCAGCTTCAAACGAAGAAGCCGGAAGCCTATGACGCAGTACGTAAAGATCTGCTTGGACGCTTGATTGCGATGCGCTCAAAGGCGGGACGTACGGTGATTATGGCTGGTTATCACATTTCTCAGTGGGTGTTGGGATTTAACTAGAGCCAGGCAGTCCATTTGACTTGAGGTGTGACCACCCTCTTTAATGGGAATGAGAACGATTATCATTCTAGAGAGATGGTCATGTCATTTTTGTGCCGCAGGACAACACGTGCCCTGTTTTCGCTATTGATCACTATTGCAGTGATGAGTGCGTGGATTTTTCTTCCAGCCCCGACTCAAGCGGAGGCTCGTTCCTCCTCCCAAGACGAGCACCTGTTAAGCGATGGTCTTCAAGTCTCGACGTGCATTGGGGATAACAACGAGACACTGAAGTCTCTGTGCACTACTGGAGAAAATGGGGAAGAATTTCCCCTTCATGATGACGCGCTTCGACTTCGAACGACCCCGGTCGCTCCAGACATTGATCGCGAACTTGATGGGGGTTACGAACTCGATATTAATCTCAACCCTTCTGTGTTTACGCCGGATGCGCGGTATTCCGTTGAATTAAGTGCACGAGCAGGCGCTGCGGATCTGGAAAAAATTGCTCCGCGCTCACTTGGCTTTGCATCTCACGAGCATCTCGACCGTGGAACTGCGTTTGAAGAAGAGTCCGACGGAACCGAGGAATTCTTCCGGGGATTTGTCCTCGAGGCCGCCGGAGAGGACTTCGCAGCTGGTGCCCTGCATGCGCGTTTCGCTGAGCTAGGTATTCGCTCACTGCGCCTTCGTCTTCAGGAAGTGATCCCAGGGCACGAGCCTCGTCTCGTGGCCGAGGCTGAGTTTAGCGCGAGCATTGAAGCTTCCCAGACCCAGATGGAAAAGTCCACGCAGAGCGCTGATCTCTCGACCCCAAAGAACGACCAGAATCGAGAACTCGCACAAAGTGAGGGGGCAGCGGTGCTCCCAGAGGCTAAAGAGGCTCGCGAAGCTTCAGTGGCCTCGTCGGTCAGTGCGCATGCCCAAGCGACTCCCCGCGCGAACTTTGGCGAGCGCCGTCTTGTTCTTGACCACGGGCATATTGATCTCTTCTACATGACGCTTGATGATTCGGGACAGCCCGTATTGAAGGTGATGGAAGACGTTACCGGATCGGGAGTCCAACACGAAGCTGAAGAAATTCGCCTGAGCATTCCTTCCTCGGCTCTTACGCACTCGCTTCCTCAAGAGATTGTTGCAGGTGGCAGCGGGTATTTCCTTCCACAAACTCAGGATCCAACTTTGCCGTGGCCCGGATGGGATGTTCTCTCTCTAGCGCCAGCAGGATTTGAGCGCGTTGAATTTGATGTCAGCTATACCCATCCCAACGGAGGACGTATTTCACTGTGGACCGAAGACTTCCTTTCGGGTCGTAGTTCGCGACTGCGTTCGGGGGGATTTGAACTAGATCCGCATGGCTCAACAATTGCTCAAGATTATCTTTCACACACGCATGTAAATTGGGTGTTTTCTCAAGCAGGAAGCTATGAGCTGAGCGTTCAAGTGCGTGCGTATCGAAATGACGGTTCTTTTGAAACGACACGTAAAGCCACGTACCTCATTGAGGTAGGAGGCTCCCAAGGGGTCTTGGGGCCGCAAAACTCAGCTGTCCAGAGCGGTGGGGTGCTTCCCCCAGCGGTTGAAGAAAGCCCAGCAGGTGACGAAGAAGAATCGCTCACGCGTGATGCGCCCCAGCGCGTAGGTGCTGAGCGCTGTATCCCCACCCGGATTACTCGCGAAGCAAACGAGGATGAAGTCTCGAGTATCCGCAGCGATAGCGAAACTCCAAATCAGGCAATTACGACCCTGAACGTTCAGGTTGGTAGCGAAGGCGGAATTACTGACGGTCACTTTGATCTGGGGCCGGCGATCGAAAACGGTCAGTTAGTTGCTCGAATTAAAGATGACCGATCTGTGCCTGCGGTGTGGAAAGATCCCGCATCAATGACTTTTGCACTGGGAAATCAGGCAAAGATCAAGGCTCCTGAAGCTCTGAGCTATGCCGCGGCTGTCGGGCAAGATGTGTGGATGATTCCTGCTACTCAGATTCGAGGGGTCCCGTGGCTTGGAATGAATTCGCAACGCGAAGAAATCGTCACTGAAACCAGCGGGCAGGTCCGTTTTTCTCTCCTTGATGTTCACGGCCCTGGAAATGTCGCAGTATTTGAGTCGGGAAGTCTGGGCGCAGGAATCGGAACTCACGTATTTGACGGCGCAGGAACGAGCTATACCCTGCCTGCCAACACCCATGCCCACCAAAACTGGGTCTTTACTGAGCCAGGCTCCTACCAGCTGACGATCGCTATGAATGTTTCGCCTCGTGGTGAGGACTTGCGCGGAAGTGGGAGTGGAACGGCTGGATCCTTGATCGCGGCCGGTGGAACAGGGGAACACGGACGTCCTCTGGTCTACGCAATCGTCGGTCGCACGGCCTCGGGACAACCGTGCAACCTGGCATCAACGGGTGCGGGCGCAACAGAGCTTGCTCCCATGATCCTTGCGGCCCTCCTCATGGGATGTGGGTGCATCCTTGCCTCGACTCGCATGCGGGGCAGGCAGTGAAGATTGCACGAATTGCAGGAGTAGCCCTTACATGCGTACTTGCTGCAGTATCTGGAGGCTGCGCACCGCATCTCGATGCCTCGTCACAGCGCCTGAGCATTGTCGCGACAACGGGGATCTTGGCTGATTTAGCACGAAATGTCGGTGGTGATTATGTCGATGTTCACCAGCTGATTCCCAACGGTGCAGATCCGCATTCTTGGGAGCTGAGCCTGAGGGGAATCCGCGATATTGCCTATGCGGATATCGCAGTCACGAACTACCTAATGCTCGAAGACCACTCGGTGATTCGCGCGCTCGATGCGAATCTTCCCAAGGATGCTATTTCACTGTCACTGGCGGAAGAAAGCGCAAAGTTTGGCGGTAGCTTGATTCCTCTTGTCGAAGATCGCTCCTTGGACACGCCCTGGCTTGGAATACGAGTCTACGGCGATGGCAGCCAGAGTGGAGCAAAGCGCTCGTCCCAGATTGAACTCTCTGTCACTGATGTTGAGGGGCCAGGGCACGCATGCGCTTACATCACCACAAGTTTTGGAAGTCCCGAGATTGCCTTTGCCTCTCGAGATGGCTTTAACGCCGCTAATAATTGGCAGACAGATACTTCGATTCTGCCCGTCGGAGCGCACCAACATATGAGCTGGGTTTTTACTCAGCCCGGTGTCTACACGCTGCATCTACGTGCTCGCCTGCGTATTACTCCCGGATCTGAACCTATAGAGCTTCCTGACTCGCAGGTGACTTTTGCAGTGGGAATTGATTCAGAGAAAGTTGCCCGGGAACGCGGTCTCTTTCTTTTGCGCCGAGGCCACAGCGACATTACCGCGGACCTGAAGTCTCGCGCATTAACCCTGATGGTTGACCGAGAAAAAGACGGTGGAGTACCTGAGGGTGCACCACTACGCGAAGGCGTGGAGGAGAGCAGCGGCTTACCCTCAACTCTTGCCTCTATGGATATTGAGCGAGTGCTGATTGATGTTCCATCACGTACTTTGCGTGAGATTCCCAAAGGCCGGGGATGGGAGTTTATAGGCTCAGGTGATGGGCAGGCCTATGTTCTGCCCCAGGCTGTGCTGGGTAAACATGTCCACGGTGACATTGATCCACATGCGTGGCATGACATTCATAATGCGCAGGCCTATGTTCGAGTTATCGAGAACGCATTATCAACACGCGATCCTGAGCATAGCGCGCAATACGCAGCCAACGCCTCGGCCTATATCGCGAAACTCGATGAGACTGATCGCGAGGTTTCGCAGACGATCGCGGGCATTAATCCGCTTGACCGGAAGCTAGTCACTACACACGATGCCTATGCCTATCTTGCGCGCGCCTATGACTTTGAAATCGCTGGTTACCTGAGTGCTCAGGACGGAAGCGAGGCATCGATTGCAGATCGTAAACGCATCGCTGAAACCTTGAAGAACATGAAAATTTCCGCGGTTTTCTTGGAACCGCAAAAGCGCAAGCGTCACCCTGTGATCGCACAAGTTGCGGAAGAAAACGGTGTTCGAGTCTGCGGGCTGTATGGCGACACTTTGGATGAGGATGCGTCGACGTATATCGACATGATGAAAGCGAATGCTCGCTCACTGTCGTGGTGTTTAGGAAAGGACCATTCATGACGAACAGTAAGGGCCACGTGCGTTCGATGCGGGGCTTAATGGCGATTCTTTTCGGCATCGGTTTGAGTTTTGGCGTGTCGATGCCAGCACTCGCGGACGATCCTCTCACTCAACACGTCGACTCTTCAGAACAGGTCGTTCGAGAAGAAGCAGTCATCGAACGCGGTCACGTTGACTTGGGTCCAAAGATTGTTGATTCAAAGCCGGAGATCCTGGCACGTGATGATTCGGGAGAAACGCCGATCTGGCGTCCTTTGCACACTCTTGTATTTCGCGTGAGCGATTCTGGCAAGCTTGAGGTTCCCTCAGACCCCAGCTATTCATTCCTGCACGCACACGAGGGAGAGTCATACTGGGTTATTCCCCAGACTCAAAACCCTCGCGTTGTTTGGCTGGGGTGGAACACTCAAGACCCGGAACTTATTAAGGTCATGGGCAGTGGTGCAACGATGACTCTGGGGAACCTTCAGGGCCCCGGTAAAGCCTGGCTTTTCCTGCAAGACGGGGCTTTCGGGGCGCCTACAGTCTTGTATGACTCGTCTACTTCCTCTCAATCAGATATCTGGGTTGAAGCCAATACACACGTTCACGCAAATTGGGCGTTTTCTGCTCCGGGAGCTTACGCACTGAGCGTGCGCTGGTGCTTTGGGGACAAAGAGACACCGCAATGCGTTTCGGATACTCTCCGATTCGTTGTTGGCGATGGGGCAAAGACTGAAGAAGCCCGCGCGCTCACGCCAAACGCGCTTGCGGCCTCGTCGAACAAGGGGATGGACACTGCCAAGCCGCAGGCGCCGCGTGAACAAAGCGGAAATAGTGAGTATTTGATCTATGGAGTAATCTGTCTGGCTTTGGCTGTGCTTGCCTTTATCGTTGTTTTCCATCGAACAAAGAAGTCGAAAAAGCAGATTGAGGAAGCACGTGAGGATGTTCTTCGTGACTTCGGGTCGGAAAGTGATGTCTGATGGGTACTGAGAATTCGGTTTCAGCACTCGATATATGTGACTTGGACGTGTCTTACCCTGGGCGTGAGGTACTCAAATCGGTCTCGCTTTCTGTTGCTCCCGGTGAGTTCTGTGCGCTCATTGGTCCCAACGGTGCTGGAAAGACGACTCTCTTACGCGCAATACTCGGCGTGATTCCTTCTCGCTCGACTCACATCACGTCAATGGGCCTCCCGCTTCAGCCTCGAACAGTGGGTTATGTTCCGCAGCGTCATGAGTTTGCCTGGGATTTTCCTATCAGCATCCGTCAAGCAGTCCTGAGCGCGCGAGCTCGCCGGATCGGATGGGGGCGTCGGGCTAAGATCGACGACCATCGCGCCGTCGAAGAGGCGCTGCATCAGGTTGGCCTGGCGCAGCTTGGAGATCGAGTGATCGGGGAGCTTTCGGGCGGTCAACGTCAGCGAGTACTGGTCGCAAGGGCTCTTGCTTTACGTCCACGATTGCTTCTATTGGATGAACCCTTTACTGGACTGGATATGCCGACTCAAGAGAGCCTGATGGATGTCTTCCGAAGGCTTGCGCTCAGTGGCTGTGCCATCCTCATGACAACCCACGACATTCTTGGGGCTATTGATGCCTGTGATCGACTCTTCTTGTTGAACTCGACCGTTGTCGCCTCGGGGAAGCCGGAAGAAATTCGTGATCCTCAGGTGTGGATGCGCACCTTTGATATTCGCCCGTCGAATCCGTTGCTCAAGGTCCTTGGGGTGATCTAAGTGCTGAGTATCATTGATTTTCTTCACGATCTGACGAATCCAGCATTGGCATTCTTACCCCGTGCCGTTCTTGTCACCTGCGTTGCAGCCTGCGTATGCGCAGTTGTTGGCTGTCATGTTGTCCTGCGCGGGATGTCTTTCATTGGAGATGCCGTCGCTCACTCGGTCTTCCCCGGTCTTGCAATCGCTTTTGTATGTTCGGGATCTTTGGTATTGGGAGGAACGCTGGCTGGTGTGGGTACTGCTGTGCTCGTTGCACTTCTTTCCCAAAATAGGCGTTTGAAGGAAGACTCAATCATTGGTGTTCTTTTCGTTGGGGCCTTTGGTTTGGGATTGGTCATCATCTCTTGGGCACCGGGATATGCTGGTTCTCTTCAGGACTTCCTTTTTGGCTCGCTGACAGGCATCCCTGCTTCCGAGGTACCTTTCGTGCTGCTTGCATCTGCACTGATCGTTGGGGTCTTTGCCTTCTTTCACAAAGAGGTCGTTGCGGTGAGTCTTGATCGAGAAAGCGCTCGAGTCGCCGGATTGCCGGTGATGGCTCTGGATCTTTTGGTCTATATCAGTGTTGCCGGTGCTGTCGTGATCTCCGTCCAGATCATTGGCAACATTTTGGTTCTTGCCCTGCTCATTACCCCCGCCGCAAGTGCTCGGCTTCTGACAAATTCACTGGGAGCGATGATTGGAACGGCTCTCGTTATCGGTGTACTGAGTTCTCTGTGTGGTATTTACCTCTCCTGGTCTTTGGATCTTCCGGCGGGAGCATCAATTGTCTGCGTTGTTACGCTCGTTTTTATTGCTGCGTGGGTGTATCGATCCTGGCGATCCCGTTTCGCATAGTGGAAAAGTATTGCTCGGCTCCTGAGACGTCACTAGGTTTGGGCCTGTATTAGGGAAGGAAACGTTTACATGAGCACGGCAGCATCTCCTGCGAAACGTCGCACGCGCGACACATGGACCAGCCAAACTGGCTTTTTAATGGCGGCTATCGGTTCCGCAATCGGCTTGGGTAATATCTGGCGATTCCCAGGTGTCGCATACACCAATGGCGGGGGAGCATTCCTCGTTCCCTATCTCGTTGCTCTGCTTTTCGCCGGTATCCCGATCCTTTGGCTCGAGTACGCCGTCGGCCATAAGTTCCGCGGAACCCCTCCCTGGGCCTTCCGCCGCATGAACGCCAAGGGAGAGTTCCTTGGCTGGTTGTGCGTCTTCATTTGCTTCGTGATTATTACCTACTACGCCGCAGTTGTTGCGTGGTCGGGAAGCTACGTCGTCTATTCGATTACCGAGGCCTGGGGTGAGGATTCACAGACATTCTTCCTTTCCTCTTTCCTGGGAACCGTCGGTTCTGATGAATTCTCGTGGACTCCGGTAATGGCAGTTGCTATCCCGCTTGTCTTGGTATGGGCCTGCATTTTGCTCATCGCCTCTTTTGGTGTCGCACGAGGGGTCGAAAAGGCCAATAAGATTTTCCTTCCTCTTCTGGTTGTCCTCTTCCTCGCTCTTGTTGTGCGTGCGCTCTTTCTGCCCGGTGCACTGGAGGGCCTGAGTGCGTTCTTCACACCCGATTGGAGTTCCCTTACTCAACCCAAGGTGTGGCTTGCCGCATTCGCTCAGATCTTCTTCTCGCTCTCGGTTGGCTTTGGAATTATGCTGACCTACGCCTCGTACCTCCACAAGAAGTCGAACGTTACCGGAACTGCTTTGGTCGCTGGCTTTGCTAATTCGTCCTTCGAAATTCTTGCTGGTATTGGTGTGTTCTCAGCGCTGGGCTTCATGGCACATTCGCAAGGAATCGCTGTTTCTGAGTTGAAGGGACTGACCGGTCCGATTCTTTCCTTCGTGACCTTCCCGAAGATTATTTCGATGATGCCGGGTGGTCCGCTTTTCGGAGTCCTGTTCTTCTCATCGCTTGTCCTCGCAGGCATCACCTCTCTGCTCTCGCTCTTGCAAGTGGTTTCTGGTGCAGTCCAAGATAAGTTCGCCTTGACCCCAGCGAAGGCCTCCCTTGTCGTGGGAATTCCAACAACGATCATTTCTTTGGCGCTTTTTGCGACACGTTCTGGTCTGAACACCTTGGATATCGTTGATAACTTCATCAATAATGTGGGAGTTGTTGGTTGCGCGATTGCCATGGCGCTTTACACCGCACTTGTGCGCCCCAGGCTTCGGGGTCTGCGCAAGCACCTTAACTCTGTTTCGGCACCTTCGATTCCTCCCGTATGGGACTACCTCGTTGGTATCGTTATTCCACTGGTGCTGGCGTTCATGCTGGTGACCTCAGTGATTTCAAGCATCAGTGAAGGATACGGCGGCTATGCCGGGTATCTTGTCAACATCTTCGGGTGGGGATCTGTTGGTTTCGCACTCCTCGCATCCGCAATCGTTACCCTGATGCCCTGGTCGCATCCTCAGCGCTCAAGCACCTCGTCAACATCTAAGGAGATCGCATGACCCCCGCTGCTATCATCATGATGATTGTGACGATCCTTCTGGTATGGGGAGGGCTTGTTGCATCCATGGTTATGCTCAGAATCCTGCCAACTCCGGATGGCGATGAGGAGCATGAAACGCTTGCTTCGCAAAAGACTGAAGTTCCGACACGATAGGGGAAGATGTGCGCCTCGTCGCCTTTGATCTTGATGACACTCTGGCACCGTCGAAGTCTGCACTTCCGGAGTCGATGGCCAATCAACTTCGTGCACTGCTCGACTGTGTCCCGGTGTGCGTGATCTCTGGCGGAGAGTTTGGGCAGTTTCGCACCCAGCTACTGGACAACCTCGGGGCTTCTTCTTCTCAATTGAAGAACTTGCATCTCATGCCCACCTGTGGGACGCGCTACTACCGTTGGGATGAGCTGGATGCTCAGTGGGAACAGGTCTATGCCAATGACCTGACTGAAGAGCAGCGTGAGCGCGCAATTGCCTCGCTCGAACGCCATGCACGTGAGCAAGGAGTATGGGAAGCGCATCCTTGGGGAGAAATCATTGAGGACCGAGGTTCGCAGATTACTTTCTCAGCGCTGGGGCAGCAAGCTCCTCTAGAGGCGAAGCGCGCGTGGGACCCGACAGGTGATAAGAAGCGGGCTCTTCGTGATGCGGTCGCAGGGGATCTTCCAGATCTTGAAGTTCGTGGGGGAGGATCAACTTCTGTTGATATCACTCGTCACGGAATCGATAAGGCCTATGGGATGGGCAAGCTCGTCGAGATCACTGGAATCGCACCAGAAGATATGCTCTTCATTGGGGATCGGCTAGACGAGGCCGGTAACGATTATCCAGTGAAGGCTGCCGGATACCCGACCCTCGCTGTGAGTGGTTGGGAAGAATGCGTTGATGTGATCGCGGATATCGTGAAGGAACTACGCGCGAGGTAGTCGCGTTGCCCACAGGGCAACCGCGCTTGCTGCAGCAACGTTGAGCGAATCAACGCCACCCATCATGGGGATACGAACGACGTAATCGGTGCGTGACAGGGTGCTCTTCCTCAGACCATCGCCCTCCGTTCCCATGACCAAGGCAATGCGTGAATCTTTGGCTGTCATCACAGGCATCGTGACGAACTCATCAAGGCTAACGGAATCATCACTCAGAGCCAGAGCTGCCAGAGAAAATCCTGCAGCGTGCAGGTCATCGTTTGCCGGCCAGTCGTCCAATCTGGTCCACGGGACCTGGAAGACCGTTCCCATTGAGACTCGAACGGAGCGTCGATAAAGAGGGTCTGCACATTCTGGAGTGACAAGAACTGCATCCGCACCGAGCGCGGCGGCACTTCTGAATGCGGCGCCCACATTCGTATGGTCGACCAGATTTTCAAGGATCAGAATACGCTTCGGTCCTTCTCCTAAAGATGACAGAAGATCTGCCACCGAAGGTAAAACAGGTCGTTGCATTGAAGCGAGTGCACCGCGGTGAAGATGGAATCCGGTGATGCTTTCCAGAATTGGTTCAGGAGCAATGAAGACGGGTACCTCGCCGCCGTCGGTTGCTCCCAAGAAGCGCTCGAGGAGCGGTTCGAGGTCAGGAAGCCAACGCGGAGCCATGATGAGCGAGCGTGGGTGATGTCCGGCTTCGAGAGCGCGGATGATGACATTCGTTGACTCCGCCATGTAGAGGCCGCGTTCGACTTCCAGACTCTTACGAAGATGAACATCGGTCATTGAGGTGTAGTCGGCCAGGCGTGGGTCCTCGTCGAGCGAGGCGGATGTCAGGTGAATGAGCATTACCTAATTGTGCCACTCCCACGGCGTGTGCTCAGTCCCACCAAAGCCACCAGCCTGGACCGTGAGCCTCGTCCATACATGCAATTGGTTCGCATTCGTCCGGCCTGCAATAGCCGTCGAATCCCAGTTGCTCCTGGAGTTTTTCCCAGATTCCATCTTCATAAATCAGCGCCCACGGGCTTTCGCGGTAGTTCAGTGCTGATTCGTCTTCAATGAAGAGTGAATCGATACTCATCCTCTCATCCCATCGCGGTGCAAGAACGAGGTAGCCACCCAAAGAAACGCGCGGATTACGAAGCGCCGCCGTAAAGAAGAGCTCCAGCGGGGGAGCGTTATTTTGGCGATCAGCAAGGTTATCCGGAGGAAGAAGCGGACGGATCTTTTCGATTCGCGGGCTATCTAAACCAGAA
Organism: uncultured Actinomyces sp.; assembly: GCF_963542285.1. Classification (GTDB taxonomy): domain Bacteria; phylum Actinomycetota; class Actinomycetes; order Actinomycetales; family Actinomycetaceae; genus Pauljensenia. Next base: position 64,376 of record NZ_CAUTWQ010000008.1, on the reverse strand, counting down.
AATCTGAAGAAATCAGAGGTGACCTGAGTATCCGTGAGCGGCCAGAGAATTTTAACTAGTCCGCATTTTTCAACCCATCCAGAATCTCCGTAGAGCGGAGGGATACTTTCAAGGGCCGAAGAGTGATGCACCATGAGTGTTCCTTTCATAAGTTTTTTGCATCACGAGTCTGCCTCTGCACTGAAGTCGTAGTGTGGCCCTCAAGAAATATGTGGAAAACGCCGAATAGATGACTGCCCTGTGGATAAAAAGAGGGGTGCAGGCGAATAGCCTGTACCCCTCCAAAATGAGATCGTGGGACTATCTCTTTGGGAAGTGTCCACGCTCGACCTGCGGACGAGGCGAACGCCACGGACGCAGCATGATTGCGCGCGAGAATGCGTAGAACCACATGCGGCGAGGCATGGGCTCGCGCGGGTAAACCTTACGGACCTGACGCTTGATGCGCTGCCATACGATGCTGGTCTCGACTATTGCGATGAAGAACAGGCCGTACATAATCAGCATGACAATGAAGAGCGCGCGCTGACCGGCAGCTGAGGTGGAGGCGAAGAAAGACACACCGAAGAAAACGACGAAGAACACAATCATCACTGGGAAGACGAACTCTGAGAAGGACCAACGAGCATCGAGCCAGTCGCGAGTAAAGCGCCTCACCTTGCCCTTGTCGCGTAGCGGCATATAGCGCTCGTCTCCGGTGATCAGCGCTTCTTGCTGGAGGCGGTCTTGTTCAAGACGCATCGCGCGAGCGCGCTCACGCGCGGCTTTCTTGGCAGCCTTACGATCCGCAACAATCAAGGAATGATCATTGCGTGCTTGCGCTTGCTTACGCGAAGGCGTCGGACCGCTCTTTGAACGATCGTTCGCCGTCTGAGGCTGAGGAGTTTCTTCGGGTTCTGACTTCTTTGAGCTCAACACGTCTCTAAGGGTAATAGATCGGTAGCGCGATCGGCACATTCTTACCCGCTAAGAATGGATTCATGCAAGCAGATACCCGTAGAAGAGATACTCTTGCCTTATGAATATCGATGAACTTCGCGAGCGCCTTGACGCTCTCTTCCCGCAATTGGTTGATGAGCTTTCTCAGCTCGTGGCCATTCCTTCCGTCTCTTCGGATCCGTCTCACGCTGCGGATGTTGACCGTTCCGCTGAGCATATTCGTTCTCGCTTTGAGGCCCTTGGCCTAGACGCTCAGATTCACTCAGTGACGACTCCTGAAGGAGTTCAAGGTAAGCCGGCAATCCTTGCTCGTTCCCCTCATATTGAGGGCGCGCCGACGGTCCTTCTTTATGCTCACCACGATGTCCAGCCCACGGGTGACCTCGCACGTTGGCACTCAGACCCTTGGACAACCGTTGTTAAGGGTGATCGTATCTATGGACGCGGAACTTCTGATGATGGTGCGGGTGTCATTGTTCACCTTGGCTCTTTGTCCCTCCTGGGCAAGGAACTCCGCGCGAATGTTGTTGTCTACATCGAAGGCGAAGAAGAAATCGGGTCGCCCTCTTTCACTCACTTCCTTGAGACCTACCGCGACCAGCTCGAGGCCGATGTCATTATCGTGACTGACTCGGATAACTGGAAGCCGGGGGAGCCTGCGGTTACGACAAGCTTGCGTGGCAACTGTGCTTTCACAGTTGATCTCACCATCGCCGACCATGCTGTTCACTCAGGAATGTTTGGCGGCCCGATGATCGATGCTCCCACCTGCGCCGCTCTTCTGATTGCCTCGCTCTACGATCAAGATGGCAACATCGTCGTTGAAGGTTTGGGCGGAGAAGACCACGCAGAGGTTGATTGGCCCGAAGACGAATTCCGCGCGGCAAGCGGAATGCTTGATCAGGTTCGACTTGCTGGTAGCGGAGATCTCGCGGCGCGTACCTGGACGAAGCCCTCCGTATCACTGATTGGATTTGATACGACCAGCGTTGCGAATTCATCGAATACGATCATTCCTCACGTTCGTTTCCGTCTGTCGATGCGCACGGTTCCCGGTGTCGATCCGCGTCACGCAATGGATGCGATTGAGAAGCATCTTCGTGAGCACGCGCCCTTCGGTGCACGTATCGAAATTTCTGATCGCGACCTAGGACCCGGATATCTTGCTGATGTCGATTCCCCAGTCTCGCACGTGGTCAAGCAGGCGCTTACTGACGCATGGGGTGTTCAAGCAGTCAATATCGGTGTTGGCGGTTCTATTCCCTTCATTTCCGAGTTCCAAGAGACCTTCCCTCACGCACAGGTCGTCGTCACTGGCGTTGAAGATCCGCTGACGAATGCTCACTCTGAGGACGAATCTCAGTCACTTCCCGATCTGAAGAACGCTGTCCTAGCAGAGGCGCTGGTCTTGTCTCGCCTGGCTGAAAAGTAAGTGGGACACGCGTTTATTACGGGGCATTGGGGGCAGGAGAATGATCCTGCCCCCGTGCTTCGTACGCTTGCTCAGAGCTTCTCGGCTGGTGCGCCTTCGTGGGAAGTCTCCTCTTCACCCTTTGGGCCCGCTCAGGCCTTTGCCGAGGCCATGGAGGGTGATCAGCGTTTTTGCGTCCTTAGCGTGGGGGATGGGGATTCCCTTCACGAGGCCGGGCAGCGCTTTCGTGAGGTGCTCGCAGAAGGGAAAATTCCTGTCCTTGAGGGTGGTCACCTAACAGCAACTGACGGTGGGATGAGCTTTCTTGAAGGTATTTCCGGAGCCATGCGAGGGGCAAATGAATCACTCGAGGAATGGTTTAGGCGCGCAATTGAGCGTGCGCAAAACGCTGTATCGGGTCAGGAATTTTATGCCGCCTACTCGACGTCACGGCCGCTTTTTGGCCCATCCTCAACATTGGCTCTCGCACCAGACCTTAGTCTTCGAGACACCGGGGATACAGCCTTCAATCGACGATGGGCGGAGCTGCTTCACAAGACTATGCGCCCGCAACTTGCAGTCAGTGGGCAATCGGCCTCTGTAGTGGAACCCGGAAGGCTTCCCGGTTCGGGGGCTAGTGGGGGTGCTGCGGCGATTGTTGGGCTTCTCGGTGGCCGTTTGGTCTCCGATGGCGATTTCTTGCTCCACCACACCGACTGCAAAAGCTTTATCGAGGCATCTGACCTGGTGATTATTTGCGAACCAGAACTACATTCACCGGCCTTGGCTGAATCTAGCCTTGATCTATTAACTGAAATCGCGTCAAGATCAGCCATACCCGTTCTTGCTATTGGCGTGCATTCCACACTATCGGCGCATGAGCGGGCGCAGTGGGGGATTCATGGGATTCTCGTTGATGAAACCGGAAACGTTAATGCTCTGGGCTACCGCGCTGCTCGTACATGGGCTAGGCAGTGACAATTCGCTCTCAGCTTTGAAGATGGCGCTCGTGCCTGAGTAGCCTTAGGCTAGAGGTTATTCCTATAAGAAAAGTAATGAAGGAGCAGCATGTCTGAGAATACGACTGAGACTGCAACCCACGACGTCATCCTCACTGATGTCGCAGCACAGAAGGTCAAGAGCCTTCTTGAGCAGGAAGGCCGCGACGATCTTCGTCTGCGTGTCGCCGTTCAGCCCGGAGGCTGCTCTGGCCTGATTTACCAGCTGTACTTCGACGATCGTTTGCTCGATGGTGACGCTGTCCGTGATTTCGACGGCGTTGAGGTTGTTGTCGATCGTATGAGCGTTCCCTACCTCGCAGGCGCAACCATCGACTTCTCTGACACCATTGAGCGTCAGGGATTCACGATCGATAACCCCAATGCGCAGAACACCTGTGCATGCGGTGAGTCTTTCGCCTGATCGGAGAATCGTGAAGAAGCTACCTGCTATTGGTGCCATCCTGCTGACCTGCACTCTTGCTCTTAGCGCCTGCTCGGGCCAGTCAAAGGACTCTCAATCGACATCACCTTCGGCCTCGGCAAGCGCAACCCAGTCGGCTTCAAGCTCTGAAGAGACACCTCAGGTCGATCGAAGCGGTCAGGGTAATTTCCCTGAGGTAAGCGGTGATTTCGGCGAGAAGCCTGAAATCAAAGCCGGATCGGGCAGCGTAGGTGATGCGATTTTGGTGAAAACCCTCCACAAGGGTGATGGTGCAAGCGTCGGCCTTGATGACATTGTTCAGGTCAACTACGCAGGCGCGCTCTTCAGCGATGCCAAGGTTTTTGATTCTTCATTCGAAGACGGTCGCACTCCTATTGCTTTCAGCCTCAACCAGGTGATTAAGGGATGGAAGTACGGTCTTGCGGAGGCGCACGTTGGCGACCGCGTTGTGCTCGTCATCCCATCAAAGTGGGGCTATGGCGCTCAAGGTTCGGGTTCTTCAATCCCGGCAAATGCTGACCTCGTTTTCGTTGTCGATATTTTGGGAACTGTTAACCCAAACGACACCTCTCAGCTCACAAGCGCAACGCTGACCGGAAATGAACTTCCGGCAGGCATTACTGTTAGTGGCGATCTCGGTAGTGAGCCCACGATCACGTGGGGGCAGAGCGCGCCCACAGAGACCTCCAAGATTGTCATCGCTGAGGGACATGGTGACAAGGTTGATGTTGGTTCAACCATTCTTTATCAAGGCGTCGGAACTGTTTTTGGTAACGACGCTCAAACACAGTCGACATGGGGACAACAAGGTGCCCAGGTTGTCAGCGTGACGGACGGTAATCAGCTTATCGGCTTCACCGCGGGCTCGCGGGTGCTGCTCGTTGCTGCCGGCAACGAGGCACAAGGTCAGTCACCGCAAGCGATTGTCATTGACATTCTTGCTGTCATCCCTGAAAAGTAGTTTGGTCATCTGAACTATCGGCGGTAGAGCAAACAACACGTGTGGGGAGCTGGACCTCCAGCTCCCCACACGTGTATCTAAAAGCGGTTAGAATACCCAAAGTAACGATCTCTTAACGTTGAGGAGCGCATCGTGAGTGAAACACCCGTGAAAGTTCTGGTCTTCAGTGATAACTCGTCCATACGCCAGGCAGTGATCACAGGTGTCGGTTTCAAAGCATCGAAAGATACGGCTCCCATTGAATGGCTTCAAGCTGCTACGAAGTTCGGTGTTCTTGAGCTGGTGGACAATAACTCGGATATTGCAGCCCTTGTTCTTGACGGAGAAACTCAAAAGGAAGGCGGTATGTCCGTCGCAACGGAGCTCGCTGGTACTCACCAGGATGTTCCTCCAATCCTGATGCTCACGGCTCGTCCTCAAGACGAATGGCTGGCAATATGGGCAGGTGCAAAACGTATTGTCAGCGCGCCATTTGATTCACGGGAGCTTCAAGAAGCCCTCGCGGAACTTCTGCGTCAGCGTCGCTGAAACTCGTGCTTTTCAACGCGAAGTACACGCGGCCTCGGGAATTATGAGGATAAAGGATACGCAGGGGAGCAGTACGCAAGGGGATCTTTTTTAAGACTTTCTGCACATTCACACAATTTGTAGAACAACATTCCTGTGGCAAGCGCATCGTCCAGTGCCCGATGCTGGCCGCCACCTAATTCGAAGTGTTCGCGCAGCGTCGTGAGCTTGTGGTTGGGTACCTCAGTTGAAAGCAAGGCACGAGCCATTGACAGCGTATCAATAGGCTGAAATTGGGGGAGTTGGATACCGCAGGTCCGTTGAGCTCGCTCAAGGAACCCCCAATCAAAGGCGACATTGTGTGCGATAAGGCCTGAAATCTCTCCCTGATCGCACACATGCTCTGCCCACCGGCAAAAATTCGAAAAAACAGTGTGAAGATCCGGGGCGTGGGCGAGCGTTTCATCGTTGAGCCCCGTCAAAGTAGTAATGAATGAAGGCAACGGACTTCCGGGGTTGATGAGGGCTGAAAAACTATCGACAAGCTCACGGTTTTCGTAGACTGCTGCACCGATTTCAATGATGGTGTCGCGGGAACTAAGTCCAGTTGTTTCTAGGTCTACTACCAGCCATTTAGCTTGATTCCAAGCTGGGATCATTGCGGTTTTTCGCCGCTTGGGCTGTACAGTAGAACCATTGGTCATAACCACGATGCTAGCGGTTGATCCGGGTGGAGGAAACATGGGTCTGTATCAAGCACTGAAGCTGACGGGCACTCCGATTCTCAAGGCTGCATATCGTCCGTGGATCCGCGGGAAAGAAAACATCCCTAAGAGCGGTCCGGCGATCCTCGCTTCTAACCACAATGCTGTCTGGGACTCTGTTTTTCTTCCCATGATGATTGACCGTGAAGTTGTGTTTATGGGTAAAGCCGATTACTTCACGGGTACCGGCCTTAAGGGCTGGGCGACGAAGGAATTCATGCGTGCTGTTGGCACAATTCCCGTTGATCGCAGTGGTGGTCGTGCATCTGAAGCCGCATTGAAAGCTGGACTTAAGCGCCTAGCTGAGGGTGAACTTTTTGGAATCTACCCCGAGGGCACTCGTAGTCCCGATGGGCGCCTGTATCGTGGGAAGACGGGTGTGGCGCGTCTCGCGCTTTTATCCGGTGCTCCTGTCATTCCTGTGGCGATGATCGGCACACATGCGGCTCAGCCAATTGGGCAGAAAATTCCTTCGAGAACCAATATCGGTATGGTGATCGGGGAGCCTTTGGATTTCAGTCGCTACAAGGGACTGGATAAGGACCGCTACGTTCTTCGCGCGATCACCGATGAGATTATGTACAACCTGATGCTCCTCTCTGGTCAGGAGTATGTCGATCTTTATGCTGCTGATGTGAAGGCGCAGCTTGCCGAGGAAGGCGCTTTTGACGGCCCGGTACCCTCGAATGGGAAGAGCGCGCCTGGTGGGCGTGAGGCCCCTGAGGTTCAGGTTCCGACTGCTCCCGAGGAAGACGTTGAACAACTCTCCGAAGTAACAGACGAGCCTGGAGATGAAGACTGATAGTGACATTGTCGTGTCCCGGAAAAAGGTCCCCGGCGGCGAAGGACCTACACTCTCGATAAGATAAGTTACTGGCGCGCTTCTCTTGCTGCGCGTGAAGAAAACTGAAAGGTTGACTCATGACGGTTCGTCGTGTTGCTCTCTTGACCGCTGGTGGCTTTGCCCCCTGTCTTTCGGCTGCTGTTGGTGATCTCATCGAGCGCTACACCCAGGTTGCTCCCGAAGTAGAAATCATCCTTTACCAGTACGGCTACCATGGCCTTCTAACGGGTAACTATGTTGTCGTCGACGAAGAAGGACGCCGTGACGCAGGCATTCTTCGCGAGTTTGGCGGTTCACCCATCGGTAATTCTCGCGTCAAGCTGACCAATGCAAAGAACCTCGTCGATCGCGGCCTGGTTGAAGAAGGCGTCGATCCGCTTGCATTTGCTGCCGAGCAGCTCCGCAAGGATGGTGTTGATGTTTTGCACACCATTGGTGGTGACGACACAAACACGACCGCAGCAGATCTCGCGGCCTACCTGCACGAGCACAACTACGAACTGACCGTGGTTGGCCTTCCAAAGACTATCGATAATGACGTTGTTCCGATCCGTCAGTCTCTGGGCGCATGGACCGCGGCGGAGGAAGGTGCGCGTTTTGCATTTAATGTGATCGGTGAACACCGCTCGAACCCCCGTATGCTCATTGTTCACGAGTGCATGGGACGTAACTGCGGCTACCTCACGGCAGAGACCGCTCGTCGCTACCGCGAGCTGCTCCAGACGAAGCGCTGGGCGCCTTCCTTGGGCTTGACCCGCGAGCGTTGGGATGTCCACGGCGTTTACGTTCCCGAGGCCGCTCTTGACATTGCCGGTGAGGCTGAACGCCTAAAGGCCATCATGGACGAGCAGGGCAACGTCAACATCTTCCTTTCAGAAGGTGCTGGCCTTCCCGAAATCATTGCCGAGATGGAAGCCAATGGTGAAGAGGTCCAGCGTGATCCCTTCGGCCACGTCAAGCTCGACACCATCAACCCTGGCCAGTGGTTCGCGCGCAAGTTTGCAGCGCTTATTGGTGCCGAGAAGGTGATGGTTCAGAAGTCCGGTTACTACTCACGCGCGGCGGCAGCACACGAAGAAGATCTAGCACTGATCAAGCAGATGTGCGATCTTGCCGTTGAGTGCGCACTCCGCGGCGAAAGCGGTGTCATCGGCCAGGATGAAGAGAATGGCGACCAGCTTTCTGCGATTGCCTTCCCGCGTATCGCCGGTGGTAAACCTTTCGACATCACGCAGCCGTGGTTCACCGATCTGCTCTCACAGATCGGCCAGCCTGTGTCTGCAGCGCAGTGACGATGGCTTCATCTTCTTTCCCGGGGCGTGGCGATTCTTCGCTGCGCCCCGGCGCACCTGAACTCTTTGCTCCTGCCGCTTGTGAAGAATCTGCTTCCTGGGAAGCCTGGCGCTCTAAGCGCGCGCTTCAACAGCCGAGCTACCCTGATCCCGAGGCACTCGATTCCGTATTGGCTGAGTTGCGTCGTGAGCCTCCCTTGGTTTTCGCTGGTGAGGTAGACGATCTGCGAACGAACCTCGCTGCCGCCTCGCGCGGTGAAGCCTTCGTTCTCATGGGTGGTGATTGCGCTGAAACTTTTGCTGAGGCGACGGCTGACCATTTGCGTCTGAAGATCCAAACTCTTCTCCAGATGGCCGTTGTCTTGACCTATGGCGCGTCTTTGCCTGTGATTAAGATTGGGCGAATTGCTGGCCAGTATGCGAAGCCGCGCTCTTCAGATATGGAGACCCGTGGAGACGTCACGCTTCCCTCATACCGTGGTGACGCCGTCAATTCCTTCGAATTCACTCCCGAGTCGCGCATTCCAGATCCCACGCGCTTGTTGGATTTGTATCATCATGCCGCATCGACGCTGAATTTGATTCGTGCCTTCACTCGAGGTGGCTATGCCGACTTGCGGCTGGTGCATCACTGGAATCGTGGTTTTACTGCCAATCCGGCTTATGCGCGTTATGAGTCTCTTGCTGAGGAGATTCACCGTGCGGTGAAGTTCCTCGAGGCAGCAGGTGTGTCAAGTGCGGCCCAGATGCGTAGCGTCGATCTCTTCTCTTCTCACGAGGCCCTGCTTCTGGATTACGAGTCCGCGATGACCCGAATCGATTCACGCACTGGGGATCCTTACAACACTTCCGGTCACTTCTTGTGGATTGGTGAACGTACTCGTGGCGTTGACGATGCACATGTTGAATTGCTTGCGCATGTGCGTAATCCAATTGGCGTCAAACTAGGACCGACGACATCCATCGATGATATGCGCCGTCTGGTTGACCGTTTGAATCCGGATGGTGAAGAAGGGCGCCTGACCTTCATCACGCGTATGGGGGCGGATAAAATTCGCCATGCATTACCCCCTCTCTTGGAAGCGCAAGCACGTGACGGACGCCCCGTTACCTGGGTGACCGATCCGATGCATGGAAATACGATTACATCGTCGACGGGTTACAAGACACGACGCTTCGAGACGATCATGGATGAGGTTACTGGTTTCTTTGAGGCCCATCGTGAGGCTGGAACGGTTCCCGGTGGAATCCATGTCGAACTCACAGGGGACGACGTTACGGAGGTTCTTGGCGGCTCCGAGCAGCTTGATGAAGAGGCTTTGCGTGATCGCTATGAGACGCTAGTGGATCCGCGTTTAAACCACCAGCAGTCTTTGGAGATGGCATTCCAAGTCGCGGAGTACTTAAAGAAAGAGTAGCTGAGTTCGTTCGGTATACCGCTTGAATTTCTGGAAACAGATCATGGGTGAGGGGTGAAGAACATTGCTTCTTCACCCCTCACCCATAGGTAAAACTAGACCCTCGATCTTTCTCTCCACTCAGGGACTAGACAACCGTTAGTGTCACTGTGGTTCCTCGAGGAACGACCGTTCCAGCTGCAGGGTCAGAAGAACGCACAGTTCCAAATAGTCCACCCATGAAGCGCTCAACACGGACCTGAAGGCCGACACCTTCGAGGGCTGCACGAGCCTGACTTTCTTGGAGTCCTTGAACAGTGGGGATCTCAACCGTTTCAGGGCCCTTGGAGACCGTGTATTGGACTTTATCTCCGCGATGAAGAGTTGTGCCCGCAGCGGTTTCTTGAGAGATGACGGTTCCCTGAGCAACTGTCGATGAAAATGCCTCTGTCTCCTCTGCGCTCAGTCCCATCGATTCGAGTGTTTGACGGACTTCATCTGCACTCTTGCCTTTAATGTTGGGAACCGTTAAGGGCTCGCGGCCCTTAGATACGACAATATCAACCTTTGTATCGTGGCGAACCGATGTTCCCGCTGGGACAGATTGCGAGATGACCTTGCCCTTTTCGATGTCTTCGGACCAGTCTTCGCGAACATCGCCGACTGCAAGTCCCGCGGTTGTCAGGGCATTCTTCGCTGCTTCTGTTTCCATGCCACCGAGATTTGGCGCATTACGCATGTCAACGCCCTTTGAGACGACCAAAAGAACCTCAGCGCGTTTGTGAACAGCTTCGCCGCTTCCCGGTGTTGAAGAGATGATAATTCCTTGAGAAACAGTGTCTGAGAATTCTTCACGTTCTTGGAAATTAAGATGCAGTGAACGCAGATCGTTCTCAACATCAGAAACAGCGCGTCCATCGGTGACGGGCATGGTCAAGTAGGACCCCGGCCCGTATTCATGCCACCACCAGAAGCCTCCGATGACTCCAACAATCAGCAACGAAACAATGAGAGCGAGAACTTTGCCAAAACGCTTCCGGGTGCGTGCCTGTGGGGCGGTTTGGGCAATCCCGCCGGAGACATGAACGATAGCTTGCGAGGTGGCCGGGAGTTTTTGCGCTGGAAGGGGAGAAGTCAACTCGACAAGCCCCAGTGCAGTGGTTCGTTGTTCGTTGTCGTCAGTACTGTCGATATCCGCACGCCGATTCATGAGCTCTGCGGGCAGTGAGGTGCGAGCACGCATCACCAAATCAAGAGCTTCTTGAGCATCAACGGGGCGATCCTCGGGGTCTTTAGCTGCCAGCGATGCAACAAGATCATCAATTTCGCGAGGGATCCACGGCTCAACTTCAGAAGGAAGTGGAACAGAGTCGTTCACGTGGTGATAGGCCATTTGCATGGGATTTTCGCCCTGCCACGGAACTGAGCCCGTGAGCATTTCATAAAGCATGATCCCAAGCGCGTAGATGTCACTTCGCGCATCACAGGTTCCGGTAGTCGCGATCTCTGGCGCCATGTATGCGACGGTTCCAAGCATCGAACCGGTGGTTGACATCGATACTTCTGATGCTGCACGTGCAAGACCGAAATCGGTAACCCGTACGGGGCCTTCACTGGGTACTAAAACATTTTCGGGCTTGATATCACGGTGGATTACACCGACTCGATGCGCAGAACGCAGTGCTTCAAGAATATCCTGTGTGTACTGAAGGGACTGAGCGAGGGTGAAAGCGCCTTGCGCCTGCAACAGTGCGCGAAGGTTGGTTCCGTCGATAAGTTCCATCACGAGGAAGCCTTGCCCGTGAATCACTCCCTGGTCAAAGACCGAAACGACTCCCGGTGAAACAATTCGTGCGGCTGCACGAGCCTCGCGCCTAAAACGTGCAACAAAATCAGCAGATTCTGCCAGATGTGGATGCATGACCTTGAGTGCAACTGGACGGTCCAAACGCTCATCGTGCGCGACGTAGACTGTGGCCATTCCGCCGCGTGCAAGGCGAGCTTGGATCCGGTATCGCTCATCGACGAGCAGGCCAATCAATGGGTCAGAAGGCACAGACAACCCCTGGCCGTCAGTGCCGTTTTCGACGTCGCTGCGGTCCTCGGGGTCAAATTCTGTCTCAGAAGTCATCGTTAGGATTTTACTGGAGATTTCAGGTGATGCGCGCAGGAAAGCCCGCGAGCCGTGCTGGGGCGCGAATCCATTCCCACGCTATATCATTGTCCCATGAGTGAAGCTGTTTCCCTTCTGTCCGTTCAAGAGGTTGCACGCAGGCTTGGTATTGAGCCTCGCCGAGTGAAGCAATTAGTCCGCGACCACATCCTCTTTACCTATACCGATGAAGCAGGAAACTCTGGGATTCCCGAAGAAATCCTGATTAGAACCGATAACGGATACGAACCGCTATTCAATCTTCCGGGGACGCTCACTTTGCTTGCTGATGGTGGTTTTAGCCCCGAAGAGGCCGCACGATGGCTTTACACCGAGCATGAAGAACTCGGGGAGACACCAATGTCTGCTCTTCTGGGCGGTCGTCACCACCGTGTGAATCGCATTGCCTCTGTTTTAGGTTTCTGATCTCTAAGGGTGAGTTTTCGCTTAGAGGTACACAGTTTCTCTTGGCTCGTACGCTTACTTCGAGCGCTTGATAAGCATCGCTGCGACCTCGCTTAACAGTTCGCGCTGGTCGGCATTGAATCTGCTGGATTCCAACGCAAGGAATCCCTCGGCCTCGAAAGTCGAAATGACTTCTTCATGGCGACGACGCCCCCGGCGCTCGACGATCCCGCGTAGTTCCTCGAGTTCTTTTTCGCTAAGGTCAGGATTGCCGAGGCCGTGGGCAAGCTTTTCCCGTTCGCTTGCGTTTGCTTCTTGCCACGTGAGGGCAAGGAGATAGGTCCGTTTTCCTTCGCGTAAGTCATCTCCCGCGCTCTTACCTGTAACTCGTGGATCGCCGAAGATTCCAAGGTCATCGTCACGCAGCTGGAAAGCATGTCCCCACGGACTAAGAATCATTCGCAACGAATCGGTATCTGCTCGGGAAGCGCCCAATGCGACGGCCCCAAGGGTTGCCGGAATGACGACCGAGTAGTTAGCGGCTTTGTGAGAGACGATTGTCAGTGCTGTCTGTGGGTTAATTGCCTGTGAGTCATGAACATCCAGTGGTCGCTGTTCAGCCGCGATATCAAGGAATTGTCCAATTGCGACTTCGGCGTGCATTTGCGCATAGAGCCCCATAACGCCGTCGCGGTAGTGGGGGATTGCCTCGCATTGGCGGATCATTGCAAGTTCAGCTGCGGAAAAAAGGAAATCTCCAGCGAGGATTGCGGAACTAATCCCGAAATCTTCACTATCGCCTCGGGACAAAGTGGAACGGTGATGCGCTGTGAAAGCGGCATGTGCGGAGGGGCGACCACGACGCGTTGGCGCATGGTCGATGATGTCATCATGAACCAGAGCGCTGGCCTGATAGAGCTCCAATGCTGCGCCAAGATTGTCGAGATTGAGCGTCTGCAGAGGTGAATGATTCGCGATACTACCGCCGATAAATGCGAGGAACGCTCGGAAACGTTTGCCTTCCTCAAGACTTGAATGAGCTACCTGAAGAAGCGGTGAGATCTGAGCGGCTGGTGCAATTGTGTCAGCAAGGTCTTGGAGGACGGCGTGGGCGCGCTCCTCGATCCGTGGTGCTAAGGCCTGAAGCTGCTCGCTCAATGAAGTCATGTGACCAGTCTATAAAACAATTTCACGTCTTTAGCTCCCTGCTCTTATGATGAAAATGCAATCAAGGAGGTTTCGTGACAATTGTTTTGAGCTACTACGGGAATCGCGAGTCTGATGCCGCGCTGGATCAGGCAGTACGTCTGGCATCCTGGATGCGGACATCATTGATGATTGTCGTCGCATCTCACGAGTGTGGGGGTGCCTTCGCTGATGAGAATTCGGCTGAGGCGCATCTATGGGAACGCTTAGACGGAACCGAGGTTTCTTTTAAAGTCATGCGTTGCCGACGTGATATGTCAATGGCCGAAACCGTACTTGATTGGGCGCGTAGGATCGACGCGGATATGATCGTCATTGGTTTGCGACCTGGTGGCTCGAAGAGTACAACGATCGGCAATACAGCGACTCAGATTTTGCTTGATGCTCCATGTCCAGTGATGACATCGTCGTGGCGTTTTGAGGATACGAGCGCCTAGTTTCACCCTTATTTACGCACTTTCATGCTGCGCTAGTGACGAAGGGATAGTTATAATTGTAGGCAGTCTGTCGCCGTCCAGTGGATTGGCGGCTCATCTGTCAACCCATGAAAGGGATTCGAGTGTCTCCATCTCGCGCTACCAGCGCCCGCGATACTGAAGATGAAGCCCCTGAAGTCAAGAAAGCAACGCGTACGCGTCGCTCGTCAAAGACTACATCGGTAGAAACCCAAGCGGAAGAGGCCGAAGCGCCAAAGAAGGCTGCGAAGGCGAAGAAGACTAAGAAGACCGCATCGACCGCCACCGATTCTGCCTCTGCAACGGAAGAGAAGGCTCCTGTTAAAAAGCGGGCAGCCAAAAAGGCTACTGCTTCAAAGAGCGCGAAGAATGAGGACGCTGCTGAAGTGGGACCCGAAAAGAAGCCACGGACAACGCGGAAGGCAGCAAAGAAAGCTGAAGAAAGCACTCCTGTAGAGGAAGCCGCTGCGCAGCCTGCGAAACGGACGCGGAAAAAGAAAGCTGAAAAGGTCGAAGAGATTCCTCAAGATTCTCATTCTGAACAGGTCGAGGATCTTGAAGAGGACCTCGTTGAAGAAGCTCAGCTTGAAGATGTCGAAGATATCGATACCGATGTCGACGACATTGAGGTAGATACCGATGATGCGGATGAAGATGACTCTGAGGATAAGGACTCTGATGATGCTTCGTCACAGGATCAGGATTCAAAGCCTCAGGCAGTAGCGGCTGTCCGTTCAAAGGGTGGTTTCGTGGTCTCTGATTCTGATGAGACCGATGAGCCGGTTCAACAGGTTACTGTCGCGGGTGCGACGGCTGACCCGGTTAAAGACTATCTCAAGCAGATCGGCAAGGTTTCGCTTCTTAACGCGGAACAAGAAGTTGACCTTGCCCGTCGAATCGAAGCTGGTCTGTATGCCGAAGAATTGTTGAAGACCACCTCCAATGATTTGAGTTCTCGCCAGCGGCGCGAGCTTCATATTCTTGCCCAGGACGGACAGCAGGCAAAGAACCACCTTCTCGAGGCGAATCTCCGTCTTGTTGTCTCGCTGGCAAAGCGCTACACCGGACGCGGAATGCAATTCTTGGATTTGATTCAGGAAGGCAACCTGGGCCTTATTCGTGCGGTTGAAAAGTTCGACTACACGAAGGGCTATAAGTTCTCGACCTACGCGACCTGGTGGATTCGTCAGGCGATTACGCGTGCGATGGCAGACCAAGCACGTACTATTCGTATCCCCGTCCACATGGTCGAAGTCATTAATAAGCTTGCTCGCGTCCAGCGTCAGATGCTTCAAGATCTCGGTCGTGAACCCACTCCTGAAGAGCTTGCTAAAGAACTGGACATGACTCCTGAAAAGGTTGTCGAGGTTCAAAAGTACGGACGTGAGCCGATTTCTCTGCATACTCCTCTGGGTGAGGATGGAGATAGCGAGTTCGGAGATCTGATCGAGGATTCTGAAGCTATTGTTCCTGCAGATGCTGTGTCTTTCACTCTGCTTCAAGAGCAGCTGCACCGAGTTCTCGACACCCTCTCTGAACGCGAAGCAGGCGTCGTTTCGATGCGTTTCGGTCTTGGAGATGGACAGCCTAAGACTCTTGATGAAATTGGCAAGGTCTACGGAGTGACGCGTGAACGTATCCGTCAGATTGAATCCAAGACGATGTCGAAGCTTCGTCATCCCTCTCGTTCGCAAGTCCTGCGTGACTATCTCGACTGAGAACTAGATACATGTGAGTGTGGCCGAAAACCTTCAGGTTTCCGGCCACACTCACATGTATATCAACTGATGTTCAATATCAGTCTTCGTCGCTTTCCTTCGGAATACCAAGGTTCTCGCGAATGTGATCGAAGAGCGACAGCGATGTTGCGATTGCGCAATTGACATGCTGGAGAAGCTGCGCATCGGTTGCGCCGTGCTCGTAATCAACATTGACCTCGGTCATGATGCGAAGAGGACCTGCTTCGCTGGGGGCATAAAATGCCTTCGGCCAGATGCGGTCGCGGTGCCAATCTTCGATGACACTTGCGAGTTCACCTTCGCGTTCAGCGGGGACCTCTTCGGCCATACGTGCGGTAACCTGCAAGATTTCCTGGTCCTGCCCCATGAAGAGGAAGAAGAACGGTGCGCCGTCCCAGCGGCCGCAAACGTCGTCGTCATCATCGCGGCCGTAGTACCAACCCTGGCCGTCGAAGATCTTTTCGATACGTTCCTTGGAGATGGGGCGTACTGAGTCGCCCGTTTCAGCGGAATCAAACCAACCCATAGTGACGTCCTTCCTCTCAGAGTCCCAGTGCCTTGGCAAGTTCGTTATAGAACTCTTGGCCAGTTCCCAGCGCGCACGCGATCTGTTGGTTCAGCTGTGCGTCGGTTGCACCGTGCTCCCAGTCGACCGAGTTCTCGCAGAAAATGCGAATCTCACCCTCGTCATTGATGCGATGGTAGGCCTTCGGCCAGAGCTTTTGGCGGTGCCATTCGCGGATGAACGCGCGGACCTCCTCAAGACGCTCGATCGGAATCGAGAGGTGCCACATGGACTGAATGTGCAGAATCTCCTGGTCCTTGCCGCGAAGCATGAAGTAGTAGGTGTCATCATCCCAGGTGCCGCCGAGATCGTTATCCGAATCGACGAAGTAGTGCCATCCGCGTTCTTTGAAAAGAGCGATGAGCCTTTCCTGAGAGATCGCCGGAGTCAGCGGAGCGCTCTCTTCCGGTTTTGGCCGTGAAAACAGACCCATGTGTATGTCCTCCTTGGAAGGGAAATTTCACCACAATGGTAAACGAATGTGATCTAAAAGTCAGCTCTGCTGGGTGGCAAACTCACGCTCATCAATGATGTCCAGAGCCTTTGGGGTAATTGCCTCGAGGTGCTTGTTCGCATGATGAGCACAGAAGTTGAGCGTCCCCGTAGCTAAAGTCACGCGAACCCACGCACGAGCACCGCATTGATCACAGCGATCCTGAGCAGTGAGGATAGGGGGAAGGGTCTGGCGTGAATTCTCAGTAGTTACGGTATTCATAGAATCTATAAGACCATGCCCTTGCTGTATTTCGCCAAGTTTTTCCGTCTTTTCTGCCAATGGCCGAAATTTTCGCTGGAAAGGGTCACAATTTTGCGCTTTCGGTGCGTAAATGCGTGATTAATTGATTGTCCTTCGTACACTATCGGGGTGAGTGAAACCCAAGCCTCAGACTATTCTGCGCGCCACCTCTCAGTCCTTGAAGGTCTGGAAGCTGTCCGCAAACGCCCTGGCATGTACATCGGTTCGACGGACCACCGTGGTCTCATGCACTGCCTGTGGGAAATTATTGATAATGCCGTTGATGAGGCCCTTGAGGGTTTCTGCGACACAATCGATGTTCGACTGCATCCTGATCACTCGGCTTCGGTTGCTGATAACGGTCGAGGTATTCCCGTCGATGAGGTGCCGGGGGTCGGTTTATCGGGTGTTGAGGTTGTCTTCACGAAGCTGCATGCTGGAGGAAAATTCGGTAGCGGTTCGTATGCTGCATCAGGTGGCCTTCACGGTGTTGGCGCTTCTGTTGTCAATGCTCTTTCTGCCCGGATGGATGTCGAGGTCGATCGTGGTGGGAAGACCTGGCAGATGTGTTTCAGGCGTGGCGAACCCGGCGAATTTGACGATTCTCGCCAGCGCACTCCAAATTCTCCTTTCACCCCCTTTACCGATGAATCTCGTTTGAAGACTGTCGGGAAAGTTGCGAAAAAGAAGACTGGTACGCGCGTACGTTTCTGGGCAGATTTCCAAATTTTCCCATCCGATGAGGGATTTACCTGGGAAACCTTGCTGGCGCGTGCACGTCAGACGGCTTTCTTGGTGCCCGGTCTAACGATTAATTGCTTTGATGAGCGCGGGGAAGAAGTCGTCCACGAATCATTCCGCTTTGATGGTGGCGTGGTTGACTTCGTCGATTGGCTTTCTAACGACGGTGCTGTTACTGACACCTGGCATATTCAGGGTGAAGGAACATTCACTGAGACTGTTCAAGCCTTGGATCCCGAAAGCGGGCATCTTCGTGCAGTTGAAACCGAGCGTATCTGTGAAGTTGATTGTGCCCTTCGTTGGGGGATCGGCTACGATGCGCAGCTGGAATCCTTCGTTAATATCATTGCGACCCCGAAGGGGGGAACGCATGTTGCGGGCTTTGAACAGGCGGTTTTGAAGGTACTGAGAAGCCAAGTTGATAAAAACGCGCGAAAGCTCAAGGTCGGCGCAAAAGATGGACGCCCTGAAAAGGACGATGTGCTTGCGGGGATGACAGCGGTTGTGACAGTTCGTTTTCCAGAGCCGCAATTCGAGGGCCAAACCAAGGAGATCTTAGGCACACCGCAGATTCGCACGGTTGTTGCGCGTGTTGTGGGGGATTGGCTCGAGAGTAAGTTTGCTTCGTCCAAGCGTGACGATAAGCAACAGACCAGTGCACTTCTTGAGAAGGTTGTCGGTGAGATGAAGGCGCGCGTCTCTGCGCGCATCCACAAAGAAATTTCCCGGCGGAAGAATGCACTTGAGACATCTTCGCTCCCCGCAAAACTTGCGGATTGCCGTTCTGAGGATGTTGAGCAGACGGAACTCTTTATTGTGGAGGGCGATTCTGCTCTTGGCACCGCAAAAGCTGCCAGAAACTCGCAATATCAGGCTCTTTTCCCGATTCGAGGAAAGATTTTAAATGTCCAGAAGGCATCAACTGCGGATATGTTGGCGAATGCGGAATGCGCGAACATTATCCAGGTGATCGGAGCGGGTTCTGGACGGACCTTCGATATTGAACAGGCACGGTATGGCAAGGTTATCTTGATGACTGATGCTGACGTGGATGGGGCGCACATTCGCACACTGCTCCTTACCTTGTTCTTCCGCTATATGCGACCGATGGTTGAAGCTGGTCGGGTCTATGCTGCGGTACCTCCCTTGCACCGTATTGAGGTAGCGGGTAAAGGACGCAAATCTCGTGAGTTTATTTATACGTATTCAGAAGAGGAACTTCACCGCCAGCTTGCCGCTCTTCGGAAGGCAGGTCGAACCTGGAAAGAACCTATCCAGCGGTACAAGGGCCTCGGCGAAATGGATGCCGATCAGCTAGCTGAGACGACAATGGATCGAGCCCATCGTGCACTTCGCCGAATCACTTTGGCTGATGAGGCTGCCTTGCGTCAGGCTGAAGATGTATTTGAACTCCTTATGGGACAAGTCGTTGGCCCTCGGCGCGACTTTATTGTTGAGGAAGCAGCAGGAATTGATCGCGAGCGCATTGACGCATAGGGTCAACGATCCGCTCAAGTGGGACTGAAGGCCCGTAATCCCGTAGAATATGTGCATGACTGGACTTGCGGAGCGTTTAAAACCGCCTGCGCTCGTCTCTTATCCAGGTTCTCATCTTGGTCTGCGTTGGCGCTCTCTGATCCCTTCGGATCTTGGGGCTGTTGCTGAGCTGATTCGTCAGGTTGAGAAAGAAGATGACGCGATTTTCAGGACCTCGTCGAAAGAAATCGCTGACCTGGCATTAGGACAGTGCGGTGCTGCACCCCTCGAAGTAATCGTGGGGATTGCCCAGGACCAAGGTATTGTCGCTCTTGGTTCTGTGAAGATTCTGGCCAGCCTAACCGAGGCCGCGGTAGCGATTGTTAACGCGGTGATTCACCCATCATGGCGAGGCCGTGGTGTTGGCCGTTCTCTGCTTCACTGGCAGGACGGGCGTGCACGCCAGATGCTTGTTGAGTATTTTGGTGCGGACTGTGAACTTCCAGCGTCTATCGCAAACTGGGTCGACGGTCATATGACCGATCGTCGTCGCTTGTATATCGCTGCAGGTTTTTATGCGAAGCACATGTTCCAAGTGATGTATCGCGATCTAGAGGGCTCAGAGAGCCG
The DNA here is from genome assembly GCF_963542285.1 of uncultured Actinomyces sp. Taxonomy (GTDB): domain Bacteria; phylum Actinomycetota; class Actinomycetes; order Actinomycetales; family Actinomycetaceae; genus Pauljensenia. The sequence goes on along the minus strand of NZ_CAUTWQ010000008.1, from coordinate 44,713 downwards.
CGGTGGGGTACCTGAGGGGCTACATATTGTGCCTATGAGTGAGGTTTCTTTCTCTAAGCTTCATCGTGTACATTCCGAAGTTTTTGCGGATCACCCCCTCACCGAAGCTAGAGATTTTTGGTGGGAGCGTGCACTCGAAGATTACGAAGATCGCTGGTCTTTTGTTGCTCTGAGTGATGATGGTGAAATTGCTGGCTACTGCATGTCTGCTCGTCCCGCAGAAAGCTGGATTGCCCACGGTCGTCTTGAGGCTTATATCAATACCATTGGTGTTGCGCCAGCATATCGAGGAAACGGTGTAGCCTCGGCAATGGTCTCCGCCGCGACGCACGCTGCTGCCCAAGACGGGATGAGCCGTATTGGGATTGATGCGGATATTAAGAGCCCCACACATGCGCAAGCCGTATATGAACACCTGGGATTCCTCAACGACCGTACACGTGTCTTTTACAGTATTGATCAGTAGGGCGCGTACTCATCAATGGCTTTGTATCAAGTAGATAGGGGAGTCGAGGCCTATCCTCCTTTCCCTCAGGAACACCACGGGATCGTCTGGCGTCAGCTGGACCCTCGTGACTTTCATGCCCTGAGCGCCCTATTCGCGCGAATGGAGGCAAGGGATAATCCTCCCTATCGCACAGCGTTGGTAGAAGTTGAGGAAATGCTCTCACCGGCCTCGTCATGGTGGGGGATTGCGGCTTTTGCGACGAAAGGAATCGCGCAGGGAAGGATGGTCGCCTTCGCTCAGACACGATTGCGCTTTTCTGAGCGTATTGAATGTGTCTGTCAAGGCGGAGTTGACCCCGATTTTCGCAGAATCGGTTTAGGCAGTTCTTTGCTTGAATGGCAAATTGCCGCTGCTCGTTCAATGCTTGAGCGAAATGAAGATAATGGCCAGCGCGCGATCGTGAGCTTTGTCGAAAATTGGCAGGACGAACTTGAGAATGCGCTCAAGGCTCGGGGCTTCCATTGGGAACGTACCTATTACGACCTACGGGCAAAACTCGACCCGCTTCCGCAAGCACCTTCACTCGGTTCGTATATCACGATCGAACAGTGGAGCCCTTCATGGGATGATGAGTTGCGACGCGCGGCAAACCTTATCGCACAACAGCAAGGCCGAGCTGCTCTTACTGAAGAGCAATGGGCGATGGGACGTAGCTCTTTTGCTCCCGAATGGTCCTATATCGCGGTGGATCGGCGCTCTGATCGCCCGCGGATCGCAGGTTTTACGCTTGTTTCAAAGTACGAGCAAGATTGGCCTGCGCTGGGGTGGAAAGAAGGCTATATCGACCATATCGGCGTCGGAGACGAGTGGAGGAATACCCCGGTTCTTGATGCCTTAGTGGTTTCCTCGATGCACGCACAGGCACGAGACGGGATGAACCTTATCGCAACGGGCATTGCTCAAACTGAAGGTTCTGCAACGCTATCGGTTTTTGAATACCTGGGTTTTCGAGTCGTTGGTCAGCAGCGACTTTACGCAATAGATATCCCGGATATCTCTTTAGCCTGAACCTTTGAGATATCCGGGATCACTGAGAACTCTATTGTTAGAGGACCTTTGAGAAGAACTCCTGAGTACGGGGATTTTGTGGGTTCACGATGACGTCCTCGGGGCTTCCTTCTTCGACGATCGTTCCACCGTCCATGAAGACGACGTGATCAGCCACCTCACGCGCAAAACCAACCTCATGGGTAACGACAACCATCGTCATTCCTGCCTTTGCGAGATCCTGCATGACGCTCAGGACTTCGCCGACGAGTTCGGGATCTAGGGCAGAAGTGGGTTCGTCAAAGAGCATGAGTTCGGGTTTCATCGCTAAGGCACGAGCAATTGCCACTCGCTGCTGCTGGCCACCAGAAAGCTGCGAGGGGTAATGGTTAAGGCGCTCTCCCAAACCAACTAATTCCAAGTACTCCTGGGCGTCCCGTGCAACTTCCGCCTTAGGACGCCCCAAGACCTGAATCGGGCCTTCCATAACATTCTCTAAAGCAGTCATGTGCGGGAAGAGGTTGAAACGTTGGAAAACCATACCGATTTGTGAGCGCTGACTGGCGATTTGCTTGTCCGTTAGGTCGTGCAGTACCCCCGTTGATGGGTCTTTTCGGTATCCCAAGAGCTCACCATCAATGAAGATTTCGCCCGCAGAGATTGTCTCTAGCTGGTTAAGACAACGCAGCAGCGTTGACTTACCTGAACCTGACGGACCCATGATCACGCAGACCTCACCGTTGGCGATATCGAGATCTATCCCGCGTAGGACGTGGAGGTCACCGAAAAACTTATGGACTCCGCGGATTTGAATGAGCGCAGACTGATCTGTCATGGTGTTACCTCAATGAAAGTCGTATCTACAGACTGAGTGTCAGGATTAAATCCTTTGCCGAAGTAAGCTTCGATGTGGCTCTGGATCCACATGAGGATACTGGTGACAACCAAGTACAAGATTGCAGCTGCAATAAGCAAAGGAATTGGCTGGAATAGTTCTTGTCCCTTTTGGTTTGCGACGAAGGTTAGCTCAAGAGTGTAGGGGATTGCACTGACCAGAGAAGTGGTCTTGAGCATTGAGATCGTCTCGTTGCCAATGGGCGGGACAATCACTCTCATAGCTTGAGGCAAGATAATCCGACGGAAAATCTTCCCGCGAGACATTCCCAGTGCTGTTGCCGCTTCCCATTGCCCTTTATCCACCGAGAGCAGCCCCGCACGGATAATTTCGGCAAGGTAGGCGCCTTCATTGAGGCCGAGACCGATAAATGCCATCCAAAATGGAGTGAACCACACACGCGTCTCGAAGGAGAAGCCGAATTCTGTTCCTGGAATTCCCAAGCTAATTGTCCGGTAGAGAGTCGGTAGTAGTGACCAGAAAATCAGCTGCGTATAAATAGGCGTTCCGCGGAAGAACCAAATATAGGCGGAAGCTACACCGCGCAAAACAGGGTTTATCGACTGGCGCATGATCGCCATGGTGATGGCAAGCACCGTACCAAGCGCCATGGATAAAACCGTCAAGACGATCGTCATCATCAGGCCGGTGATGATCATTTTTGAAAAGAGCCATTTCCACACCACATCCCACCTAAATTGAGGGTTCGTGATAAGGATGTAGGCCAATCCCAATGCCAAGAGTCCAACGATAAATGCGCTGATCCAACGACCTAGGTGGAAGACAGGTCGGGACTGGATCAACTCAACCCCGTCTTTGGTCTTTTCGGACATAACGTGAATTCCTTAAAGATACTAGCGAGGAAATATCAGACCTGAGGGTTAATTTCTGCGGTCTTGAGTGCGCCTTGGTTTGATCCGTAGGTTGCGAGGATCTTCTCAACGTATCCGTTGTCCATCAGGTACTGAACAGCTGCCTGAACGGCCTTCGTGAGTTGCTCGTTATCCTTAGGGACGATGATTCCCTGTGGTGCAGATTCAACGACGTCTCCGACCTGTTCGAGGGAACCATTAGATTGCTCAATGGTGTAGCCAATAACGGGGGAGTCAGCAAGGGTTGCATCATACTGGCCGCTTGCGACACGTACCGCAATGTCAGTTTGAAGGTCGTGAGGCATGATCTTCACAGCCTTTTCACCCTTAGCGGTGCAGTCATTAGAGAGCTGAGTGATGTAGTCGAATTGGAAGGTTCCATTCTGGACACCAACAGTTGTTCCACATACGTGCGCTGGATCGAAGTTCTTGGGATTACCCTTTGCAACTGCGAAGGCAGTACCAGTTTCGATAAAGCTGACCATATTGACTTCTTTCTCGCGGTCAGCAGTGATCGTGAAGCCAGAAATACCGATATCGAACTTCGAACCAAGCGAAGGAATAATTGTTGCGAATTCTGCGTGCTCTGTGGTTGCGCCTTTCAGACCCATGACACGCGCGATCGCATCGGCCATATTGACGTCATAACCGGTGGGGGTGGTGCCATCCGACTTGAAGAACTCGGCCGGTGCATAGTCGATTGATGCACCGTTCTTCAGCACTCCCGCTTTCTTGATGGACTCAGGAACCAATGCCTCAATTTCTGGGACAGCTTGGATCGATGAGGTATCGAAACTGAGATCCGCTGTCTGAGAGCTGGATGCTGAACCATCTGCTGACGGCTTTTCATCAGGGTTTGAACAAGCTGCGATACCTGCTGCGCTCAGCACCAGAATGGATGGAATTGCAATAAGTTTTGTGTTCATGACGTCTCTCCTTGAGTTCTGATGAAATAAGCATACATCAGAATGTATATTATGCATAAATTGGTTGCGAGTGAGTCCTTGCACAAAAATTGAGGCCTGTGAACAATTTGGTTCACAGGCCTCAAATGAAAGATCAGCGTCCGCGTAGTGCGCGCCGGTTGGGACGCATCCGGGTTGGATCAATTCCCTTGGGGATCGGTGCAGACGTGCGGTCCAGGGCGCTCAGGCGCTGGTTGACCAGCGGAACTTCATCACGAGTAAGCGTCTTTTTGAGTGAGCGAAGTTCGCGTTGAAGCTTTGCTAAGCGAACCTGTCCCTCTTCAGTACCAACCTGAATGGTGGTAACGGTGACGTTGCGCATGATTCGCTGCGCCTTCTTGCGCTCCTGGTCGAGTAGGGCGCGAACGCGGGAACTGGGGCCTTCGGAAATAAGTACAATGCCCGGCCGGCCGATAAGACGCCAGACAAGATCCTGTTCGGGATTTGCAGCAATTGGCTGTTGACTGGCAATCCAGCCGCTGCGGATCCGGCTAATCACCATGTATACCTGGCCAACGGTTCCTTCGACCTGGGCGTACGTTGCGCGGTCGGTAAGAGTTGACAAGATGATCGTCGAGATCAAAACACCGATGAGCAGGCCCAAGAGAATGAGTGAGAACCAGCTACCGTGGATAAGTGCCGCAGCTAGAACTCCAAGTGCAGTTGCGATGACCGTAACACCGATCATCAGCCAGCCGATCCAAGGATAGGTACGTGCGGCAATTCGGTAAGCGTCCATCAGATTGTGATAGAAGCGCCGTTTTTTCTGGGGTGTGCTGTTTTCGCTCATAACGGGTCCATCTTAGCGGTTTTTTCGTCTCTCACAGAATGTGAAAGGGGGTGTGGGGATCATTTGATCTCCACACCCCGATTCGGTCCGCAATCTCAGCGAGTTGCAGCGGCCAAAGGGACCTCTGCATCGGGTTCATGCGTGATGCGGTTACGCAGGTCGCGGCGAACGATTTCGATCGACCACATCCACACAATGTGCCCCAGTGCTTCTGAGAAGTGCTCAGCCCAACTCTGTCCGCCTTCAACCCAAGGGAAGGGGGGTGGGACTGTACCCATGAGAGGCATCAGGATGAGGTGGAATCCGATCCAGACAAGCAGACCGAATGCGGCACCTTGCCAGAGCTTAATTCCAGGGAAATATTCCGCGACGATGCAGTAGAAGAGTGCAAAGACGATCGCGAAGGAGAAGTGGATGATAAAAGAATAAATCGGCAGGTTATCGTTTCCGTTGAAAGAAACTGTTGTGTGAACCTGGTCGGAGGTCATCCCGAGCTGCTCGAGGAGCATCTGTGGCGGGTTTGTTGCGTTGCGCTCGGGAGTACGAGGCGGGAAAGGAACTTCCCATCCGAACTTGACGATTGCGGAAAAGAGGCCGCCAATCACGCCGACAACTGTAGCTGCGCCAATGCGACGGCGTTTGGGATCAGTTTTTTTAAAAAGGTTTTTGAACATCTTCAGGCATTTCTGTCGATACTGCAGAGTATGAATACCGAGGACGTCGCGAGGCGACACGACCTCGTGTATCGGTTGACAGTCTCTCACCTTTGAACGTAGATCGCCAGATTGTCGTTGGGTTTGTGACAAGGTGAAATAAAAGTGGTGGGCAAGCCGAGGCTTGCCCACCACAGTAATGAGATCAGAGAAGTCTACAGGCCGAGTTCTGACTCGAATGCAGCTTCCTCGAGTCGACGCTTCACGTCCATGAGGAAACGGGAGGCGTCTGCACCATCAACCAGACGGTGATCGTAGGACAGCGAGAGATAAACCATCGAACGGATTGCGATCGAATCGTTGCCGAGTTCGTCCTTGACGACCACCGGGCGCTTGACGATCGTACCCACGCCCATGATTGCAGTTTCCGGCATGTTGAGCACAGGAGTATCGAAAAGTGCGCCACCCGAACCGGTGTTCGTGATGGTGAAGGTTGAACCCGAAAGCTCGTCAGCACCGATCGTAGCCGAACGCGTACGTGCAGCAAGATCGTTGATTGAACGCGAAACATCGGCGATTGACATTCCCTGGGCGTTCTTGATGACCGGGACTAGCAGGCCGCGCTCCGTGTCTACCGCGATGCCAATGTTCTCGTGATCGAAGTACGTTACTTCCTTGTCATTAATCGTTGCGTTCACCTTGGGGTGGAAGCGTAGTGCTTCAGTCGCAGCCTTGACGAAGAAGGGGAGGAATGTCAGCTTAGTGTTCTCGCGCTGAACAAATGCGTCCTTTGCGCGTGCACGCAGAGCGGCAATCTTTGTAACGTCCACTTCAATGACGGTGGTGAGCTGGGCAGCGGTTGCGAGTGATTCGACCATGCGACGGGCGATGGTCTGGCGCAAACGCGACATCTTCTCAGTGGTTCCGCGAAGCGGTGATGCCTCGCGGCCGGAGAAGACGTTGTCGCCAGGAGCTGCCGCGGTGGCAGGCTGAGGTGCTGCGTTTGCTGCGCTTGCTGCGGGAGCTGCAGGAGCTTGCGCTGCCTGACGTGCCTTGATTGCTGCCTCGACATCCTCGCGGCGAATTCGGCCGCCGATCCCGGTGCCGGCCACCTCTGCAAGCTCAATTCCTGCCTCGCGCGCAAGCTTGCGGACGATAGGCGTCACATAACCGGTTTGGGAAACCTGAGCGGGAGTAGGCGTAGAAGACTGGGCCAGCTGACCAGTTTCTGCAGTCTGAGCCAGGGATGCGGGAGTCGGGAAGGGGTTCACCGGTGCCGCGGGAGCCGGTGCAGGAGCCTGAGGTGCTGGGGAAGCGGAAACAGGTGCCTGCTGAGCCGGAGCCGCGGGTGCTGCTGCAGGGGCAGCAGGTGCCGCAGGCTCGCTGGGGACAGCCGAAGGAGCCTGAGCAGTAATCACTGCAAGGACAGTGCCAACTTCAACGGTCTCATCTTCCGGTACGCGAATTTCTGCGAGGAATCCTGAAGCGGGAGAGGGAACTTCGGAGTCCACCTTATCGGTCGAAACTTCAACCAGGGGTTCATCGGTTTCAACCGCGTCGCCAACAGACTTCAGCCAGGTGGTAACGGTTCCTTCTGTTACCGATTCACCAAGCGCAGGCATGATGACCTCGGTTCCGCTTACCGGTGCCGAGGCCGGCGCAGGAGCAGCGGGCGCGGGTTGCGTCTCGGGAGCGGGCGCCGGTGCAGGTGCGCTTTCCTGTGCTGGAGCAGGGGCGTCTTGCGGGGCCTCGGAAGCATCACCAATGAGGGCCAGCTGCGTGCCGACCTCAACGGTTTCGTCTTCGGGAACAAGAATCTGAAGAAGCACGCCTGCCACGGGGGAGGGGACTTCAGAGTCGACCTTGTCGGTGGAAACTTCGACTAAGGGCTCATCGAGCGCGACGGTATCGCCCACTGACTTGAGCCAGGTAGTCACGGTGCCTTCGGTCACCGACTCGCCCAGAGCGGGCATGATCACTGCGGTTGCCATGTTCAATCTCCTTGTCGGTGACAGGTTAGTTGTGTGCGTGGAGAGGCTTGCCGGCCAAAGCCATGGCTGCCTCGCCGATAGCTTCATTTTGTGTCGGGTGAGCGTGGATGAGTGCTGCAAGATCCTCTGGGTAGGCTTCCCAGTTGACCATGAGCTCTCCTTCGCCAACCTGCTCGCCAATGCGCGTACCAATACCGTGGAATCCGACGATGGGTCCATCTTCTACGGAAACAAGCTTAATGAAGCCCGTTGCTCCAAGGATATTAGACTTTCCGTTGCCCGCAAGGTTGTATTCGACCGTGCGGACCTTGTCACCGTACTTTTCGCGTGCCTGCTTCTCAGTCAGACCGACAGAAGCGATTTCGGGTTCGCAGAAGGTCACTCGTGGAATTCCGGACTCGTCCATCATCGTGGGGGAGAGGCCGGCGATTTCTTCCGCCACAAAAATGCCCTGCAGGAAGCCGCGATGTGCAAGTTGAAGTCCGGGAACGATATCTCCGACTGCGTAGATGTTGCCCACACCGGTGTGCAGTCGCTCATTGGTGAGAACAAAGCCACGCTCCATCTTGATACCGGCTTCTTCGTATCCCAATCCTTCGGTGACAGGGCCGCGTCCAACTGCAACCAGGAGAACATCGGCATCGAAGGTCTTGCCATCTTCTGTTGCGACGTGAACACCGGAGTCGTCCTGAGTTGCGCTGGCGAAACGGGTATTGGTGTGGAAAGCGATGCCGCGCTTGCGGAATGAACGCTCGAGGTGCTTGGAAACTGCCTCGTCTTCGTTATTTGCAAGGTGAGGGAGCGCCTCGATGATTGTGACTTCTGCGCCGAAAGAACGCCAGACGGAAGCAAACTCTAGGCCAATGACTCCGCCGCCCAATACGACAGCCTTCTGAGGTACCCATTCCATTTGGAGGGCCTGATCAGAGGTGATGATGCGGCCCGAAATATCCAAACCTGGAATTGAACGAGAATAAGAACCCGTTGCAAGAATGATGTTGCGGCCAACGATGCGCTGTCCGCCTACCTCGATGGTGTCAGGTGCAGCCAAGCGACCCCATCCCTGGATGATGTCTACGCCGCGAGACGAAAGCAGGCCCTGTACGCCTCGGTACAACTTATTAATAATGGAATCGCGATACTGACCGACCTTTGTCATATCGATTCCCTGGAAGCTTGCCTGGATGCCGAAAGTATCGGATTCGCGGACGGTGTCAGCAGTCTCTGCTGCGTGCAGGTAAGCCTTGGTCGGGATGCAGCCACGGTGGAGGCAGGTTCCACCAACCTTGTCACCTTCGATAAGGGCTACTTTCAATCCCAGCTGGGAGGCGCGTAAAGCCGCGGCATAGCCACCTGAACCCGCACCCAGAATGACGAGGTCGTATACAGACTCGCTCACGTGTTCCACTCCTTGATAATGAAGAGAACGGACCTTCAATGTCCGACTTAGGTCCCATTCTTCCACTAGTCGCTACTTTTGTCCGTCACAAAATCGTCTACTTGGCGGTTAGACAGCACACATGTTTTCGCGCAAAAAGTCGTGGGGAGCGGTGCGGAGCAACTAGTATGGCAATGGATTAAGGAGGAAAGGTGAGCGAAGCGGTTCACGAGCAATCTCAGGATAATCGCCCACCCGCACGTGGATCGGGACGACTGGTTATTGCCCTGTACTGGATTTTTAGCGTCACTGTGACTCTTCGAGCTCTTGCTGATTCCTATTATCTGCGAGAGATACCGTTGTGGGCGCGCATCATTGCGGTGCTTATTGGAGCAATTTACGTGGTTGCTGCTATTAGCCTGACGCACAATGGAAGGCGTATGCGCATCCTTGGCTGGTGCATGATCGCTTTGTGCCTTATCGGACCTCTTGCATGCGGCGTAGCTGGAGCTTCCTTGTCTTCAATGAGTCTGATGCCGAATGCCTGGAATGCTTTCGGCGCTGACTTCGCCTATCTCCCACTGGCCGTTGCCGCTATCGGGGCCATATGGATGTGGCTCTCTAATCCTCGCAGGATCGTCGAAATTGCCGAGCAAGTAGAGCGACCCGGTAAGGGGATTCTTGCCTCGAAAAAATCGGAGGCCTCAGGAGAAGTGGAAGTCGCCCGCGGCTAGATTCCGTTCGGGAACCCCAACTGACGCCAAGCCTCGTAAAGAGCAATCGATGCGGAATTTGCGAGATTGAGTGAACGTACTCCCGGGAGCATCTGAATGCGTACGCATTGAGTGATACGTGGGTGAGTCATTGCCCATTCGGGAAGACCGACCGATTCGCGGCCGAAGAGTAGGCCATCTCCATCGGCATACTGAACCTCGCTGTAATGATCTGAAGCGTGTCCGGTAAATGCCCAGATGCGCCCTGGGACTTCGGCTAGCGCGTCTTCAAAATTGGAGTGGACCTTGACGTGTGCCAGATCGTGGTAGTCCAATCCTGCGCGCCTGAGTTTGGTGTCGGACATGTCAAACCCCAGCGGTTCAACCAGGTGAAGAAAAGCGCCAGTACATGCAGCTAGGCGAATTGCGGCGCCGCTATTTCCTGGGATTTCGGGTTCAAGAAAAATGATGTGAAGCATGTTAGTTCGATGGTGTTTGGTACGTTACGGTCAAGGTTGCGCGGGCGATGGTGTGTTCTAGGGCCTCGAAAGAATACATCGCCAATGAGGTGTCGTCATCGCAGCCTAGGGTTGGAATATCTAGGGCGTGAACGGAAAAAATGTAGCGGTGGGGACGATCACCTGCTGGCGGCGCGGCGCCAAAGTATGAATGATCGCCGTGATCTCCTCGAAGGTGGAAGGCGCTTCCATCAAGTTCTAGATCGGAACTGCCAGCTCCGCGCGCAAGAGATGTACATGCGACGGGGATGTCGATCACCATCCAGTGCCAAAAGCCTGATGGTGTGGGGGCATCTGGATCAAAGCAAGAAACAAAGAAGCTTTCTGTCTGCTCAGGGAAACCGCTCCACTCTAAGTGCGGCGAGATGTTGCCGCCTTCTGCTGTGTGCAGCCTTGGCATGGGGAGGCCGTTGCTTAGATCTTGCGACACCACGGTAAATGTTGCGCTGGGGGGAAGCCCTTCGTATGGGTTGGGAGCAAGAGGACGATCAAAGAGGCGCATGCTCATATTCTTTCACTTCTTCAGAAGGAACCAAAGTGGACGCAAATGATGGAGAGGTGCATACACTGATAGAACATTTGTTCGATTGAGGTGGTTCTATGAAGCGTTTAGACCTTGCTCGTCAAGTTCTGCGCGATACCGAAAGTCGCCTGGGACTTGAGAAAAATCAGGCTTTTTCGGATCTTTCATCGCGCTGCGTGGGGGTCTGGGAATACGACGGGACTTACTCGCAGTTGATTCATACCATTCTCTCTCTTGATATCCAAGAGGGTTGCTGCGCTTTCATTGGAAGTGATGATTTGGGCTGGGAATATGCCTTTAAACAGGGATTGAATCTGGCGCGTTGCCTCTATGTTCCTTCTTCCTGTGCGGATGCACAGGTAATCTCGCTTCTTCTCCCGCATTGTCGATTGCTCTATGTGGACCGTTGTGCGTTATCGCTTCGCGATATGCGACGTTTGGGTGCTCAGGTGCGAAAAGAAGAAACAATTTTGTTGACTAAGTACCCATGGGTTGGGCTCAGTCGCCCGTGGGGAGAAGAGCTTGATGTTTATCAAAAGGCGGGATGATATGCGCTGTCTTATGGTATGGATTCCTAATTGGGAAATTAATGCTTTGGTAGTCGATATTCCTCCGGGGGCTCATGGAGCAATTGAAGAGCGTGGATATGTCAAAACGGTGACTCCTTCTGCGTGGAAATGCGGTGTGCGACAGGGGATGCGCGTGTCGATGGCACGTTATCTATGTCCGGATCTCCTTATTCTTCAAAGTGATCCGCGTAGGGAATTGAACTCTTTTGAAGTAATTATTCAAGCTTGTGAGCAATGGGTTGCTGGTATCGCCTGTGTGCGTCCGGGGCTGGCGTGGGCCCCTGCTGCTGGAGCGGCTCGATGGAGCGGAAGTGAGGAACGTCTTGCCGAAAATATTGTTGATTCGATTTCTCGATGGAGCGGATCGGAAAGCAATGTGGGGATAGCCTCCGGGCCTCTTGCAAGTTACGCAGCGGCGAGGCGTGGCATTATTGTGCCCCAAGAGCGGACTCAAGAGTTTCTCGACCGCATTGACCTTGCGCAATGTCTTCCATTATTTCCCCAAAAACAGCATGAACAGCTCCGTCAGGTCATTGATACATGCCGCTCAGTGGGAGTGGTGCGCGGTCATGAATTGGTGCGCATGGGAGAAAAGGCTCTGTATACACGTTTTGGGAACATTGGTCAGCAGCTCTACGAATTATTTAGAGGGAAAGATCTTTGGATCCCGAAACATGAAATTCCCGTACGTGAAGTACAAGTGGATGAGGAGTGCGAGGAAAGTATTGAGAATGAAGAGCAGGCTGCTTTCTGTTCGCGTCGTTTAGCGCGTCAAGTCTGCGAAAGGCTTGAAAGAGCGCAGCTGCGTTGCTCAAGCATCGTGATCACTGCACACGATCAAAGCTATGAAACTTACGAAAGGCAATGGTGGGGAATCGATGGGGATGAAGAAGAAATCGCAGATCGTATTCGCTGGCAGCTTGTAGCTTGGCTTTCTGCTTCCAGCGCCGAGGAAGGCTTGATTCGCGTCAGTGTCCAAGCTTTGTATTGCATTCCTTCAGCGGGATCGAACCCTCTGTGGAAAACGCATCACTCACCCAAACGTGATTCCGCCCTTCGTAAAATTTGCTCCTATAAAGGTGAAGATGCCGTTCGTGTTCCATGCCTAGTTCCGGGGTATACCCCCATGCAAAGAGCAGGCTTTGCCTGTGTTGATCAAGCTGTGACGAGCTCCAGTGATCTTCTTTATCCCGAAGGCGCAGTGGAAGAGGCTCCCTCGAAGGTGTATGCCATGCCTCTCCCGGCTTTTCTCTATGCTCATTCTTCTGTGCACACGCATGTACAAGTGGCAGTTAGTGATCGCTCTACACTCACGCATAATCCCGAAGAAATCGTTGCAATAATTTCGGGGCGACAACACCGCTACGGGGTCCTTTCCTGGAAAGGCCCGTGGAGCATGCCGCACTCGTGGTGGCAAGAGTCGGCCGAAGCTATCGGCCATGCTCCCTGTACGCACTACCTCAGGGTGAGTTGTAACAATTCCTCGGATCTTCTACTGATGTGGGAACACGGTTCTTGGAGTGTTGCTGGAATGTATGAAGATCATCAAGGCTAATCATTCATATGGGTTATCCTGAAAAGATGGGTACCTCACCGATTCGTCAAGCTCTTCGCGCGTGCGGTGAAGAAGATGCAGTCGCACTTCTTGGACGCGCATTATGGGCGCAGGCGGCACTTGCGGATACGCGCGGTGATGTTCAAGAAATAACCTGGAGCGATACCGAGGTTTCGGCCCGCGTCCGTGCACCGGGCGTCATATATCGAAGCCTCATTCGTTACGTAGATTCCTCAAAGACGCATCTTCATTTAACCTGTTCTTGTTATCTTGCAGGTGCTTGCGTTCATGCAGCTGCCTTGCTTCATCGCGCTCGGCGTGAATGTGGTGAAGATTCTGCTACTCAAAATCCGGCAGGCTCCGTATGGATGAGTGAGTTTGAAAGCTTGTTATCCACAGATGGCGCTCAATCTATGGGGCTTATTGTTGATGCTCACGATCCTGCTCAACCGGTATGGCTGACTCCGTTGGTTCTTGTTCGCAATCAAGAGCCTCGCCGTCTCAGCTGGTCTGAACTTGCGCAGTCTCAGTGGAATAGTCTCCTAGATACTCTTGCGCCGGATCATCTCACGACCTTGCGACGTCTCTATCAAAGCAGTAGAAAGTCGCGTGAATATTCGCTGGGCAGCTATGACGTCTCACTGGAATCGCTGGGGCGCAGTGCGCCCATCTGGCTCTATGAACTCCAAAAATCGGGGGTTGTACTTCTGACGCCACAACTCCATCGATTCGACTTTCAGATGAATTCTTTTGCTGTCGCGATTGATATGAACCTCGGCAGAAAAGGACTTGAACTCTGCTATAAACGTGAACAAATTGACCGAGCGGGTACAACGCTACCTTTTCCGCGACGTGCTGATGAAATGGGACTGACCTTCATTAATGGAGGAGAAGGTGCGCTTGCAGATCCCATCGATCAACAAGAGCTTGCCCCTCTCAATGAGGTTTGTGTTCGCATTCCATTCTCTGCAATTGGAGATTTCATTAGGAATGAACTTGCCACACTTCGTGCACACTACCGATGTATATCCTCAATGAGGACTTTCTCATTTGATGACCTCCTGCCACAGTTGCGACTGTGCCTGCGAGAGCGAAATTCGCAGTATGCCTATGTGTGCTGGGCGGTGGATTACAGCTTAGAGAAGAAGCGGTTCCGCTCTTATTTGCCCCCGCAGACAAAAATTAGTCATCTGAGTGACTCTCTTACCCGTGACTTTGATGCTGCCCACGCGGCATTACGCGCTTACTTTCCTGCTGTCTCGCTGGCGCCAACACTGCACGAACTTCTGATCCCGCTTCCGCAAGTCCCCGAGCTGCTTCGTGCATTAAAAAATAGCTGGCCGGTGGATTCAGTAAGGTGGGATATTGATCAGCATCTTGAAGAGACTCGCATTGTTGATGAGAAAGTGCAGATTAACGCACAGATTCAGGCAACGGACTCTCCGGACTGGTGGAATTTGCGTGTTACTGTTCGCGTCGGAAATGAAGAATTGCCGATCTCTCGAGTGCTCGGCGCGCTCTCTGAGGACCAAGACTACATTCGCCTCGATAATGGCCGTTGGCTCCATCTTGAAGGTGTCGATATTGATCGCTTACGCCTACTTCTTAGACAAGCGGCGCAACTCCACCGATCGCGTTCGATCGATAATATTTCGCTGACAACCTCACAATTTGGATTATGGGAAAACCTGAGCGAGTTCGTCGACACGCGTGAAGAAGATCGGCAATGGCGAAGGCGCATCGACGCTCTCAGAGAGCTGGTCGAAGAAGAAAATGTAGCTATCGAGGATGAGCCGCGAATGCGTCCTTATCAGGCGATTGGCTCACGTTGGGTTCTCAATAGAATTCGGGCCGGTTTCGGTTGTGTTCTTGCCGATGATATGGGACTTGGAAAGACCAGGCAGATCCTGGGGGCGGTTGAAAAGTTTCGAGGTTATACAAGCCACCCTGTTCTGGTTATCGTTCCCACCAGCGTCATGTCGAGCTGGCAGGATGAAGCTCATAGTTGCTTCCCTCAAATGAGGATCTCCCTGATTCAGTCAACCTATGCGCGTGACCCACAGGGATGGAACAGCTTGGATCGCGCGGATGTTGTTGTCACCTCGCATACGCTCTTTCGTATCGACTGTGAGCAATGGAAAAATAGAGAGTTGGCGGGCGTTGTTATCGACGAAGCTCAAGCTGCCAAAAACCCGCGCACGCAGCTGTATCGATACCTGAAGGATTTACCTGTTGCCTGGCGAGTGTGCATCAGTGGAACTCCTATTGAAAACTCTCTTGAAGATCTCTGGTCACTCATGTCTTTAGCAGTTCCGGGGCTCCTGTCAAGCCATTCTTCTTTCAATGAGAAGTTCCGGCGTCCGATTGAAGCAGGACGATCGCCTGATCTTCTCAATCTTCTGCATTCGCTGATCGCCCCGTTTGTTCTTCGGAGAACGAAGGAAGAGGTTGCACCCGAGCTGCCTGAGCGCGTTGAAACCATTCTTCCTGTGCCGCTCGGTCGTAAACAAAGGCAAATTTATGACCGCTATTTGACCCGCGAGCGCGCACGTCTTCTTCATCTCGAGCTCGAAAATGACACTCGTGAACGATTTGAGGTTTTGGCTGCGCTTACGCGCCTTCGGCAATTGTCTTTGGATCCTGCTCTGGTTGATCAACAGTACGAATCTGTCGGCTCAGCAAAGATTGATCTGCTGTGTGAACACTTGGAGCAGATTCTCCCGCTGGGGCATAAAGTCTTGGTTTTTAGCCAATTTGTTGCTTTCTTGGAACGGATTCGTCGTTCCTTGGATCAACGTGGGATTCGCTGCCTTCTTCTTGAAGGAAAAACACGTAACCGTCCTGCGTTGATCGATGAGTTCCAGCATGGAGACGTGCAGGTGTTCTTAATTTCCCTCAAGGCTGGGGGAGTAGGGCTTACCCTAACTCAGGCAGATTATGTCTACATGATGGACCCTTGGTGGAATCCTTCAGTTGAGGCGCAAGCGGTTAATCGTGCGCACCGTATTGGTCAAGATCGCAGGGTGAATGTCTATCGCTTGGTCGCTCAAGACACAATTGAAGAAAAGGTGTGTCAGCTTCAGGCCCACAAGCAGCTACTTGTCGACAGTGTCATGGGAGAAAACTTAGGAGAAGGGCGTAGTTCCGCTGATATTCAGCAGCTACTTAAGCTCATTCAAGAAGACCGGGATGAGCGCGTTTAGCTCGATCTCTTCTTAAGGGGGAATTCACTGCATGTCGAACACATGTTCGATATGCTGATTGGGTGGGATCCCATCACTTTGCTGAGCTACACGCGCATTCGTACTTCACCTTTCTTGAGGGAGCAGATGCGCCAGAGGACTATGTTTCTTCAGCCCAAAAGCTGGATCTTAGTGCCCTTGCTCTACTGGAAGTCGATGGAATGTACTCCCTTATTCGGGCCTTACAGGCAGCGAAAGAATCTTCTTTTCCCCTTCTTATTGGCAGTGAATTGACTCTAGATGCAGGACAGTTCTCCCGATATAGCTCACCAAGAGAAGCGACTCAGGGCTGGGGATTACCCAAGGGGTGGGAAGACCGTGGAATTCGCCTTCCCGTCCTTACAACCTCGGTGAAAGGGTATCGGGATCTGTGTCATCTTATGAGCGAGTACACGCTGACGCATGATGCACAAGATAGCCCGGCTCACGGCCTCGACGATCTTGCTCAGATGGGGGATATCCGTATTTTGACGGGAGGAAGCAGGGGGCCTCTGCGAAGGATTTTGCATGCGCAGGGGCACGCGCAGGCCGATCGTTTCCTTAAAGATCTCATCGCTTTGTTTGGGCGCGAACGTGTTCTTCTTGAGAGCGTCTTGATGCCTGGGCAAGACGATCTTGGGCGCGAACTCGCTGAACTTGCACAAGCGAATCGTCTCACTCTTGTTGCAAGTGCTGCTCCTGTCATGGCTTATCCTCAATCGAAATATCGAGCGGATCTTTTGTGCTCATTGAGGCAAGGACGCAGTCTTGATGATCTTCAGTATCGACTTCCAGCACAGCATCCCTTCTTGCGAAGTGCCGAAGAAATGCTGGTCCTGCATCGTAGTGCGCCTCAGGCAGTGAACAATGCCTCCGAGTGCGCAAGCGAGTGCTACTACCCCTTATCTTTTGATTCCTTGGACCTTCCTGATACGGAAGTTCCTCCGGGACATACGACGATTTCCTGGCTTAGGGAACTCACCTATTGCCGGGCGGCGGAAATTTACGGTGAGCGCAGCGCTCATCCGCAGGCGTGGCAGGTCATCGATCATGAGCTTGCGATTATCGAAAAACTAGACTTTGCGGGATATTTCCTGATTGTTCATGACATTGTCGATTTTTGTCGTCGCTCTGGGATCATGTGTCAGGGCAGAGGGTCAGCTGCAAATTCTGCTGTCTGCTACTGCTTGGGCATCACCGCTGTTGATGCGATCAAGCACCATATGCTTTTCGAACGATTCCTTTCTCCGGGGCGCTCGGGGGCTCCCGATATCGATATTGACATCGATAGCGCACGTCGCGAAGAGGTCATTCAATACGTGTACCGCCGTTATGGACGAAGACGTGCCGCTCAGGTCGCGACAGTGATTACTTATCGTTCACAACTGGCCTATAAGGATGCCGCACGAGCGCTGGGGATCGCGCCTGATAGCGTACCTACTCGTGCTCAGCGTCGTGAGCATTCCCAAAGTATCGATTCATCGAAGCAAGCAATGCTGGGAACCTGTGCGCAGCTTCTGAGCGGTCTTCCGCGTCATATGGGTATTCATTCGGGGGGCATGATTTTGACGAAGCAACCAGTGAGCGAGGTATGTCCTATCCGTTGGGCCCGAACAAGCGGACGCAGCGTCATTCAGTGGGATAAAGAAGATTGTGCCGATGCTGGACTGGTGAAGTTTGATCTTTTAGGACTGGGGATGTTAGGGGCGCTCGGAGACATCTTTGATTCCCTTCAAGAATCGGGCGTGCGAAATTCTCAGGGGAAGGTTCTTTCTTTATATGAACTCGAAGATGAAGATCCTCGAGTGTATGACCTCCTGTGTGCGGCCGATACAGTAGGGGTTTTCCAAGTGGAATCACGGGCGCAGATGAATGTGCTTCCGCGGCTTAGACCTCGCTGTTTTTATGACATTGTCATTGAGGTTGCTTTGGTTCGTCCGGGGCCGATTCAAGGAGAGGCCGTCCATCCCTACCTGCGTCGTCGCCGGGGAGAAGAGAAAGTGAGCTATCTTCATCCACTTCTTCGTCCTGCTTTGGAAAAGACCTTGGGAGTTCCCCTGTTCCAAGAACAGATGATGCATATCGCTATGGATGTCGCAGGCTTTAGCGCTACGCAGGCGGATGAACTCAGGCGTGCCATGGGTTCTTCGCGCAGCATCCAAAAGATGCAGAAGCTTCGTGAGCCTTTTATGAAGGGTTTACGCCAGCGCGGCATTCCTCAAAATGTCTGCGAGGAAATTTTTACGCAGGTTCAAGGATTTGCCGATTTTGGTTTTCCCGAATCGCATTCCTTTTCTTTCGCCTACATTGTGTACGCGTCGGCCTGGCTGAAGGTTCACTACCCCGAGCATTTCTATGCGGGGATTTTGTCTCATCAACCGATGGGCTTTTATTCGCCCTCCTCGCTGATTCATGATGCACGAGGCCATGGCCTGCTTGTGTGCCCTCCTGACGTTAACCTTTCGGTTGAGAAAACCCGGGTTCTCCCCGCCGAGGAGATCGAGCGTGTCATTGGTACGCAGGCACTTGCCGAGGCGCGTGGAGAGGTAGTTCCCGGAAAAGAAGGATTGGTAGATCCTCACGCACAGTGGGGGATCGTGATAGGGCTTGATGCCATTAAAGGGCTTGACCGGTCTTGTATCCAGAGGATTGTGAACAAACGCCGGGACGGCTTGTATACGAGCTTTGAGCAGCTGGCATCCAGAGCTAGGCTCCGCAGTGTTGATTTGGAAAAGATCGCCCAGGCGGGAGCCCTAGATTCTTTGGGGTATGAGCGACGTGAAGGAATCTGGGCAAGTGGTAGCTTAGGCCAAGACGGAGGAGATTCTGAGGAATATCAACCAATGCTCGATGGTTTTGGCATGGAATACCATCTTCCCGAGCTTCCGCCTTTGGACGAGTTTGCCCGAATTAATCTGGACTATGAGTCCATGGGGATGTCGCCCAGACAGCATCCTTTTGTGCTTCTTCGTCCCGAGATGAACACTCAGGGGGTGACGCCTGCCTGCCGGGTCACCGCGTGTGAGAACCGTGCTCGCATCAGAGTGGGAGGAATTATTACCCATCGTCAGCGTCCCAGTAGTGGCGGAGGTGTCCTTTTCTTGAGCGTAGAAGATGAAAGTGGAAGCGTGAA
This sequence comes from uncultured Actinomyces sp., assembly GCF_963542285.1. Classification (GTDB taxonomy): domain Bacteria; phylum Actinomycetota; class Actinomycetes; order Actinomycetales; family Actinomycetaceae; genus Pauljensenia. The sequence goes on along the minus strand of NZ_CAUTWQ010000008.1, from coordinate 25,442 downwards.
CGTGACAGTCACCGAAAACACGTGGCGGCAATTTCGCCAAGAGGTCATGGCTCCGGCGGTTATTGTCGACGGTTACTGTGAAAACCTGTATGGGACACGAAGCGTACGTGCCTTCCGGATCTATCCGATGAATACAGAGCTATGCGTGCGCTCACGTGATTTTCGTTAAAACCAGTGGTTATGCGCGCTCGCGAGGCACGTAGAGCTCAGAGAAGATTGACCAAATCACCGAAATAATCGGGATCGCAATGATTGCTCCCAGCAGTCCAGCGGTGAAAGTTCCCACCATGACACCGATACCCACGACAACGGGGTGCAAAGATACCTGGTGTCCCATGATGAGCGGTTGAAGAATATGGCCTTCGATCTGACCAATCAACGCAATACCCAAACCGACGATTGCTGCAGTAACAATGCCCTTGGCTGCAAGAGCGACGATCATGGCAAGGATCATCGCTGTTGGAGCACCGATAAGCGGAATAAAAGCGCCAATGAAAACCAAGATCCCCAGCGCAGGAGCTACGGGGACTCCCAGTATCTGTAAGAAGATGGCTGCAAATAGGCCATCTGTTCCAGCCACCAGCATGGTTCCTCGTGCATAGCTGGAGAAAGTTGCCCAGCCGGCTTGCGCTGCACGGTTCGTTACCGCTCGCCGATGATAGGGAAGGAGGGCGACAAACCACGCCCACATCTGGCTGCCTGAGTGCAAGAAGAAGATCGTGATGAAGAAGGAAAGGGCGAGGACCGAGGCGACAACCGCAGCATTCGACACATTCGCCATCGTCTCGCTGAGTAATCCCGACCAGTTAGAGGCGAGGAATTGCTTGCCTTGGTTCATCAGGGTTTCATTCAGATGAGTGAGATCGTTGATGGGAATTTGGAAAGGGAGCTTGAGATGGGAAACCAGATAAGAGACCTTAACAAGCCCGTTTTCGACCTCGACAAGAAGGTTCGGCCATTGGCCAGCGATCGAGGTAATCACCAGTGTCATGAGTGCGACAAAAGTGCCGATGAAAGCCAGAAGAGAGGTAAAGACAGCTAGCCATCGATTCAACCAACGGCTGAGGAAATTTGTCAGGGGATTCAATATCGCGGTCAGAAGAAGCGCAATAAAGATCGCCACAAAGACAGGGGTGGCTTGAGCAATTGCGAAAACATCTACTGAGATGAGGATGATGACGCCGATAATTGCCCATGATCCAACTCCCGCCTGGGCAAGCCAGCGAGGAATAAGAGGCTTACGGGTCGTACCGTTGAGTACGCGGCGGCTACTCGACGCTCTCCTCGTGGGAGGAGTCCACTGGACTCTTGGCGGAGCCTGATGGTGTCGAGGCTTCGGCTGAGTTCCACTACGCGCCTTGAGACGTGCAGTAGTATGCGATCCTAGTCGTTGAGCTCCTTGGGAAAGCGACGTAACAAGTGCCTGTGAATGACGAATCAAGCGCGTTGTCTGGCGCTGAGGTTTCTCACTCATTGTCGTCGGTCTTCTGTTCTGAAGCAGTATCGCTGGGGGAGAGACGCTCGCTCACTGCTGCCGCGGCCTCGCCAATCGCTTTTTGGGCACTTTCAATCATTCGATTCGCGGGGTCAAGAAGCTGTTCCTTGACTTTGCGGCGCATGACTTTGCCCAGCGGGTTGCGGGGAAGGTCCGTAATAATCGCAATCTGACGCGGAAGCGCGTAGTGAGAGACATACTTCTCGGCCCATGCGCGCACTTGTGCCAAGGTAATCATCGGCGCGTCATCTTCTAGGATCAGCGCTGCCGTGACTTCTTCGCGCGCTTCTCCTGCGGGAAGCCCAACCACTGCGACATCCTTGACACCGGGCATTGAGCGAATTGCTGCTTCAACTTGCGAGGGGTAGACGTTGAAGCCACCCGAAAGGATCAGCTCTTTCTTGCGATCGGACATCACAAGGAAACCGTCCTTATTGATCGCGACGTCGCCGGTACGTAGCCATCCGTCTTCAGTGAAAACGCGAGCAGTCTCTTCGGGGGCATCAAGGTAGCCACTAAAGACCTGAGGACCCTTAACAATGATTTCACCGGGAGTGCCGTCTTCAACATCAATGCTGGGATCTTCAAGGTCAACCAAGCGAACATCGGTCGAGGGGAAAACGACGCCCAAAGCACCGTGGTACCGATTATCAGCAAGAGGTGAACCGGCGATAACGGGAGAGGTCTCGGACATCCCGTATCCCTCGATAATCATTCCATCGGTTGCTTCTTCCCATTGCTGAGCCAATGTCTTCGAGAGGGGCATTGCACCACAAATAGACCACTTAATAGTCTTGAGAGAAACGTTCTTCTCAGCAGCACGATTCATCACGCGTTCGAACATCGGGGGAACCCCGACAAAGAAAGTCACAGGTCGGCGCTTATGGGCTTCTAATGCCAAATCGACATCGAACTTTGGAAGAAGCAATTGCGTCGCAGCAAGACGAACCGCTGCGCACATGAAGAAAGTCAATCCATAGGCGTGGAAGTAGGGCAATAGGGAGTAGAAGGTTTCAGCACCTTCGTAAAGCTTCCATACCCACATGCGACATTGATTGACATTAGTTCCAATGTTGCGGTGGGTGAGAGGAACTGACTTGGGGACGCCATTTGTGCCGCCGGTATGAAGGATGACGGCTAAGTCATCGCCGCTTGCTTGGGGCGTATCAGGATGAATCAATCGTGCATGAGCAACTGCCTGATCCCATGAGTGAGCATCTTTAGGTCGCGCGGCGCGCATTTGTTCGCGCGTCTGCCGTGCTCGTTCAATTGGAAGGCTTAAGAGCATGCGCTGTGAGCGCGGCATCTCGGCCGAAATGTCGACAGTGAAAATCGTATCCAGTGCCTTGTCGCCCTCGCGGATGAAAGCGTCAACCGATTTTTCCCAGACGATTGCGACCTTTCCACGGTGGCGATCGAGTTGTTGGTGAATTTCTTCGGCGGGTGCCAGTGGGTTGTGCTCAGCAGCGACGACACCAATACGCATGCATGCATAGAACGCAACTAGCGCCTGCGGGCAGTTGGGAAGACAGATGGCGCAGACATCGCCACGACGCAGGCCGGTCTCGATCAGTACTTGTGCGGCGCGAAGCACCTGAGCATAGAGCTGAGCGTAAGTCAGCGTAGCGCCGAAGTAGTCGACTGCAATGCGTTCAGGGTAGAGCCGCGCAGAGGTCTCCAAAAGAGTGATCAACGACGTATCCGGCACGGGTACCTCTAGTGGCGTTCCCGGATCGTATTGCCTGCGGGATTGCAATGTGAGGTCTGAAACCATGTCCACTCCTAGTAGGAAAACTACTACTTACGTTAGCGTAGGTTAGCGCGCGTGGCGCCTGAAAAACGCCCAAGCATTTCCTCTTTAAAGGCTGAATATTCACCGTTGTCAATCGAGTGACGAATGGCATCGACGAGACGAACGGTGAACCATTCGTTGTGAATCGTGGTCAGTGTTGAGGCCAAGATTTCCTTTGCCTTAAACAGGTGGTGAACGTATGCGCGCGTGTAATGAGTACAGGTATAGCAACCGCAGCCCTCGACCAAGGGAGTGAAGTCGCGCTTGAAACGGGCGTTTGTAATATTGAAACGACCATCGGGGGAGTAGATTGCGGCATTTCGCGCAACGCGAGAAGGATTCACGCAATCAAAGGTGTCCGCGCCGGCCTCGACACCACGGAAAAGGTCGTCGGGTTCGGAAATCCCCAGAAGATGACGAGGACGATCCTCGGGGAGCTCAGAACTTACCCAAGAGACGATTGTTCCCAGATTTTCCTTCTGCAGCGCACCTCCGATGCCGAAGCCATCGAATCTCTGACCGTTAACGTCCATCTCAGCCAAGGTACGAGCGGCATGTCGGCGAAGATCCTCGTATTGTGCTCCCTGCACAACGCCCCAGAGCTGTTGGTAGGGCTTTCCGACGCGCTCGTTGGTAAGACGCTGATGAATAGTCAAACACTGACGGGCCCATTCATGGGTACGTTCAAGGGATTCTTCTTGATAGAAACGAGGATGAAGCAGCGAAGTCAGCTCATCGAAGGCGAACATGATGTCCGAGCCCAGTTCGTGCTGAATGCTCATTGACACTTCGGGAGAGAAGCGGTGCTTTGAACCATCGATGTGACTGGAGAAAATCACCCCCTCGTCATCGACGACTGCACGTGAAGCCTTGACAGCCTGCTTATTGAGTTTGGGGTCATCGAAGCTTGCTTGACCGCTGAACTCGGCTGAAAGCACTTTCTTAAACCCGGCACCCAGAGAAAGAACCTGGAAGCCGCCGGAATCTGTGTAGGTCGGGCCGCCCCAATTCATGAAGGAACCTACGCCACCGGCCTCGTCAACAATGTCAGAACCCGGTTGCAAATAAAGGTGGTATGCATTGGCAAGTACAGCCTGTGCGCCCAAATCGCGCACCATCTCGGGGATGAGGGCTTTGACATTCGCTTTTGTTCCAACCGGGATGAACGCAGGAGTCGAAATAGTGCCGTGTGCGGTGTGAATCGTGCCGGTTCGTCCCAAGCCTGGGCCATGGTCAAGTCGCGTTCGGCAATCAAAACCACGATCGCGATCCGAGGTAGGGAAAGACCCAATGAACTCAGCTGGTCTACTCAGCCAATTGGAGGGAGCACTCATGCTAAGACCTCGTCACTCTTGAGGTGCTCCACGCGGCGCACCAATGCAATCACACGGTAAGTGATGGGAAGGAAGACAACTTCAATACCAACCTTATAGACATAGCCAGTGACAATGTAGTTCACGAATTCCATACCGGGGATAATTCCCGCAAAAGCAATCGTGCAGAAGATGACGGTATCGAAAGCTTCGCCAACCAAGGTTGAACCAATCAGGCGCGCCCACAGATGCTTGGCGCCCCAACGCTGCCTGATTTTCACCAAAACCAGTGAGTTCATGAGCTGGCCTACCAAATATCCGAAGATCGATGCGGCAACAATGCGAGGAACAAAACCGAGGACTGCAACAAAAGCATCCTGATTTTCGTAGCCGGGGCCGGCTGGAATTGACTGTACGATCCAGAAAGTCAGCGAGGCCAAGAGAGAGGCAGCGAAGCCCATGATGATGACCCTACGTGCCCGCGCAAAGCCGTAAACTTCGGAGAGAACGTCACCAAGAATGTAGGTGAGCGGGAATAGCACCGCACCGCCATCGAAAACCAAGTGGATTGGACCCGCATCAAGCGCCGTGACTTTCGTTGCAGCGATATTCGAAATCAAAAGGAAAGCAACGAAGCTAACAGCAACAATGTCGTACACACGAGGCTGCGCGCTGCGTTCAGTGTGCTCGGTCATCAATCTCAACTTTCTATGCGCGTGATTTAACCCTTCTATTGTGCCTGCTTGGTGCGTGAGCACGCGCGCTGGGCACCCCGTTAGAATGACAGAGTGATCAACGTTTCTCACTTTTCCTTGCGGATCGGTCCGCGCGAGCTCATTACAGATGCCTCTTTCAGGATTGATAAGGGAATGTGCATCGGATTAGTTGGTCGAAATGGTGCGGGTAAGACAACGACGATGCGGCTCTTGGCCGGAGAAGAAGACCATGGTTCGGCCCAGTATGAAGGCACAATTACACGTAACGGAACTGTTGGGTACCTTCCCCAAGATCCGCGCGAAGGTGATCCCGACCAGCTGGCACGCGACCGAATCATTTCGATTCGCGGTATCGATGCGATCATTAAGAAAATCAAGCGCGCAGAACAAGAAATGTCGACGACCGAAGGTACACGCCAGCAAAAAGCTATGGAGCGTTACGTTCGTCTAGACCATGAATTTACCCAGGCAGGCGGGTGGGCGGCGAATGCGGAGGCCGCACAGATTGCTCACTCCTTAGGCCTAGATGATCGCGTATTGGGGCAGACTCTCTCAACCCTCTCTGGCGGTCAGCGTCGACGGGTTGAACTCGCTCGTGTGCTTTTTTCGGGGGCAGATACCCTGCTGCTTGATGAGCCGACAAACCACCTTGATCACGATTCAATTTTGTGGCTCCGCGACTGGATCAAGACTTTCCCCGGTGGGGTTTTGGTGATCTCCCACGACGTCAAACTTCTGGGTGACACTGTGAATCAGGTCTTCTACCTAGATGCCAATCGCGCACATGTCGATATTTACCATTTGGGGTGGGCTGCATACCTCAAGCAGCGTGAGGAAGATGAAAGGCGACGCCGAAAAGAACGAGCCGTCGCGCTGAAGAAAGCTGAACAACTGCGCGCGCAGGGTGAAAAAATGCGCGCAAAGGCCACCAAAGCCGTTGCTGCCCAACAGATGCTTCGTCGCGCCGAAGAGTTGGTCGCCTCTGTTGGAAGCGAAGAGGTCCAAGAAAAGGTTGCGCGGCTGCGTTTCCCCGAACCGCTTCCCTGTGGAAAAGTGCCGTTGAGCGCACAGGGGCTGTCGAAGAGCTACGGCTCCTTGGAGGTTTTTACCGGTGTTGATCTTGCGATTGACCGCGGTTCGAAAGTTGTCGTCTTGGGTCTAAACGGCGCGGGTAAAACAACTCTTCTTCGCCTACTTGCTCGCGTTGAAGAACCCGATAGCGGAGTTGTTGAAGACGGTCACGGCCTCAAGCTTGGCTACTACGCTCAGGAACACGACACTTTGGATATGAATGCCACTGTTAAGGAAAACATGGCTCATAGCGCCCCGGGATTCGACGATACTCATGTGCGCAATGTCTTGGGCCAGTTCCTATTCAGTGGAGATGACGTCGATAAACCGACACACGTACTTTCGGGTGGAGAAAAAACCCGTCTTGCATTGGCAACCTTGGTTGTGTCGGGGGCAAACGTCCTTCTCTTGGATGAGCCCACGAATAACTTGGACCCCGCGTCGCGTGAAGAAATTCTGCACGCGCTCCACTCCTATGAAGGTGCCGTTGTTCTGGTTACCCACGATCCGGGTGCCGTGACAGCGCTTGCTCCCGAGCGCGTACTGGTTCTTCCCGATGCCGATGAAGACCTTTGGGACGATTCCTATCTGGACTTGGTGACACTCACCTAAGTCCAGATAGAACATGCGTTAGGCCACTCTCAACCGATAGTGGCGATTGCGTGTGTAATTGGGGTTCCCGAGGCGTCGCGGCGCTCGTCGAGCGCGGGAAGCTCCACCGGAGTTCCATCAGCCGAGGCTGCCCGTGGGTTATCCCCAACCCACGCAATATCCAAACGATCTTCTCCACGGAGGAAACGTTGGACACGTACGCCTTGGGTGCCTCGTCCCTTGTAGGGATATGCGGCCAGGGGGGTCACCTTCGCGGTTGTTTGCCCCGTCCCCGGGAGCGCTCCAGCAGCACCGGCCACGGTCACAACTAGGGCCTCGTCCGGACTGCTCACTGCCCAGAATCCCAGCACATTTGCCTCATCTGAAAGCTTCATTCCTGCCATTCCCGAGGCCGTGCGTCCTTGTGGACGGACCTTCTCGGCCGGAGTGCGAAGAAGCTGAGCGTCGGAGGTGATAAAAACAAGGTCGGAGGTGTCGCTGCTGGGGCCAAATCCAACCAGTTCATCTCCCTTTTCAAGTGAGATGACTTCCCATTCGTCGCGCTGAAGTACATCGGGTTTCAAACGCTTGACGACGCCCATACGTGTGCCCATTGCCATGACGGTATCGGCTTCAGGATCAAGCAGACCGACTGCAGGTGCATCGGTATGGATCAGCAAGGGGCTGGGAGTTGCAGCAGCGAAGGACAACCCAGTTTCAAATCGCGGAAGCGCTGGAAGATCAACGACATCAATGCGGTGGGCAAGGCCATCGGAGGTGATGACTGCGATCTGTGAACGAGCAGAGGTCGAAAGCTGTGCACGGATTCCATCGTGTGATGCGCGGGGGCCAGCTTCGATCGGATCTTCACCTTCTACTCTGGCGAGCGATCCTGCCGCCGAGAGGACAACAACACACGGATCATCGGGAACTTCGAGCGACATTGTCGTGGCTTTCCCAGTTGCAGCGGGGATTGCAGCGAGTGCAGCGCCGGGCTGCGCTTGGTCAACTTGGGTGCCGGTTGCTGAAAGGAGAAGGGTACGACGAGGCGTTCCCAAGCGTGCTGCGACCTCTGAAAGTTCTTGGCTGATGAGCGCGTAGAGACGATCTTGAGAGGCCAAGATCTCTTCCAGCTCTGCGATTTTTGCGTTGAGTTCATCGCGCTCAGTTTCGAGTTCGATACGAGAGAACTTTGTGAGTCGACGCAGGCGCAATTCAAGAATGTGGTTTGCCTGGACTTCAGAGAGGTCGAAAGCAGTCTGGAGGCGTTCGCGGGCGGTTTCGACGTCATCGGAAGAGCGAATAATGGCAATGACGTCATCGATATCGAGAACTGCGATGAGCAAGCCCTCAACCAGATGCAATCGATCACGACACTTTCCAAGGCGGAAGTTACACCGTCGAGTCGTAACATCGATTCGATGGTCAAGGAAAACTCGGAGCATATCTTTGAGCCCCAGTGTCCTTGGTTGACCATCAACCAATGCAACTGCGTTGATCGAGAAGGAATCTTCCAGAGGCGTGCGAGCATAGAGCTGTTGGAGTACTGCTTCTGGGTTGAAGCCATTTTTGATCTCAATGACTAATCGCAGGCCGTGAATTCGGTCAGTGAGGTTCTGTACCGCAGAAATTCCCTTCAAACGACCGGCAGAAACATTTTCTTTGATCTTCTCAATGACCTTCTCAGGTCCAACCATATAGGGAAGCTCAGTGACGACAAGGCCCATTTTCCTAGCGGTGACACGTTCAACCTGAACCTTTGCGCGAGTCTTGAATGCGCCACGTCCTGTTTCGTAGGCGTCCTTGATACCCTCAAGGCCAACAATGACGCCGCCTTCAGGTAAGTCTGGACCGGGTACATAACGCATGAGGTCAGCAACGGAAGCATCGGGATGTTTGAGAAGATACTGCGCCGCGGCAATTGTTTCTGAAAGATTATGAGGTGCGATATTCGTCGCCATACCCACAGCGATACCAGAAGCACCATTGACGAGAAGCTGAGGGAAGCCTGCTGGGAGGACCTCCGGCTGCATGAATTGATTGTCGTAGTTGGGGACAAAGTTGACGGTGTCTTCATCAAGAGAGGCGACCAGGTCCAAAGCTGCTGGAGCCATCCGCGCCTCGGTGTAACGCGCAGCAGCGGGACCATCGTCGGGAGAACCGAAGTTTCCGTGTCCGTCAACCAAAGGGAGTCGAAGGTTGAATGGCTGGGCCAATCGAACCAGTGCGTCATAGATTGCTGAGTCCCCGTGAGGGTGGAGCTTACCCATAACCTCGCCGACAACTCGCTGAGACTTAACGTGACCGCGATCGGGACGGAGCCCCATTTGGTCCATCTGGAAAAGAATGCGGCGTTGAACCGGCTTCAATCCATCGCGTGCATCAGGAAGAGCTCGTGCATGGATGACAGAAACGGCGTATTCGAGGAAGGAGCCCCTCATTTCTGTCGAGACATCGATTTCGGTGATGTTCTGATCAGCATCGGGGAGGCTGAGCTTTTCGTCCTTCGTTCGCATGGGTCGATTCTCTACGAAATTGGCGTAAAACCGCCAAGTACACGCCGCTCTTGATAGAATTAGACGGTGAAATTAGATCGCGATATCGAGCGTGCTGGCTTCTTCCCTGACCTTGCAATTCGAGCCGTTCATCGCTTACTTGGCAATGAAGAGGTCCGTGCGTCGCTTGTGCAGGTTGAAGCGGCATTCGATCGCGGGTCAATGTTCCGTCACTTAACAGTTCTTGTGCTCACTCAGAGTTGCTTCATTCAAGTGCACGTTGATGAGGGGGATAACCACAGCGCTGTTGTCGTTTCGGCTGCCCGTCCTATTCGTGCGATATCAGGAGTTTCAGTTCAAGAGGTTATTGCTGATCCCACTCAGGGACACGAAGTGTCTGAGATGACGATCAGCATCGATATGGGCTCTCAAAAGCGCAGCGATATCGAACAGCTGCGCTGTGATGATCCGACATGCCAAGCTGATCATGGTTTCATGGCCCGTAGCTATCCCGATGATATTTCTCTTCGAGTCTCGCAGCTAGCAGATGGTTCACGTACGTATACGGACGCTCAAGTTTTAGTCGACGCTCTTCTGCAGGTGATCCGTAATGCTCACTGATCATCTCCGCGCTACAGGAGCAGCCTTACCGAGCGCGGATGATTTTTGCCTGACGCAGGTGATCCCCGCAGTGATGGGGGCAGTCGAACCCGAATTGTCTCTCGCGCGCCCCGATCTTTCCTCTGCTTTGGGACTAGAACGCGCCAAAGCCGCAGTCGTCATTCTGGTTGATGGCCTGGGCTTCATCCCTTTGATGGATCACTTAGGGCACGCACGTAACCTTCGCGGATTTAGGGATCAGATCCGCACTGCATATTCCGTTGTTCCCTCGACGACCGCCGCAGGTATTACCGCCTGCGGAACAGGTCTGCTTCCTGGTCGTACCCGTATGGTTGGTTACAGTGTCTTTCACGGCGAGCGTCTCTTTAACCTGCTTGCCTTTACGGACGGGATTGATCCAGTGCAGTGGCAAGAATGCCCGACCTACTTCGAACAGCTTTCTGCCGCCTCGCTCCCGTGCGCGACCATCCTTCCAGCCAAGTTTGCTGGCTCTGGACTTACTTCAGCCGCTCTTCGAGGTGCTCGTTTTGTGTCGGCTACGTCATGGGAAGAACGTTGCCAAGCGGCAATTGACCAGATTCGCTCTGGGATGAAGTTGGTTTATCTCTATTGGTCTGACATTGATGCCTCCGGTCATGCGCACGGGGTTGGATCGGGCCAATGGAGCGATGCCTTAGAAGACTTCGATGCAGGACTTGGGCGTTTCCTCAGCTCTCTTCCACACGACGTTCGCGTTGTCCTCACCGCCGACCACGGCATGGTGAATATCGATTTTGATCAGCTCTATAACGTCGCTGAGCTTTCTCCTTTGAGTCAGGGCGTGCGCGCAGTCGCTGGGGAAACACGAGCAGTTCATGTTCACTGTCTTCCGGGCGTGAACGAGCTGCAGGTACGCAACCGTTGGGAAGAATTCCTTGGCGAGCATGCATGGGTAGTGGGAGCCGATGAACTATCAGAATTGATCGGTACGGGCCCGGGTCTCGCCGAAAGTGGTGATTTCGTTGTCTTCTCACGAGGCCGTGGAGGGGTAGTCGATAGTCGCACCCAAAGCCCTGGAGCTATGACTCTCATCGGCGTCCATGGCTCCCTGACACCTGATGAGATGCTGATTCCGCTAGCGGTGCTTGCTTAGGGACGCGAGCCGAAAACGATCTCGTCCCAGCTAGGAACGGAACGCCTCTTCGACTTTTTCGCAGTAGCAGAAACCTGAGGAATATCTTCAAGCTGTTCAAGCGGCAGAGGCTGATCTTCAGTAACCTCTGTTGTTTCCGCAGATTCCTTTGCTTCTGAGGGGCCTTTTCGTGCCTCGGTCAAGGAATGGATACGCGCTGCCAAAGATTCAACCCCGGCAGGCAGGTGGGGGCGCTCCTCTGAGGTCTCCTCTTCCTCATCATCCAGCTCATACTCAATTTCTTGAGGCTTACCGCGTTGGGCATTGAGTTGCTCGACCAGCGCTTCACGTTCTTCGATATCAGAACGATCCGCAGAGACAACCGGGGCTGGAAGGGGGAGTGAAGTGAAACTCTGGACTCCAGTCGGGGAGGCAGTCTCGGTCAGCCAACGAGCTTCCTCATCAATGGCCTCGAGATGGCCGGAAGACTGTAAGCGCCACTGTGCACCGTGCTCAACAGCACCTTGGACGAAGGTCAAGTGAATCACCCACGGGGAATCCGCTTGACGCGATGCTGACCAGTGCAAGGAATCGGGAGAGACTCCACGGGCTGCCAAGCGGTCAACAACCAAGTCGCCCATAACGGGGGAGTCGGGAAGATTTCCAATAGGGCTGGAAAGAGCACGTTGAAGTGCATAATCCTTCTCTGCCTGAACGGGGGCTTCGAAGCGAGTGATTTGCGAGACCTCAACATTGTGTTCGCGTGCGATATCGACGGCCCGTGCGCCAGAACGAAGCAAGGCTTGGATTTCACGAGGACGCAGGGGCTTATCTTCGGTAATTGCCTCGATGCGCGGACGATCGCGACGAACAGCACCACGCAGTTCGTCTGTGATCGGGGTGGTGTAACGACGGCCTTCACTGTCTGTGAAAACTAGTGTTTCCTCGTCAGCACCTACTCCGAGAAGATCAAGATCGATCATCGCTTTTCCTCCTTGCTTCGTGGTCAAATTTTCTCAAAGATGGCGTTAAAATCCTTGATTGCTGGGGCGCGTGTCCTTTTCAGTAGCGCGTAAAGTTTCAACGTGTTACCCTGCAGCGCAGCGAATGTGTTACGCGTGAGCGCAATACATGATGAGAGAAAAGGGAGGACAAAATGGCCACCGATTACGACGCACCTCGTAAGAATGACGATGATGTTGCAGAAGACTCCATTGAGGAGCTGAAGTCACGTCGCAATGATTCTGGTTCGGCAAATGTCGACGAGGATGAAAATGAGGCCGCAGAGAATTTTGAGCTTCCCGGTGCAGATCTTTCGAAGGAAGAGCTGACGGTTCACGTCGTCCCCAAGCAAGATGACGAATTCACCTGCTCAATGTGCTTCTTGGTCCATCACGCTTCTCAGCTTGCCTACGTCGATGACAATGGACAGCCCGTCTGCACTGAGTGTGCTGGCTGAGCGTGAGATAATTCAGTTATGTTCGGACGTTCACGCAAGGAAGACACTGTTCAAGAAGAGGTAGAAGAGGAAGTACGCCCCCAGCTCTACGACGAGTCAGAACTGTGGCAGATCCCCGGCCCCCGCGAAGAATACGAAGTTGATACCTCGGTCGATTATGTTGACCTGGGTTCACTGCGAATTCCTGCCGTACCTGGCATGCAGATTCGTGCACAAGCTGGTGAAGATGGCCAAAGCATCATTCGAATTATGTTGGTGCTCGCTTCTTCGGGACTTCAGTTCTCTATTGCCGCTGCGCCGCGCTCGGGTGGAACTTGGGATGAACTTCGTCCGCAGATTCGCGCCGCCTATGAAGAGAACGGCAGTACAGTTCGCGAAAAGCACACTCGCTACGGTGATGAGCTTGAAGTTGATGAGGCAGTGACACTTCCCGATGGGAAGAAGGGCACCACGCGGACCCGAATTATCGGACGTGAGGGTGACCGTTGGTTCGCGCGAATCGATATGGTCGGCCCTGCAGCATTGGGCGGTCAAGAAGCTGATGACTTCGAGGAACTCATCGATCGCGTTGTTGTCGTACGTGGCGACGAACCCAGACCACGACTGGATCTATTGCCACTTAATCTTCCCGATCAGAACGCGTTGCGAGTTCCCAATGTTTAAGGAACTCATCGACCGCGTAGTGAACATGCTTTCACTGAGTCGTGAAGACATCGACGCTAACGATGAGAAACAGAGCCGGGAAGAACGCGGGCGTTTAGCTGTCGCCGACGTTCAGGATCGCCAAAAAGCAGTTCTCTTTGGCACGATTCAGTCGGTCACTTACTATCCGGAAAATATTCGTCCACTGATTGATGCCACTCTCTTTGACGGAACAGGGACAATTGTCCTTCGTTGGCCTGGACGCAGTGACATCCCCGGTATGCATGCGGGGGTTCACCTCGAAGTCGAGGGAACAATTGGTGTCAGCAATGGGGTAAAAGTGATGACGAACCCGCTCTATCGTCTGATTGCAGAGGACAATGTCGAATAACCGATACGCGTGGCTTGCCCACGATGAATTTTCGGTCTCTGACGTACTTGGGGGAGCGCGTGGTATTGCCGAGGCCGTGGTTCCCGGCCTCGTATTCTTAGGCTGCTATTTGCTCAGCGGTGCACTGCTGCTGTCCGCGATTGCCTCGGCGTTGTGCTCGGTACTATTTGCAATCATCCGTCTCATCCAGCACCAGTCGATCGTCCAATCTCTATCAGGACTTCTTGGTGTTGGGATTGCATTGGTGTGGGCACTGGTCTCGGGGAAGGGAATTAACTTCTTCACCTGGGGCCTTGTGACAAACGCGGCATGGGCATTGGTCTTACTGTTCAGCTTGGTTATTGGGTGGCCACTAGTTTCGGTACTTTTCGGACTGTTAACCGGGCGTCCCATTCGTTGGATGAAGGAGCCGGACGCACGCGACCTCGCAGTTAAATGCGTGTGGCTGACCTTGGCATGGTCTGCAGTCTTTATCATTCGCTTGGCTGTTCAAGTGCCCCTGTGGCTGAGCGAACAAGTCGCGTGGCTTTCGGCAATGAAGATCGCGTTGGGAATCCCGCTTTTTATTCCTGTTGCCTGGCTGACTTGGTGGCTCTTGAAGGATGATTTCCGGCTGCATCATGCGCTTTCCGAATCTGCGCAGGATGCTGAAGAGGACTAGCCCTTATCTAGGCCTCGGCTTCTACTTCCTGCGTCAACATGCGGTTCAGCGCGGTGAGAACCTGACCTCCGCGGTCTGAAATTAGCAGGACGAGTTCATCACCAGCCTGATAGGAATCATCCGCGTGAGGTGCAAAAGGCGCACCATCACGCAAAAGCGCGCTTAAGACGACACGAGGCGGGAATGCAACGTCGCCAATGCTCCTGCCAATGATTGGCGAGTCGTCTGGCAAGACGAAGGCATACATTGCAGCCTGTGCAGAGTGGAAGGCAAAGAGCTTCACCGGGGTTCCCACGGAGATCGCTTCCTCGACCAAAGCAGTCATAATACGCGGTGTCGAGACGGGAACGTCCACTCCCCAGGAGGCGTCGAATAGCCATTCGTTCTTCGGATTGTTTTGTCGTGCAACAACACGTGGGACAGCGAATTCAGTCTTCGCAAGAAGTGAAATCACCAAATTTGCTTTGTCATCTCCTGTTGCTGCCAAGACGACATCGGCATCACGCACGCCCGCTTCCGAAAGGGCTTCGGGAGAGCAAGCATCGGCAAGAATCCATTCGGCATCAGCCACTGAAGCCACACGCAGCTGGTCGGGTTTTTTATCGATTAATGTCACGTCGTGACCGTGATCGAGTAGTTCAAGGGCGACCGAGCGCCCCACGGAACCGGCGCCGGCGATAACAATCTTCATCTCTTAGTCCTCAAGGCGTGGTGCGCGTGTCAAGATGTCACGCAGGGGGAGCGGATCTTCACCAGAAATAGCGAAATATAACTGGTCATGTTCCTGGATGACCAATTCTGGGCGGGCGGGAAGAATCGTTCCTAAGCGGGAAACGAAGGCAATCCTCTCACCCGTCAAGGTCTCGACTGTGGGGAAAGAAAGTCCGTACCAATCCGCGATTGGAGTGGCGGTGACCAAAGAAACTAGTCCGGAGGGGTGCGTCCATGTCACTGCGGCATCGGGTGGCATCAGGCGGCGAAGCACCGATTCCGTCGTTCGTTTCACTGTGGCAACGGTGGGGATTCCCAGACGCTCGTATACGAAGGCTCGTTCTGGGTCGTAGATTCGAGCAACGACGCGCTCGACATGGAAAGTCTCGCGTGCAACACGAGCAGCAATAATGTTCGAATTATCGCCATTCGATACCGCAGCAAAGGCGTAGGCATCTTTAATTCCTGCTTGTTTTAAAGCATCGCGATCCATGCCGAGTCCAGTGACTCGGCGGCCCGAAAAGTCCTGAGGAAGACGTTGAAAAGCCTTCGAATCAGAGTCGATAACTGCGACTGAGTGTCCTTGCGCATCCAAAATAGTGGCAAGACTGGCGCCGACTCGGCCGCATCCCATAATCACAAAGTGCACACTCCAACGCTACTCGCACAAAGCTCTCATGGCATCTGTTTGACTTAAAAGTCGCAATGCACGCGTCCAAAAGTGACGCTCTGTCATCCAGAGGATACGCTTAAGAGGTGTCATCATTCGTTGAGTCCGCAAAACGCGTCTTAATCGGACGTCCTATTCGTTCCAAGGCTGCGGCCCGTCAACTTCTGCCAAAGAGACTTGCTCTTCCGATCTACGCTTCTGATGCGCTGTCGTCTGTGGCTTACGCACCGGATGAAATTCTTCTGACCCTTGCATTGGCAGGCTCTCTTGCTCTCATCAAGTCGGTCTGGGTCGGGGTGGTTGTTGCCTGCGTTTTGGCTGTCGTTGTTTTGTCTTATCGGCAAACCGTTCATGCCTACCCTTCAGGCGGCGGGGACTACGAGGTTGTTACGACGAATCTTGGCCCCAGTTGGGGACTTCTTGTGGCCTCGGCGCTTCTCGTCGATTATGTTTTGACGGTTGCGGTGTCAATCTCTTCTGGCGCAAACTACCTGACCACGATCTTCCCAGGCCTGCGCGGTTCAGAAGTCCCTATTGCAGTTGGACTGATTATTTTCCTCACTTTGGTCAACCTGCGAGGAACGCGAGAAGCGGGGACAGCGTTTGCGATCCCAACCTATGCCTACATGATTGCTATTGCAGTGATGATCATTGTCGGCTTTGTGCGACTGTTCATGGGGAATCTTCCCATGGCTGATAGCGCTGCTTACGACATCCACGCAGCAAGTTCACACCTCGATGGGCTCACCGGTTTGGGTGGGGTTTTCTTGCTGATGCGCGCTTTTTCTTCTGGCTGTGCGGCTTTAACGGGTGTCGAAGCCATTTCAAACGGCGTCCCGAACTTTAAGCGTCCTAAATCGCGCAACGCAGGAATTACCCTGCTGATGCTCGGTGGTATCGCTGCTTCAATGATGATTTCCATCCTCGTATTAGCCCGTTATACGGGGCTGCAGATGGTTGACGATACGTCGATGGTTTATCTCCACGGCAGCGCCCAACCTGATGTGCACTTTGCTCCGGTTATCAGCCAATTGGCCTCGACAATTTTTGGCGACGGCTCACTCCTCTTTATTTTCGTAACCGCAGTGACGGGCTTTATTTTGGTCCTTGCGGCAAACACCGCTTTCAACGGCTTCCCAACCCTCGCCTCGGTTCTTTCGCGTGACTCCTTCCTGCCTCGTCAGCTTTACAAGCGCGGTGATCGCCTCTCGTACTCCAATGGCATCATGGCTCTTGCTGTGGGCGCCTCGGCATTGGTCATTCTTTTCGATGCAAGCGTGACCCGATTGATCCAGCTCTATGTTGTCGGTGTTTTCGTTTCGTTTACGCTTTCCCAACTGGGCATGATCCGTCACTGGAATAAACGCCTGCGTCTTCCGCAAAATGGCAGTGAACGCGGCAAAGTACTTCGCTCGCGTTCCGTCAACATCATCGGCTTTATGATGACCGGATTCGTTCTTGCTGTTGTCCTGGTCACGAAGTTTACTCACGGTGCATGGATTACCGTTTTGCTCATTGCTCTGGTCTTCACCATCCAGCGTTTAATTCGCCGTCACTATGACACCATTCGTGGCCAGCTGCGGGTGGAGGATTGGCATTCTCGCCGCGCGCTGCCTTCACGCGTTCGCGCTTTGGTTTTGGTCTCGAATTTATCGAAGCCTTCAATGCGTGCCATTGCGACGGCACGCGCACAGGCTCCTATCAATTTGGAAATTGTTTCGGTCGTCTCTGACCTCGAGGAAGAAAAGCATATTCGTCGCGAATGGAAGGAATCAGGTCTTCCCGTTCCTTTGACGCTAGTCGCCTCACCATTTAGAGACATCACGCAAATCGTTATTTCGTATGTGCGTTCAAGGCGTCAGCGTTCACCAGAAGAAATGCTGGTTGTTTATATCCCACAGTTCTTGGTTCAGCACTGGTGGGAGAATATTCTTCATAACCAGATGGCGTTGCGCTTATCTCGATCTCTTTTGCGGATCCCCGGTGTTGTGCTCACCATTGTCCCTTGGAAGCTTGGCGAAGATATCCAGGTCGATGGAACCCAGAGCGTCAATGATCCATTCAAACGCCAGTGAGGAGAGGTCTACACATGAGCGATTCTGACGAGCTGATTGAGCTCACAATTGGCGCTCCTGCGCATGGCGGTTCCTGTGTCGCACGCGATGATTCTGGCCGCGTTGTTTTTGTTCGATTCGCTCTTCCAGGTGAGAAGGTGCGCGCACGTGTCATCGATTCACATAAACATATGCTGTGGGCCGAGGCAGTGGAGGTTCTTGAGCCCAGCCCCGATCGAATTCCCAGCGTGTGGCCGGCAGCTGGCCCCGGTGGCGTAGGTGGGGGAGAACTTTCCTTCGTCAGCCCCGAAGGGGGACGTCGCTGGAAAACCGATGTTCTAGAAGACCAATTGCGACGTATTGGTCGTGAGCGTGTCGCCGAGCAGGTCGAGGCCATCGGCGGAGTAAGCGTTCAGCCGGCACCCGGTGATGAGAATCGTGATGAACTTCTGGGACGACGCACGCGTATCGACTGCGTTGTGAATAAAGCTGGTCGACTTGGTATGCGCCGCTATCGCTCGCATGAGATTCAGGTGCTGGATTCTATGCCTTTAGCTGCCAAGGAGATCAATGAACTCGATGTCTGGGAAGGGAATAAGATTTTTTCTCACCTTCCCGAGGGCTCTCGAGTCCGTTTGATCGCTGCTCCCGGTCAGCCAGCGCTGATTTGCACGGATGAGGGATCTTGGGATGCTTTGGGACATGCGTGGCATGGGCCGGTGACGTGGACTGTTTCCCGCGAAAATGGAGCGGATCTGTATCGAGTTCGCCCTCAAGGTTTTTGGCAAACGCATCGTCGTGGAGCTGAAGTTTTGGCCCGAAATGTTGAGGATATCGTTGCCTCGCTCGGTGCTTCCCGGATGATGGAACTTTACTCAGGGGCAGGACTCTTTTCGCTGCCATTGTCACATCTTTTGGGCAGCGATGGGCGCTTGGTCACTCTTGAGGTCGACGAGGCCGCCGTTGCAGATGCCGTGGCAAACGTTGGCAGTGATGCGCTTGACGCTTTCGTTGGCGACTGTGATGCTCCTGCGGTGCACGAACTCAATAGCGAATTGGAGGGTGCGGAGATTATCATCGCTGATCCTCCAAGATCCGGAGCCGGCAAAAATGTCTGTCGTGCGATGGCCAGTACCGGGGCAGAGCATATTCTACTTGTGTCCTGTGATCCTGCCGCAGCTTCACGTGACCTGCATGATCTTGTTGAGGAGGGATACACGATCATCGATATGCGTGCCTGGGATCTTTTTCCCTACACACACCACTTCGAAGTGATGACGGTACTGGAGAAGATCTAGAGTTCTTCGCTGAACTTAGGCTGAGGACATATACCTATTAGTTCAATGCAGTTGGGGGCAGGCTCGGTGCCTGCCCCCAACTGCATCAATCTCGTCTAGGACGAGCTTTAGAGGTTTTCGATATCAAGACTCACGGGTACCTTTGCGTCAAGCTTCCAGACCTGCGAGTAGAAGCTGAGTTCGCTTTCCCAGGAATCCTTAATGTTTGCTGCTGAACGGAATCCGTGGCCTTCACCTGGGTAGAGACGTAAAGCCACTGGACGGCCGCTGTCACGAAGGGCCTCGAACATGGACTCTGCTTGAGAAGGGGGAACGACCTTATCCTCGCTGCCCTGCAGCAATAGCAGCGGTGCATGGATCTGATCGACCTTGTTGATCGGCGAGCGTTCGGCCCACACGGGATCTGAAAGATCATTCGAACCAATGAGGCATTGGTCGTAGTGCGACTCGAACTTATGGGTCGTTGCATCGAGCAGCTTCAGGTCACCAATACCGAAGAGCGAGGTACCAGCGGTGAAAACATCGCTGTCAGCAAGGGCTGACAAAACCGTATAACCACCCGAGGAACGTCCCCTGATCGCGATGCGCTCAGGATCGGCGAGTCCTTGGGAAACCAAGTACTGTGCTCCTTCGGCGCAATCTTGCACATCAAGGACACCCCAGTGCCCGTTAAGGCGCTGACGGTACTTCCGACCGTAGCCAGTCGACCCGCGGTAATTGACATCAAGGAAGGCAAAACCACGAGAGGTCCAGTATTGGACGGCAATTGACAAGCCTGGACGAGCAGAGGAAGTTGGCCCTCCATGCACATTAACGAGAAGCGGGGGAAGGGAACCCTCAGGAGCCGCGAACTCGGGGTTCTTTGGCGCGTAGTAGAAACCGTGGACAGTCTCTCCGTCGCTGCTGGTCCATGAAACCGCTTGTGCAACTGAAATCAGATCATCGCTCAGGTGCTCTTGAGAGGAAGAACGGAGCAGTCGAGATGCTCCACCAGAAACCTCAACGATTGCGGGCTCGTGGGTTGCAGAATCCGCGAGCGTCACAACACGGCCTTCGTAGCAGGCAACATTTCCAGTCGGCCACCACGGCGTACGCCATTCCTCGCACATACCGTTATCCAGACGAACAGTGCCCAGATGCCACGTCCCGTTCTCGGCCCATGAGCAAATGAGATTTTCGTAGTCGAAGTTATCGTAGGAATGAAGGCCAAGCTGCCAGTGAGGATGCGAGAATGCACGCGCACTGGGGTGCAAGGGGCGTGTACGAAGACGCGTCATCCAGGCGAATTGATCTTCGTCATCATTCCACTGGAACCCCTCTGTGCGATAGAGGTTCGCCCAACCGGAGGAATCATCGACATGGATCAGGTCGCCGTTCAGAGTCCAACGTGGTTCATAAACGCAGACATCTGGCTTATCAACCAAAATCAACGAGGCTGCGATCTTCCCCTCGAAATCCAGTGAACCAACGTGAAGTGCGGAGCGTGTCCATGCCATGTTGGGATGGTTCCATGAAAGCCAAGCTAGCTTGGTTCCATCGGGACTCAAGGTCGGGGATGAGACAAAGTCAGATCCACCAAAAATCGGAATGATTTCGAAAGCATTGCGCGCTGCGCGTCCATCGAGGGGAACCGCGACAAGGGAGTTGACTGGTTCGCCGGGATTCGAATGATCCTCTGCTACCGCATAAACCAAACCGCGAACGTCGGCGATTTCGAAGTCACCGTAGCGGACTTTGCTCAAAGGAGTGAGCGGAACCAACTGACGCCGTGGATCGTGGGTGTTAAAGGCATAGACACGACCGTCGAAGCCATCAGAAAAGACGATGAAACCATCAGAAACTGCGTACGCTCGTCCGCCGTATTCATGGACACGAGTGCGGACGTCAGGCAGACGGATACCCTCAATGAGCGGAAGAACTTCGGAGATTTGCCCCATTGAATCCGCGCGCAGAAGAGTATTTCGACCGTTATCGCGGGGGTTGCCTTCAACCCAGTAGGTATCGGTTTTGTCGACGCGAACCTGTGACAGCTGCACTGATGTCTGAGTGTAGGAATCGGCTTCGACCGGAGAGTCCCACTGTCCATACGGACGTTGCACGCTCATCGTGCCTCCTTCTCTATACGTCAAGTCGTCGTACCTTCATTCTAATTCCTGCATTGACAACGTGCTTTGAAGTCCGATTGCACACTGCGCACTCGTCCTCTTAGCGCGCATCATTCGGCTCATGAGTCACCATCACACTAGAATCTCTCTCATGACCCATGCCCAAAATCAGGCCTCTTTATTGAGTACGATTTCTTCGCCCAGTGACCTCAGGCGTGTCCCAGCGGCAGAATTGGACGATTTGGCGGCGCAGATCCGCGCAAAGCTCATCGAAGATGTCTCGAAGACAGGCGGACACCTTGGGCCAAATTTGGGCGTTGTTGAATTGACTATCGCTCTTCATCGCGTTTTCCGTTCACCTGCAGATACGATCGTCTTTGATACTGGTCATCAGACTTACGTTCACAAATTGCTGACAGGACGCCAAGACTTTTCGAAGCTTCGACAAGAAGGCGGTCTATCGGGATATCCCAGTCGAGAAGAATCCGTCCACGATGTTCTTGAAAGCTCACACGCATCTTCATCCCTATCGTGGGTTGATGGTATTTCCCGCGAAAAATCTCGACGCGGTGATCCGACATGGACGATTGGCATCATTGGTGATGGTGCACTGACAGGCGGGATGGCTTGGGAAGCATTAAACAATATCGCGTCCGATCACACGCGACGTGCAATCATCATTGTCAACGACAACGGGCGCTCCTATGCACCAACTATTGGTGCTGTAGCTCGCCATCTTGATCTTCTACGTTCTTCGCGAAATTACGAAAAGGCGCTGTCATGGGGTAAACGTACTCTGATGAATTTTGGGGAACCTGGACGCGCAACTTACGGGGCTCTTCACGGACTCAAAAGCGGTATTAAAGACGCGCTCATCCCACAGGCGATGTTTGAGGACCTCGGATTGAAGTACCTCGGACCTGTTAACGGTCACGATATTGCCGCCATGGAAGAGATTTTTAATCGTGCACGAGCCTTGCATGAGCCCGTCCTGATCCATGTCATGACGCAGAAGGGACGTGGCTACACCCCCGCGGAAGAAGACATTGCAGATCGATTCCACGCGGTGGGGAAGATCCATCCGGAAACCGGACTTCCTATCGCGCCGGCACGTTTTGCCTGGACCAGTGTGTTTGCTGACGAGATTCGTCAGATCGCACATGAACGCGAAGATATTGTCGGCCTAACTGCTGCGATGATGCTGCCTGTTGGCCTCGGTCCCTTCAAGGATGATTTTCCTTCGCGGGTGGTTGATGTGGGGATCGCAGAACAGCATGCGGTTGCTGCCGCCGCTGGGATGGCCTTCGCTGGAGCACACCCGGTTTTTGCGGTGTACGCAACCTTCCTGAATCGAGCATTTGATCAAATCCTTATGGATGTTGGGCTTCACCACTGCGGCGTAACTTTTGTTCTTGACCGAGCTGGAATTACTGGTGATGATGGAGCATCCCATAACGGAATGTGGGATATCTCGATGCTGAATTCCGTTCCTGGATTACGCCTTGCTGCCCCGCGTGATGAGGCGACGCTACGTGAAGAATTGCGCGAAGCCGTAGCAGTAGATGATGCGCCTACAGTCCTTCGTTATCCGAAGGGGGCCTTGACTGATCCCATTGTTGAGCTTCATCGTGTGGGAGGCTGTGATGTCCTCAAAGACTGGGATGAGGGCACTGAAGCCTCAAAGGTCTGCATCGTTGCCTTAGGCTCGATGGTCCCAGCTGCCATGGAAGCAGCCGCTCTTCTTGAGAATGATGGCTTGGCTAGCGTACGCGTGATCGATCCCCGCTGGGCTCTTCCAGTTCCCGAGGCCTTGGTTGGCTTGGTCGAAGAAGCTGAGCTTGTGCTCAGCGTTGAGGATGGATTAGTTGATGGCGGATTTGGGTGGTCGCTGCGTGATCTGCTTTCTTCGAATGCATCAACGCGTTCGATCCCAGTCGTCACCGCCGGTATCCCAAAGGAATTTCTTCAGCAGGCAAGCCGCGCCAGCATTGTGACGGCCCTTGGTCTTAATGCTCAGGGCCTCAGCGAAAGGATTCGTCACGCTTTAGCGGGAGAGTAGGTCGGTCAGGGGAATGGCCATCAACGAGATCTGCCAGGGGCGTGCACCCTGCGCGGCAAGGAAGTCATCGACAGGCATTCCCAATCCCTGTTGGGTGTGCTCCCAAGCCAATGCGCGTTGAACCCGTGGTTCAAGAACGATTTCCGGACTAATTTCTAAGGTTTCTGCTTGCTTCGCAACGGCCTCGCGCACCTCAAGAAGAAGCTCATGTGCTTCGGCATGGATACGCTGCCAATGCCTGACACTGGGAGTATGCCCGTCGTCTTCCGTCCGATGCCGCGGTGGAAGTTGGTTTTCTGGAAGTGCTAGTGCACGACTGACGGCGTCGAGGAAGCGCTGCGCGTAACGTCGTGCCTGAGGCGAACGAAATTCGGCAATCGAAAGAAGATTGTGGCGTGTCCTTGGTGGACGTTGAGCGGCGTGGATAATTCCGCTGCTTCGTACCAAGCGTCCCGGAGCAAGGTCGATCTCGCGCGCAATCGCATCACGTTCGATCCAAAGCTCACGTGCGATTGCTAGAGCTCGTTTGGAGGTCAACTTGCCAATGCCGGAGATTGAGCGCCAACGATCTTTTTTCGGTGAAGGAGGGGCGGCCTCGGCAATGTGCGAAAACTCCTGCTCTGCCCACGAGAGGCGGCCAAGGTGGTCCAAGCGCTTTTCAAGGGAATCTTTAAGAGCAGTCAGTAGCTCAACATCAAGAACCGCATATCGCAGCCAATCCTTTGGAAGGGGTCGTACCGACCAATTCGAGGCTTGGTGGTCTTTGACAAGTGTCAGTCCCAAGACTTGCTCACAAACTGCAGAGAGCCCGAAGTGAGTCATCCCCAGTAAGCGTGAGGCGACTTGCGTATCAAACAGTGCCGGAATTTCCAGGCCGAGCTCACGTAGATTCGGGAGATCTTGAGAAGCGTCGTGCAGAATCCATGTCGAGTTCATACTTACTTGAAGGCACTCAAGGTGGGGGAGAGCCTCAGTGTCAATCAGGAAGGAGCCGACGTCCTCGCGTCGCAGCTGGAGGAGATAGGGCGAAGAACCATAGCGAAAGCCTTGAGCCCGCTCAACGTCCACTGCAAGCGGAAGGGAAGAAGCCGAGAGGTCTTTTGCAGCCCGTTCCAAAGCACTATGAGTGTCAATAATTTCTGGGATTCCGTCGCGAGGGAAAGCGATGAGCTCGGGGTCCTCGCTGTCTCCCACGGCGATGCCGTAGGGATTTTCAATGAGCACGTTCTATGCCCTCTCAAGGAATCGTTGATTTTCAACACCGGCGATGCGACACATGAGATCTTGCCACGCCAGAAGGTGCTCACCAATCCAGGGGGTATTTGGTGTGAGCGAAACACGAATCTCAACAGCGAGTGTCGACCCCATGAGGATCAGGCCTCCAAAAGATTCGCTCACTTCTTTGCTCACAGTGCCCGTAAGGTCATGGAAGCCCGCGCCGCGCTCTTCAAGACAGTCGTGAGTCCAGTTCCACAGTGCTTCAGAAAGAAGGGGATCCGAACTCATATCAGCATCAATTTGTGCACGGAGCTGTGCGACAAGACGGAATGGCCCATTCCAGCCCATTTGTCCATTGGGATCATGAAGGATGACAAAACGGCCGAACGCAAGGGCTTCGTCGTGGGCGGTTTGTGTCGTGCGAAGTGCAAGTGCAGCAGTGAAAGGAGCAAGTGCGCGCGGTGCGGGAACTTCCTCAATTTCGACGTGAGGATGAACAGCACTGCGTAATGACATGAGTGCTGTTCGAAAATCCTCGGGTGGTGCCACTTCGATCACGCCCTCGACTTTATGAGTCCCTCTGATATGGCAGTGGAAGGCGCGCCGCCGTGCGCTGAATAAATTAGGTGTGAGCGGGGACACGCCGTCTTGATTTGTGTTCTAGGTGCAAACCCTGTTAGCCTTTCATCCGTTGCGAAACCGTTCTGGCGGTTTGATAACGCGGATGTGGCTCAGTTGGTAGAGCATCACCTTGCCAAGGTGAGGGTCGCGGGTTCGAGTCCCGTCATCCGCTCGGGCGATTGGCGCAGTGGTAGCGCGCTTCCCTGACACGGAAGAGGTCACTGGTTCGAACCCAGTATCGCCCACTGTCGTTATCTAACGACGGACAAGGCCCCAGTCCGATAGGGACTGAGTGCGGATGTGGCTCAGTTGGTAGAGCATCACCTTGCCAAGGTGAGGGTCGCGGGT
>NZ_CAUTWQ010000007.1:0-90448 GCF_963542285.1 uncultured Actinomyces sp. | reverse complement strand
CGACCCGCATGGACATCGTCACCTACGTGATGCTGGCGATCCCGGTGCTCCTGGGCGGGGCGGCGACCCTGCTCAACCAGGTACTCGGGGGCCACGAGGGCTACGACTACCGCGAGACGATCTCCGTCTGGTTCCGCTCGATCTTCTATCTCCACCCGCAGGCGCACCTGATGGTGGATGTGCCCCTCAGCTTTAAGCTGCACATCATCGCGGGCCTGCTGCTGTTCTGCATCTGGCCGTTCACTCGCCTCGTACACGCGGTGAGTGCGCCGGTCGGCTACGTGGCGCGTCCCCCGGTGATCTACCGGTCGCGCGACGAGCGTCGCACGCACGAGCTCACGCGCGGCGGTATGTCGGACTGATCGATGGCCGTGCCCGCCGCGGCCCCTCGCTCCCAGGCGAGGCCCTGGCGCGGTCAACGGTCGAGCCGGGGGCGAGCGCATGCTCGCCCCCGGCTCTTTATCGTGGTTCCCGCGTTCTCACCTGTATGAATACACCGATAGACCCCGCGTAATGCGACCGACTGTTGGTATTGGGCGTGCGGGTGGCTGTCTGTGGTGATGTGATCTGGGGCCTGTATGTGCTGACCCGCGCATACAGGCCCCAGCATTTGAAACGTATGACAGCTAGTTGTTGCCTGTGCATTAGAATGTCAACCAAGTCCCTGAAGACAAGGAGTAGCTGTGACTAACGGCGAGGTGAAAGCCGGTCCGATTGGCATCGAATACATGATCACCCAGTTGGCGACCGCATCCCCGGCGCAGCGTAAGGTTTTGCACACCCTTACTGATATTGGTCGTGAAGCAACCGTTGTTGAAATCGCAGATCATTTGGGAATTCATAAGAACTCGGTTCGTGAGACTCTTGTTCCTCTGGTCGAACAGGGCTTAGTTGTGCGTCGCACTCACAACCCCGAAGGGCGAGGTCGCCCTGCGATGTACTACGAGATCGCGGTCATTGGGGACGCAGCGCGTCTTCAACGTCAGTCTTCGGAACTTCTTCTTGCCGCGGCCTCGGCAATGGCTCAAACTTCGGACGGCGGCGAAAAACTTGCTGACATCATGGGGCGGAATTGGGGGCAGCAGTACGTTGATCTCATCCGCTCTTCCGGTGCGCTCGACGCTGCTCGTGATGATGAGGAAGCCCTACTTTCGCTTCTTCGAGTTTTCCTTTCAACGCGCGGTTTCCGTGCGTTAAATGCAGAAGATGGCAGTCTGTCCATCCAATCCTGCCCCTACCTCAATATTGGCAACGATAAGATCCAAAGCATTGTGTGTCGGATGCACGGTGCCGCGATTCGGCAGATTGTTGAAGAGCTCAGTGATGGTGGCATGAGTATGACTCTGGTGCCCTTCGGCAATAGTTGTGGTTGCCAGGTTTTCTTTGAGGATATCCCGGTACGAAAGGCCTCGGGCGAATAATCTATTCGATGGCTTTCCGCGTCTGCGGAGAAATTTGCGTATTTTTGTCGATTAATTACAAAAAACGGCAAAACCCGTTAAAATTAATTCATGCCTTATTACAAAGTTTCGACTCTGGCAACTCTCCTTGGCGTCAGTGATGACACCGTTCGTCGCTGGCTTGATGATGGACTTGTGACTCGTGCAGATAGCGCTGAGAACTCGGGACCGCTTCGTATCGATGGAGCATCGGTCGCGGCTTTAATTAATAGCCAACCTGATGTTCATCAGCTTGCTCTTGGGCAGGGCACTCAGTCTGTTCGTAACCACCTCCAGGGATTGGTTATTGCTGTTCACTCCGATCCGGTGATGAGCCAGGTTGATCTGCAGTGCGGTCCCTACCGTGTCGTTTCTCTGGTTTCGACCGAAAGCGTCCGCGAGCTGGGAATCGAAGTGGGTTCCATCGCCATGGCTCAAATCAAGGCAACAAACGTTTCTCTTCAGGTACCAAATGGAGGAAACCTGTGAATCGCTACAAAGGAATCATCGTCACAGCCGCGGCTAGCCTTCTTGTGCTTACCGCTTGCTCAGGCGGAAACGGTGCATCTGCAGACAAGTCTGCAAGCGCCTCGGCATCTGCTTCGACAGAAACTGCAGCACCGGTTGAACTCAACGTTTTTGCGGCTGCGTCGTTGAACAAGGCATTCCCTGAGATCGCTGATACGGTCCTCAAGGAAACCGATCCGAACATCAAGGTGACCTTCAACTTCCAGGGATCATCGACTCTGGTTGACCAGATGAAAGAAGGCGCACCTGCCGATGTTTTCGCCTCCGCAGACCAGAAGAACATGACCAAGGCAACCGATGCGAAGCTTGTCGACACTCCGAAGCCCTTCGCATCTAATGTCCTGACATTGATTGTCCCCAAGGGAAATCCTGCCAAGATCACCGGTCTTGATTCCTCTCTTGATGGCAAGAAGCTCGTTGTGTGCGCAGAGGGTGTTCCCTGTGGTAACGCAACCAAACAGTTGGCCGAAAAGCTCGGCGTCACGCTCAACCCTGTTTCGGAAGAACAGAAGGTGACGGACGTGCGCGCCAAGGTTGAGAGCGGTGAAGCCGATGCAGGCCTCGTCTATGCAACCGACGCGAAGGCTGCTGGCGACAAGGTCGAAACCATCGAGATTGCCCGTGCAAACGAGGTCGTGAACTCGTACCCCATCGCTCTGACCGTTTCCGCGAAGAACAAGGAAGCCGGACAGAAGTTCATTGACGCTGTTCTTTCTGAAAAAGGACAGGCAGTGCTGAAGAAGTATGGCTTCTCAGAACCGACTTCCTCGGATAAGGGCTGAAATCGCGTTCTTCTACTCACAGTAGTTTCGGAATAATCTCATGACGAACAAGCACAGGCATGCGGGGATCCCGCGTTGGATCGCACTTCCCGCAGCCTGTGCTGTTCTATTTCTTCTTGTTCCCTTCATCGCGCTTCTCGTACGCATCGATTGGGTTCAATTTCCCCATCTATTCACTCAAGCACTGGGCTCGCAAGCCCTTGCTCTTTCGCTGCGTACCTGTCTTGCCTCGACCCTTGCCTGCATTATTGTCGGTCTTCCTTTAGCGCTGGTGTGTGCCAGGGCGCGCGATACATGGTGGTCCCGAGTCCTGCGCTCCATGGTCACCTTGCCCATGGTTCTTCCTCCGGTCGTCGCGGGCTTGGCCCTCTTGATCACCTGGGGTCGCAGAGGCCTGATTGGTGCTTATCTGCAAATCTTCGGTATCAATATTGCTTTCACGACGGTCGCGGTCATTATGGCGCAGACCTTCGTGTCGCTCCCTTTCTTTGTTTCTTCACTTGAAGGTGCATTGCGTACTCGCGGCTTCAATGAGGAACGCGTTGCGAGTGGGCTGGGAGCCTCGCCTTCTCGGACACTGTGGTCTGTCACCCTGCCGCTGATGATCCCAGCTCTGGTGTCCTCGACGGCGCTGGCCTTCTCGCGTGCGCTGGGAGAGTTCGGCGCAACCATTACTTTTGCGGGTTCCCTTGCCGGAGTAACCCGTACTCTTCCTTTGGAAATCTATCTTCAGCGCGAAGAATCGACCGACATGGCCCTGATGCTCTCCGTCATCTTGGTCTTTGTTGCGCTGGTCCTGGTTGGTGGTGCTTCAGCCTTTTCGCAGTGGTGGTATTCGCGTCTTCTGAGAGGGACCTCCACCGACGAGGCGAAAGTTCCCGCGGCCTCGCGCTCGACTACCGAGCCTAGCCACCGCCTCGGGAATGAGAAGGGAAATGCGCAGGGCCAACTTCCACGCGTTCCAGTCCCTGGCGTGCGGATTGCGGGAACGCTTGCCGAGAGGCACATCGACGTTGACCTCACCTGTCAGCCCGGAGTCGTCACGGCCTTGATGGGACATAACGGTGCGGGAAAGAGCACGCTCTTGTCGGTGCTTTCCGGCGCCCTCGATGCGCCGCAGATGACCTGCACCTGGCAGTGGCCAGATGGCACTTCAGACCGCCTGCCGAAGATTGCGACCTTAGAGCAGAAGCCCGTTTTGTTCCCCCATATGAGTCTCCTCGCCAATGTTGCCTTCCCCTTGCGTTGCGCCGGCATTTCCCCTGCCGAGGCCGAGGTACGTGCGCGTGAAGCCCTGGAGTCTGTGGGTTTGGCAGGCTTGGAGCAGCGTCGTCCGGCTCAGGTGTCTGGTGGGCAAGCTCAGAGGACCGCTTTGGCTCGTGCGCTGGTTGTTGCTCCCGAGGTCTTGTTGCTTGATGAACCGATGGCGGCGCTCGATGTCGAGGCCGCGCGTGGACTTCGTGAGTTGATTGCGCAACGATTCCTTGGGCGCACTGTCATCATGGTGACACACCAGATTGAAGATGCTGCCGCACTTGATGCGCATATCATCGTCTTAAAGGGCGGCCGTGTGCTTCGCGAAGGGCCGTGGCGAGAATTGATCAACCAGTCGATGTCGCGCGCGGATGAGAGTGATTCGGCGCTATTGGCAATGGGGCTGAGTGCATTGGAAAGGGCGCTCGGACAGGAGTAACAGTGAAAACGCTGCTATCGCTCTGCTGAGCTGGGCTCAGGGAAGTGTGCAAGATTCGGTGAGATCTCGGCGCGCTTGTCTCCACGAATCTCCAAGGTGTTGTGCGTTGCGCGGCTATAAAAACACTGTGGGGCCGGCAAAGCCGGCCCCACGTGCATCCCATCAACACAATATGCGTTCTAAACAGCGTCCCTCAACAGGTAAAGGAGACGGGGCCTTACGACCCCCGATGTCTGATACTGAAAATCTACGGGCGTAATCTGTACTTGATGTGGGTTAAAGCTATGAATCAGCTATGAAACATTCTGCTTGTGCAGCGTGAGATTTCGCCGATCGCGTCATTGACTAGATGATATCGCCGCCGTTAGGAAAGGCGGCTAACATGGGAAGATCTACATCAAATGATTAATCCGCCTACCCCGGCCGCAAAGATGCATCCCTTTGAAGGTCTACGGGTAGGTTCCTATTACACGCAGTAATTTTTCGGGGGTCCAGCGCTACATGTCGACTGTTCGTACTTTGTTGAGAAGCGTGCGTGAGTATCGTCGCGCTTCGCTTCTGACACCGCTGTTTGTCACGGGAGAGGTCATTCTTGAGTGCTTCCTCCCACTGGTTATGGCCTCCTTGGTTGATCACCTTCAGGGTGGTGTGCTCACTCCAGTTGTCCGCCTCGGCGTCTTTATGCTGGTCATGGCGATGTTCTCACTCCTCTTCGGTGTCCTTGCCGCGCGCTTTGGTGCCACTGCAGCAGCGGGGCTGGCAAAGCACCTGCGTCAAGACCTCTTCTTCAAGGTTCAGGACTTCTCTTTCGGAGATGTCGATCGTTTCTCGACATCCTCCTTGGTTACCCGTATGACGACCGATGTGACCAACGTTCAAAACGCTTACGGCATGATTATTCGCGTAGCAGTTCGTGTCCCGCTGATGGTTGTCTTCTCGATTGTCATGGCGCTTCGCATTAACTGGCGGATGTCCTTGATTTTCCTGATCATGCTGCCGTTCCTAGCGGCAATTATGTTCGGTATTGTCGTCTTTATTTTCCCGGTTTTCCGGCGAATCTTTAAGAAATACGATGCTCTGAACAACTCGGTTCAGGAAAATATTGCTGGTATTCGCGTCGTAAAGTCCTTCGTCAACGAAGAGTACGAAAAGATCCGTTTTGCCAAGCGCTCAGAGGAAGTACGAGCAGACTTCACCTTCGCGGAGAAGGTTCTTGCGCTCAATACGCCCGTCATGATGTTCTTCATCTTTGGTGCGATCATGCTGGTTGACTTCATTGGTGCGCAGATGATTGTGGCGTCAGGCGGCAGCGAATTGACCACCGGTCAACTAACAGCACTGATTACATACGGGATTCAGATCCTCTCGGCCATGATGATGTTGGCCTTTATTTTCGTTATGGTGACGATCGCCGCAGAGTCCGCACACCGCATTGCTGAGGTGCTTCAGTACGAATCTCCATTAACATCCCCCGAATATGGAATCCGTGAAGTATCCGCCGGTGATATCACCTTTGAAGGCGTGACCTTTAAGTATCGCGAAGACTCTGAACGTCCCGCGCTTGAAAACATCACTTTGGATATCCCCGCAGGCTCGACTCTGGGCATCGTTGGTGGAACGGGTTCAGGTAAGACCAGCTTGATCCAGTTGATTCCACGACTGTATGACGTGACGGAAGGCAAGGTCGCCGTTGGCGGGATTGATGTGCGTGACTACCGCCTCGAACCCCTGCGTGATGTGGTGTCCGTTGTTCTTCAGAAGAACATTCTTTTCTCTGGAACAATTAAGGAAAACCTCCGTTGGGGTAACCCTGAGGCAACCGATGAAGAAATCGTGCGAGCCTGCGAACTTTCACAGGCCGACGAATTTGTCCGTCAGTTCCCCGATGGCTATGACACTATGATCGAAAGGGGCGGGTCGAACCTTTCGGGTGGCCAAAAGCAGCGTCTGTGCATCGCACGCGCCTTGCTGAAGAAGCCCAAGATCTTGATCCTTGATGATTCGACCAGCGCGGTTGATACTCGAACCGATTCGCTGATTCGTCAGGCTTTCGAAACGGAAATCCCGGATACGACAACAATCATCGTTGCGCAGCGCATTTCTTCAGTCCAGCATGCCGATCAAATCATCGTTTTGGACGACGGGCGTATTAAGGAGCATGGCACTCACCAGGAACTCCTTGACTTGGGTGGCGAGTATCGCGAACTTTACGACACTCAAAACAGTACGAATGAAAGCGAGGTGGCCTGAAATGTCGGTTGAACGCTACGAAGAAGAACAGGCAGATCAGATTGCCGCTCACGCTCCCGCATCACTAGAGGTGCTTCCGCAGGATCAAGCTGAGAAAGCGCGCGAGGAAAGTCAAAAACAAAAAGAGGGCGCCGCCTCGGGAATGAAAGACCCCAACAAGCTTGATGGAGTGCCGCGTCCTTTCGGAAGGCTGATGACCTATCTGTGGGCAAACTACAAGATCCACCTGAGTGTTGTCGGCATCTGTATTGTGATTTCGGGTATCGCTTCTGCAGTTGGGGCGATCTTCCTCCAGCAGATCGTTGATACCGTGATTATTCCCGGTATGAGCCAAGGACTGCCAGCCGTTATGTCGCAATTGGTGCGACTGGTTGTGATCATGGGTATCATCTTTGGCTCGGGTGTTCTGTGCGCTTTCATCTACACGCGACTGATGGCAATCGTCACTCAGGGCACGCTCAAGAAGATGCGTGATGACATGTTTGATCGCATGGAGACACTTCCGCTGAAGTTCTTCGATACGCACCCTCACGGTGCGATCATGTCGACCTACACAAACGATACGGACGCGATTCGTCAGCTTATTGGCCAATCGATCCCGACCCTGATCCAGTCCGCACTTACTATTCTTGTGTTGACAATCACTATGCTCAGCTACTCGCTGTGGCTCACTCTTCTTGTTGCGGCGGCGACTGTCACGATGTTTGCTGTGACAAAGAAAATGGGTGGCGGTTCAGCGAAGTTCATGGTTGCGCAGCAACGCTCGCTGGCTGAAGAAGAGGGCTACATCGAAGAGATGATGGATGGCCAAAAGGTCATTAAAGTCTTCAATCACGAAGATGCTGTTAAGCATGATTTCCTGGGCTACAACCACCAGTTGTTCAACGATTCAGAACGCGCGAATCAGTACGGCAATATGCTCATGCCAACCTTGGGCAATATCGGAAATATCCTTTATGTTGCCGTTGCCCTGATCGGCGGCATCATGGTTGAGCTTCAGACCCCGAATTTCGGCTTCGCGGGTATGGGCGCAATCACTGTCGGCGTCGTTGTCTCCTTCCTGGGGATGGTTCGTAACTTTACACAGACGCTGGGACAGGCCTCGATGCAGGTCCCGATGATCGCCCTAGGTCTTGCGGGTGCTTCCCGAGTCTTCGCTTTGATGGAGCAAGAGAGCGAAGAAGACGAGGGTTACGTGACCCTAGTGCGCGCGCGCGTCGATGAGAACGGCGATGTCCATCCCACCGAGGAACGTACAGGTGTATGGGCATGGCGTCACCCCCACAGCGACGGAACCGTCACCTACACGCGTCTGCGCGGCGAGCTGGTCATGGAAAATGTCGACTTCTCCTACGATGGGAAAAAGACGGTTCTTCACGACATCTCCCTGTGGGCAAAGCCTGGACAAAAGATTGCGTTTGTTGGTGCAACTGGCGCGGGCAAGACGACCATCACTAACCTGATCAATCGTTTCTACGATATCGATGACGGCAAGATCCGCTTTGATGGCATCAATATCAGGAAGATTCACAAGCCCGATCTGCGTCGCTCACTGGGCGTCGTGCTTCAGGATGTCAAGCTCTTTACCGGTACCGTCATGGATAACATCCGCTTTGGGCGACTGGACGCGACCGATGAGGAATGTATTGCAGCAGCAAAGCTTGCGAATGCTCATTCCTTCATTGAGCGCCTTCCCGATGGCTACCAGACCGAGCTCAGCGGCAATGGCTCAAACCTCTCGCAGGGGCAGGCGCAGTTGCTGTCTATTGCGCGTGCAGCGGTTGCCGATCCGCCGGCGATGATTCTGGACGAGGCGACTTCCTCGATCGATACGCGTACCGAGTCGCTGGTCCAGAATGGCATGGATAACCTCATGGAGGGGCGTACGGTCTTCGTTATTGCACACCGTCTGTCAACGGTCCGTAACTCCGACGCCATTATGGTTCTGGATCACGGCCGTATTATCGAACGTGGAAGTCACGACGAACTGATTGCTCAAAAGGGTGTGTACTACCAGCTGTACACGGGAGCTTTTGAGCTCGAGTGAAATTCTCACGTGCGTGAGCATGTGAGAGCAGATGGAGGCCGGTGGAGTGTTCTGCCGGCCTCGACTGTAAGGGGAAATGTATGCAGATACGTGGAGAAGTTCATTGCGAGCCTTTTGGGGGACATCTTCCCGAGGGTTTGCGTTGCCTGGGGATTCCCAGCGCTGGTGGTGTCTTGACCGCGGTAGTGACTGACGAGGCCGTGGCTGGGTCCACCCCTGCGCTCCTCGTGCCAGGTTTTACCGGTTCAAAAGAGGATTTCACTCCCTTCCTGCCGTATTTGGCCGAGCGCGGTCGCGCGGCGCTTGCATATTCACAGCGAGGTCAAGCGGATTCTGCTGCACCCAAAGGCGTTGAGAATTACCGATTGGCTGACTTTGTCGGTGACCTGATTGAGGTTGCGCGCGCGATGGGCGCAAGCGAGCGGCCAATTCACCTGCTGGGACACTCATTTGGCGGTGTGATTGCCAGGCAAGCTGCTGTGGTTGCACCTGAACTATTCCGTTCCGTGACACTGTTTTCTACAGGTCCTCGACCGCCTGAATCGATGCGCTGGACACCCCTGCGTCAGCGTTTGCTGTCTTCGACAACAGGGAAGAGGCTTTCAGCTTGGTATATCTCGCAGTTCTTGAGTGAAGATCCTAGGGAAGAGCTGATTGCTGAACGCGCGATAGTTACCAGTGAGGACTCTCTCATGGGTGCGGCCTTCATTTTGGCTCGTTATCCAGATGTCTCGCTTCCCCTCCGTCAAAGTGGGCTTCCTGTCTTGATCACTCGCGGCGTAGGGGATACGGTTTGGCCAGAGCAGATGCATCGTGAAGAAGCCGCGTTATTGGGTGCGCGCTATGAGGTGATTTCAGATGCGAAACACAGCGCTCAATTAGAAAATCCGGCTGCGTTGGCGGATGTTCTTGCTGCCTTCTGGGCTGATGTCGAGGCTGGGAGAAACTGAGGGCTTAAACAATGTCCCTCTTGTGAACGGCTTTGGAACCGTCCACAAGAGGGACAGAGGGACACAGTGCGATGAGGGGCTCAGTGGAAGACGCGAGCCAGGAATTCCTGAGTCTGAGGCATCTTCGGATTGTCGATGACTTCCTGAGGGGTACCCTGTTCAACGATCTTTCCGCGTTCCAGGAACACCACGCGGTCTGCAACCTGACGCGCGAAACCGATTTCATGGGTTGCCATAAGGATCGTTGAACCGCTGTCTTTGACCTCGCGAACCAAGTCGAGAACTTCGCCGACCAGCATGGGGTCCAATGCCGAAGTGATTTCATCAAGCAGAAGAAGCTCGGGATTGGTTGCAAGTGCGCGAACAATAGCGACGCGTTGCTGCTGGCCACCCGACAGTCGGTCGGGGTATTCCTCGGCTTTTTGAACAAGACCAATACGTTCCAGCAATTCCATTCCGCGCTTTGTTGCGCGTTCAGGTGCCCATCCGTGGACCTTGCGTGCAGCCAGTGTCACGTTATCAATCACTGACATGTGCGGGAACAGATTGTAGTGCTGGAATACGACCCCGATCTGCGCGCGAACCTTGTCTGCGTTGATGCTGGGGTCGGTGATGTCCATTCCGGAGAGGAAAATTTGGCCATCGTCGACGCGCTCGAGTAGATTTGCGCAGCGAAGGAGGGTCGACTTACCCGAACCTGATGCTCCCAAAAGTACAACGACCTCGTGACGGTGAACGTCAAGGTCTAGGCGGCGCAAAACAATGTTGGAACCGAAGCGCTTGACGACGCCCTGAACAGAAAGGACGGGGTGTTCCGCGGAGGTTGCCAAGCTCTCGTCAGGGGTGATGGTTTCCGTGCTCATCAGACGGTACCTCCCATCTGCTCGCGCTTACGTAGTCGTGCCGTGTACCAATCGGACAGACGAATGAAGGGGAAAGACAAGACGATGAAGAGGAAGCCCGCAACCACGTAGGAAGTGAAGTTGTAGGTCGTTGCCTGCTGAACCTGTGCTGCGCGGATTGCGTCAGTTGCGCCCAGAACAGAAATGAGGCCCACGTCTTTCTGCATGGAAATGAAGTCGTTCATCAAAGCCGGGGTGACCTTACGAACTGCCTGCGGCACAATGATGTGACGCATGGTTTGTCCGTGGGTCAGACCCAGAGAACGCGCTGCGTAGCGCTGTGAGGGGTGTATGGATTCGAGGCCAGCACGGAGCACCTCGGAAACGTAGGAGGTGTAGGTGATCACCAGGGCGATGGTCCCCAGGAGCGTCACATCGATACGCCTGCTGGGATTCAAAGCAGGAATACCGAAACCGATGATGTACAGCACCACAATGAAGGGCACGCCGCGGAAGATGTCCGTGTATGCGGCAGCAAGGAAACGGATTGGGAAGAATACCGGTCCACCCAAGGTACGTGCGGCAGCAAGGAGGGTTGCAAAGATCGCAACGCCAGTTGCTGCAACCAGCAGCATGCGGATGTTGAGCCACATGCCGGAGAGGACTGCAGGGAAGGAGCTCTTCGCGTATTCCCAGTTGAAGAAGGTTTGTTGAGTTGTCTTCCATCCCGGAGACGAGGCCAAGATGACAACGATGAGTGCCGCGATGACCAGAGTGGAGATCGCGGAGATCAAGAGTGAACGAGTGGTGCGCGCGCGCCGGTAACGACGGCGCTGGCGCTCGACCTCAGAGACTGGGAATTCAGCCATGGGGTCTGCGGAGTGGGAATTGGTGAGCACGGGGTCCTCTGAGTGGGTTTCGAATGCATGAAGCAATAAGGACAAGGGGGATGAAAATTCTCCGGCTTGGGACGAATCCCAAGCCGGAGAAGAAAATCACTGCTCGAAGATCGGAGCGGATGCGGCGTCGGCCAGCCACTTCTTCTGAAGTTCAGCCAGGGTGCCGTTATCGCGCAGCGTGTCAACTGCCTTGGTGACCGCGGGGGTCAGGGCGCTTCCCTTAGGAAGCAGCAAACCGAAGTTGTTGCCATCCTCGTTCGCGGTGAACTGGCCAACCACGGTGCCGTTGTCAACCTGGGTTGCGATGATGTTGAATGCGGTGGGCAGGTCCACGACGATTGCGTCAACCTGGCCGCCCTTGAGGGCCTGGACCACGTCAGCAGAACCGTTGAAGATCAGCGGATCGGTGCTGGGCTTGAGCTTGTTCATCACGTAGTTCTGAGAAGTCGTGCCGGTCTGAACGCCGAACTTCAGCTTCTTCAGGTCTTCAAGGCTCTTGGCCTCGGCAGCGGGGGTGCCCTTCAAGGCGACAACTGCCTCGGAGGTCGTGTAGTAGGGGCTGGAAAAGTCCACTGCCTGCTTGCGAGCATCGGTAATGGAGAACTGCTGGATGTTGAAGTCCCAGTCCTTGGCGCCAGGAGCGATTGCCGAATCGAAGGTGGTGCGCTTCCACACGACCTGATCCTTGGAGAAGCCCAGCTTTTCGGCGACTGCGTAGGCAACTGCGGCCTCGTAGCCTTCACCGGATTCGGGGTTGTCGTTGAGGACCCAGGGGCTGTAGGCCGGATCGCCGGTGGCGATGGTGAGCTTACCCTTGGTGACGGTGGGGAGTGCTTCGCCGGTTGCGTTTGCATCGGCGGTTGCGGAAGTTGTGCTGCTGGAAGTGGTTCCGCCCGCGCATGCACCCAGCGCCATGACGGCAGTTGCTGCGATTGCGACGAGTGCGGATTTACGGAAACGGATCTTGGGACGAACCACGTGTGCTCCCTATGAAGATATTGTGGGACAGAACAGTTTTGAGTGCTTGTCAACCCATGGGTAAAGCACCCACGCTCTAAGGCTAAGGGCAACTACGCGCTCATGGAAAGAGATAGTCTCAAACTTGAGATGTGAGATATGGTCTGCGTGGATCCTCGCTATGATGGATCTAATAACCGAGGGCAGATCCAATTGGATCTGCCCTCTGATCATTTGACGCTAATGGTCACTTGCCAAGCTTGTCTTTGATGTCTGAAACGACGTCCTCGGCCTTGTCCTTTGCTGCCTCTACAGCTTCTCCGACCTTGTCCTTGAGATCTTCGGCCTTGTCCTTTGCGGTTTCCAAGCCTTCTTCGGCCTGCTTCTTCAGGTTTTCCAGATCCACGATGGGCTCCTTCATTAGTGGTACTCCCAGTTCTTACTGGAATGCTTACTTAGGCTACGTCATTGCTATGAGCATTGTCGATACTTAGGAAAGCTTCAGGAGTTGGTTTCCGCAAGCTTCCAGTCTTCGAAAGAGAACTCAGGCGACACCACACAGGTGGCCAGCGCCGCTTGGCCTCGAGCAAAAGTCCGCTGCCACGAACCAGCGGGGACGAGGAATTGCACGGGGTTCGAAGGCTCAGAAGGTGAGAGATCTGCACCCTCAGCATCCGGCGATCCTAAGATCACGATCTGCGGCTCGGAACTTGGAGCCTCGCCATCTCCGCCGAGATGAATCTCCAAGGAACCCGGCCCCGACCAGATCCAGAGTTCATCGGAGTGCACCAGATGCCAGGCAGCCTCCTCGTCGCGATCCAGCACAAAGAGGATTGCCGAGGCCGTGGCTCGCTTGCCGCGAGGGGTTTCCACATGCGTGGGTGCGGTCCAGGTGCGACGGAAGTGGCCGCCCTCGGGGTGAGGCGCAAGGTCAAGCTGTGTCACGAGCATGGAAGCGAGCGGGGTGAGAGTAGTCATTGTACTTTTCCCTCAAAGATGTCGGTGAAACGTGGATCAACCCAGCGCAGGTTTCCGTCAATAATCGTTGCAATCTGGCGAGAAGCACCGGTTTGGACGAGTTCCTCGATAGTGTCAACAATCGTCGTGACGGGTACATCGAAAAACACCATGTCTGCGACCGCGCCCGACTGAAGCTGACCCACCCGTTGGGAACCCGTCGACAACCCCAAGGCGACAGCCCCGCCCAAAGTTGCGGTGTGGAGCAGACGTCGAGCCAAATCGCTTTCCGAATATCCCTGAGCACGCGCAATCTTATAGAGCAGTGCAACGTCTTCCATGACGTCAAGGCTGGGAGAAGACGACAGAGAGTCCGTCCCCACGGCCAGCAAATTGCCCTCATTCAGGTAGGCGGCAACAGGGGGAGCATCCAAGCCAATCACGCGATTCGAGCGCGGACACAAAGCAACAGCAGTATTGCGAGAACGCAGGCGACGCCGGTCATCCGCGGTCATGTAGACGCCATGTGCCACATGGCAATCAGGACCCAAAACCCCCAGCTGGTCAACGAATTGTGTCGCCGAGAAGCCCCCGCCAAGAGAGCGCATCTCGGTGAAGGACGTCGAGGCGCCGCTGCGCCACAAATCGTCCAATTGCGCGGTTCGGCCTTCTTTCCACTCGGCCTCGGAATGGGATTCACCCAAGTGAATGTGCAGGCGGAGGTTACGCCTGCGCGCAAGGTCGGGAAGATCCAAAAGCGGTTCCGCATCCAAGGAATACGGTGCATGCGGGGAAATACCGATCTGTGGGGGAGTGGGCATCGCATCCAAGGAAGCATTCACGCTTGCAGGACCGCGAGCCGCCCAATCCTCATTCGACCACCCCATGACTTCCCAGTAGGCGACGCCGTGCAAGCCGAGTTCGTGGAGCGCGCTCGCGGCCTCGGGATCGGTAACAACGTCGGCGGCACTGGTGGTCCCGTAACGGATCGATAGGCGAGCGCCACGCGCGGCCTCGGCCTTCCAATCGAATTCGGTATGGTCATAGACCGCGTCGAAAGCCTGCGCCCACGAGGGGAAACCCGTGTAACGCCTTGCGCCGACCTGCGCCATTCCCGTGTACTGCAGGTGGGTGTGCGCGTTGACGAGGCCGGGCATCAGTACCCCGTCGACGTGGTGCTCGACGAAAGAACGTCCAGCTTGCTCAAGTGCGTGGAGTACCCAATCGCGAGATCCCACGTGTTCGATTCTCCCGCCGGAAACCGCAATAGCACCGTCCAAGACGGATGGAGCGGTGATTGGAACGACGAGTCCAGCTGAGTAGACCTCGACGACGTCGGAATGCGGGCGGGGGCTGAGGATCTCTGCGTCATCCTGGGAAAGCGTCGAAGTCATAGAGCTATTGTGCATTGCCTGCACCGCTCAGTGCATCAAGCGCAGCTTGAGCCACCGCATTATCGGCTTGAATGGGGAGGTTATGAAGACCGGGATTAAGTTCGTCTCCGTGAAGCAGCAGCTCAGTGAGCGCCGCAACTTGGACCCCGAAACTCATATCCATAATCTCGATCGGGTTTCCTTCGCCGGCCGTGTAGTTGATGCCTTCTCCCTTTTCTAAAAGACGCAGGGACTTTCCATTCGGATCACTCAGGTGCTGGATGTGTGCGGGACCGGCCTCGGTAAGAGTCCACCCCGCGGTCAGTGCCTGCTCGACTTCAACTTCACCGATCACACCGCCTGCGACAGTGACAATCGCGTCTTTGGGGAGAGCCTCAAGCGCGCTGAGCGGGATGGTCGAGGGCTCTCCCGTGGCGGACATCAAAAGCCCCGCCGTGGAGGCAACCTCGCCGAGGGCAGCGACTGCGAAACCATCCATGCGTGCTTGGAGCGCGCGGACGGGGTCCAGCTCAACGACACTGACACGGGCCCCCAAGGCGCGAGCAAAGCGCGCACACCCCTTTCCGACATCTCCATAGCCAATGATTCCGACCCTCATCCCAGGAATTGGAGCGCCGAGGCCATCGGGGTCAATGATGTCAAGGACTGTCGTCCAGCATGACTGGCCGGTGCCGTAGGCATTATCGAAAAGAGTCTTTGAGCGTGCGTCATTGCTGGCAATCACAGGGACGCGCAGCGGGAAATGACGCAGCGGGCGCAGTCCCGAGGTCGTTTCCTCGGCAGCGCCACGCAAGGAAGAAAGTGCGGTGGGAGCGCGACCCGGATCGTGTGCCATGCGAATCAGATGAGAGCCGTCATCCAACAGATACTCGTTGTTTTCAGCGAGAAACTCTTGCGCGAGCTTTTCTTCCATCTCGGGGCTTGCCTGGGAGTCGGCGAAAACCTTCAGTCCCTCCCGGCGCAGTTCGTCGGCAACATCATCGCGAGTTTCGCTTGCGTGCCCAAAAACGGAAACTTCGGCTCCGGCCTCGGAAAGCATCAAAGCAAGCGCTGCGGTCTTAGGTTCCAAAACCAGGGCGAGGCCAATCCGGCGACCAGGGAGCAGGTGGGCAATGCGGCGAACCGCTGCCTCGGTCACGGGCATGTGCATGCGTGCCCATGAAATGCGTCCGGTGTCCCCGGGGCCAGAAATTAGGGAAGTGTCGGGAGCGTAGACGCCTTCGAAGTTAGCGGAGGGAGCTACGACGGTAATTGCACCCGGGTGGGGAGATGCTCCCTCGTCTAGGTCGAAGATGACGTCGAGGCCGGTGGGAGTGGAGGGGGCGTCCTCGGAACAATCAGGGGTAATGACCTGGGCTCCGAAAGCCTCAAGGAGCGCGGTGAGCTCTCCGTCGGAGGTGATGAAGCGCCTTCCGGCGATCAACATATTTGTTGCGCGAGCATAGGCTCGCAGGAGCAATTGCGCATGGGTCATGCCGTTCAAACTAGCAGATGAGCCTTCACGAGGTTGAGGAGTTGGCGGCATTAGGTCCATGAAAGGCGCGCTTGTTAGTCTGGTCGCAGGTCTTTTTCTGTTCAATGGTGGCCCTTGAGGATGTCATTTCCGGCCGTGAGGAAGTACTACACATGCACGAAGCGTCAATGCTGCAGGCAAGTGATCCCGCCACATACGCGGATGCTGATATTCGTCTGGCAGCAGTCGATATGGATGGGACCTTGTTGGATGATCAGAAAAACTTCCCTGCCGGACTGGAGCAGCTCCTCGATTCTATGGAGGCTCGTGGCATCACTTTTGTTCCCGCCTCAGGTCGACAAATCTGGACTCTGATCAATATGTTCCCGGAGCGCGCGGGCATGACTTTTATTGGTGAAAATGGCGCGGTCGTGATGCGTGATGGGGAAGAGATATCCTCAAGTCCCCTTGACCTAGGGACGGTGCGCCGGTGTGTCGAGTTGGTCCGTCATCACGTGCGTCAGGGCGGTTTCTTTGCTGCGCGTCCCGATTCGCAAGATGGGAAGGCCCAGGAAATGGAAGCTGCGCAGTGGGATGGAGGCCTTGTCGTTTGCGGGAAGAAATCAGCGTATATCGAGCGCAGTGATGCGCCGTTCGTGCATGCAATCTCTCCGTACTACGCACGAACTCAGGTTGTTGACGACCTGCTTGAAGTACTTGATGAGATTGAACACGGTGAATTGGATGACGCGATCATCAAGCTTGCCCTGCGCAGCGCAGGTGATGTGAAGCCCTTGGCCGAACGAACTTTGGGAACGTTTAAGCAGAGTCATCAATTCGCGCTCTCTGGTGATAACTGGGCAGATTTGCAGATGCGCGGAGTTGATAAAGGCCAAGCGCTCAGCGAACTGCAGAAATATCTTGGAGTTTCACCTGCACAAACCGCAGTATTTGGAGACGCGGGAAACGACCTTGGGATGATGTCTCACGCTGAGTTTTCCTTTGCGATGGCAAATGCATCTCCCGATATCCTTGCCGCCGCTCGCTTTGTTGCGCCTTCGAATAACGAGGCCGGGGTTGTGCGCGTGCTGAGCTCTTTCCTTGAGTAGTCACCTTTACAGGGTCCAGAGCCTTCGATAGTCTCAGTCTTCGGAAGAAATATCCACGAGGAGGACAACGTGAGCATGCCGCAGCCCGCTGGTCAAAACTTCGGAACCCCGTTTGGGCAAGGTGAAGCGAAACTTAAGCGTTTCCCGTTGATCCTCGGCATTATCGGCTGGATTCTTGTTATTTGTTCGTTTTTGTTCCCCTACCTGATCATCCAAAGCGCAATCAAGAGCGGACATCCCGAAGGCGCCGGCTGGGTGTGGATCCTGATTTTGTTCATGTGGGTTGGCCTCATCGGCCCGATGAATATCCTCGGCGTGGTCTTGTCGATTCCGAGTCGTGCAGTTCAGGTCTCGGCGGCACAGCGCACGCTCAACGTGTGGGCGATTGTTCTGAATGTGAGTTCCTTGGCATTGGGAATCTTTGGATTCGTGGGGCTCTTCTTCATCGCCGGTTAGCGCATTTTTAGCCGAGTATCTTCACCGGTGAAGATCTGGAGAGACAAATGTTTTGGGGTCGCGACGCAATGCATCGCGACCCCAAAATATTAAGCCTTCTCAGAGGCGCTCTGTCTTACTCGGCAGAAGCTTCCTGGTTCTGATCAGCGCTGTAGTCTTCGACCTCGAGGTCTGCCCAGTAGTCTTCGGCCCACGGATCTTCGATCGGCTGGCTGCGCTTCCACAGGACGTAGCCTGCACCAGCGGCGGCAGCGGTCAGTGCGGTGAAGCAGAGGGCGCGAAGCAGGCGACCCTTCTTCTTGCAGCACTTCTTCTTACGGGTCGGGGTAGCCAGTGCCTGTGCCGATGCGGAACGGGCGGCGCGTGCGCGCGAGCCCA
The DNA here is from genome assembly GCF_963542285.1 of uncultured Actinomyces sp. Classification (GTDB taxonomy): domain Bacteria; phylum Actinomycetota; class Actinomycetes; order Actinomycetales; family Actinomycetaceae; genus Pauljensenia. Next base: position 72,314 of record NZ_CAUTWQ010000007.1, on the reverse strand, counting down.
GATCGCCCTCAGCAGCAAAAGCAGTGGCGGACTCGGACACTGCCTTGTTCAGGCGAGGCAGGTAGTCCTCCACGACGTGGCCGTGAATGTCGGAAAGGAAGGGCTGAGCGCGGTCGGCGACAGACTGTGCACGTTCGCTTGCGGACTCAACAAGGGGAGTCGCGCGCTCAATTGCGCTTGAGAGCGCGGCCTGTGCGCGAGGAGCTGCCCAGTCCAGTCCCTGCTCTGCCAGATCGGCGGCTCGCACGGCGAGACGGCCCGCGTGCACAGCCGCTGCGTCGCGGAGCTGCAGGCCCTGTGCCTTGAGCTTTTCGGTGTCGATGTTCGGGGTCCTTGCCATGATGTCTCCGAATCTGTAAAAAATTCGCGTCCGTTGAGCGAACGCATGGACCCTTCTATTGTGCACTCTTTGACCATTAGATGCAGCTTCATTAAGCGAATACGGAGCAAAATAGCGTGCCGATCTCGCCTGAATCTGGAACCATGGAGGTATGGAAGCAACAATTCACACCAATAAGGGCGATATTCGGCTCGAGCTTTTCCCCGAGCAAGCCCCCAACACCGTCAAAAACTTCACCTCACTTGCACAGGGCGAACGCGAATGGATTGACCCCAACAATGGTCAACCCACCTCGCGCCCCCTTTTCAATGGCACGATTTTCCACCGCGTCATTGATGGCTTCATGATTCAGGGCGGTGACCCGCTTGGTACCGGAACCGGCGGCCCGGGATACCAGTTCAACGATGAGATCCACCCGGATCTGACCTTCTCCAAGCCCTACCTTCTGGCCATGGCAAACGCAGGTAAGCGCATGGGCAAGGGAACCAACGGCTCTCAGTTCTTCATCACCGTTGCGCCCACCCCGTGGCTCAACGGAAACCACACTATTTTCGGTGAAGTTATCGACGAAGACTCCAAGCGAGTTGTCGATGCGATCGCAACAACCCGTACCGGTCGTAACGATCGTCCCGTCGAAGATATCGTCATCGAATCGATCGATATCACTGAGTGACCTCAAACCGGAAGGTTTATATGTCTCAGCCTCTGTATGGTCAGCGTTCTGATCCCTACGCCGCACCCGAGTGCCCGCGCCACCCCGGAGTGCGCAGCGTCGATTACTGCAAGCGCTGCAATCGGCCCATGTGCATCCAGTGTGTTGTGCCCACGGAAGTCCGTTCAATCTGTGTGGACTGCGCGGGCCGAGGCCGAGGCAACCTCTTCGGAAGTGCCCGCGCTACCCGGCCTCGTCAATGGGGGAACGTCCGGGTGAGCCAACAAACCCCTGTCGTCACCTACGCGATCATTGCCGTGTGCGTGGCTCTCTGGGTAGGTGACATTCTCACCAAGGGCGTGATCACCCAATACCTGGGATTTACACCGATTCATGGCCTGTATCAGCCGTGGCGGATCCTGACGACGGCGTTCTTGCATGTGAATCTCATGCACATTGCCTTCAATATGGTTTCGCTCTACGCAGTTGGACGCGCATTGGAGCCAGCACTGGGACGCGGTCCCTACTTCTGTCTCTATCTTTTGAGCGCTCTTGGCGGAACCCTTGGAGTTTTGGGGTGGGTACTGATTGACCCCTCATCGGCCTCGACGGTGACCGTTGGTGCCTCGGGTGCGATTTTTGGCCTTTTTGGCTCGGTTTTTGTTCTGCAGCGGGCCGCCGGGATTGACGTGCGCGCAGTTGCCGGCCTTCTTGCAGTTAACCTCCTGTACGGCTTCATCGTTTCAGGGGTCTCGTGGCAGGCTCATCTTGGCGGTTTGCTTTTCGGGATGCTCGCAACCTGGGCGATGCTCGCCTTGGGTAAGCCGCGTTCCGGAATGACAGCGAAGAAACAACGCCGCCGTTTGTATCTTGGTATTGCAGGCATGTTCCTTCTTGAGCTTGTCATCCTTGTTGTCACCTATATGGTGCTTCTCAATATCTGAGTGGGAGTTTCAATGCTGGACCTGTGGAATCCGTGGGAGATCTATGATCGGCTGATTGACCAGATCGACCCGACCGTGCAAGTCACGGCTAGTGGGCGTTTTGGTAAGTGGGCTTTCATTGAGAATTCCGAGGCCGGTGCGGGAATGGCCTTCCATATGCCCGTTGAGTCGATCCCTCGCCGCCTTCCCGCCGATCCCTCCGGCATGAGTCTGCGTGAGGTTGCAGCTTTTGCGAAGAGTTGGAATTTCGCCGAGGCCGCCCTTGGGATGGCTGCTGTGAATTCGTGGTATGCGCTTCCCTCGCGGGCAGAAGCCGCAGGTTTTGTTCCTTGCCAGGTGAATAACTGGCAGAACCTTTTTGACCCCTGGTCGGCTGAGGTTGCCGGTAAGCGCGTTGCTGTTATTGGGCATTTCCCCTTCGCTGCCGCTGCCCTTTCCGCCGCATCTGAGCTCTTGATCTTCGAACGCAACGTATTGGACGGAGATTTGCCAGACACTGCCGCAGAATATGTTCTTCCCACCTGTGACTACGTCTTTATTACGGGCTCCGCTTTTGTGAATAAGACAATGCCGCGTCTTTTGCAGCTTTCCCGGGGTGCGCAGACGATTATTGTTGGCCCTTCGGCTCCCGCTGCGACTTTGCTTGCCGAGTACGGGATGAATTCGCTGACGACCTTCTCGACGACGGATATTGCTTCCTTCCAGCCCGCTTTGGGTGGCCAGCGTCTTGGGGGCATGTACGAGGCCGGTCGACGTATCGAGTTCCACGCGTAGTCTGCGTGGAGTTATTGCCCCACATCTAGGTGATGCGGGGAGTGTAGTGACCCGCTGAATGTCCGTGCACTGGCTTCGTTTTGGCTGCTTCTTATCGCATTCTGGCGAAAGCTGGGAGCTAAATGGAGACTTGCTCATTTTGCTTGTGGATGTTGTGGATAAAGTGTGGATACAGCGCGAAATCGTTGCGCGAAGCTGAAAAGTGTGCTGCGGGGCATCATTTTGTTGTTTTTGAGGCAAAATGTGAGTTTTTGTTGATATACGGCAAGTCTGAAGTTTCAATCCAATCTTCATGGAACTAAATTCATTAGTAAATCTGGGAATCGAAGCTGGATAATTACATCGATGATATTTATCCCCAGCTGTGGATTTGCCTGTGGATAACTTTTTACTATGGATATGGATTGAGGCCCCTAAGACGCCGAAAATCATAGATACCAATGATCTGGCGTAGATCAATGTTGTGATGCGTGAAAGCAAAGGGCTGGGACACCCGTAAGGGTGTCCCAGCCCTTGACACTCAATCGTGAATTTCAGTTCATCAGAAAGGAGAATTCACGTTCGACGACAGCTCAGCGCCAACGCATAGTCATGAGGAAGCCGACAAAGGCGATACCGCCGCCGACTGCCAAGTTCCACTGACCGATCTTCGGAATCGGGTAGGCGGCACCGGAAATGTAGAAGACAACAATCCACAGCAGACCGACAATCATCAGGGTCGTAAAAACGGGCGCCCACCATACAGGCGAAAGCGGAATACCATCGGTCCACGCGCGGATCTCATTATCCGACTCGGCCTTTGCGCGCTTCTCAACGCGAGATTCGTGATCGCGCTTCTTGCGTGATGAACGCTTGCCGTGCTCCTCGCGCTTCGAGTCCTTCTTCTTCTTCTCATCCTTGTGCGCGTGGCGCTCGTCGCGCTTTTCGGAACGCCCCTCGGTCTGTGCGTCCTTCTTCTCTTCCTCGCGCTCTTCGCTCTTCTTCGGCTCAGCCACGATTTTCCTTTCATGCGGCAAGTGTCGGGATCTCCCCGGGAAACGCCGCGACAGGCGGCCTCCCTCTAGCCTAGCGGGACTGAGCCAAACATCAAAAGCAACTGGGCGCTGCGCCCTCAAACAAGGGATACTAGAGGTATACCTATTCGCCAACAGGAGATGATGTGAAACTCTTCGGCCGACCGCTCACCCGCCCGACGGGTCGTACCCTGCGCTCGGCTCTCTCTGTTCTCATCGTCACCATGGCCTCGGGAATGCTTTTTGTCGCCAGTGCGCGCTCAAACTCGGAAACCCGTTCACAAACCGCTGTTGATCTGGCTGGGCTTGTCGCACACCGTCAAAATGAAGTGAAAGACCTCCAAGACGGGGTGCGTGGCCTGAAAGATCAGATTGCGGGTCATGTTCCGGCAGCTGGCCAGCAGAGCAGCGATAACGTTGGTGAACTTTCCAAAGTTCCCGTCTCGGGTCCCGGTATTACGGTGACCCTTTCAGATGCGCCCACAGACAGTATCCCGGATAACGTCAACCCCAACGATCTGGTCATTCACCAGCAGGATATTGACGATGTCATGAATGCAATGTGGGAAGGTGGCGCAGAGGCGATGACCGTCCAAGGTGTGCGTATCGCCCCGCGAACTGTTGTGCGCTGCATTGGAAATGTTATTTTGGTTGGTGGTACATCCTTCTCTCCGCCCTACAAGATTTCGGCGATCGGAAATGTGAATCAGCTCCGAAATTCAGTCGAAACGAACCCTCGGGTCGTCAATTATCAGCGTTATGTGGCACGCTACGGATTGGGCTGGGAGTTGAAAACTTCAGATAAACTGGAATTTCCAGCATCAGACCAAGATCTATCCCTTCGATACGCACAGGTGGTGAAAGAGAATGGGTGAACACGTGAAAGAAGCGGCTGCCCCCCGTCGCTATCGCGTCACCTTCCTCTCGGTCATCGGCGAGCTCCTCATTACGATTGCCGTCATTTTGGGGTTATTTGCCGTTTGGCAGTTGTACTGGACGTCATACAAGGTAGAGGGCCCTCGCGCGCAAGCAGTCGCGGACTTCTCCAGCAAGCACCCATCGAACCGAACCTTGGGTGAGCGTCATACTGACGATCCGCCGGAGTTCACCCTGAACCCGGCAATCGATGAACTCTACGGAGTGATCCATGTGCCTTCATGGAATTGGATGAAAATCCCCTTGGGTGAAGGTACGACGGGTAGCGTGATTGATCAGGGTTGGGCCGGCCATTACAAGGACACCGCGCAGCCCGGCCAGGTGGGTAACTTCTCGGTTGCCGCACACCGTCGTTCATACGGTAATTCATTCCGTTTCATTGACCTGCTCAAGGACAATGACAAGGTTGTTGTCGAGACCGATAACGTCTATTTGGTCTACACCTACCAGTCCAATGAGATCGTTTCCGCTAGCGATGAAACCAATATTCGTGTCATTGCTCCGGTTCCCGGTGATCTCACCTTCTCGAAGCAGCCGACTGAACGTCTGATGACGATGACGACCTGTAACCCCGAGTATGGCAACTCTGAGCGTTTTATTGTTCATCTCAAGTTGGAATCGTGGACTCCGAAGAGTACGGGTGTCCCCGCCGAACTACTTGACGAGCCCGTGGAGTAAGGAAGGAATTCACTATGTACGGATGGTTTTTCCGCCACCTTCCGGGACCCACGTGGTTCCGAGTTTTCTTGTGTCTGGTGATTGCTGCCTTCGCTGTTGCCGTACTTTTTGCCTATGTCTACCCATGGGCAGAGCGTTTCTTTGGCTTGGGTGGCGCTGCGGTCTGATTGACCGAAAATGAGCATAGAGTGGGGGGCCGGCATTGCCGGCCCCCCACAGTGTATTCAGTTCGGATTTTCTGCCCTTTGGGCGAGGTACCCCAAACAGACTCTATGTCAGTCTGAAGCGGGCCTCGTGAGCCTTAGTGGCTTGAGGAGGGGCTGGGGGAGGCCGAAGACCCACCCTGTGACACGTAGAGAGTGATGGAGCTGCCCTGTCGCACCGTAGAACCTTCACTGGGCGTTACGCCGGTGACAACACCAGCAGCTGCGTTACGGTCGGGCATCTGGATGACAGTCACGCGCAATCCCAAGGCCTCAAGTTGGGAGGCGACCTCGGTGTAGTTTGCACCCGTCAGGTTCTGGGGAACGGTGATGTTACCCGAAGCGATGTTCAGGGCGATACTATCGCCGCGCTTGGCCTCGGAACCCACAGCCGGAGAGGTCGAGACGACACGGCCCTGCTGGGCGCCGCCCTCATCGACGGTATTGACGTTTCCAACCGACAGGCCGACCTGGGTCAGTGCGGTACGAGCCTGATCCTGGCTCATGCCAGTGACATCGGGAATCGTCACCTTTTCAGAGCCAGAGGACACGTAACCGGTAATGGTTGATCCTGCACGAACCTTCGAGCCTGCAGAAGGACTGACGCGCGCAATCTTGCCGCTTTCGACCGAATCGGACGCTTCCTTCTGGTCGGATAGAGTCCACTTCAAGCCCAAAGCTTCAACAGTTTGCTGAGCCTGCGTTGGGGTCATACCGACAAGATTGTCCGGCAGAGTGATAGAGGCGGGACCCGAAGAAATCGTTGCAGTCACGCGGGAACCGGGCTTTGCAGCGGTTCCGGCCTGAGGATCGGTTGACACGACGGAACCGGCAGGAACGGTGTCAGAAGCAACCTGCTCGTTCGCAACAGCCCACTCGAAGCCCTCATCCGTTATAGTCTTCATCGCCTCGGCCTGGGTCTGACCAACAACGTTGGGTACCTCTGTCGTCGAATCGGCGCGAGTATGCGTGAGGAAAAGCCACGCGATACCAATAAGCGCGACCAAGACAACACCGATGATTCCCGCGATCAGAGCCGTAGGACGCTTCTTCTTGTCCTCTTGCTCCTCATCATTTCGACGAACCGCAGTTGCCGTGGCCCCTCGAGGTCGGATTTGGGTTTCTTGGGCCTCGGAAGGTGAGGAGGCTGCGGGGAATGCGGGAGGCGCGGCAACAGCGGGAAGCGTCTGCGTCGCCTGAGTCGTCCACACCGCGGTTTCGGGCGCGTTCACATGAGAGCCATGAGCTGCGCGCAGAAGGTCAGCCTTCATTGCAGCCGCTGAAGAATAGCGATCATCGGGGTTCTTAGCCAGAGCCTTCATGACGACGCGGTCCATTTCTGGCGGAACATCGGGCGCAATCGAGGAGGGCAGAGGCGGGAGAGTCTGCACGTGCTGGTAGGCGACGGCTACCGCAGAATCCCCGGTAAATGGCGGCTTTCCAGTGAGAAGCTCAAAGAGTAGGACGCCCGCTGAGTACAGATCCGAGCGCGCATCCACCGGCTTACCCTGAGCTTGCTCGGGGGAAAGGTACTGAGCGGTGCCAACGACTGCGTTCGTCTGCGTCATTGTCGCCTGAGAATCGGCGATGGCGCGGGCAATGCCGAAGTCCATGACCTTAACTTCGCCCTTGGAAGTGAGCATGACGTTGCCGGGCTTGATGTCGCGGTGGACCAGGCCAGCAGAATGCGAGTACTCCAGCGCAGAGAGAACGCCGGCAACAATGTCGACGACCTCGGGAATAGGGAAGGGGCCCGCATCGTCAGAGAGCAGGTCCTTCAGCGGACGCCCATCAACGTATTCCATGACGATGTAAGGAATTGACACTCGACGTCCGTCGGGAAGGATGGTGGGCTCTTCGCCGGTGTCGTAGACCGCAACGATGTTTGGATGATTGAGTGAAGCCGCGGATTGGGCTTCACGACGGAAGCGCGCCTGGAAGACGGAATCCATCGCCAAGTCGGTGCGGAGAGTTTTAATTGCAACGATTCGCGACAGACGCTTGTCGAATCCGAGGTGAACTTCGGCCATCCCGCCGCGCCCGATGAGCGAGCGCACCTCGTAGCGTCCCCCTAGAACTCGAGGGGCGGATTCTGCCATGTCGAAACCTCCTGATTGAGTGAGACGTCTGCACTTGTCCGGTGCAGGAGCGACCCTAATCTGTTGTGGATAGTAGCAACCGCGATTAAGAAAATTGTGAGAGAGATCAGGAAGATGACCAGCCATTTTCCGATTTGCTCACTGCGGCTTGGCTCCGGCGCCACAACAGAACGATTGTAGCGAGTCTTTGCGGGAGCGCTCGTGAGGATTGTTCCGTTCTCTTCCGTGATCGCATGCCAGCGGAAAAGCGCGGGGTTGATTCTTGTGGTCTGAGCAGGCCGTTTGGGACGCTGTGGGCTGGTAGGAGCCTTGCGTGCCGAGGCCTCGGACGCGGGGGTGTGCACCGCAGGAGCTGTGCTGCGGCTTTGCGCCCTGCGCCCTGGTCCGTCACCCTGCTCTTCCCTTCGCGAGGCCGCAGAGATGCGGGAGGAGAGGGAAGAGTGCGATGGGGAATCCTTGTGCGAGGCCTCGGGCGTGCGTGTCGGCGTCACAGGGCGGGCTGCCAGTGAAGGCTGTGCTGCCTGTGCATCAAGATCGACGGGCTCAAGCATGTCCTCGGGAAGGGAACGACGGTGTGTGTGGCGAATCGGCGCGCTGCGTCGAGCCACGGGGTTGACGCGAGTTTCGACTGCCGGTTCACCCGGAGCCGGTGGAGCACCGTGCTGCGGAGCTGGAACGGTTGGAGCGGGGAGCGGACGTGCCTGAAGGGAAACGCCCATCTCACTGGCTGCCGCAACCAGTTCACGAACAAGTGCAGAACCTGATGCGGGACGTTGCTGTGGATCTTTAGCCAACAAGCGGTAGATCACTTGAGCAAGGGGGGCGGGAACCGTGTCCGGAAGCGCGGGAACCGGTTCATTGACGTGGGCGAAGGCAATATCGACCTGGGACTTCCCGGTGAAAGGACGAACTCCAGCCGCGGCCTCGTAGGCAATGACACCAAGAGCGTAAAGGTCGCCCAGGGAAGTGGCCTTCTCTCCCATTGCCTGCTCGGGGGGAAGATACTGGGCGGTTCCCATTACCATGCCATCGGCGGTCAGATCAATCTGCGAATCTGTACGAGAAATACCAAAATCCGTCAGCTTAACCATGCCGTCGGCTCGGATGAGTACGTTTGCGGGTTTGATATCGCGATGGACGACACCTGCTTGAGCTGCCGCGCCCAAAGCCATCGCAATCTGCATAAGAATGGGCATGAGGTATTCGGGAGCCAGAGATTGGCCACCGCGCAGGTAGTCGGTCAAAGGGCGTCCTTCAACCAGCTCCATAATGATCCAGCCGCGACCGTTTTCTTCGCCCGAATCCAAGACATTTGCGATATTTGGATGCTCAACGCTCATCGCGTTACGCGCTTCAATGCGCAAGCGGGAGAGCGAAAGTTCCTGCCCGGATAACTCGGGACGCAAGACCTTCGCAGCAAGAATGCGGCCGGTGACGCGATCTCGTGCTTTCCAGACCTCGCCCATTCCTCCTTGAGCAATGAGGGAAAGCAGCAGATACCTGCCGCCCAGGACTCGCCCGGCCAGCTGGTTTGGTGCCCGCGTTGGTTTGGGATCGCTCACTTCAGACCCTCCTGGAGAAGCGCACGTGCGATGGGGCCCGCATCGGTTCCACCGTGCGGGACGGGATGGGATTCATCGCCCTCAACAATTACCGCGAAGGCGATCTGCGGATTATCAGCGGGGGCGAAGCCAACTGCCCAGGCATTTGCGCGACCGGAGCCATCGCCTACTTCAGCGGTTCCGGTCTTGGCTGCAACGGAGACTCCTGGAATTGCCATGGAGGTTCCGGTTCCATAGGGCTGGGAGACAACGCCGGTCATCATCTGCGTCATTTGGGAAGAGATCTCGGGGGTAATCTTCTGGCCCACGCGGACTGGTGAGGTTTCCGATTGAACCTGAAGATCAGAATCAACGATCTGAGAAATCAGGTAGGGGCGCATCATTGTTCCCTTATTGGCAATGGTCTGTGCGATCATCGCCATGTTCATAGGAGTGACCTTGACCGAGTACTGGCCGATTGCGCTCATCGCCAGCTGCGCAGAATCCGTTGAGTCCGGGAATTGAGAAGGGGTGACACTGAGCGGAATCTTTTGGGAGGTTCCAAACTCAAAACGGTTCGTCACATCTGCCAAATCCGTGTGCGTCAGTTTCTCACTGGCCAAGACAAAGGTTGTGTTGCACGAACGCGCAAAGGCTTCAGAAAGGGTTGGGTGTCCGTTGCCGCATTCGGTTGATTCAATGTTTGATACCGAGGTGGTCGTCCCGGGAAGCGTGGTTGAGACGGGGGAGTCCATCTCTGTTTCCGGAGTGACCACACCCTTTTCAAGAAGCGCAATGGTTGTCAGGATCTTGAAGGTCGATCCGGGTGCGTACAAGTCGCCTGCGATCGCTCGGTTGTACAGGGGCTTAGAGGGATCATTAATGAGATTCGTGTAAGCGGTATTGGCTTCCTGCGAATCGAAGACCGCCAGCGAATTGGGGTCGTAGGAAGGTGAAGAATACATGGCCAAGACCGCACCGGTTTTGGCATCGAGAGCAACAACTGCGCCCTTGCGATTCCCCAGTTCCTCAGCCGCGATCTTTTGCATATCCGGGTTGAGCGTCAAAACGACGCCACCACCTTGGCGGTTTTGCCCGGTGAAAAGGTTACGGAGGCGCTGGGCAAGAAGAACTTGAGACTGCCCATCCAAAATGTCTTCAGCCGCTGCTTCCATCCCAGTAGATTGAGAGAAAGCCGCTGAGAAGTAGCCCGTTGTCTGAGCATAGAGGGGACCCTGGGCATAGTAACGTTGGTAGCGCGAAGAATCCTCGATCTTCTTTGAAGAAGCGACGGCTTCTCCAGCAACGATGATGGGACCGCGGTCGACTTCGGCGGCATGAAGGATGGTTCGCTGATTGCGTCCATCGGCATTGAGAGATGGCGCCTGAATGACCTGATTATTCGTCACAATCAGACCAAGGGCCGCAAACATCATCAAAACGACGACGAAAAGACGGCGAATCTGGGTGTTCATAGTCGACCTCCCACGTGTTCGGGGGTGTGACGTTTCTTGGCATCAACAACGGGGAGATTGCCCGAGGTCCAGGTTGAGGGCGCCGAAGGACGACGCGAAGCATCCGATACGCGGATGAGAAGAGCAACAGCCAGCCATGAGGAGACCATAGAAGAGCCGCCGGCAGCCAAGAAAGGAGCGGTCAGGCCGGTGAGTGGAATCAGTCGGGTGATGCCGCCCAAAACCACGAAAATCTGGATTGCGAAGGAGAAGCTCAGACCCGTGGCAAGAAGCTTCCCGAAGCCGTCACGCACGCCGATTGCCGCGCGCATGCCTCGTTCAATAAGAATCAAGTACAGGACCAAAATCGCCGCAAGGCCCGTAATTCCAAGCTCTTCGGCGAAAGAAGAGAGGATGAAGTCCGAGTTGGCCAGGGGGACAAGCTGGGGATAGCCGCGACCCCAGCCCGTTCCCAAAAGCCCGCCCGAGGCCTGGCCGAAGAGGCCTTGGACGAGCTGGTAAGAGCCGCCGGCTTGAGCGTTGTAGACCTCGGGATCAAGGGCGTTGAGCCAGACCGAGAAGCGAGCACGAACGTGGCTGAAGGCGCTAATGGCAACAAGAACTGCAGGGACGAACATGAGGAAGCCAATGACCAGCCAGGAGACGCGATTTGTGGCGACATACAGGGTCGCAACAAAAAGGCCGAAGAAGAGCAGCGAGGTCCCCAGATCCCGTTGAAGAACCAGGATGGCTACTCCCACAAGCCATACGATCAAGATTGGTCCAAGGTCGCGAGCGCGGGGCATCCGCATGCCCAGAACCTTGGGGCCGCCAATCGCGAGATTATCGCGATTGTTCACCAGGTAACCCGCGAAGAAGATTGCCAGCGTGATCTTGACGAGCTCACCGGGCTGCACTGACAGGGGTCCGAGGCTGATCCACACGCGAGCACCGTAGGTTTCCTTTCCCAGTCCGGGAATCATCGGAAGAAGGAGCAGGACAAGCGAAAGCAGGCCAAAAGTGTAGGTGTAGCGACGCAGGATCCGGTGGTCACGAATAACAACCAAAATGACTGCGGCCAACGCAATTGCAATACCGACGAACATCATTTGGCGCATGCCGACCGTATTCATGCCCAGCGCGTTCAATGAGAGGTCAATACGGTAAATCATCGCCAAACCCATGCCGGTGAGCGCAACAGCGACCGGCAAAATAACGGGATCAGCGTAGGGAGCCAAGAAGTGGACTCCGATTTCGGCAAGGATTGCGATGGTGAGCAAAATTCCGATGTGAAGTCCGAGGTTTTCCGGGGGCTCGCCCGTCCGGTTGATACTGGTGATGACATAGCCACCAATGCCGACGGCTAGCGCTAGGAGCATAAGAACAAGCTCAAGAAAACGTCGAGGACGAACGGGGTTAATGGACACGGTTGCCATTAGTTACCCCCTTCCTGATTGGCCGAGGAATTGGCGGAATTATCGCCTGTGGAACCTTGGCCTTCTTGTCCCTGCTGGTTGTTCTGATTTTGCTCGCGTTCCTGCTGTTCCTGTTGTTGCTTCGCTTCGCGCTCCTTCTCCAAAGCGCGCTCGCGGGCATTCGATCGCAGGACTGACACGTAGGCGTCGATATCACTGCGAGAAGTTCGAGTGACGGGCTCTTGTAGACGCTGCTGGTCGACCACGGCAAGCTGATCGAGCTTCACGTCAGTAATTTCCACCGCGTGCGAGAGATTCCACGACCCAATCGACTGCGGAATACCTTGGTAGATGACCACAGCACCGTCTTTGCCCAGCACGTAGTACTGCGTTTGGGTCCACTTCCAGCCGAACCATCCACCGACGACAACAGCAATGGCTGCGATCAATGAGATGAGGGGAAGTACCCATCCAAAGCGCGCGCGACGGGGGATCTCAGACTCGGCCTCGTCATCTTGAGGAAGCGATTTTGTAGGCGCGGAAAGAGCGGCTGCGCGTGCGGCTGCACCACCTCCGCCTCGGGTTGGAGCTAAGCGGTCCTTTGCGGCTGCACCGACAACCTGGGGCGCGGCGGGAGGGTTGGTACCTGCCGGAACGATATCTGCGACAATGCAGGTGATGTTATCTGGGCCGCCGGCAAGAAGCGCAAGGCGGATGAGCTCTTCGGCGCATTCGCCGGGGTCACGGACCTCGGTGAGAACTTCGGCGATCGTATCGGCAGAAACAACACCGGAAAGCCCGTCAGAGCACAGGAGCCAGCGATCGCCGACGATCGCCTCGCGCATGGTTTCATCGGGGGTGACATCGGCTTGGGAATCACCCAGAATGCGCATGACGACGTTGCGCTGAGGATGGTGTTCGGCCTCTTCGGGAGTGATTTGACCGCTATCAACCAAGTACTGAACGAAAGAGTGGTCGGTGGTGACCTGGGTCAGCGTGTCCCCGCGCAGAAGGTATGCGCGCGAGTCGCCGATGTGGACCATCGCGAGTTTCCGACCCGAACGCAAGATTGCGATGCAGGTCGTTCCCAAACCTGCGAGTTCAGGATCGTGTTGTGAGCGCTCGGAGAGTTCTTCGTGAGCGTCCATCAGGGCATCACGAAGGAGGGGAAGAAGAGATTCTGCGGGGTGAGAGTCGGTGTCCAGAGGAACAAGGTGAGCCATCGCGACCGACGAGGCAATATCGCCACCCGCGGGACCGCCCATTCCATCGGCTAAAACCAGTAAATTTGCGCCCGCGTAGCCAGAATCTTGGTTATTTTGACGCACCAAGCCGACGTCGCTGCGAGCGGCGTAGTGGAACTCGATGGGCTTGGATTGGGGCATGTTAGTTCACCAATTCAAGGGTGGTTTGGCCGATTCTGACGATGTCCCCAACATTTAATTCCCGAGGCGAAGTCAGTCTTTCGTCATCCACGAAAGTTCCGTTTCGTGAGCCCAGGTCTTCGATCCACCACTGACCATCTGCAGGAGTGAGCCGGGCATGCTGGGAAGAGGCGTATTCGTCTTCCAAAACGAGAGTTGACGAAGGGGAACGCCCAATGATGATGGGGGAGGCGCCCAAGGGGATGATTGTTCCAACGAGGGGGCCGCCGGTGAGAAGCAGGTTGCGTGGAGCTGTGCCGGTTTTTTCGCGACGAGACTCACGTCGTTTGCGATCTGCATCCTTTCGCCCCTTTCCGCGCGGGGTCACAACAGTGCCGAAAATATCTCGGCGCAGGGTTGAGACTGCTCCTAAGACCAGGAGCCACAGGAATACAAGGTATCCCAGTCGGAAGAGGGTGAAGGTGAGATCAGAAGTCACTGGGCATCCTCACTTTGCGGGTGCGTCCAGAACAAGATACGGGTGCGGCCGATGGTGATCTGGTTTCCGTCAAGAAGGGTCGCCGCGTCGATGCGGTGTCCTTCGACGAAGGTACCATTTGTCGAGCCCAGATCGGTAGCAATAACGCCGGTTGGGGTGATACGAAGTTCCAGGTGGCGGCGAGAAACTCCCGAATCGGCGACGGTAATATCGGCCTCGGTCCCGCGGCCAATGACGGTGACGGGTTCGGTGAGGAGCCACTTCTCTCCGTCGACGTCAATGATGGGGTGCTCGGGTGAAGGTGACGAGGCCGTGGCCGGGGCCGCTGCACCGCGTTCGTTGCGTGCCTGAACCTGGAGCTGGCCGGTGAATTCGTCGCTATCTTTTGTGAAGTCGATAGAGATCGGTCCGAGAAGTGAGTAGCCCTGAGACTGTGCGTAGTCGGTGGCTTGCTGAACGAATTCGTCAGAAAGAATATCGAGGTCGCCCAGTGCGTTCATGTCCGCAGGCGCCATGCGAATGGTGAAGTGATTCGGTGCGATTGCGCGCTCCGTTGACAGTTCTTGAACGTGGTCGTCCATCGCGCGTTTGAGTGCAGAGGTAACGTCAACGGCTTTGATCCCCGAACGGAACACACGAGAAAAAGCACCGTTTACGCCGCGCTCAACGGCGTTCTCAAAACGGTCAAAAATGCCCATGTCATCTGTTCCTTGTTCGCGGTCTTCCTCTTTCCTCAGACCTGTCGATGAACAAAGTATCGACAGGTCTACACGGGTATTTTACCGTTTCGGTTCCAATTGGGCGGGGTGAAGTCGCCGCGTGGGTCTATGTCAAGGTGTTTTCGAAATATGTTTCACCACCTGTTTGCCATATCAATTAGCCCTGTTAATCTCTTGGAAGATCACTGAAATGGAGACGCATGAGCCGGTTCAGTAGTGCCCCCCATCCGCAGCATGCACAGCGTAGTTCTCGACGGAGGAATCGTGCTCGCTATGCCCTGGTTTCGTGCATCCTGACAACGCTGGTTACTCTTCCAGGAGTAGCGAGTTTTCAATCAAGTGCAGTAGCAGATGCTCCCCTAGAAACTCCGGGTGCCGCGAGCATTACACTTTCGCGTTCTCAAGGCCGTATTGGTCAGGCCGTCCTCAATGACTCAGAAACCGATCGCACAACGGTTGTGTCGGATAATTCCTACTTCGGTGTGATCAAAGGGATGGAATCCTACAATTCCGCTGATTCGACTGTAATTACGACCGATTTCGGCCCCGACGAAGGATTTACCTCCGTGCGAGTTCTGCCCGCAAAGGCCGGTACTGGAGATGCGGCTCTTCCGGGTATCCGCGTTGTAGATACGCAAGTTGGTCATCTGCCCCTGTCGGGTTCAACGGGTATCTATCCGAACCTCGGTGTTGGTTCGGTACTGATGGTTGCAGCCGGTGCCATTGTGTGGATGAAGCGCCGCGAAGGACTGAGGGCCTGAGAAACAATTAATAAAGTGGGGGTGCTCACCGCTGGGCGAGCACCCCCACTTTTTAAAGCTCAGTGAGCTGAGCTGGTAGAGCAGAACTCAGAAATCCCAGTCCTCATCTTCGGTGTCGACAACTTCACCCATGACGTAGGAAGAGCCAGAACCAGAGAAGAAATCGTGGTTCTCATCCGCGTTCGGGCTCAGTGCTGCCAGGATCGCGGGGTTCACGTTCGTCGCATCGGCGGGGAAAAGGGCCTCGTAGCCCAAGTTCATCAGGGCCTTGTTGGCGTTGTAGCGCAGGAACTTCTTGACGTCCTCGGTCAGGCCAAGCGGATCATAGAGGTCCTCGGTGTACTCTTCTTCGTTTTCGTACAGCTCGAAGAGCAGGGAGAAGGTGTAGTCCTTGAGTTCTTGACGACGTGCTTCGTCGGACTCGTTCACGGCCAGCTGGTACTTGTAGCCAATGTAGTAGCCGTGCACGGCCTCGTCGCGGATGATCAGACGGATCAGGTCTGCAGTGTTGGTGAGCTTTGCGTGGGCACTCCAGTACATGGGCGCGTAGAAGCCCGAGTAGAACAGGAAGGACTCGAGCATGGTCGAAGCGACCTTGCGCTTTTCCGGGTCGTCGCCCTGGTAGTAGGACTTCACAATCTCTGCCTTGCGTTGCAGGGCCTCGTTCTCGTTCGACCAGCGGAAGGATTCGTTAATCTCTTCAGTCGAAAGCAGCGTCGAGAAGATCGAAGAGTAGGACTTCGCGTGCACCGACTCCATGAAGGCGATGTTCGTATAAACGGCCTCTTCGTGGGGAGTGCGGGCGTCCGGGATCAGCGAGACCGCACCAATGGTTCCCTGAAGGGTGTCAAGCAGGGTCAGACCAGTGAAGACACGGTTCGTCATACGCTGTTCTTCGGCGTTCAGCGTCTTCCACGATGCCAAGTCGTTGCTCAAGGGCACCTTTTCGGGAAGCCAGAAATTGCCGGTCAGACGATCCCAGACCTCAAGGTCCTTCTCGTCCTCAATGCGGTTCCAGTTAATCGCTTCAAAAACGGGCGTTACGCTCACGCGTCCTCCTGACACGAATGTTTTCCACGGCCTCGGCGTGATGGTCGGCGGGCCTGATAGTTTTTAAGATTACCGTGTTGACGCGCGCGCGTCTGCGCCTCGTCAGAATATTCACGAAAGTGTCTCACGGACCCTAGGCGCTAATCTGCGAGCAGCCCCAGCAAGTGATCGACAACCTTCCCTCCCGAATAGGCAGAGCCATCGTGTTGGTATTCGTTCGTGATGTAGTGGTGCGCACCCATGAGTTCACCCGTCTGAAGGGAGAGCTCGCGCGGGACAAACATGTCGTCGTAGTAGACCGCGGCTGCAACGGGGACCGTGTTCTGCGCCAAGACCTCGGGAAGGTAAACCGGCGCTGCATCCTTCACCTGCGCGAGGATATCGGCGACCTCCGCCAAGGGAGCGAGTCCCGGGTCCTCATCGAAGACACGGTGCATGAAGTGCTCACCGGTGAGGTAGTAGGGCTCGGAAGTATCCAGGGGATCAGCGTCCTTTGCGAAACCGGGAACTTCTTCGGCCAGGCGATCTGCTGCCCAATTCGTTGCGGTTCCACGCAATTCGGGAGTTGCGCAGGCGTAGATGAATTCCTGGAATACGCCGTAGATCGGCGCAACATTCGTTGCGTCACCGATTGCTTCCAAGAATTGGGTAGACAGGCGGCGCTGGCCGTTGACGGTCACCCACGGGCCCTCGAGTAGGTAGTGGAGCTGATCGGTGCGTCCTTGTCCACCCAGCATCATGCCGATCTGACGGAAGCGTGCACTGCTGAGGCGCTCGCCGGTCGGGAGGAATTCCTCGGTGTCGCGAAGGTGCGCGGCGATCTGGCGGATTGTTGTCTCGTCCTCGGGGTGACGCTGGAAATAGACGCGGTTGCGCGCTGCTGTGCGCTGGTAGGTCAGGCGGTAGATCTCATCGACATGGACGAGGCCTGGCAGGCCTCCCGTGATGAGGCTGGCTTTCAGGCCCTGAGGCGCGAGCGAGAGGTACGAAGTTGTGATGAAGCCGCCGTAGGACTGGCCAAGAGTCGTCCACGGTTCGTCTCCCGCGAGCTCGTGACGGAAGGCCTCGGCATCGTAGACGATCTGATCTTGGCGGAAATAGCGCAGGTAGTTGGCCTTTTCCTGTGGGGTCGGAAGGAAAGAAAGGGATTGCGCATCCATGCGGGTGGACTGGCCGGTGCCTCGTTGATCGAGAAGGACCACGCGGTAATCCTGCAGGAGACGATTCATCCACCCGCTGTCAAAGGTGCCGAAGCGAGGGCTGGGGTAGCCGGGACCGCCTTGGAGGAAGACGGCGTAGGGTGCGTTTTCTTTGCCGGGACGCACGACCTCGCGCGCGAAGATCTCGATGGTCGGGTTGTCTGCGCCGAGGGGACGCGTGTGATCGAGGGGGACGTTGAGGCGGTGCTCGTAGACGGTGTGAGCGTGGTGAGTGTAAGAGGTCGTACGCATGGGACAAGGGTAGCGCCGCGGAGCGCGCGGTGTGCGGGGGGCGCCGCGGAGTCGGCTGCGGGTGCCGTTCCGTCTGCCGCTCCCCGAATGTCACACGAAGTCGGTAAATGTCGCAGGGAATAAGCTGTGTCTTTTGTTGACTTCGTGTGGAGGAGGGGGGCGTGCGCGGCGGGGTGTGCGGCGTGCGGGGTGTGCGACGTACGGGACCCGCGGATTTGCTTCCTGCCCCGAATGTCACATGAAGGCGGTAAATGTCGCAGGGAATAAGCTGTGTCTTTTGTCGACTTCGTGTGGGGCGCGCGGCGGGGTGTGCGGCGTGCGGGGCGAGGCGAGGCGGTGGCTGGGGTGTCGAACGCGGCGCGGCGGGGCAGCTCAGGTAAGGCTTCTAGAGCAAGTTCAGCATGAGGATGTAGCTGAGGGTCCCGAGGCCGACGCTCCACAGGAGGCGCCGTTTCGTTGCCAGGTGGACAACAACAGTGATGACAGTTGCGACAATTGCCGCCCACCACTGGGAGCCCGCAGAGCCTGCGTTATCGCTGAGCGTCGCCAAGACGAGGATCAACAAAATGCCCGGAGGCATCCACACGGCCATATTCCGAACGAAGCTTGACTCGCGCAGAGGCTCGAGGATCTTGAAGGGGAGCGCGCGCAAGGTGAAGTCGATGACGAAGACGACCAGGAGGATTCCGAAGAGGTAGGGGAGCGAGTGAGACATCAGGACTCCGCACCGGTGTGCGGCGCGTGCAGCTGATGGTCTGAATCGGCGCTGGGACTGGAAGAGGCTTCGCGTCTTCTTGAGAACACATGGCGAACCACAAGGGAAGCGACGAATAGCAGCAGTGCAAGCAAAAGCCGTTGTTGTGGCCAGATGACCATCGCGATGAGGAATGATCCGGCTGCCAAAACAACCGAGGGAATGTCCTTGAGGGAGCGAATTGAATCGATGGTCAAAGTAATGAACAGTGCAGTGAGGGCAAAATCCAATCCCTGGATCTGAGTGGGGATGAACGAGCCCGCAAGAACACCAATTAATCCCGAGGCCACCCACGTCGCGAGATAGGTGACTTGCATGGCAAGGAGACGAGGTTTCGTCCATCCTTCGGGTCGCGCTGCGGTGATCGCGTAGGCCTCATCGACCAGGGCATACATGGAAAATAGGCGTGCGAGCTTGCCCTCGACCAGATGGAGAGGGAAGGAGAACGCGTAGAAAAGATGCCGGAAGTTGACGAGCAGCATCGTCACAGCGATGACGGCGATTGGAGTGTACGAGGCCGCCAAAGTGATGACAAGGAGCTCCGCCGATCCTGAATAGGCAGCGAAAGAAAGTGCTGGTGCCATCCACCAGGGCATACCAAGCTGCATGACCAAAATGCCGTATGCAATCCCCAGAGGAATGTAACCCGCCGCAATGGGTGCGGTCATGCGGATTCCGGTGAGGATTTCCGCGCGGGTTGAGGATGGCATTCCCCTATTTTGGGCCGTCGGAACAGGACGTGCATTCGGTGTTCGCGAATCGAAACAGAATGTATCCGTTAATCCGGAAGCTCGAAGCTCCTCAGCGATACGAGTTACCGAGCCGAGATTGGTGAGGACTGGTGCATGAGAATTCGAGGCCCGTTTTCCCCTGCAACCCAGGTGCTGCTTTCGCGCAGCTTTCCGCCCGTCCAGGTCAAAACGTAGGTGATGACCCATGTGTCCAGATAGCCTGCAGCGGTGTTGTGATGCTTGCTTGCGCCCTGCATGCGACTGACCTGGAAATTCGAGGCCTCCGCGTGCTCGGGTGCGCGCCCTTCCAAACCCTGGGTAAGAGAACCGTTGTGCCAGATTCGTATGCAGCTGGGTGCCTCGAGCGCTTGAAGCGTGCGGGAATCTGCCTGGAGCCACGCGTCAAGGAATTGGCGCTCAAGCAGTACTTCCGGAGCTTCCGCCCCCGTCGTGCTATCCGGAATCTCCCTGCCTGCCGAGGCAGCATCAGCTGTGGGTGTAGAGGGTTCGAATTCCGTCTTCGTGCTTTCCGCAGCGCCGGATTTCGTGCTTTCAGTCGAAGCGAACCCCGGGCCCGTGGGAATAGGGCGTCCATCGCGATAAGCTTCCGCGCAGGAACGCGCTGCGTCATCGGCACGCTCGTTGAGCGGATGTCCGGCATGCCCCTTGACCCACTCGAAGGTGACAATGCGTCCCTGCATGGCGCGGTCAATTTCTTGAATGAGCTCCAGGTTTTTAATGGGTTTCTTATCGGCCTTGACCCACCCGCGTTTCTTCCACCCCGGTGACCACTTGGAGATCACATTGATCGCGTACTGAGAGTCCGCGAGGATGTGGAGCTCTTCGTCTGCAAGACCGGCCTGAGCAGTGGCTTTGAGCAGCTCGAGGACAGCATTCAATTCGCCCAAATTGTTGGTACCGCTGGGCCACCCGCCCGCATCCCAACAATCCTCTGAGACTACCCATGCCCATCCGGCAGGTCCTGGATTACCCAGAGAAGAACCATCTACTGCGGCTGTAATCGTCATAGGAAGTTCCTCTACTTGGTGATTCCGACCTGATGGAGTGCGAAGGCAAATTCTTGAGCCCTGGCCTGCCAACGTCCCTTGCGCCCAGAAGCTCCCGCATGCCCGGCGACCATTTCTGTGCGGATCACGATAGGAGGCTGGTCGGGAACCTGCGCGGTTGCCTGTCGAAGACGTTGAACCCACTTATGGGGTTCAACGTAGAAGACGCGCGTGTCATTGATCGAGGTGGTCGCCATGATCGCGGGGTAACGTACGCCCTGGCGAACATTTTCATAGGGAGTATATGAGCGCATAAGTGCGTAAACTTCAGGATCCTCAATGGGGTTACCCCATTCCTCCCATTCGCCCACGGTCAAGGGGAGTGAGGGATCCAAGATGGTTGTTAGCGCGTCAACGAAAGGGACTCCCGCGATCACCGCAGCAAAACGATCGGGCTGCGCGTTCGTGACCGCGCCCATGAGAAGACCGCCCGCGCTACGACCTTCGGCGATCAAGCGTTCGGAGTGAACCCACCCGGAATCGACCAGGTAGTTTGCGACATCCAAGAAATCGGTGAAGGTGTGCGTTTTCACCAGTTTCTTACCGTCTTCGTACCATGAGCGTCCCATTTCGCCGCCACCGCGAATATGTGCGATCGCATGAACGACGCCTCGCTTGAGTGCGGGAAGACGCAGGATGTCGAACTCGGGATCGAAGGAAACTTCGTAGGAACCGTAACCGTGGATCCACCCCGCGTGACTCCCGTCGGGCTGGGCATCGCGCCGATGAACCAAGGTCACGGGAATCTGTGTGTGTCCATCCCGGGCAGTCACCCAGACTCGCTCTTCCGTGAAGTCAGACGGATCCCAGTTGGGAACCTGAGTGACCTTGAGGATGCGCGACTTTCCTGTTCGCAGATCGAGTTCTTCTACGGTGGGCGAGGTCAGGATGCTCTGGTATCCCACTCGAACGAGGCAGTCTTCAAATCGCCCAGAACTGAGGGGGTAGAGGCTGCGGATCGTGCCTTCTTTGTTGAGTTCTTCCCCGAGTGTCCACAGATCACTGCAATCCGAGGCTGGAATGGGCTTTCCATCGACAATTTCGAGTGGGCGTGTGCGCTGGTAGTAGCGTGCTTGGGGGAGCGCGTCACGCCTGTAGGACAGGGTGAAGAAATTGCGATAGGCCTCGAGATCGCTCAGGCGCTCACCGTCACGGGCGGTGTAGAGCGTCACCCAGTGATCGGGGTCCACAAGCGAATCCACCGTGCCCTCTTGAGGCAAAGGAATACATGCCAAGCTTCCTTCGCGTGAAAGCGCCGTGTGGATGACAAGCAGGTGATCGCCTGCTGGCTCAACATTGACCTGGACATCATCGCGTTTAGCAACAATGGGCCTCGGCGGAATGCTGGGTGCATAGGGATCCCACAGCCATGCACCGCCACTGGTCGTTGACGTCGAATGAACAACGACGTGCCAAGGGTCGTTCGATGCGGAAAACCACAGGTCAAAGGCCTCGTCTGGTTCTTCCAAAAGCAAGGAATCACCATCGGCATCCGCGCCAACTTGGTGATGCCAGAGCTGGAACTGGCGCCATGCTTCATCGACTCGCGTGTAGATAAAGGACTGTGAATCAGCCGCCCACGCAAAACCATAGCCTGCGTCGCTGACATGCTGATCAATGATGTCGCCGCTGGATGCGTCTTGAATGATCCACGTCCAGCGCTCATCGCCTTCGGTATCTCGAGACCACGCGATCAAACGCCCATCCGTGGTCGGCACCAATTCCCCGATCTTGAAGAACTCTTCACCTTCTGCGCATAGGTTTTCGTCGAGAAGGAGTTGCTCACCTTCCAGCGTTTCGCTATCTGCCAGCACCGGGGTATCCGGGTAGTGCGAGGCCGACACGCGGTAGTGCTTCGCATAGGAGTCATCGTGATACTGGCGCTGGAAATACCACCAGTCCCCAACGCGCTGGGGAGCCGAATACACAACCGGTGCAGTGAAAGAATCGAACTCTGAAACGAGGTTCTCAGCCAGCTCCTGAGCAGGCTTGCAGACCTGTTCCGCCCATTGATTTTCCGCATTGATATGGGCAATGACATCCGGGTTGTCGCGCTGACGCAACCAGTCCCACGGATCATCAAAGTGGTCCCCATGGATGGAACGAATGCGCGTTCCAAAACGCTGCGGGGCAAGAGGAGCTGCTTCTTCAGTCATATGGATACTGTAAGGGAGTGCACCCGCATCTGGAGACCGTTCGGGACACGCTGGCCAAACGCCCTCAAATTAAACGTTAAAATCAGTACCGTGCCCACAGATCAACACATCACTACACAAGCCCCCCAGAGCCTCGGGGGAACTCTGCGCGCGTGGATTAAGGAATTCATCCAATTCGGGCTGGTTGGAGCAACCGCTTTCGTCATCGACATGGGACTGTTCAACCTTTTTCAGCACGGACCGCTGGGATTCCTTTCAGGCCATGTCAATACCGCGAACGCGCTTGCAGCCAGCATTGCGACCATCTACTCGTGGATCATGAACCGCGTGTGGACCTACCGCGGGCGAACTCAGGAAAACGCGGGACGTGAAGCATTTCTATTCTTCTTTGCGAACGTGTGTGGCATTGGAATTACGCAGTTCTGCCTGCTGTTCACGCACCACATCCTCGGGTTGAATTCGCCTCTGGCCGACAATATTTCCGCCTATGTCGTCGGCTTTGCGCTGGGAACGGCTTTCCGCTTCGTTTTCTATCACTACGTCGTATTCACGGGAACGAAGAACAGGTAATTTTCGCCATAAATTCGTCCCCACCCCTTCGCCTGCCCCCGCTTTGCGCCGTAGAGTCGAAGGGTGAACACGAATAATCTCAAGCACATTGATGACACTGCCTTAGTTTTCGAAGGCGGCGGTATGCGCGGTGCCTTCACCGCTGGAATCACCGCAACCCTGATCGAAGAGGGTATCGATTTCCCCCATGTTTCGGGGATTTCCGCGGGTTCATCGAACACCGTTAACTATGTGTCTCGTGATGCTCAGCGTGCTCACGATACTTTCACGACAGTCGCCGACAGCCCTGAATTCGGAGGTCTCAAGCACTGGGCGCACGGCCGCGGGATGTTCAATGTCGACTATTTGTACGATGAGATCGCTCAGCCCGACGGCGATGCGCCTTTGGACCTCGATACTTTCCTTTCGAACCCAGCAGAGGTTCGCATCGGAGCCTTCAACGCGACCCGAGGTGAAGAAGTCTGGTTCACCAAGGAGGATATGCGTACGCTGGAAGAAGTTGGTCGCTGCGTGCGTGCCTCCTCGACGCTTCCGATCATCATGCCGACGGTCACGATCGATGGTGACACCTACGTTGATGGAGCACTTGGGCCCGATGGTGGAATCCCGCTGGATGCACCCATGCGCGATGGCTACCGTAAGTTTTTTGTCGTCCTGACGCGTCCGCGAGACTTCGTCAAGGCCCCGATCAAGCCCGGCGTATATTCCGCCCTCAGGATGGCTTTCCCCCATCTTCCCTCGATTGCCGAGGCCGTGGCTCGCCGTACCGTCGCCTACAACGCCGCCCGCCGGAAGCTATTTGAGCTGGAGGAACAGGGACGTGCGTTGATTGTGACCCCCGAAGCTCTGACCATCGACAAGATGGAGATGAATGTTGAACGCCTTGAAGATGCCTTTGACGCCGGAGTTTCCCTGGCGCGTCGGGATCTTCCCCGCTGGGAAGCCTTTTTGGGGCTCTAAGGTAGGCTTCGGCGCTCATCACCGGTGAAGATGACTGAGCACTTTCATGAGTAACTGAGTACTTTCATGAGTAAGGGTGTGGGGCCAAGCGGAAAACCGCCCGGCCCCACACCCTTACTTGTGATCTGGCAGAAAGCCTGAATATTCCAGTCTTATTCGGTAGCGAGGGCGACCGAAGGACTGACCTTTGCTGCTCGACGACCAGGTAGCCACGAGGCAAGGAGCGCAGCAAGGATAGCGATCATGATCACCGCAAGGATCTGCATCCACGGGATAGTGATGAAGACCGTGATGCCTTCCAAGGGAAGCGCCAGGATGCCTATCGCTCCGAAGAAGATTCCGCATGCAGTTCCAATCAGTGCCCCCGTCACCGAGATGAACAGTGCTTCAAGAGCGAGCATAGATTTCATCTGTCTCTTGGTCAGGCCAAGGGCTCGAAGCAGACCATTTTCACGAGTACGTTCGGCAACCGACAGTGACAGAGTGTTCGCAACGCCCACCAGCGCAACCAGGACAGACACACCCAACAGGCCGAGGACAATGAGCAACATCTGGTTAATGATGCCCGTGTACATCTCACGTTCGATTGCCGAACCGCCAACAGACAGATCAGTGTCAATCTTCTCCAGGTTCTTCTGGACCGCTGTCGCAGAGGCACCATCCTTGAGCTTGACAATCATTCCGGTAATTGGAGCATTTGGCGCGATTTTCAGCAGGTTCGCCTGACTGATCTCATAGGGCGCTGTGGAATCCTTGTCGTACTTCGCTTTCAAGGTCATGCATGAACCTTCGGCTGCGCACAGCTTGATGTTCTTGCCATCCAGGGACCCCAAACTGACCATCACAGTCGCATCGTCGATCTGGTCGACAGTTGAGTGCGCGACCGTTGAGTAGTTGGGCTGTCCTAAAATTCGCATCGATCCGGGCGCTTCAGAACCGCTACCGCCGGGAGCAATGGTTCCATCTTCTGCGTCAGCACCGCCCACAGTGGAATAAACAGGGACCGTAGCGGCCACTCCATCGGTCGAAGAGATCCGCGACTGAATATCGCTACTCAGAGCCTCGTCACTGAAGGTCGACACCGAGATGTCGAAAGGACGACGCTCATTCACTTCGTTAATCAGGGAGTCACGCATCGACGAGGCGCCGACCATCATGGTGACAACCAGGGTGACTCCAATGACAATCGATGTACCGGTTGCGGCGGTTCGACCGGGGTTGCGGACCGTATTTTCGCGTGCCATTCGCGCAAGCATTCCCGGCCACACCTTCCCAAAGAGCTTTGTTGCTGCGGGGACAATGACGGTGCATGTCACGAGGATGCCCACTAAGCACAGCAAAGACAGGCCGAAAGAGGCCAAGAATTTCTGCGACCCATTGTGAATGCGAAGTGAGGCAAACAGACTTCCACCGCACAGCACAGTCATCAGCAGTCCCAGCGTCAACGCGACACGGTGGCTCTTCTGGGAAGAAGCGTCGGCCTCGTTAACCGGGGAAAGTGCAGCGATCGGAGGAACTTGAGAGACCGCGCGGGCAGGTCGGCGCCCCACGAAAACGGTCAGCAGCGTACCGAAGAGCCACACGAGCACCACATAGAGGGGTGAAATCGAGGAGATGACATCGACAAAAGTGGTGTCCTCTGTGATTGCGCTCAGTCCGAAACCGCCCAGGAGGAGTCCCACAATGATGCCGACGAGCGAGGAAATCCCGCCAACCGCATAGGTTTCGCGGCGGACCAGAGAGCGCACCTGCTTCGTACTTCCGCCTAGTGCGCGCAGAAGTGCCAGTTCGCGCCTGCGCTGTTGGAGCAGTACTCGGAAGGTCGAAGAGACAACAACCGAGGCAACCAAGATTGCAATAGCCGGGAAGATCAGCGCAATCGCGGTGATCATCGCCGATGAGACTTGAATCGCTCGCAGGCTTTCGTCCACGGTTGCGGAAACACTCGTCACCTTGACGCCCTTGACTGAACTCAGTTCAGTTGTGAGCTTTTGTGTCCACTGTTCCTGATCATCAGTTGAGGGGTTGCCGTACTTATTCACTGCAGGTGCATTGGTCGCAACGTGAATTTCGCCGGTCGGCTTCGTTCCCGTGCTTTCCTCGAAACCTTCTGTCGTCACGTAGGACGGCGCGAAAGTTCGATTTCCCGAAGAGTAGGTTCCGACGATGGTGAACTCGTGTGAGGAAACCGCGTCGTCATGGGACAGGCTTGTCAGTTTGTCGCCAATTTTGAGAGAAGATTCCTGTGCCGTGCGCTGGGGGATGACGATTTCCGAGGCCGTGGCAGGAGCTTTGCCTTCAGTCATCTTCACCGCGTTGAGGGGTTCCGCGAGCGCGGGAGAGAGGAAGAGCGTTGTCTGATCGTTTCCGGCCTTCACTGCAATGGGGTATTGCGCCGTAATTCCAACCGCCGTCACGCCCTGAATCTTTGCGATCTTTTGGGTGAGGGCATCGAATTCATTGCCGACCTGGGCGGCCGTCATGTTCAGCGCCTCGTCGTCGGCGGGACTGTAGGTGACCACTGATGTGGTCCCGCGGTAGAAATTGCGGACGCTGCCGGTAAGCGACGAGGTCATCGTATTTGAGAACAAGAGCGTGATGACGATGAACGCGGTGGAGATGGCAACCGCCAAGCCAGTTGAGAAGTAGCGGCGACCGTGGGAATGAAGATTGGCTTTCAACAGCCGTGTTGTTGCGCTCACGGATGTCACCTCAACGCGGCATTCAGTTGATCTTCGCTGGCATTGCGAAGATCGGACACGATTTGGCCGTCACGGACAACCAAGACGCGATCGGCGTAGGTTGCGGCGTGAACATCGTGAGTGACCATAATGACGGACTGCCCCAGTTCAGTAACCGCTCGACGCAATAGATCAAGAACCTCTGAGGTCGAGTGAGAATCCAGGTTACCGGTGGGTTCATCAGCAACGATGACTGCGGGGCGGCTCATCAGTGCACGAGCGACAGCCACGCGCTGCTGCTGGCCACCCGAAAGTTCTGATGGCCTGTGGTTGAGGCGTTGTTCCAGACCCAGCGAAGAAACAATGAAGGTGAACCAGTCTTCATCGACTTTCTGCCCCGCAAGTTCCAAGGGGAGAAGGATGTTGGCCTTGGCATCCAGGGTGGGAATCAAGTTGAAGCTCTGGAAGATGAAACCGATGCGATCGCGGCGAAGTTTCGTCAGATCAGCATCTTTCAAAGCGGTAATCTCTGTGTTTTCGATAAGTACGCGACCTGAGGTGAGCGAATCGAGTCCCGCAAGAATGTGCATCATGGTGGACTTACCCGAGCCGGAGGGGCCCATGATTGCGGTGAATTCACCAGAGTAGAAGTCAACGGTGACGTTATCGAGGGCGGTGACCTGGGTATCGCCCATACCGTAAACCTTGGAAACGTTAGCGAGGCGAACGATCGGGGTCGCAGATGGATCTGTATTCATGCCTCCATCATGGCTGCCCGAGCAGAGCGAGCGCTATGGGGGGATGCCCTGGGCTTCCCCTGATTTCCCCCGGTGTATCCCTTAGTCTTTGGTGGTGCTGGAGGGCTCTTTCTCGTTCAAGCTCAGTCCTCGGAAGCGGTTGAGGGCCGCCGCGACATCGACGAGGCGTGGGCGGGCAAGGCGTCCTGGCAGGGCGTGCGCCCCGAACTTTACGACGGCGTCCAAACCTTCAGAGTTCAGTGCGCGCTCAAGGCGTGCCAAAAGATCACTGAGACTACTTGCCCCATTCGCGTAGGTGTAAAGCAATCCGCGAAGCATCCATGCAATTGCCTCGGTCTGCCCAGGATCCACAATCTGTTCAACATCGCCCAAGTCAAGGTTGATTTTGTCGATGGTGATTGAGGACAAACCTGCTGCCTTCGTCTTTGGTCGATCGGAGGAATGCAAGCGCGCAGGAGCGCGCCGTGCTAAAGGAGCGCTCATTGTCAGGTTCTGATGTGCACGAGGAAGCTCTTCGACGACGTGACGGGCTCGATCGCTCACGTCTAGGCAGCGGTAGTGGTCCATCATCAAGACCCGATCTGCCTGATCGAGATAATCTCCCGATCCACCCATGACGAGGATTGTTGAGACACCCAGATCTTTGTGAAGAGAGGAAATTCGATCAACCAGGGGAGTGATCGGCTCTTTCTCGGGTTGGACCAGCTCGCGCATGCGCGCATCACGGATCATGAGGTTCGTTGCGCTGGTGTCTTCGTCAATCAGTAGAAGCGTCGAAGCCAATTGGATTGACTCGATTAAGGATGCAGCCTGCGATGTCGAACCCGAGGCATTTTCCGTGGAGAAATGCGTTGTGTCAGCATCTCCCGGAAGATGAGTGATGAAGGAGGAGACATCGACGCCAGTGACCGCCCGACCATCGGCAGCGCGTACCTTCATCGCGTGCTCAAGGGTTGCGACGTATTCGCGGCCATCCCCAGGAATGTGCGCATATACGCCGCGCTGAATTGCGCCCAAAAGCGTGGACTTTCCGTGATATCCGCCGCCGACAATCACGGTGACTCCGGGCTCGATTGCCATCCCGCGAAGGATGCCGGCGTGGGGGAGCTCGACCTCGGCCTCGAGGGTGGTGGGGGAGGAAAAAGGAAGTGCACCCTCCATGGGGGACTGCGAGACTCCGCTGCGGCGAGCAAGAATGGAACCGTTGGCGATGAAAGATACCCAGCCGCGATCGATGAGGATCTGCTGCAGGGCACGATAATCCTCGTAAACCGCGATATGACGCAACAAGGCCTCACGTTCGCGTTCAACTTCAGGAATATCGCTCAGGTAGTCGAAAGTATCTTGGACTGCGTCCGGCACGTCGAGGTCGAAAATCTGTGCTGCGCGGTGGCCAAGGATTGTGCGGCCTCGTGCGGGCATACGGACTTCAAAACGCAATTCAACGCGGTCGGGTTTGACGGTGCAGGCACTGCGATCAAGAATCTCGACGCTGGGGGACATCACCTGAATGTCATGAAGGCGCCGCTCGCGTAGGGAACGGTTGAAAGCACGCAGGAGGTAATCCGCACAGGCTGCCCGGGCATCGGGTGAGGCGATTGCGGCCTGCGGAAGCCCCATTTCCTGCGGGGTTGAAATGGCGCGCACCTTTGAAGGCGGAGCGTAGGGATCGGCCTGAATTCGGTCGATTGAAAGCGAGAAACTCCCGAAATCCCACATTCCAACGACGGACTTGTAAGCGGGATACGAACGTCCATCAAGTTTGTGAAGCGAACGGATGAGTTCCTCATCGCTACCGGTGTGTTTGCGGAACTCAGCGGTAGAACTCTGGCCGGAAATACGCTGTGCGCGCTCTGGATTGGTTGAGGTGCTCATGAGTTCAGCCGATCGCGTGCGAGATCGTGATGATCGCGTAAATGATGAGGAAAATTACCAGGCAGGAGTGAATGATTGTGCCTGCGATGCCCAAAGATCGGGCGATGAGAGCCTTCTGATAGGAATTTTCGGGAAGGGATGCCGAGCGGGCGTTCTTGATCGCGGAAGCGCTCCATGCCCACGCCGGAATTGAGCCGAAAAGGCCGATGAGGAATAGGCCAAGAAGAGCAAGAACCAGCGGGCCGTTGCTGGGGACTTCGCGTGCCTCGAGCGTCGGGGTGGTCGGCGTGTAGGTGAATTCAGGCGCGCCGAACTGGGGTTGGGGGGAAGTTTGGGGCTGTTGGGGGGCAGCGGGAGTTGGCGCTGGCATTGCCGAGGACGGTGCTGGCGCTTGCGGTACCTGCGCGGATCCCGCGTACCCCGAAGCGTTCATTGGGACGGGGGCTGTGAATGGTCCGGAGTTCTGCGGATCAGGTTGCGTCATGTCTCCATCATAGGCAATGGCTTGAGGTACAGGCGCGTTCCAAGCTTGCTCCAAGCTTGTTCATGCCTGCCTGCCTGCTCCCGCCTGCCTGTCTGCTCCACACGAAGTCGGTGTTTGTCACAGGTTATGCCCTGTGTCTTTTTCCAACTTCGTGTGTCTTTCCGAGGCCGCGCCCGCGCGCCCCCGCGCCTCTTTCCGCACCCGGAGGCGCGCTCCCGCCTACCAGAACAAATACAATGCGGGGGCCGGTTTCCCGACCCCCGCTCTGCCCGCTATACGGGCTTGACGTCACAGCATGCAGGACACGCAGCCCGAAACTTCGGTGCCTTCCAGTGCCATCTGACGCAGTCGCATGTAATACAGGGTCTTGATGCCCTTCTTCCACGCGTAGATGTACGACTTGTTGAGGTCACGCGTGGTCACCGTATCGGGGTAGAACAGCGTGAGCGACAGACCCTGATCGACGTGCTGGGTTGCCACCGCATAGGTGTCGATGATCTTCTCGGGGCCGATCTCGTACGCATCCTGGTAGTACTCCAGGTTTTCGTTCGTCATGTAGGGCGCCGGGTAGTAGACGCGACCGATCTTGCCTTCCTTGCGGATTTCAATGCGTGACACGATCGGGTGGATCGACGAGGTCGAGCCGTTGATGTACGAGATCGAACCGGTCGGCGGGACCGCCTGGAGGTTCTGGTTGTACATACCGTACTGGGCGACGTCGGCCGCCAGGGCCGCCCAATCCTCCTGCGTGGGCAGGTGGATTGTCGAGGCCGCAAGAAGTTCGCGGCAACGCTCAGTTTGCGGCTCCCACACCTGGTCGATGTACTTGCGGAAGTACTCGCCCGAGGCGTACTGGGAGTCCTCGAAGCCTTCGAAGCTCACTCCGCGCTCGCGGGCAATTGTGCACGAGGCCTTGATGGCCTCGTAGGCAACGGCCATGAAGTACATATTCGTGAAGTCCAGGGCTTCTTCGCTGCCGTAGTAGATGTGTTCGCGGGCGAGGTAGCCGTGGAGGTTCATCTGGCCCAGGCCGATAGCGTGACTCATCGCGTTGCCGCGGGCGATCGAAGGAACCGACTGGATATCCGACAGATCGGAGACTGCGGTCAGGCCGCGGATTGCGGTCTCGATGGTCTTGGAGAAGTCCGGGGAATCCATGGTCTTCGCGATATTGAGCGAGCCCAGGTTGCAGGAAATGTCCTTACCAATGTGTGAGTAGGAGAGGTCATCGTTGTAGGTCGAGGCCTCGGACACCTGGAGGATCTCCGAGCACAGGTTCGACATGGTGATGCGGCCCTTGATGGGATTCGCAGCGTTGACCGTGTCTTCGAAGACAATGTAGGGGTAGCCGGACTCGAACTGGATTTCAGCGATGGTCTGGAAGAAGCGACGTGCGTTGATCTTCTTCTTGTGGATACGGCCATCGTCAACCATCTCGTGGTACTTCTCGGTGACCGAGATTTCCGAGAAGGGCACGCCGTAGACGCGCTCGACGTCGTAGGGACTGAAGAGGTACATGTCCTCGTTCTTGCGGGCCAGCTCGAAGGTGATGTCGGGGATGACCACGCCCAAGGAGAGAGTCTTAATACGGATCTTTTCATCCGCGTTCTCGCGCTTGGTGTCCAGGAACTGCATGATGTCCGGGTGGTGTGCGTGCAGGTAAACGGCACCCGCACCCTGACGTGCGCCCAGCTGGTTCGCGTAGGAGAAGGAGTCCTCGAGAAGCTTCATGACGGGAACCACGCCACTGGATTGGTTCTGAATCTTCTTGATCGGGGCGCCGGCCTCGCGAAGGTTGGTGAGCTGCAGGGCGACGCCACCACCGCGCTTGGAAAGCTGCAGCGCGGAGTTGATACCGCGGGCGATGGACTCCATGTTGTCTTCGATGCGCAGAAGGAAGCAGGAGACCAGCTCGCCTCGCGCTGCCTTGCCGGCGTTGAGGAAGGTCGGGGTTGCCGGCTGGAAGCGCCCGGTCATCATTTCGTCGACCAGGTGGCGCGCCATCTCGATATCGCCCTGTGCCAAGTAGAGCGCGACCATGACGACGCGGTCCTCGAAGCGCTCCAGGTAGCGGGTTCCGTCGAAGGTCTTGAGCGTGTACGAGGTGTAGTACTTGAAGGCGCCCAGGAAGGTCGGGAAGCGGAACTTGTGGGCGTAGGCCTGCTTGTGGAGGTCCTTGATGTCCTGGAAATCGTATTGGTCCAAGACGTGCTTCTCGTAGTAGCCCTGCTCGACCAGGTATTCCATCTTCTCTTCCAGGTCGTGGAAGAAGACGGTGTTCTGGTTGACGTGCTGAAGGAAGTACTGGCGTGCTGCCTGTCGATCGGCCTCGAACTGGATCTTGCCGTCGGCGTCGTAGAGGTTTAGTTGCGCGTTGAGCGCGTGGTAATCCAGCTCGGGGGAGGGGGCTGGTTCTACTCCTGTGTCAGTGAGGTTTTCTGCCAAAACTCGCTCAATCCTTCGCGAACTCGTGAGACGTCTTCGGCGGTGCCGAGGAGCTCAAATTTGTACATGTGGGGGATGTGTAATTTTGCGGAGATGATGTCTCCGGCCAGGCAGTAGGCCGTGCCGAAGTTGGTGTTCCCGGAAGAGATGACTCCGCGGCAGAGGCCACGGTTGTGTTCATCGTTGAGGAACTTGATGACTTGTTTGGGGACTGCTCCCTTGATGTTGCCGCCGCCGTAGGTGGGGACGATGAGGACGTAGGGCTGATCGACGTGAAGGAATCCGTCACGGGGGAGAAGTGGGATTCGCTGTGCTGGGAATCCGAGTTTTTCCACGAAACGGCGGGTATTGCCCGTCGCCGACGAGAAGTAGACGACGTTGACCATGTGGTCTTTTCCTTTCACGAGGCCGTCCCTGGGCAGGGAGCAAAAAGTGACCCGGTCCCCCGGTTTGCGTGGGGGACCGGGTGGGTTGCTTTTAGGCGTTAACGATGCGTGCCGTTCCCATTGCCGAGGCCTGTGCTGCGGCCTTGATGAGATCGGGGCGGTAGCCGCTCCAGTGGTCTTCGCCGGCGATAACGACGGGAGCTTGCTGGTAGCCCAAGCCCTTAATGAACTCGAGTGCCGAGGGGTCTTCGGTGAGGTCGACCTTCGTGTAGTCCAGTCCCTGCTTGTCGAGTGCGCGGTAGGTCGCATCGCACTGGACACACATGGGCTTGGAGTAGACGGTGATAGACATGGTCGGACCTTTCAATGTCGTGTGTTGATGTGTGTTTTCTCCGCTGTTTACCCGGGGGAGCGGAACATGCGACAACACTACACCTTGTGTGTGCTTTCGTCACGAGACCCAATATGTTGTGTCTAACTATGTTGCTGACCCTAGATGTGGATGGACGACTGCCCCTCTGTGGATGGGGTGTGGATGAGGGTGGCTTACATCGGTGTAATTTGAGGAAATTATGCTCGAGGGGACCTGTGGATAGAGCTCCTCTATTTCTCCACAGAGCGAATTGAGGCTGTGGGTAAGCGCACGAAAAATTCGAAAAATTTTGTGCCCATGTCGGCGTGTCGTACGTAGCGCTCATCCAGTAGTGCGGTTGATGGGTTGGTTGCCCCGCGATTAAGGAATGTGCATGCTCCAGCGTTTCCTCAGTTGCACGGTTGACGGATAGAGAACTTGTGTCAGGAAAGCTCAAATGAGTGGAAGATGCGCGATTTCTGAATAAAAAATGCGTAAATACTGGGAGCTGTGAGGTATATCACCATTAGCTGCAAATGACCCTTTTGAAATATCTAGCGCTTTTATGTATCTGCAGGTCGAAAGATATTTGTATGGATGGAATTATTGAAATTTTATGCCTAATTCTGCCATGTTTGCGATAGTTAGCTGAAAGCTACCTGTACGATTCAATTGTAAATCGAGAGGGTGTTGCATACCCTCTAATCATTCCTATCTCAACAGGCGGTAGATGACACACGCATTTGTTGGCGCATGCGCAGTCAATGACGTGTTGTCAGAAAACTGTCAGCTATCCCATGACATGAGGAGCACCTCCAGCATGACGAATGCGAAAAGCTCAGCTACGTCGAAACGCAGGTCTGTATCGACGCGCTTCGTAGCGGCACTTGCTGTAACAGCAACCGCCGGTAGTGCACTTGTCGGAAGCTTCGTTACTCCTCAGCCTGCGTATGCAGCGCAAGAGCCCGCTGCTACGAAGATTGACGTCGGCGAAGTCTCTGCTTGGATGGGTGGGGGTGTCACGAATAATTCTGAGACTGACACAACCACCGACTACAACAACTTCATTCGCTACGGCATTGTCAAGGGTATGACGGAGAATCGTATCCGCACGGGCAATACTCCCGTTACGACCACCCTCGGTGGTGCCTACGCGAAGGCTAACGATGCGTGGACCTACATTGCCCGCGGCTGGCCCTGGAAGTGGGACGATCAGACCAATAATACGGGCTCTGGTGACTCTCAGGCTTCCAAGGACTGGATGCAGGCTCATTACGACAAGTGGGCTGCTGACTCCACGAAGATCTGGGTGAATGGCCAGAGTGCCATCGGCTTCAAGCCGAACAATCCGGGCGAGGTTGAGCCGGGTCAGACCTTCCTGCTCGGCGCGATCCGCCACAACAACCTGCCGATTGGCGGTACTTCGCAAATTCAGCAGTACCTGCACTCGTCCCTCAATCTGCAGCTGACGGGGCTGATTCCTGGCGATACCGGCGAGTCGTACCCGTTCGTCAATTACGAGTCCTTCAATACCTTGGCCTCGACGATCATTTACCGCAAGGGCGGCGCCTACGTCAAGACGGATGGCGTATACGGCTTGTGCTCCCCCCAGTTTGGTCGAAACGGCTGGGATGCGACCCAAAGAATCAACAACAAGCTCCCTCGTGACCTGGTTCTTAATGGTGAAGCTGGCCGTCCTGGCTACACGGCCGCTGGTGACTTTATTGGTCCTGCCTACGAGCCGAACCCGGTCAACGCAGCCGATCCCTCGCAGGGCTACACGAACCTGCCCGAATCCCGCTCGGGGCGCATGTACTGCGTGAAGTACGTGGGTGAGGGCAACGGCGACTACGACCTGTACAGCCAGTACTACAACGGTGGTGCGGAGCAGCCTCGCGACCAGCTCACTAGGGAAGAAGTTCTTCCGCGCACCTGGCCGGGTGCCAAGGGTAACGTCAATGAAAACCCGTACGTCTCCGATACCGTCAAACTCACGAAGACTACTTCGGACCGTACTTTCACGAAGAACGGCCGTACCTACCGTCTGCACCTCTGGGGTTTTGTTCCTGCCACGAACGCAACGAACTTCCTGACCCCGGAGAACTTCAACTCCATCCCGACGGCCAACTGCCCGACCACCGTTCCGGCGGACGCCGAGCGCACCAACACCTTCATCACGCAGGAGCTTTCGGTTAACTACGCCTGCCTCTACGGCGTCATCACCGAGGAGCGAAGCGTGCGTATCGTGAAGTCCGTCGAGGACCCCTCGGGTGCCAACCCGACGATCCCGGCCGCCAACTTCGCGGTGACGACCGGCTCCACCTGGGCGGATAACACCGACCGCACGCCGGCGACCACCGGCACGGTGACCGTCTCGAAGCCCACGGCCTCGTCCGCCCCGGCCAAGACCTCGTACATCTCCGCAGCCGACCCGGTCGCGTCGCTGACCCCCACCGGCTTCGGCGAGGCTAACGCCAAGTACGACTCGGTGTTCATCCCCTTCGAGGTCGGCAACTCCGACTTCACCATCACGGAGAAGGAGATCAACACCGGCGGCGAGGACAAGTGGAACCTCAAGGACATCAAGTGCGTCAACGGCATCGGTGAAGACGTCGCCGTGACCCGCACCGAGCGCGGCGTCAACTTCAAGAACGTCGGCGGCGCAGCGTCCAACGAGGCGGCACCCATCACCTGTACTTTTGTCAACGAATACCAGGCTCCCAAGCTGCGCGTTGAAAAGTCCATCGAGCACAACGGTGGCGCCACCGGCGCAACCAACTTCACCGTGGACTACAAGATCGTCGCCACCAACGACGGTACCTTGGCTGCCAACACCGGTAAGCTCACCGACAAGCCCGAATTTGCCAAGGGCCTCGAGATCCAGTCCGCAAAGATCGCTGAAACCCAAGCAGGTTTGGACACTGCCTCCGATGCAACTGCAACGAATGGGGTGTACACCCTGACGAACGGCGTCGAACTGGCTCCCAATGCCTCAAAGGAATTTTGGATTCGCTTCACGGTGACGCGTAATACTGCCGCGGCTGGTTACTCGGAAGAGAACCTCGCCTGCCGAGCAGATTCAGTGGGCATTCCAGAGCCGGGCTACGGTCTCTTCAACCAGGTCTACGCTGAACAAGGCAAGGACTGGGATGGTACCGATAACAACAAGGCCTGTGGCCCGACCGTTCCGCACGACTTCGTTGTGGTGAAGGCCGGTACGCAGAATACCGGTAAGACCTTCGCCGACGCGGATAACCAGTACACGGGTCCCAAGGGAGTCACGATGTACCCCCTGTCGGGTGCTGAGTTCGCAATCTATAACGCCAACCCGAATACTGATGCCAACGCCACCGTGGTCAAGAATCTGACCCAAGCGAATGCAACCGACGGCTACTACTGGTCCGTCAACGACTTGGAACTCGGCCGCGTCTACTGGCTGGTTGAGACTAAGGCCCCGGCGGGGCACTCGCTCCTTCCCAGGCCCATCACCTTCACGCTGAATGCCGCTCAGGCAGACGGCACCGGCACAAAGGTTGAGCTCGGAGATGAAGTGGAAAATACGGCCAAGTGGGCCAAGGGCGCAGTTCAGGCCTTCTCTTCAATCTCCGGCAGCCTGCCCGGTCCCAAGGGCTTCCTGGTTGGAAATACCCGCAAGGCCACCCTCCTCGTGAAAGACACTGAGGTAGGACACCTGCCCGTCTCGGGCAGCTTCGGAATCTACCCGTACATCGGCGTCGCAGTGGCGCTTATGGGCGGGGCGATGGTGATCTCGCTGGTCACCATGAAACAGCGTCGGAAGGCAGATAAATTCGCCTGAGACACTGACCCTGTAAATGACTAGTTCAATCACCATCACTCGATCTGTTTAAAGATCCCGTACAACAGGAGAACACAATAATGACAACTCTTAAGACCCGTCGAGGCGTCAGCCTCCTCGCCGTTATCGCGGTTGCCGCCGGCGCTGCAGCGGTTCCGGGTATTGCCACGGCAGCCCCCTCCGCATCGGCATTCGGTGTTGTTGCCACCGTTGAGCGCGCCCCGTCGCTGGTCGACCTCGACACCTCCAAGACCGGCTCTATCACCATCCACAAGCTGGTGAAGGATGCCACCAACGGCACCACCGAAGGCACCGGTCTTGAGGACAGCACCGTCACCGGCACCCCGCTTGACGGCGCAAAGTTTACCGTCGAGCGTCTGACCAATGTCGACCTGACCACGCAGGCCGGCTGGGAGAAGCTCGTTGGTTTCAACGGTGACGTTGCTACCGCTAAGGCAGACGGCGTTGACGCAGCAATTGAGAAGACCACCGCTGGCGGCGGTCTGGCCACCTTCTCCAACCTGCCCCTGGGCGCCTACGTCGTGACTGAAACCGAGACCCCCGCGGGCTACGTCGGCTCCAAGCCCTTCATCATCACGGTGCCCATGACGCACCCGACCGACCTCAACAAGTGGGTCTACGACGTTCACGCATACCCGAAGAACTCCAAGGCCGGCGTCGAGAAGACCGTTGCCGACGAGAACACCCCCGCCGTTGGTTCGGCCATCTCCTACACCATCAAGTCGGACATCCCCGCCGCTGAGGCCCTCGACTACTACGACGTCGTCGACCAGTACGACAAGCGCGTGGAGCTGCCCGAGTCTGGCATCACGCTGAAGATCATCAACGGCAAGAACGGTGAGGTTGCTCTGGAGAAGGGCACCGACTACACGCTGATCGCCGCTGACGGCACCGACGGCAAGACCAAGTTCTGGACCGCCGAGTTCACCGCTGCCGGTCGCCAGAAGCTGCTCGACAACCGCAAGGACGACACCACCAAGGTCCAGATGGACCTGGTCGGCACCGTCGCTCAGAAGGTGGAGAACGACGGCCTGTTCAAGAACAAGGCCATCCTGCTCCCCAACGCCCCCTCCAACGGCTGGACTCCCGGCTCCGGTGAGGTTCCCCCGCCGGACTACCCGAACTCCGAGGTTGTCTCCAAGTTCGGCAAGGTGAAGATCACGAAGGTCTCATCCGCGGACGCCAACGCCAAGCTCGAAGGCGCAGAGTTCGAGGTGTACAAGTGCACGCCTCAGAGCACTCCCACCAAGAACTTCGACTCCGTCGACGCGACCCTCGATGAGAAGCTCTCGCCCGCCGGAACCACGACCTACACGACCGACGCAAACGGTGAGGTCACCATCGATGGCCTGCGCAACAACGACTGGGCGAACAACGCCAAGGTCACCAACCCCGGTTGGTACTGCCTCGTTGAGACCAAGGCCCCCGCGGGCTTCGAGCTCCAGACTCGCCCGATCGCTTTCCAGGTCCTCGAGACCAACTCGACCGCTGACAACCAGTACACCCTGGAGACCACGGTCAAGGATGCTCCTCACAATGGTGGATTCCACCTGCCCGTTACCGGTGCTGCCGGTGTGGGCGTGCTGATCGCAGCTGGCTCGGCACTCGTTGCTGGCGCTGGTGCAATCACCATTGCGAACAAGCGTCGCAAGGAAAACGCCTGATCTCTAACTGAGATTTAGCCGGGTGCGGGAAGACCCGTGGGTCTTCCCGCACCCGTTTCTATACAATCAACGCAACCCCCATAACCCCCCATTTAAAAGGCGACTCATGAGCGAGAACGAGATCCACGCAGACGACAGCCTCTCAAATACCCAGGTTCAGGAAGAAACATCTGAAACTGCGGAAGAACGTGATCAACGCATTCGCAAGGCCCAACGTCGCCGTCGCCTCTTCACGATCCTTCCGCCCGTTCTGCTGGTGCTGGGGATTCTGGTTCTGCTTTATCCCGTCATCGCGACCTATCAGAACAACCTCGAACAACAGCGCATTGCCAAAGCGTTCAGCGCCGAACAAACCAACCTTGGTCCCGATGTGCTGAAAGAGCAACTTGCTCGCGCCGATGAATACAACCGCCAAGCCGCCGAAGCACCCATCCTTGACCCCTGGTTGGAATCTCAGCGGCCGAACACCCCCCAATACGCCGATTACCTCTCACAACTTAATGTGAACCCCGTGATGGCAACCGTTAAGGTCCCTTCGGCCAATATCACCCTTCCGATCTATCACGGCACCGAGACCTCAACTCTTGAAAAAGGCGTTGGACACCTCTTTGGAACTGCGCTCCCCGTTGGTGGCGAAGGAACCCACACGGTCCTCACCGGCCACTCCGGACTGGGAAGCGCAACCATGTTCGACCACCTCAACCGCGTTAAAGTTGGCGACGTCTTCTACATTGAAGTTCTAGGCCGTCACCTCAAATACAAGGTCACTGATATTCGGACTGTTCTTCCTAATGAAACAGAGAGCCTGAACAAGGTTGCCGGAAAAGACCTCGCGACCCTGATTACCTGTACGCCCTACGGCATCAATACTCACCGACTGCTTGTCACCGGTGAGCGCGTTCCCATGGATGATCAGCAAGTTGCTGCAGAATCGGAAAAGGTTGAACCCGCTGTCGTTCAGACCTGGATGATCGCCGTTGTCGTCGGCATTATCGCCGTGCTCATTGTGACCGCAGTCCTCTGGCTCTTTGCCCGCAAGAATCGCAAGAAGAATGAGGCTGAGGAAGGTGCTGCAGCCGTTGTGTCCGCACTTAGCGAAAGCGGCGAAGAAGCGGAGATCAACACTCCACAACGTTGACGGCCAGGCCGCCCGCTGAGGTCTCCTTGTACTTTGAGAGCATGTCGTTTCCTGTCTGACGCATTGTCTCAATGGCGACATCCAAGGACACCGTGTGTCGGCCATCGCCCCACAGGGCCATACGAGCAGCGTTAATTGCCTTAACAGCAGCAATCGCATTGCGCTCAATACACGGGATCTGAACAAGCCCACCAACGGGATCACAGGTCAGACCCAAGGAGTGCTCCATGGCGATCTCGGCAGCGTTCTCCACTTGCTGAGGGGTGCCGCCCAGAGCCTGAGCAAGCCCTGCAGCCGCCATTGCCGAGGCCGAGCCGACCTCTCCCTGACAGCCAACCTCAGCACCGGCAATCGATGCGTTTGTCTTGATCAAAGCGCCAATTGCAGTCGCAGCCAACAAGAACTCGTGAATCGATGCGCGACGGCAACTGGCAGACTCTGACGAGTCATCCAGAGGAAGTTCTGAAATCCCAGCCAAATTCGAGGGGGAGAAGTCAGGGAAACTTGCTCCGGCCTCGGGACAAAAAGCAACGAGGTAGCCCAACACTGCGGGGATCACGCCAGCTGCGCCATTGGTGGGTGCGGTGACGATCCTGTGCCCGGCCGCATTTTCTTCATTCACAGCCAGCGCGTAGAGGTTGACCCAATCCATGGCACGCAGGGGATCTTGCATAACCCCGGCCCAGCCTCGGCGCTCACTCGCCGAAAAAGCCTTCTCGGCACGCGCGCGCAATTGTGCGGCCAAGGCGTTCGCCCGCCGAGGAACATCCAGTCCACCGGGCAAAATACCGGTGGAGGAAATCCCCGCCTCAATCGCGTGGAACATCGTGTGCGCGATCTGGTCGAGGTAGGCATCCAAGGCCACCTCGGAGCGCGCAGAAAGTTCGTTTGCGCGGACAACCTCGGCGATGGATAGGCCAGTGCGTGCGCATTGCGCCAAAAGCTGTGCGGCCGTCGAGAAGGGATAGGGCGCGGGCGTGCACATTCCTGTTGTCTCTTGTGCAGAGGCCAAGGATGCGATCTCGGGGTGTTCAGGATCGTTATTCGTCTGGGCCATGACGAAGCCGCCACCCACCGAATAGTAGGTGCGCTCGAGGATCAAGCTCTCGTCTGCGTAGGCCGTGATTGTGAGCGCGTTGACGTGGTAGCTCAGGATCGTGCGCGGAAGAAAACGGATATCAGATTCGATATCAAAAGGAATTTCACGGCCACCCGCAAACGGAAGACGGCCACTGGAGGCAATCTGGGGAATCAGACTCTCGACCGTTTCAATGGACACGGTCTCAGGGTCATATCCCGCTAATCCCAGTAGCACCGCACGGTCCGTGTTGTGACCTCGTCCGGTTGCTCCAAGGGAGCCAAAAAGGTCAATGGTTACGTGAGACAGATGTGAATAATC
Organism: uncultured Actinomyces sp.; assembly: GCF_963542285.1. Taxonomy (GTDB): domain Bacteria; phylum Actinomycetota; class Actinomycetes; order Actinomycetales; family Actinomycetaceae; genus Pauljensenia. The sequence goes on along the minus strand of NZ_CAUTWQ010000007.1, from coordinate 31,163 downwards.
GGGAAGCGCACACAGCTCTGTAGAGAAGGCAAGGCCCGCACGCATCGGACCGACCGTGTGTGATGAAGAGGGGCCAATACCGATTGAAAACATGTCGAAAGCAGAGAGCGGGCGATGGGCCTCGCTGGCGGGAACTTCACCGGCGACGATGGCTGCAGGTGTAGGGGTGCCTGCACTGTACTGATCGGGAGAAGTGACATCAATCGACGGCTGAAGATCCATGCCTCTATTGTGCCTGAAAATAACTGGAGATGAACGATGGTGATCATTCATTCGCTTCGCTGCAATGAAGAGGAGTTTTCAGCGAAAAGCGCATGAAAAGCCCGTCATTGATGGTGTTCTACACAACGTGCGGTATCCGAGACTCGCCCGAGCACGCCACCTAAATCCCGATAAACTGGGTTTTATGAGTGAACGCATGAATGTTGAGTCCTTTAACCTCGACCACCGCACTGTCCTTGCTCCTTACGTCCGCGTTGCAGATCGGAAGACTCTTCCCGGCGGCGATGTCCTCATCAAGTACGACGTTCGTTTTACCCAGCCCAATAAGGCGCACCTTGAGATGCCCACGGTTCACTCCATCGAGCACCTCAGTGCTGAACTGATGCGCAACCACACCGATAAGCTCATCGATTTTGGCCCCATGGGTTGCCAGACCGGCTTCTATGCCCTCCTCCTGGGCGTTGAGACTGAGGAGTTCCTGCCGATCTTGCAGGCGACTTTCGAAGATATCCTCAATGCCACTGAAGTTCCTGCGGCAAACGAGGTGCAGTGCGGCTGGGGTGCAAACCACTCCCTAGAAGGCGCGCAGGAAGCCGTTCGCGAGTTCCTCAATCACCGCGACAAGTGGCTGGTTGTCACACAGGATGACGCCGCGGCAGCAAAGTAATTATTCAGACCTGACGGCCCCCAGACACTTCTCAGAGAGGTACTCATGTCCCTGACCTTGACCCCTTCGCGTCAGCTTCCCGAGGTCGACGCCTTCATTCAGTGCGCGATGGTGATGGAAGCCCAGCCTTTCTTGGATGCGCTTGCGCCTCTTCCCGGTTCTCACGCGGTTGAAACCCTTGTTGTGGGTGCCGACGGTCATCACCAGCAGAGCTATGCCCTTGGTCAGCTCGAAGGCCACACCGTCGTCGTCATTACCTCGGGTATTGGCATTGCGAACGCAGCAGCAGCAGTGGCCCGAGGCCTGACCCTGGCCACCCCGAAGATCGTGATCGCGGGTGGCACTGCGGGCGGTCTTGAGGGCGGAATCCAAGTGGGCGACATTGCGGGAGCGATCGCCACGATCTACAACGATGCCGACGCTACTGTTTTCGGCTATGAGTTGGGCCAGATTCCGCGTATGCCTGTCGACTACCACTCCTCGCAGCGCGCGATCGACGCGCTCGCGGGCCTCAACGATGCCCAGCCGCACCACGTGCGCACCGGCCGCATCGTTACCGGCGACTCCTTCGCCTCGGAAAAGGTCGTTGCCCGTATCCGCGCGGGCTTCCCCGATGCGCTGGCTGTTGATATGGAAACATGCGGCATGGCGCAGGTGTGCTGGTCGAACGGCGTGGATTGGATCTGCCTGCGTGCGATCTCGGATCTTACGGGAGAAGGCGCTGATGAGGACTTCCATATGAACGGTGAGAAGGCTGCATACCACTCCTTCGAGGCCATTTGCGCCTACCTCTCACTTTTCAACAAGTGAGCTGATCCCGTGTCCTATAGCGTCCTTATGGTGTGTACCGGCAATATCTGCCGCTCGGTCATGGCCGAAGAAATCCTGCGTGAAGTCGCCGCACAGCGTGGGCTTGATGTCGTTGTTGATTCGGCCGGGATTAGCGATGAAGAACATGGACACGGGATCGACTCTCGTGCTGCGCGAGCGCTGCGAGAGGGCGGGTATCGTGTCCCCTCGCACCGAGCCCGCCAAGTCGAGGTGGGGGAGCTTCAGCGTTGGGATCTGATTCTTGCGATGACTTCCTCCCACCTTCGCGCCCTCGAAAGGCTTGCAGGAGGGCCCGATCCGAAGATTCGCATGTTCCGCGAATTTGAAGTGAGTGGGGAAGAGTTTAGTCACGGGCGTAACCTCGATGTTCCGGACCCCTGGTACGGTGATTATTCTGATTTTGAGGCCACTCGTGAGACCATTGAGAACTGCACTCCAGCCATCATTGAGTACATCATGAGGAGCACAACTCGGTGACGAAACGAAACAAGCGCATAGGCGCGCTTGTCGCACTTTGTGTAGCGGCGGCCTCGACAATTGGGATAGTCGGCTGTACGGACACAACGCCACAAGAGCAGCCGCAAGAAACAGCTTCTGAGGTACCTCGCGGAATTTCTTTGGACTATTCGGGTTTTGACCCGGAAAACATCATGTCTGATGCTGTGCTGGATGACTCGAGCGCCATGAATGATGAGCAGATCGCTGCTTTTATCAACGAAAAAGGAGAGGGCTGTCGCGCGGGCCGGGTGAATGATCAGGATGTTCCGTGTTTGAAGGATTTTAAAGCCGTCACCGAGACTTTTCCTGCTGATGAGTATTGCCAATGGGGATACCAGGGCGGCGAAGAAGAAACCGCTGCGCAGATTATTGGTCAGTCAGCACGTTCATGTGGAGTAAATCCCCAAGTTTTGTTGGTGACACTGCAAAAAGAGCAGGGGCTGATCTACGCCTCGGGTGGAATGTTTCAGTGGTTTAGCTATCCCAGTGCAATGGGATACGCTTGCCCGGATAACTCGACCTGCGATCCGGATTATGCCGGTTTTCAACGGCAGGTTTATTATGCCGCACGCCAGTTTGCGATCTATCGGGTAAGGCCTGAGCGGTTCCGTTTCCGTGCGGGAGAAAGGGTCGAGGCCCGCTACGGTCCCGCCGAAGAATGCACATCCGTTGAAATCACCCCGGCTAATCGTGCAACCGCCAGTTTGTATAACTACACGCCCTATGTTCCCAACCAGGGGGCGCTTGCCGGACACGGTGATGACTGCTCGGTCTATGGCAATGCGAATGTTTATGGTTATATGCGGGCCTGGTTTGCTCAATAATGTTGAAATCCGGGCAATTGTAGGTGGTCATGGTGTACACTGAGCGCGCTGGATACGCCCGTGTCTAGGTGACGAAGAAGTTATCAAGGGGTGCGCGATGGAGCCATACGATATTCACAAGAAAACTGCCGACCCTCCGGGGCCGCCGATTCACATACCGCATTTCACACGCTCTGATGAGTGTGCTGTTGGAATTGCGCTGTTACCTGGAAGGGTTCATGCCGTTGTCATGGATCGATCTGGGCGTGCGCGTGAAGAGCGTGCGCGAATCGTTCTAGATAATTCGAATGCCATTCTTGCCACGATTAACACTCTCTGCAGTGAGATGGCAGAAAGCGTTCGTTCATATGGGGACATCAAGGGAATTGGCCTATCCCTTGGTGGGAAAGTGATCGATGGGCGAAGGTGCACCGTCGAAGAGCTGGGATGGCTGGACTTTCCGCTCCTCGATTCAATTTCTGGCCAGGGCGGACTTCCGCTTTCTCTCATCAACAGTCTTGAAGGGCTGGCAACGTACGAAGCCATATACGGTGTCGGACGGCGTTTGGATAATTTCCTGATCGTTCAGATCGCGGAAAACGTCTGCTACGTCGAAGTGAAGAATGGCGCAATCTGCCCTGATCCCGCTGGAGATTACCGAAGAATTGCTCACCTTCGTCTTGAGGGAAGTAATGCGGTATGCGCACAGGGGCATTACGGATGTGTCAGTGGGTCGCTGGTTCCTTCAGCCGTTATTGGGCAGGCGCGCGCTGCCCGTATGAGTGCTGGTGATACTGATCGGCCCCGCGATATCGAAGAACTGATTCGTATGGCGCAGGGCGGAGATCAAGCTTGCCGAAAGGCGGTTTTGGGCTTTGTTCGCAACCTTGCGATGTGTCTGGAGCAGCTCAGCGAAATGACCAAAATTGATCACATCGTCCTTGATGGAAGCGCAGTGCGGATTCTTTCCTCGGAGTGGGCGGTCCTCTTTGAGGACGAGCTCTTCACTGTGGGCTCTCCTGGGGAAGTGCTTCCGGTTGTGATTCGTCGTGCCAGTGAGGATTCTCGCTGGGCCTGTGGGGCGGCGGCATATCTCTTTGAGTCGTGTGATCACGGAAGGCGAAAAGTGCCTGGGAGTGACCTAAGCGGGAGTTATATGCCGCTCATTGCGGTGTAAGCGGCATCGATTGGGAAATGCCGGTCGTTTAATGAAACGGGACTGCGAGCAGCGCGCAGTCCCGTATATTTATGTTCAAAGTTGAGTGTTACTCGGCCTCGACCACAGGCAAAACCGACCAGGGGAAGTTGATCCACAGAGCGGTCTTTTTCCAGATGTAGTCCGGATCGATGATCGAGACGGGCTTCTTATAAATAACAACCGAGCGAGCGTCGACCTTTGCGTGGGTCTTACCATCAAGGCTCAGTCCGTCTTCGTCGATCAGTTCCATAACCTTCTTCAGGGTCTTACCCGAGTCTGCGACATCATCGACGACCAATACCTTCTTGCCATCCAGAGCCGAAACATCCATCAGGGGCGGTAGAACCTGAGGCTCATCCAGAGTCTCACCCAGACCGGTGTAGAACTCAAGGTTCATGGTTCCAATGGCCTTCACACCCATTGCGTAGGCAATTGCTCCAGCGGGGATCAGTCCACCGCGCGCAATTGCAACAATCAGGTCGGGCTTCCACCCAGAATTCACGATCTGCTGTGCCAGCTCACGTGCGGCGTCGCCGAACTCTTGCCAGGTCAGATTTTCGCGTTCTTCGCCAGTGTTGGTCGTTGCGCCGTCGTCGAATGGGGTGGAAGCAGACATGTATACGTCCTTCAGCAAAAGTGATCAGGTGAATGGAGATATGGTAACGCCCGTCAGTACATTTACGCATTGTCATCCATTTGGGTGACCATATCGTCTCAAACTGCGTAGTTGGCGAGCATACTGTCCGCCGGGTTGACGGGGTTGTCCTTTGTAGGACCAGATAAAGATTCGCGAGGTATCAAAAGTGCGTGAACACACACCGCAAGAGGTGACCCGTCGGGGAGCCGAATAGAGTTCCCGCCGTGTTCCGCACACTGGGCATGCTCCCACCCATGGTGGCCGAGGCGAGGGCAAGGATGCCGATAAGCGCGCGCTATCGGGGGCACCAAGTTGGCGAGCTTTCGCCTGCCAGATCGCATCGTGATAATGCGAGGCGCCAACTAGGGCGTGGGCAATTTCGTGCAGGATGACGCCACGTACCGTTTCCGCATCGTAGAGGTCAACCAACGGCCCCGAGAGCCGAATTTCGCGAAGCGTATGGACGCATGCCCCCGCGCGTCTACGCGCACGATCAAATCGCAGCGACCAGTCTCTTAAACCGTGGTGATCCATCAATTCACGTGCCATTGCGCGTGCGTCTTCACGCTTCATATGGCCTCGTGAAGACGATCAATCGCTGCCAACATGCGTTGAGGTGAAATCTTGCGCGCGGTCCCCAGCTCTTGCGCAAATAGAGAAACGCGCAGCTCTTCACGCATCCACAAAAGTTCTTCAAATGCACTGGCGTTGCGCGCGTCGAAAGGACGCGTATCCATGAGCTCACAAAGTTCATTGAGCTCCTCATCGACCTGTGCTAAGGCCAGAGTAGAATCCTCGTCACGCGCAAGATCGGAAGGTGAACGCAAAGCTTTACGGACGCGTAAAGATTGAGCCTGAATGTATCGCGGAAGGTTACGAAGGCGCTCAATAGGTGTTGCTGCAATGAATCCATCAAATACCAGGGAATGCGCGACCCTTTCGACATCCTCGCGGAGTGCGCAATAGGCCTGTGCATCCGCAGTCGCAAGGGTGTCTTGTAGCTGCGCCCAGGATTCCATCGCGCGCACAACGACTTCAATAATCGAATAAACCTGGTCTTCGTGCAGATCCCTCACGCGCTGGGAAAGGTCGTCAAAGCTCGAGCGATTACGTATCGTCCACAGCCCTTGATTTCCGCTCAGAGACACCGTGAGCGTGCGCACGCTTGCCCACTGTGCATCTGCGATCAGAGCCTCAGTACTTCGATAGGGAGTTGAGGTCAGCATGAGTGCCTCGCGCCCACTCCAACGCGTCGAGACGCGCTTGGTTGATAGCTGAACGCGGCGTAGGACGAGGTTCGCCACACCCAATCCGTGTTCACTTCTTGCCTGCGAAGCATTTGCCATGACACGCACACCCGCCAGCGGATTCTCGGGCTTCCCTTGAGGGACTAAAGCGGGGAATGCGCGAATGGTGAGCCCCTGTGCCTGAGATTCGATCGAGGTTGGCAAAGGGGTGGTTGGGAAATCCTCAAGATCGTCGGCGAAAAGTTCGCTTCCGGGAGCGCCCTCGCTGCCATCGATTGCTCCCGAGGCCGTCGCTGCCTTCCCTTGCGCGCGAGCTTTTGGCTGCTCAGAGGCACTGCTGGAGGATCTCCCAGACGCAGGCTTTGCTTCCACGTCCAAGCGATGTGCGCTGCGTTCTTGAGCTTCGGTCAATGCCTGGCGAACGGCCGTTCGCAATGCAGTATCGGTCGCACCGGCCAAGGTGCGTTTGAGATACCCCAGATCTTTTCCACTTCCCAGTTCGCGCCCCTGACGATCGTGGACAACGAAGGTCATGAGCAAATGATCGGGAAGTGCGTCGCGCATGGTATGGATATCAGAATCACTCAGGTCAACGCCTCGGAGCTCGCGGATTGCACGCGTGAAAAGTTCGTCGAAGGATTCCGAGCCAGTCTGTGCGGTAGCGGTGTGGGTTCCACCGGGATTTTGAGTCGAAGATTTCGGAGACCTATCAGAGCTTTGAGCTGAGGAAGCTGCAGAAAGATCGTGGCCTTTACCCCGGTCTTGCGTAGACGTACTGGACTTGGACAGGCGCCTATCGCTACGACCCTGACCTGTTTTCTGTCCCCATGCCGCCAAGCGCCCAAGAGCGGCGCTCAGCGAGGCGGGATCTTCATCAGGAATAGCGCCAGCGGAACTCTCACCAGCGGGTGCGTTATCAAGCTCTTTGCTAGCACTTACTCGGCCGTCTCGGAAATCATCAATCCACGCGGCAACGCTCTTTGCGACCTCGGGAGCGGGAGCAAGCAGGCGGCGCTTGGCCTTGGGAAGTGCGCGTATTGCCTCGGTGATGAGTTCTTCGCGCATACCCGGTACTAACCAATCGGTCCCCTCATCGCTCACACGCCCCAAGGCCTCGACGGGAATGGACATCGAAACACCATCGCGCGGGGAGCCGGGGTGGAACTCATAGGACAGGGGAAGGCGAAGCTCTCCCTGCTGCCAATGGTCAGGGAAGCCTTCTCCGGTCTGGCCCAGGCCTCGAGGAAGAAGAAGCTCAGGAGGATAATCCAAGAGATGAGGATTCTGGCGCTTTTCGTTCTTCCACCAGCGATTAAAGTGCCCTGCAGAGATGATCGAGGCGGGGAGGAGATCGTCAAAGAAACGCTCCAGCGCCATTTCATCGGCGACGAGGCCGTGGGTGCGGCTGCGACGCTCGGTTTCCCTTGCACGTTCGATCGCCTCGTCGTTACGACGTTGGAAGGTATGACGCTCGCGCCACTCCCCCTTAACCAGCGCATGGCGGATGAACATTTCACGAGCGAGCTCGGCGGCGGTGATGGGGCTTTGCTGGGCGATCGCAAAAGGAGAATCTGTTGGAACAGCACCTCGGATTGAACCTAGGGGAGTAGATCCCAGCCGTCCCAGCAACACCGAGCGGTCTGCGATCAATGTCAGCCCGTAGAGCATAACTTTTTCTTGAACGTAAGCCGCGCCTCGCGAGGAATTCCACGTGGGTTCGGAATAGACATGGTTGAGCAGGTCTTTTGCTAATGGCTCGACCCATTCGGGGCGAATACGGGCGACCGTACGTGCAAAGAGTCGCGAGGTCTCAACCAATTCCGCGGTCATCACCCAATCGGGATGGCCCGTGATTCCCGAACCTGGCCAAATGGTGAAGTGAGTGCCTCGGCTACCCGTATAGTCTCGAGTTGCCGGATCCCATGCGCCCAGACTGGAGAGCAGGCCAACAAGGATCGAACGGTGAATATCGTCGGTGTCGACCGCGCTGGTTGAACGTGTGAAAGCAACTGCAGCTTTCGCTGCAGCGTCAGCAATTCCCGTACGTGACGCTTGCTCGATTACATCACCTGCTGAAGGCATTCCCAAGGGCTCGGTGTGGATTCCGACGGTGCGGGCCATATCGCGCAGCTGGTGGGCGATATCGCACCACTCGCGGAAACGCAGGTAGTGGATGAATTCTGCCCGGCACATACGTCTAAATGCGCTACCGGAAAGATCGCGCTGCTGGACGTGCAGGTAGCGCCATAAATTGAGGTAGGTCAAGAAATCCGAGTGGGGGTCAGCAAAACGCGCGTGTGCCGTATCTGAAGCTTCCTGGTGTTCCAGTGGGCGCTCGCGGACATCTTGAATCGATAGCGCAGCAACGATGACTAAAATTTCCGAGGCGCATCCCGATTCATGCCCAGCGATCAGCATGCGGCCCAAGCGCGGATCGATGGGAAGCCGAGCTAAATCTCGACCAATGCGTGTGAGCTCAAGTCCTTGGTTTCCCTGTGCTAGCGCGGAAGAATCGGAGTTCTTGGACGAATCCAGCGGGCGCAGTGCCCCAATTTCAATGAGCTGATTGATGCCATCGCGGATCGCCCGCGAGTCCGGCGCGTCGACGAAGGGGAAAGAAGCAACGTCCCCCAAGCCCAAGGCACTCATCTGCAAAATGACCGAGGCCAGCGAGGTACGCAGGATTTCCGGCTCAGTAAAGTCCGGCCTCGATGCGAAGTTATCAGCGGAATACAGGCGAATCGCGATACCGTCCGCAACGCGTCCGCAACGTCCAGAGCGCTGATTTGCACTGGCCTTCGAAATCTCTTCGATGGGTAGGCGCTGAACCTTTGTCTTATTGGAATAGCGCGAAATTCGCGCCAGTCCCGGATCGATCACGTAGCGGATTCCCGGAACCGTCAGCGAGGTTTCAGCAACGTTTGTTGCCAGAACAACGCGCCGATGGCTATGTTCCTCAAAAATCCGGTGTTGCTCCGCAGAACTGAGGCGCGCAAACAGGGGCAAAATTTCGATATCTGCGGGGTTCTTCGAGTGCGAGATATCCCTGGGCGCACGATTCCCCAGGTGATCGCGCAATGCCTGTTCGGTATCGCGGATATCGCGCTCACCCGGAAGGAATACCAAAATATCCCCCGGGCCTTCAGCGCATAGCTCATCGACCGCATGGCATATTGCGGTTTCGACGTCAATGTCTTGGCCCGCGCCATAGCCCTCCAGAGCAAGGGGATCATCCGGGTCCTCTAAAACAAGTTGTTCGACGCCGCTTCCAGTGCTTTCTTCCTCGATTGCCGAGGCCGTGGCCAGGTTGTTTTCAAAGTGCCGAGCAGCGGAGGAGGTGCTTGAGGAGGAATAGGAAGTCGGGGTATCAGCGGTAAGAGGACGGTAGCGGATTTCAACTGGGAAAGTACGACCCGAAACCTCAATAACCGGTGCGGCTTCAATGAGCGTGCCCTGTCCAATCGGGCCGTTCCGTCGACCGAAATGACGCGCGAAACGATCCGAATCAATGGTCGCTGAAGTGATGATGACCTTGAGATCGGGGCGCAAGGGGAGTAGACGCGCAAGGTAACCCAAGATGAAATCGATGTTCAGGCTGCGCTCGTGGGCCTCGTCGATGATCAGAGTGTCATAGCGACCCAGCATCGGGTCAGACTGAATTTCTGCCAGCAAAATACCGTCGGTCATGAGTTTGACCAAAGTAGTGGGACCGACCTCATCGGTGAATCGCACCTGGTAGCCGACGACCTCATCGGGCTTTTTGCCCACCTTTTGGCCAAGTTCAGCGGCAATGCGCTCTGCAACCGAACGCGCTGCGATACGGCGAGGCTGGGTGTGCCCGATCATGCCCGCCACGCCTCGGCCTAATTGGAGGCAAATCTTTGGGATCTGCGTGGTTTTTCCGGAGCCGGTTTCGCCGGAGATGATGACAACTTGATGCTGCGAAATTGCCTGCGCAATTTCCTCACGCCTCGCACTGACCGGAAGATCGGGAAAAGAAATCAGTGGAATCGCAGCGGCCCGAGCAGCAAGCTGTTCAGGCGTGAAGGGACGGAAAGGCGCGGGTGCATGAGGGGAACGACCCCTTCGTGAATGTGTGCGCCGACGCCTCGGCTGCGATGAAGTGGACACCCCTTCAGGGTAACGAAGAACTTTCGCCACAGCTGGGTGTGTACGTTACTGGCGGAACTCCCCACTGGGCTCTGCCCACAGATGCGCCCACTCAAGCGCGGCCTCGAGAAGGATTTCTGGATGTTCACCGGCACCAAAACGGGTATCGTGAACCATTTCAACCCGAGAGCCGTCGGGAAGACGGTGGAAAGCATCGCGCGTCAGATCAACCAGACCCAAATCGATATCATCGGCATCGTGGAGGATGAATGCGGGTGCGCCCTTCGGATCGATGATTGAAGAATCGACCATGGAAAGATCGGCCAGCGTCTGCTTGGAGATCGTGAAAAATTCGCGAGGCCCATCGGAGTCGTCCGGGATCCGGGTCTGGCCGGTGTGCTCCAATTCGTCTAGTTGGCTAGTGGAGAAAATTGCACTCCAGTCGTAGGAGAGCGGGCCAAGTACCGGAGCAGAAAGAAACAGCGCGGTCGCATGAACCAGGTGAGCGGCAAGTGCAGTGACCGAGCCAAAAGAGTGACCGTGAATAATCTGGTGGGTGAAACCCTGATCGGCAAGCCAGCCCGATGCGGCCTGGAGGTCCTCGATCTGAGACTCGCGCGTAATCACCTCGTCATCGGAGCGTCCATGCCCCGAGTAATCGAATTGGAGTGTCGCGTACCCGGCTTTGCGATAGGCGCGAGCTAGGTCATCGTAGTGTCCACCCGAGTGTTCATCTGCAAGAAAAGAATGCGAAAACAGGACAGCCGCGTCCCGTGAATCTACGGGCTGAACGAAAGTTCCCGACAGGGTGATCCCTCGGGGTGTGTTCATACGTACTTCGCTCATACCTCCACGGTACTGGTTTCGTAGAAGAAGCGAAATACCCCATCTCACAACGTGCGAAAAGGTAAACAAGTAGCGTGTCGCTTTGGGGAACTACTAGGCTAGTTTTTATTCGATAGTCACCATCGCACACCGGCGCATATGCGCCTGATCGCACAAGAAAGACGCATCATGGGAACGAAAATGGGAATCGCTGTCGGTTTCGGGATCGGCTACGTGCTGGGGACCCGAGCGGGGCGTGAACAATACGCGCGAATTTGTGCGTGCGCGGGAAAGCTCCGTCGCTTCCCGTTGATCGCTCGTCCCCTAGACGCTGCCGGTGAAAAAATGTCTGCGCTTGTCCGCACTCAGGGTGAGAAGGTCACGGATAAAGTTGCCGATGCGGTGAAGGAACGACTGTTCCGCATGCCGGCCGCTGAACCGGAGATTACCGAAGACGATCTACCAACCTACGCGGGCTGAGGCGCGGACGCATTCACAATGACTGATTCCCATCACACTGAAAAGCAAGTTTCGCGCGCGCAGATTCGACGCTGGCGCCGCTACCTGGCCGAAGAACGCATGGAGGCGCATACCTATCGCGCACTTGCTGAACGCCGGACGGGCGAAGAACGTCAGGTACTTCTTGGCCTTGCCGAGGCCGAGGGTCGCCATGAGGAGTACTGGCTATCTCTTCTGGGGGAGCATGCACTTCCCGCACCGCATCCTCCGATTCGTACCCGAATTTCATCTGCCCTGGCCTACATGTTCGGGACGATTTTTATTCTGGCGATGGCTCAGCGAACCGAAGAGCGATCCTCTTATGACAACGACACCGATGTTCCCGCTGCGATTGCTGCCGATGAACGTCTGCATGTCGAGGTCGTTCGTTCCCTTGCGCAGCGTTCGCGTGAGTCCCTAGCGGGAACTTTCCGGGCTGCTGTCTTTGGGGTGAACGATGGTTTGGTATCAAACCTTGCGTTGATCCTGGGTGTCGTCGGTGCAGGAATGAGCTCGCATGCCATTTTGACGACGGGTGTTGCCGGCTTGCTTGCAGGCGCAATGTCCATGGCCGCCGGTGAATGGGTGAGCGTGAGTTCTCAGCGTGAGCTATTGGACGCCTCGATTCCTGATCCCGGTGTTGATAACACTTTGAATGATGTCGATGTCGATGCCAATGAATTGGCGCTGCTTTTCCGCGCTCGCGGGGAAGATCAGGAAAGTGCGAAGGCACACGCAGCAGATGTTTTTGCCAAACTTGCGGAATCTGATCGCCGCTCTGGCGGCGAAGCTGCAGCAAGTGCAGATGGCACCGAGCGACGCCCCATTTTTGCGACGCACAAAGATGAAGATGCGGGAGCAAGCGAAGAGGTCGGCACCCCGGCGCGTGCTGCGATCTCGTCCTTCATTTGTTTCGCTCTTGGTGCTCTCCTGCCCTTAATTCCCTATATTTTCAGGCTTGGTGGAGTGCTTGCTGCGGGAATTTCGGTTGTCCTTGTCGGTATCGCGCTCATGTTCACCGGCGGAATCGTCGGGGTTCTTTCAGGTCACGCACCTGCACCGCGCGCTTTCCGTCAGCTCGCCGTTGGTTTTGGTGCGGCTGGTGCAACGTACTTGCTGGGTCTTCTCTTCGGCACCGCCGTCTCCTGATCGGGGGCAGCTAGGGGACAGCGCTGTTGTGTAGGCGGGAACGGCCTCGTCCTTAATCTTGGGTATTGAGACTGCGCGTCCACAACCTTGGATTCTGTTGAGAGGTGGATAACAATAGTGAGCGTGCTCGATACTCTCAATCAAACTTTGCCGGACCTGTACCGCGTCATCGATCTTCTTGGCGTGCTTTTGAACGGGGTCCTCGGCGGTCGTATCGCGCGCATTAAACGTTTCGATGCAGTCGGCTTTATGGTGTTGGCCATCATGTGTGCGCTGGCCGGTGGAATGCTCCGTGACATTATGCTGGATCAAGGCCCACCGGTTGCCTTGACCGATCCCTTCTACTTGGGGACTGCACTGGTCGGTGCGCTAATCGCTATGCTCTGGCGCCTCGATTCTCGCTTCTGGAGGATTGCGCTGGTGCTGGCCGATGGAACCGTTCTGGGTTGCTGGGCGGCCACTGGAGCGTTGAAGACGCTGAATGCTGGGCTGGGAGTGGGACCGGCGATTCTGCTGGGAATTATGACCGCCGTCGGTGGCGGCATGATTCGAGATATTTCCGCGGGGATGGTTCCCCAGGTATTTGGCGGAAATAACCTCTACGCAACGCCAGCATTTGTTTCAGCGGCGATCATGGCTGCTTTTGGCCACTCGGGCCTGGAACAAATTGGCATACTGGTTGCGACGATTGTCGGGTCGAGCTTCACAGTACTTGCACATTGGAGAAAGTGGCAGCTCCCTTCGCATAACGATTGGACGTTGACCATGACGGCAACACAGCTGCGGGCACTCCTTCGGCTGCGTTCACTTGATGAACACGAGGTCAAGAAGATTACTGAGGACAGTTCGGATCAATGAGTACAGACAAGGCTCTAAGTGGAGCACTCTCTATGGCGAAAGGCAGCGGTGGGTCGCAGGCGACTTTCGCGGGTGAGAGTGGGCTTCCGTCGAAAGGATTCAAGGCTGCGCACCTGTCGATGATGGCGCTGGGAAGCGCGATTGGTGCCGGCTTCTTCCTGGGTACCGGCGTGGCCGTTTCCGAGGCCGGACCCGCCGTTTTGGTGTCCTACATTCTTGCTGCATTAATCGTTGTCACCGTGATGTATGCGCTGGCAGAGTTGGCCGCCGCGATCCCTTCCTCGGGATCTTTCTCGACCTACGCCGAGGCAGGAATCGGCCGATGGGCGGGTTTTACTTCTGGCTGGTTGTACTGGTTCATGCTGATCATGGTGCTCGGCCTGGAAATGACCGGTGCAGCGCAGATCTTTACCACTTGGTTCCCCAGTGTTGACCAGTGGGTTGTCACTTTGGTCATCGTTGTTGTCCTGGGCGGGATTAACCTGCTGGCGGCCGGTGAATTCGGTCGTGTTGAGGCTTGGCTTGCAGGGTTGAAAGTCGCGGCAATTATTTTCTTCCTGGTCGTTGGACTGGGCCTTCTGACGGGAATTATTCCCGGGCGCGCTCAGAGCCTGCACCAGGCATTCGTTGGAAATGGTGGTTTTGCTCCTGCTGGCCTTCCCGGAATCGCGGTTGGTTTGCTTGCGATTATTACCTCCTTTGGCGGGCTTGAGATTGTCACCATTGCCGCCGCCGAAGCCGATGATGCGAGGCGTGCGATGTCGCAGGCTATTCGCTCGGTAATTTGGCGCATTTTGGTGTTCTACGTGGGCTCTGTTGCCCTGTTAATCTGCCTGCTGCCGTGGAATTCGGATGAGATGAAGACCAGTCCTTTCGCTGCGGTTTTGAACATGGCGGGGATCCCTGCGGTCGGAATGATTATGGAGGTCATCGTTTTCACCGCACTGATTAGTGCCTTCTCTGCGAATATCTACGCGTCTTCCCGAATCGCATACTCGCTGTCTGCACGCGGAATGGGACCGACTTGGATTCTGGGTGCGCGCGTGCGCAAAGCTGTTGATGAGGGTGACGAGGCCCTTGGAGTAACCACGCTTCACGGTGATATTGAGGACGGGCGAACCCCGCGCCGCTCGGTTGCGGTTTCTGTGGCGCTGGCCTTTATTTCCGTCGCCTTGAACTGGTATCTTCCATCGTCGATCATGCAGGTGCTCATTAATGCAGTGGGCATGGTGCTGTTGATCGTGTGGGTGATGATCGTTATTTCGCAGATCCGCTTGCACTCGAAGCTCGAGGCCGAGGGGGTTTTGTCCCTGAGGATGCCGGGTTGGCCGTGGCTTCCCTGGTTCGCTGTTATCGGATTGCTGTCTATCGCGGTTCTGATGATGTTCAACGCTGCCGGACGTGCACAGCTGGTCGCGATGGGATCACTGACCCTAATCCTGGTGTGTCTGTACTTTGTGCGTGAGAATCTTCGAAATCGCAAGGCTGCACGCGCGTCAGTCGCGAAGATCGTCGGGAGTGATGACTAAGACGCTGGTATTTACGCAGCGGATTTTTCCACAGGATCAACGCTTATTCGGCGTTTTCCACAACTTTGTGGCTCTTGATATCTGCGCGCGCTCCCTGTGCCATAGTGGCTGAATAGTTGTCAGAAGGAGGTAAGTGTTGATGCGCCGAAAAGGTCCCAGACGCTCACGGCTTCTGATGGGGGCTCTTCTTATATGCGCGATTGTGGCAGTGGCCTTCGCGCTTGTCCACACTGGAATCGTCGGCGGTACTTTTGGCGTGTGGGGCACAGGGGTGAATAGTTCCAGCGGTCCTTCGGATTCTTCCTTAGGGAGCGTGGATGATAGCGCGAAAGCCCTGGATCAACTTCCCGTGCTTCAGACGCGCAGCGGATCTGTTCCACGCTATTCACGTGATGAATTTGGTCAGCGATGGGCAGATGTCGACCGAAATGGCTGCGATACGCGAAATGACATCCTTCGAAGGGATTTACGCAGCCTGCAGATGAAGACTTCTTCTCCGAACTGTGTGGTTGTCGGGGGGATCCTTGATGATCCTTATACGGGTAGAACGATTGATTTCCGCAAGGGTGAGGATTCCTCAGATCAGGTGCAAATCGACCACGTTGTTGCGCTTGCCAATGCGTGGCGCAGCGGTGCGTGGCAGTGGGATGCTCCACGTCGACAAGAGTTTGCGAACGATCCAACAAACTTGCTGGCTGTTGACGGCAATGCAAATCAAGACAAAGGGGCGAGCAGAGCAGATCAGTGGCTCCCGCCGAATGCTCGTTATCGCTGTGCGTATGTGCAGCGGCAAATCGTTGTGAAGAGTTCCTGGGGATTGGGGGTGACCCCTCGGGAAAAGAAAGCGATGAAAGCGGTGCTCGATCACTGTGAATAAAGGGAAGGGCCGAAGGGGAGTGCCCGTGCTATCGCGCAGATCTGCACGCCGACGTGGGGATAGGCGGGTATAGCAAAGCCCCGACCGATGGGACGCACCGAGCGGGGCCGCTTGCGCGCTCGAAGGGACTCGAACCCCCAACCTTCTGATCCGTAGTCAGATGCTCTATCCATTGAGCTACGAGCGCATTGCCGTTTGATTGGCCGAGAAATAGTTTAGGCACAAGGCGCCTTTACAAGCAAACTCATAAATGCGTCATCAATCACATCAGCCTCTTTTTTCTGCGGAGGAAGTCGCAGAATCTTGCGGAAAAGAAAGAAAACTTATGCGAGTTTGTCAATCAATGCAACCGAAATGTCCGTGAAACGCTGCTTTCCTTGCTTCTTACGGATGGGTAAGAATTAAGAGGTCCATTTTTGAGTGACATGCAGGAGCAGCGCAATGGCAAATAGCCATCCAAAAATGTCCACCACTCGAATCGACCCGGTCGATGCGGTCCCTTCTTTCCCCAAGCTCACAATCCTCGGTTTTCAGCATGTCCTGGCGTTTTACGCCGGGGCAGTTGTCGTTCCACTGGTAATTGCAAGTGGTCTGGGACTTGACTCGGCTACTACTGTTCACCTGATCAATGCGGACCTCTTCACCTGCGGTATCGCGTCAATCATCCAATCTGCAGGTCTTGGCCCGAAGATTGGTGTTCGTCTTCCCTTACTTCAAGGCGTGACATTTACGGCTGTTTCGCCGCTTATTGCAATCGGTTTGGCTGCTGGTGGGGGAGTCGAAGGCCTCCCGACGATGTACGGCTCGATTATCGTTGCAGGCATTGCAACTTTCTTTGCCGCGCCCTTCTTTGCGAAGCTTCTTCGTTTCTTCCCACCGGTTGTTACCGGCACGTTGTTGACCGTTATGGGAACGACCCTTATCTCGGTTGCCGCAAACGACATCGTGTACTGGGGGACTGAGGCAGCGAAGGTTGGTGCCGATCCCATTCCTGGAACTCTTCGCGGACTTGCATACGCTCTGGGCACTTTGGCTGTCATTGTCGTTATCCAGCGCATTTTCTCTGGATTTATGGCGACGATTGCCGTCCTTTTGGGTCTGCTGGGCGGAACGATCGTCGCGTGGATTCTGGGGGATGCGAACTTCTCTGCGGTCTCTCAGGCGGCACCGATTGGAGTCACCACTCCATTCTTCTTTGGAATTCCAAAGTTCTCAGTTGCGGCGATTATCTCGATGCTCATCGTCATGGCAATTACCGCCGTCGAAACCACCGGTGACGTGTTTGCAACCGGCGAGGTTGTGGGTAAGCGCATCACTCCTTCGCACATCGCAAATGCTCTTCGCGCCGATGGCCTGTCGACCGCGCTGGGTGGTGTCCTGAACTCTTTCCCCTACACGTGCTTTGCACAGAACGTTGGTTTGGTTCGTCTCACGCGCGTGAAGTCGCGCTGGGTCGTTACTGCTGCGGGCGTTTTCATGATCATTCTGGGAATCCTGCCCAAGGCTGGCGCGATTGTCGCCTCGATCCCGAAGCCCGTTATCGGTGGAGCGTCTCTGGCAATGTTTGCAGCCGTTGCTGTTGTCGGTATTCAGACCCTTTCCACTGTTGATATGCGCGATAACCGTAACTCGGTGATCGTTGCGACCTCGCTTGGCTTGGGGCTGCTGGTCACTTTGAAGCCAGAACTCGCGAGCTACGTGCCTTCGTGGATGCAGATTCTTTTCGGCTCAGGCGTGACGATCGGTTCAATCTGCGCGATCATTCTCAACCTGCTCTTCTTCCACATCGGTCGTAAGCCTTCTCCGGCTGTTTCAATGGTTGATGGCCGTCCGCTGGACTTGGACGCAATTAATCGCCTTGATCAAGCACAGTTCACTCGCGCCTTCGCTCCCATGTTCTCGGGAGTGACGTGGCCGGTTGAGCGTGCGTGGACACACGCTCCTTTCGAGTCGGTCGCTGACCTGCGCCACGCCTTCCAGGATGCAGTTGGCCAGGCTGACCGTGAAGAACAGGAAGCTCTGATTTCCGGTTACACCGACATCGTTGATCTGATTCTGGGTGGTGAGGCCGATGAGCAGGCCCTGCTGGACACCGGTTCGACGCTCTTGGGTGACTTTAGCTCGGAGAAGCAGGAAGAATTGCGCGCGCTTGGTCAGGCCTACCATGAGCGTTTTAACCGCCCGCTGATCGTATGCGTCTCGCGTGTGGATTCGGCCGATCAACTTCTTGCTGATGGTTGGCGTCGTGTTGAGGGTTCTGATCTTCGAGAGATCCGCGTGACCTTGAACGAAGTCATGCAGATTGCCGAAAACCGTTTCGAGGCCATGGTTGCCGACGCGAACCCCATCCATTCCGCGTGGGCACGTTCCTTTGACCAGTTGAACTAAGGTTTCGCCACTGACGAATACTGATTAGCGTTTGCCTCCGGGTGCTCATTGAATGAACTGCGCCCGGGGGCAAACTTTTGTCGCTCTGCGTTGCCCTGCACGGCCTCCCTCCTCGTTCTCGCCCCTTCGCTCCCTCCCCCTCCCCATCCTCCCCATCCTGGTTTAGCTCATTCATTCCGGGTCTATTGCTGTTCTAAGGCGGCAGGTGAGCGAGCTAAACCAGGAAAGAGAGAGCTAACGGAGGAATGGAAGAGCTAAAGCATGATTCGGTGATCTAATCCCAGCGCGCTCCGAAAAGACCGCAGGTTGGGCAGCATAAAGCAAACTCACGAAAGTGTGCTCTGGGGACGTAACGATAAAACACGCAAAAGGGCCGGGCCCCGATTTTCATCGGGGCCCGGCCTGTGCTTTGCGCTTAGAAGCGCATTCGCATGATGCGATCAGTCGCGGCGCTTGCGAGCGGCACCGACAGTCCCAACGCCTGCTGCGAGCAGCATGGCGGTGAGGATTGCGATCCACTGCGCATCCGAACCGGTCTTCGCCAGGATCGACTTCGCGGGCTGCGAAGGTGACGGGGCGGCCGGGATCAGCGTGAGCGGGAAGTCCATATCAAGGTTGACTTCGCCCTCTGCCACGGTGACATCCTTGGAGGTTGCCACTGCCTCGTAACCGGAGGGAACCTCAATCGACACGCTGTAGGTGCCGGGGAGGACTCCCTCGAAGCGGTAGTTACCGTTTGCGTCGGTCTTCGTGCGAGCAACTTCGTTGCCAGATGCATCCTTGAGGATGACGGTTACACCGGGGACACCGGGTTCGCCGTTGTCGACACCGTTGTGGTCCTGATCGTTCCACACGCGGTCACCGATGGTCGCCGGCTTCACGAAGCCGAAGTCAACGCCCTGGACCGAAGAGTCACCGATGGTCACCGATGCCTCGGTTGCGTTGCGACCGTTGTAGGCCTGCGTGTTGGTCAGACCAGCCAGATCACCGGTGGTGGGATCAACGATCGACACCTTGTAGTTGCCGGGGGCAAGACCGGTGAACTGGTAGTTACCGTTCTCGTCCGTCGTCGTGGTCACGGGGTTGCCATCCTTGTCCAGGACGGGGTTGCCGTTTCCATCAAGCAGGGCAATGGTGCGTCCTGCGAATCGAGCTTCGGTGTCGCTCTTTGAGTAGCTGGCATCGGAGTCGCGGTAGAGCGTTCCTCCGAGGTTGTAGCCACCCTTGAAGGATGCCGAGGACTCGTTATTCGTCGGGTTATCACCGTACTGATCCTGGTGCGTGATCGTTGCGACGTTCGTGATCAGCGAGCCAACGCCCTCACCGGTGATACGCACGGTGATGGTGATGGTCTTGACCTCATCCTTCGCAATGGTCAGGTTCGACAGATCCCACTTACCGGTCTGCGCGTTGTAAGAGCCATCGCCTTCAGTGGACACGAAGGTAACGCCTGCGGGCAGCTTATCGGAAGCGGTCACACCGGTTGCCACGCTCGGACCATTGTTGGTCAGAGTGAGGGTGTAGGTAATTTCCTTTCCGGGTGCGAAATCGAAGGTGTCCTGCTCCTCTGCCGAGGGAGTGGTGATCGCCTTCTTAATCGCGGTGTCGGCTGCTGCAGTGAATGCCCAGTCCTGGTCCTCGTTGGTCATCGAGGTCGGGGTCAGGGTGACCTTAGAGCTCAGGGAGAGGGTTTGGTTCTCCGAGGCCTTCACGTCGCCCGAGGGTGCGTGGCTCTGAGCGGTGCACTCGGGGCAAGCTGTTGCCAGCGATTCCTGATCGACGGCGACTGTGTAGTCTCCGGGGGCCAGATTCTCGAAGGAATACTTGCCGTTCTCATCGGTTGTAGTCGTGAGAGTCTTCTCAACTCCTGCAGGAGTCGTGTAGGTCAATGTGACCTTCACTCCAGCAAGCGGCTTATCTGCGCCAGAGGGAGCAGAACCACCATTGTTGTCGACATCCCAGAAGATCGTGTCACCGATCTTTCCGTCTGCAACGAGGCCCAGATCGTAGGTCTCGTTCGCTTCGCCTTGGGTCAGGATCGCGGAGCTTTCGAGGCCGTTAGAATCCGTTGCGGAATTAGCCGCGTTACTCGTGGTCGCAGAGTACCCAGCAGGAAGGGTGAAGATCACCTTATAGCTGTCGTTACCGTTTGAGGCAAGCATTCGATCAACGTTCGGCAACAGGTTCGAGAAGGAGTACTTTCCGTTCGCATCGGTTGTTACCGGCTCGACGGTCTTCCCGTTGGCATCGACAACCGGGTTGCCGATGCCGTCGACCAGGGTCACCTTGACGCCTGCGACGCCATATTCGTCGGCATCCTGGATGCCGTCCTTGTTGGCGTCGAACCACACGTAGTCACCGAGTGATGCAGGCTTGACGAATCCAAAATCAACCTTCGAAACGTTGGCGTTCGAGGTGGTCAGAGAAATCGTCGGGGTTGTGAGCTTCCCCTTGCCTGCCTCGCTGCGCGTGGTCGAGGTCTGGTAGCCGTAGGTCTGCGTGTAGTCGGACAGCGATGCGTTCTCTCCGTCAATGGTGGCTTGGTCGGGAACGACCTCAACCTTGTAGTCGCCCAAAGGCAGGCGGGTGAAGGTGTAGTTGCCATTGGCGTCGGTAGTCGCGGTGATGTCAGCGCCAGAGGAATCCTTAACGGGGTTGCCGTTGGCATCCAGCAGGCGGACAGTTACGCCTTCGAAAGGCTTGTCGATTCCGGGATCATTCGTCCAGGTGGCATCCGTGTCGTTGTAGATGGTTCCGGTGATGGAGCCGCCAACGGTGAAGGATGCGCTCGAGGTGTTGTTGTCCTTGTTCGAATCAACCTGGTCATAATCGCCCAAGGTTGCGGTGTTCGTGATGGTCTTGCCCTCGGTGTAGGGGTTGACCTTCACCAGAACGTAGAGCGTCTGGGTTCCGTTCACCGCAAGGTTTGTATCCAACTGGCCGGAGGGCATTGCCTCCCAGTCGGTGTCCAAATTCGCGAAATCCGGGTTCGAACTGTGCTGTACGCCGACGCAGGGAGTGGTTGCATCAGTCTGGCACAGGCGGACCTGCGAGGAGATAAATTCGATTCCCTGCGGAAGGACATCCTTAATCTTCATACCAGAAGCGACAGCCGGTCCCTTGTTATTCAAGGTGATCGAGTACAGCATGTAATCGCCGGGCATAACCGGGTCGGTCGACTCGATTGTTTCCGGGATTCCATTTGCATCCATGACCGGCTGGTCGCCGTTCACCTTAACGCGAGCAACCGTCTTGGTGACCGACACGTCAGTGGAGACGTTGATGCCGACCTTGGGTGCTTCGTTCGGCTGCAGGTACGAGACCTTACCGTTTTCGGTAACGCCGCCAGCCATTGCAACGGAGTTCCAAGCGATCAGGTTCGCGTTGACCGGAGAGGTCATTGTTGCCACGAACTGGATTCTTTCGCCGACCTCAATATCGCGGTTCATAACCAGGCGGAAGCCCTTAACGGTCGTCAGGTCAGATGGGGCGGGGCCCCAGGCGTTGGGCGTACATCCCGCAGGACCATCGTTCATTGCGCCACCGACGCTCATCACTTCACCGCGGCAGGGGTTATCAACCGTCGTGTACTGGATTGTGATATCCGAGGCAGGAACCTCGGTGGTCACGGGATCCTGACCCGACTTCTCCTTGATCGACTGGAAGGTCCAGTTGGTCGAGTTCAGGTAGGGCTGCCAAGAGGAGCCGCGTGCCTGAGAAGAGGCAGGGCCAACGCCCACGTCACCCTGGTGGGGGAGGATGTCATAGGCGACAACCTCCGTCAGGGGAGTGTTGCCAGCGTTTGAAATGGTGAAACGGTATGCGCCATCCGAACCCGGATCGATCTTTGCGACCTCTCCGGCAGGAACGAAGTCAGCATCCTTATTGCCCTTGACTTCCTTCGTGATGTTCATAGCGGGGGTGGTCGCAACGTTGAAGTTGGCATTGGCGGAACACAGGTAATCCTCAGTTGAGCCATTGCCGTTGACGTCGAAGGTGTCTTTGTCACGACCGCTGATGCAGTAGTTCGTGTTGCGCAGGCTCTTGTCTACAGCAACGTCCTTGGCTCCGTCACCGGGCATGTAGGTCATTGCCTGGTTCACGGTTTGTCCAGCAGGTGCGGAGCCACTCACAGTCGTGTCGAAACTCGTGAAAAGAGACCCCTCGACCGGGTCGGGAACAATCATGCGGAGCAGGGTGCGTCCCGTACCGTTGTAGTTCTTCGTGATCTCGATCTGAACCTTGCTGAGGTCGTACTTGCTTCCATCAGGGTTGGTCAGAGTCGAACCAGAACTGAGGCTGACCGAAGATGCATCGTCGATGTCAAAGCCTTCAGGAAGAAGATCTGCAATGGTAAACGGTGTGGGCTTGCCGCCTTGAGCAGCGGTACGAACAGAGCCGTTGACACCGAAAGATGCTGTCCTTCCAACGACTACGGGATTCGTCCTGACGGCCTTGACTACTCCCACACTGGGGAAGTCGTCGCGCACGCGCATCCAGGAGCACAATTCATCGCTGGAAGCGAGGACTGCACCGGTGTCCTTATCCGTCAGAGTGCCGGTTGCACAGTTCTGGAAGCGGACATAGTCGGGAGAAGCTACATAATTGTAGTACTTCTCAGGCGGGAGGACCGGGTTGTAGCGGCTGGCGAAATCTGATGGTTCTTCCGTGGGGAGGGATGCGGAGATTGTGCCTTGGAACCAGATAGATGCGCTGGTCTGAGGGGCAACATCGCTATCGATGGTGAAGCGGGTGATCCATTCACCATCGGGAAGGGTGATGTCAGTCGTCTCGGTATAGTTGGCGACAACGTGATTACCCTTATTGGTCCAGTATTCGAAAGTCCAGCCGTCCCTATCTTCGTAGCCAGACTTGCTGAAGATGTTGAAGCGGTAAGGGCTCACCATGGTCGGTTGATCACAGTTGCCAGCTGCAGCCTTTGCGTCCTGAGAAGACCATGTGCACGGCAGGGTGTCATCGAAGTGAACGTGTGTCGTCGTATTGCCGGTGTTGATAGCGCCGAGACGCCATTGAGTGAGGCTCTTACGAACTTGGTACTGGTTGTCGTTACCGGTCTTAATAACGCGACCAGCAGGATTACGAACTGCGAAACCGTGGGTGATTTCAGAGCTCTTGCTCATGACGGTTGTCGGGTCATTCTGAACCGCAGCCGTGATGGTGGCCTTGTTTGTCACCGTGTCGGCCGTCGTTACCGAACCTTCGGGGTATTTCACGGTAACGAAGGACTCGATGGGGTTTTGCCACGCCCACTTGTCATAGGACCACGTGACAGTGTGCGTTGCCGCATCGTAAACGCCGCCGTTGGTAGCGGAGACGAATACTGCCTTTGCAGGAAGCGGATCGACGACCTTGATGTCCTGGACCTGCACGAAGTTGGTGCCGTTGACGCCATTCTTCAGTGAGGAACCATTCCAACGGATGCCGACCTTATTGGGGTTGTCCTGGTCGATCTGCTGGTAGCCGTAACGCAGCTTATAGGTCGTTTCGCCGCCGACAGCAGGGTAGCTATTCGGGTTTGTCGAACCGCTCTTCTCGATGGCGATATCGGTCTCCGCGGTCCACTTGGTGGTCTTTGAGTCATCGATAGAGTCAGCGTTGCTAGCCGTGAAGTTCACCTGTTGGGTGGTCGTTGAGTTGTTCGGCGCATCGTTGCCGTCGTAGGTCCAGGTGATCTGGATACGGTCGGAGGTTCCCGCGGGGATCGACCCCTGCAAGGGGAAGACGAGTCTCGTCATCCTCGGGTTGCCCTCGACAATGCTCCGCTCGGTGCGCAGAACCGTCGAACCTGTCACGGCAACTGCAGTGTAGAGCTTGTCTGTCAGCGCCGTACCTGCAGGGGTAACGGGCGCAGGAAGCAGCACTTCAATACTTGCACCTTCACAGGGGGTAGTCACTGACGAGCAGGCGTAGTTGATCGTCGTGATTTGCTTGTCGCGAATCGCAAGGGTCGAACTATCGTTCGTGACCGTCATTGCCAGGGTTGCCGGCCTCGAGCTGGTCGCACGTGCGCGACGTGAACGAGGTTGGTTTGACTCTGCAGAGGTGCCTGCGTCCTGAGCGGAGGTATCCGAGGTGTTCGCCTCAGTTCCGCCTGCTACAGGGGTCTGTGAGTCGGAGGCTGCCGCCTGCTCGGATGCGGAGGCGCTAGCGTCGCTAGCATTCTCCGTTTCTGAGGCAGAGGCTGCCTGGGTGGTTTCGCTTGCGCTGTTGTTGTCTGCCGCGACACTACCGTTAAACGGAGTGAAGGAAGTCAACAGAAGCGAGGCTGCTGCAAGAGCTGCAACACCCGCCGCTCGCGCGCGCGTTTTTAAGAGTTTGGGATGTGACATCGAAAATCTCTCTCAATCGCACAGTTTATAGGGATTCAGTGTCTAATCTACAGTTTGAATAATCACTGGGCAATTACTTGTGGAATTGGTCATTTCAAACTATTTCTTTCAAAAAAGTTGTTGACTGATAGCCATTTGTATGCTGCATGTTCTGGGTATAGCAAAGCCCCGCGATTCCAAGGGAACCGCGGGGCTATTTGCGGAGACGGCGGGATTTGAACCCGCGAGGGGCGTGAACCCCTACCTCCTTAGCAGGGAGGCGCACTCGACCGGACTATGCGACGTCTCCAGTGCCGACTACTCTAAGGCATTTTCCCGTCGCGTGCGAAATGCGCGCGCTGGGAAGCTCAGCGTCGCCGGTACAGCGGAGGGCAAGGGATTCGAACCCCTGGTGCCATTGCTGACACAACGGTTTTCAAGACCGTCACCTTCGGCCACTCGGTCAGCCCTCCAGACCCGCCAATCATAGCGGATCTTGATCTATTCGCACATTCGTCTTTCCGAATGTGCCCTCGATCCCTTTATTTCTCAGCGATGGCGACGGAAAGGTACCCACGAACGGCGGTCAGCTGGCGCCTCTTCTGGATGGTCCAAAAGGCCTCGGGAAATCGCGGACGCAAAAGGTGGCCACATCGGCACTCGGCCAACCAAAACGCACTGAATTGCCCAGGCGATATCCCCACTGCGGGGCCTGGACTCTTCAATCCGCTCATTGTCAAAGGACAAGGCGTGCAGCCACTGTCCAGGCTGGACGATAAGCTCATCGTTAATGAAATCCAACCACGAGCGGTAGCAGTGTTCGTAGTGCTCGACTTCACCTTCGCTGGCACCGTCATCGCGCAGTGCTCGTGCCAGTGATACCGCGGCGCAGACGCCTTCGCAGGCGACCCACATGAAGTGTCGGTCGTCCAGAATTTCTGCCTCGTGATGCTCGAAGCCCACCGAGGTCACGAATCCCGCGTAGCCCTTCTTACGCCATCCATCAACGCGTGCTCGCTCGAAGAAGTCTTGCCCGGCCTCGAGAAGCGTGTCATCGCTCGTACGTCCCAGGGACCTCAAGGCTGCGCGAACCTGAATGCACAGCCGCGACCAGCGCAGCAAGCTGCCGATCTGCACGCCCTCAAGCACCGGAGTTGCAGACCAATGCTCCCATTTCTTCGACCAATCGGCCTCGGTCTGGGGAACGGGGGAGAGCTCTTCGATATCGATGTATTCGCCCACCCGCCACGAGGCCTCGCTTCCCATCTGCACGACCGCGCGGGTGATGGATTCGGCTCGGTCGATCCATACGGGGTCGGCGGTCGCCTCGGCAGCTGCTAGGTACGCCTCGGCGGTCGAAGCTAGGGTTCCAAGGGAGATAATTGGCGCCTTGTGCTGTGTACTTCCCGAGGCTATGGCTCCGTAGACCAGTCCGTTGGGGGCAAGCCAGCGGCGCTCTTGCTCGTGGAGGGCGTCGAGGAGGAGCTCGTGGGCACTGGGGCGATTGGCAACAGTTGCGGCCGCGCTCGCACTGATGAGCAGTGCGTTATCAAGTTGGTAGTCGATCTCTCCGCTGCGCACCTCAGCCTTGTATTCATCGGAATTGATGGTTTCCGGATCGTCGGTGGCGGTCGCTTCGGGAAGCTTTTGAAGGTGATCGTGGATGACGCGGCGAAGGGTTTTAGTCGCGTGGTCGGCATAGCGTCGTGAACCGGGAAGGCCAAGAAGTGTTCCCAGGGAAAAAGCGTGGAGCATTCGAGCGCTGAGGGTGAATTGATCGCGCTCGCTGGGTTCCTCGCCGTCTGGACCTTCGCTAAACCCCGAATGTGTCGTACTCACTTTTGCTTCTGCGATCAGTGCTTGAAGTTGTGCTGACAGCCAGCGATTGTGCTCGATCGAATCCAACCAGCCCATGGGGTTCTCCTTTGTCTTCCATGCATGTCGCGCTGCGTCGTTGCCGGGGCGATATTCACATTGAGTTTAACGCAAGGGAGTAAAGCGTGTGGGTAGGCCAATCTGTTTGCGCAGTGGATCTGTCCCTTATCGTGAAATACCTTGCACGGTTTAGGGAAACATTGCAGACTGAAAGCATGCATGAAAGAGCTGGCACTGTTGCCCTTCCCGAAGACCTTACTGATATTGATGCGCTGATTTCTGCGTATTACGACATTGAGCCGGATCCCTCAAACCCCGATCAACGGGTGTCTTTTGGTACCTCCGGACACCGCGGTAGCGCATTCGATGGCAAGTTCAATGAAGCACACATCGTTGCGATTACCCAGGCGATTGTTGATTACCGAGCCGAGCAGGGCTTCAACGGCCCACTTTTCATTGGTCGCGACACCCATGCGCTGAGCGAACCCGCATGGCGAACCGCTTTGGAAGTCTTGGCCGCTAATAACGTCGATGTTCGCATCGACGCACGTGGTTCCTACACTCCGACCCCTGCGGTTTCTGTGGCGATTCTCGGTGCAAACGGTGCTCCCAAGCACCTGCGTACGACTGGGGAAGGGCTGGCTGACGGTATCGTGGTCACCCCCAGCCACAACCCGCCTCGTGACGGTGGCTTCAAGTACAACCCGCCTCACGGTGGTCCCGCGGACTCCGATGCGACCTCGTGGATCGCCAAGCGCGCCAACGAAATCCTTGAAAAGGGCTGGCGCAGCGTCGATCGCGTGCTGGGTTCGGACCTGTTGGATCACCCCTGTATCCACCGCTTCGACTACCTTGCCTACTACGTCGATCAGCTTGACCAGGTCATTGATATCGATGCGATTCGCGAGGCCGGCGTGCGCATTGGCGCCGATCCCCTGGGTGGCGCTTCGGTCGACTACTGGGGAGCGATCGCCGAGCGCTATGGTCTTGAGCTCACTGTGGTCAACCCCAATGTTGACCCCGCATGGTCGTTCATGACCTTGGACTGGGATGGAAAGATCCGTATGGATTGCTCCTCTCCCTATGCAATGGCTTCTCTTCGCGATGCGATGACTCCGGATGAGAACGGAAACACTCCCTACGACATTGCGACCGGAAATGACGCTGACTCGGACCGTCACGGAATCGTGACACCCGATGGTTTGATGAATCCGAACCACTACCTGGCCGTTGCGATCGAATACCTTTTCACGCATCGCCCGAACTGGCCCGCAAACGCTGCAGTCGGTAAGACTTTGGTGTCTTCGGCCCTCATCGACCGCGTCGCTGATTCGATTGGCCGAAAGCTCATCGAGGTCCCCGTCGGCTTCAAGTACTTCGTCCCCGGGCTGGTTAGCGCCGAGCTCGGTTTTGGTGGCGAGGAAAGCGCGGGAGCCTCCTTCCTTCGCAAGGACGGCACCGTGTGGTCCACCGATAAGGACGGAATCATCTTGGCCCTTCTGGCCTCTGAGATTCTGGCCGTCACCGGTAAGACTCCCTCGCAGCTGCACGAAGAGCAGGTGGAGCGTTTCGGGGCCTCGGCTTATGCACGAATCGATGCACCTGCGAACCGTGAAGAAAAGGCAAAGCTTGCCGCTTTGTCTCCCGAGGATGTTTCCGCAACCGAACTGGCTGGTGACCCCATCACCGCAAAGCTCGTGCGCGCTCCGGGTAATGATGCAGCAATCGGCGGCCTGAAGGTTACGACTGACGTCGCATGGTTTGCGGCTCGTCCCTCGGGTACCGAGGACGTCTACAAGATCTATGCCGAGTCCTTCCGTGGAGCCGAGCACCTTGCTCAGGTTCAGGAAGCGGCAAAGCAGCTGGTGAGCGAGGCCTTGAAGGGCTGAGTTCGCGTTCATAACCTTTGTGAGGGGTGCGGGGCGGCGGACGGCCCCGCACCCCTCACAGTTATTCGCGTTCAGGATTTGAGGCCTTGGTGGAAAAAGAGCCTCCTGACCGGTACCTTTAAGGGGTCTCATTAAAGCAGGAGAGGTCCGGTAAAAATGGTGGAGAAAACGCGCGAAGGTGCGGATACGTTAACCTCTGCACGCCCGCCTTTTCCCTGGCGCCGGATGATCCTGCTCGTGGGGGCGGCAGTTGCGCTTCTTGCAGGACTTGACGCAGCTCTTGTTCGTTTGGGTGCCCTTGCTCCCGTGAGCTCCACTGATTTGGGTGCAATCCACGGAATCCTCATGGTCTACGGCTTCCTGGGAACAGCGATCTGTTTAGAACGTGCGGTAGCGCTGAACTCTCGATGGGCCTACCTTTCCCCGGCCGCCTCGGCGCTCGCGGGAATTGCCGCCATCGTCATCTCTCAAAGCCCTGCGGTTGCCAATTTCATTGCCGCATTGCCGCTTCCGGCTTACCTCAGCCGCATCCTTCCCGGATATCAATCCCAGCGGATGCTCCCAGCGGTGCTGTGGACAATCTCCATGATCACCCTGGTCATGATCTATCGGCACGTGTGGAGAAAACGTCAGGCCTCCTACGCAGTCCTCATCCAGCTGATTGCTGCCTGCGTCGGCCTGTGTGGGATCCTCTTGTGGATGCGAGGCCTGGAAGTCGCTCTCATCATGCCCTGGTGGCTATTCTTCTTGGTTCTGACGATCATTGGTGAGCGCCTTGAATTGGCGCGCCTTGCCTTCAGTGAGACAACCGAGAAACGGATCCTGGTCTGGGTCGGCGCTCTGTTCATCTCGCTTGCGTTAACGCTGATTGTTCCCCTTGTTGCCTACCCACTTCTGGGGATCTCCCTTGCAGCCCTTGCGATCGATATGGGATATCACGACGTCGCTCTCAAAACCATCAAAATTCCCGGAATCCCGCGTCTTGCAGCAGTCGCGATGCTCGCGGGATATGGGTGGGCACTGCTCCCAGCCGCTCTGTGGATTACCGCGCCCCCGACCTTTTCCGGCTACGGATACGATGCGAGTGTTCATGCCCTGACGATTGGTTTCGCAGTCTCTATGGTCATTGCGCACGCACCGGTTATTATCCCCTCGGTGATTCGTCGCGAGGTTCCCTACCACTTCTCGATGTGGGTCCCTCTGGTTCTTTTCCACCTGAGCTTGCTGATTCGTTTCCTGTCTGGCGCGCGCGAGGCCGCACTTCCCTGGCGTTTTGGCGGAGCGCTGGGAGTGTGTGCATTCCTCCTCTTCGTCATTACGACTGCGAGCGTGACAATTGTGAACACGAGGCGTGGGCGGGTCACCCATGCCTGAACTTGCTTCGCCTCCCGCGTCCACGCTGACGCCCGCAAAGACCTACCGACAGCGCAGTGATACCTTTACTTCGATCTGGATGATCATCGCGGTCGCAATGGCTATTGTTACGCTGGTCGTTAAAAGCCGGATGCCTCAACCCCTGTGGACCATGATCCATCTGGTGACCCTGGGCGTCTTGAGCAATGGAATTTTCCAGTGGTCGTGGTTCTTTGCTCGCTCGCTCGCGCGCTTGTCCGCTGATGACCCGCGAGCGCGCCGTCACAACACCATTCGCATCCTGATCTTCAATGCCTTCTTCGCCGCGCTCTTTGTCTCAATGTGGATAGGATGGATGGTCGGTACGATGATCGCCGCGACCGGAATTGCCGCAGTCGCTGCGTGGCACGGTGCTGAAATGCTCTCGGTCCTTCGTGAACGCCTGGCATCCCGTTTCGTCATCGTCGTCCGCTACTACGTGTGCTCGGCCTCATTCTTCGTTCTTGCCGCGCTGCTGGCTTCCTTTGTCACAGCAACGATGTTCTCTCCCTCCATTCCCGAGGCCTTGGTCGCGATGCGCGATCGCCTGACCCTCGCTCACGCCCTCAGCGGCGTCGCAGGATGGGTTGGTCTCGCGATCGGCGGAACGGCCATTACCTTGGGGCCAACGATTCTGCGCACTCGGATGTCTCCCGATGCAGTTAGCAGCGGTGTGCGGGTTCTTCTTCCCTGGTGTTTGAGCCTGCTCCTAGCAATCGCGGGCGCCCTTCTGGGAGTGATGCCCCTGGTTGGAGCAGGGATTCTTACGCTTGGGACATGCGCAATTGTCGGGATCGTTTACCCTTACGCAAAAGTCCTTCGAAATAAAGGCCCGCGTGAATATTCCGCCTGGTCATTCCTGCTTGGCTTGCTGTGGATTAGCGTGGGAGCGTGCGCTCTGGGCGTCGCGTCACTGTTCGTCTCCGGCCCCTCTCAGCTTCGCGCGCTCACTCTCATGTGGCTTCCCATCATTGGAATTGCCGGATTTGCGCAGCTTTTCCAAGGCGCTCTGTCCTATCTGATGCCGGTCGTAATTGGCGGTGGTCCCTCCATCGTCCGAATCGGTATTGCGATCATCGACTGGCAATTTCCCCTACGTCTGGGGTTACGAAACAGTGCCCTGATCCTTGAGCTATTTCTGTTCTTCGCGGGCGATAGCCACTTTGTTCACGTGCTTCGAATGGCGGGATGGCTTCTTGTGATCTCAACCTTCGTCATCGATGTTGTTATCTATGCAAAAACTGGCGTAATTCAAGCGCGGGCGCGCCGCGCGCGCAGTGAAACTCTGAGTGAAAGTAGGAAGGCTCAATGAGCGAAGAAACCACCGGACCCTCGCGGGCA
>NZ_CAUTWQ010000006.1:0-118177 GCF_963542285.1 uncultured Actinomyces sp. | reverse complement strand
CTATCTGGCAGCTCTTTTTCCTATTTACGTTGGAGTCTATATCTTTATTGCTAGTATTCTGCTAACATTTATTGTGCCAATTTTCTTGATTACTAAAGATGAGCATTTCCAGGTAAATCTTCCCCATTTAATCGAGCGCGTCTCCCTTCTTGTCATTATTACGTTTGGAGAGATGGTTATTGGGCTAGTTGACTTCTTTACGGTCGAAAATTTCTCGATTTATTCGATTCTTAATTTCGTTATCATGCTTTCTCTGTTCCTGTTTTATTTTGGTGAATTTGACCATGCTATTGATGAAAAATCTAATCAAAAGGGACTATTTCTAATTTATAGTCACTATCCTATTTTCATTGGACTTCTTATGATGACCGTTTCGATGAGTTTTCTTCTGAATCCTGAAGCTAATCTTCTCTTTGCAACCAGCTTCTTTTATATCGGAATTGGCCTCTTCCAAGCTGCTGTCCTAGCAAATGGGCCCTATAACAAAAACTATCTTCGCTATCCAAGAAGTTACTACTGTGCTCAAGCGACACTCTATCTGACTGCCTTGATTGTCTCTTTGGTTTTCGCTTCTAATCCTATAACAGTGCTGAGTGTTGCAACCATTTTTGCTCTAGCTATAGCTAGTCATTTTATTTCTTTCTGGGTTATACGTACTAAACAGTATTCCGTGCCTTACTGGGGGTTCTTTTAAACTAAATTTGCCCATTATTCGTCTGTCAACTTCCTTAGGTATTGTAGATTTTAGAAGCAAATGGGAGTCATTCGTTATTGTCTCGCTTTTACCTCATTTTAAAATCCTGACATTGAAAGTACCTAAAAGTAATTCCCTGAAATCAGCTGAATTTCAGCATTCTGTTTGTTTTCAATACGAAAGGTTCTTACAAATTCATGTAGGGGTGGCGGCCACCGGTACCACGCACGATGGGGTGCCTCATGGTGTGTTGCCTCATCCTGCTTGGTCGAAACGGGCAATGGTGTTGCAACCACCGCCGACGCAACCTCTTCCAAAGAAGCCGTGGGTCCCCAAAATTTGGATCCTCTTTGCTGTCATTGGGCTGTTGTTGCTTCTTGCTCCGAGCATCATGACATTCCTGATTAATTTAGAGCCTGTGGATCATTCGGATAATGGCGATGGTCAATACTTGCTTTCGGGTCTTCTCCTCATCCCATGCGCGCTTTTTGGTCTGCCGACAGTGCTCCTTGCGTACTGCGTCGGAATTGCCAAGCGGGTGATGTGGGTGCGAGCAGCGGGGCCGCACCAAACGACGAGCCTGTGTGTCGGGTCCCGTGACTGTCGATACGTGGCGTGAGCATGCGCTCCTTTAGGATTGTGATTGCAGCCCGCATGGGTGGCACCTATCAACACGTGAAGGACCGACCGTGACAACCCCGAATCCACACCTCCCGGACTCGCATCCCGCTCCGGGGTATCCTCCGGAGTACGCAGCTCCCACTCAATGGGACGCGCAGCCTATGAACGGTGCGATGGGTCAGGGGTATGTGCCTGACGCGCAGCACGGTTATTGGGGCCAGGAACCCGCGCCTCGCCCGAAGAAGAGGCGGAGCATCGGCGGCATCATTCTGACCGCCTTCGGCACAGTCATCATCGTGGCGTCGATCGTTGGCTGTATCGCGATTGATCTCATCCCTGGAGACCATGGGGATAGTGGCGACGGGCTCGCCTGGGCCGGCGTCGCACTTCTTCTATACGTGGTCCCCTTTGGCCTGATGCTGGTGGTCTCTGGGCTCATCTTGGTGTATGCGGCCCGGAGCCGCTCACGGTGACCCCATCCGGTGGGTACTCAGACGCAACGAACAACGGCTGAAGGACCGATGATGACAATGCCTCATCTCCCGGTTCCGGTCTGCCTGGCAACCCCGGAAACGCACCGATCTACCCCGGTACCGTGCCGGGCAATCCCTACGCCGACATGCAGCCGGCGCCGCAGGTTGCGGCTCCACCCGGCCAAGGCCTCGGCGTGGCCTCCATATGCCTGGGGATTATTGGACTCATCCTCTGTGCTAGCGGACTGTTCTCGGGAGTGTATCCCGCATTTAGTGCGAAAGATTCCGTTGAGCAAGCTCTCGCTCCCTTCAGTTTCATTGCCATCTCCGGGACGATCTACATCCCGGGCGCGATCATGAACGTCATCGGTCTCATCCTCGGCTCGAATGGGCGCAAGCGGGTGCAGGACCCACGTCACGAGAGGATGTACAAGGTTGGGGTTTGGATGAATGCAGCCCCGATGATTGTGTTTCTGGTTGCCGAGATCACGGCCATCCTCTGGTTGATGGGGGGCCTAATTTATCCCGGACGCCTCTGTCCCATTGCCCTCGACAAATGAAGGACTACCTGTGACGACTCCATATTCGACCGGCCCCGGCTTGAACGGGTATCCGGCGCAGGTTCCCCAGCAGTCCGGCGTACCTGCGCGTAGCCGGGGCAAAGCCTTAGGGGCAGCGTGCCGCGGATTCGGGATCACCGGGCTTGTTATCTTCGCGCTAGTCATCCTCGGGACGCTGGTGAACGTGCTGATTCCGAGCGGTGAGCACTGGCTGGACCTGGCTCCGATCAGCTTCATCTTCGTGGCCGAATTCTTCTCCATCCCCGTCGTCGCGGTGAACATTATCGGCCTTGTTCTCGGCTTCGTTGCGCTCAAGCAGATGAAGAACCGCTACGAGCACGGCTACATCACCCAAGCGAGCCTGTAGACGCGATGGATGTGCATACTCCCTCACACCAGCGAACCCCAATCAGCAAGACTGTCACCCTGAATGGGATGTTCTGAGGATGACGTTGGTCACCGCTTCCAGCGGCTACGCCTTGAAGAGGAAGTCAACAGCCAGAATGACAGCGTTTTCTCGTGCAGAACCGAGGTCAGGTATGGAGGTCGAGGCTAGGTACGGAGAACAACAAAGCCTGCACCGCTCAGAAGTCTGGCGGACCATTGCGACTTTCTGCGCAAGCAGGTGATTCATATTTTAAAACGACGCCCGAGAAGGCGGGGTTTGTGAGGGCGTCCTGAGATTCTGATCGGCTCTTCCAACGGGTTTCGTGCCCCCCCTTGAGAAAGGTCAGATACAAAACAGAAGTGGCCGGGGCACACGCCCCGGCCACCACTACGTTTCAAAGAACTCACACGTTGAAGCGGAACTCCACGATGTCGCCGTCCTGCATGACGTAGTCCTTACCTTCCATGCGGACCTTGCCGGCAGCCTTCGCAGCAGCCATGGAACCAGCCTCGATCAGATCGTCGTATGAGACGATCTCAGCCTTAATGAAGCCCTTCTCGAAGTCCGTGTGGATCACGCCGGCAGCCTTGGGAGCAGTATCGCCCTTGTGGATTGTCCAGGCGCGCGCTTCCTTCTCACCAGCGGTCAGGTAGGTCTGCAGCCCAAGGGTATCGAAGCCAACTCGCGCCAACTTATCCAAGCCGGATTCGCTCTGGCCGGACTCCGCCAACATTTCTCGCGCGTCATCCTCGTCCAGCTCAACAAGCTCGGACTCGAACTGTGCATCCAAGAAGATCGCTTCAGCGGGGGTAACAAGCGAACGCAACTCGTCCTGCAGTTCCTTGTTGTCCATTTCTTCGGCATCCATATTGAACACGAAGATAAAGGGCTTAGAGGTCATCAGTTGGAAGGACTTGAGTGCATCCTGATCAAGCTTTGCCCCCGCGGGGCCGCTGAGCAGTTCGCCCTTTTCAAGCAGTTCCATTGCTGCGCGCGCAGTTTCCAGGACAATTGCCTCGGTCTTCTTGCCGCGAACTTCCTTTTCCAGACGCGGGATTTGCTTCTCAAGCGTCTGCATGTCAGCCAGAATCAGCTCGGTCTTAATGGTTTCAATATCCGACTCAGGATCAACCTTGCCATCAACGTGCACAACGTCAGGGTCGGAAAAAGCGCGCGTCACCTGGCAAATGGCGTCGGCCTCGCGAATGTTCGCAAGGAACTGGTTACCCAAGCCCTCACCCTCAGACGCACCACGCACAATACCCGCGATATCAACGAAAGAAACGGTCGCGGGAATGATGCGCTGAGAACCGAAAATCTCGGCGAGCTTGTTCAAACGCGCATCGGGAAGCGGAACGACACCCACATTCGGTTCGATGGTTGCGAAGGGGTAGTTCGCAGCCAGAACAGTTGCGCGGGTCAGAGCATTAAACAGAGTGGACTTGCCAACGTTGGGCAGGCCGGCGATACCAATAGTTAAAGACACGCCCCTATCCTATCCGACGAGGCCGCACTCCCGTTCGCCCGCGCCTAGAAAGAGCGCGCATTAGCGGGTGAACTTGCGCTCAGCTGGTGTGATCAGGACCGGCGGTGCGACGCGCATGCGGGCGAACATCGATCTGTCCAGCCTTCTTCAAATCTGAACGTAGGTCACGGGGAAGCGCGAAAGTCGTCGTTTCCGTCTCAGTTCGGACTTCCTCAACAGTTGGGAAACCGCGTTCCTGAAGCCAGGCAATCACATCACGGACAAGGATTTCCGGCACTGACGCACCCGAGGTCAAGCCTACGGTCTTCGCACCTGCGAACCATTCTTCCTGAAGCTCTTCGGCCTTATCGATGCGATACGCAGTGGGAACACCTGATTCGAGGGCAACATCAACCAAACGTACCGAGTTCGAGGAATTCGCAGAGCCCACAACAACCATGACATCAACCTGAGGGGCAATGACCTTCACGGCCCCCTGACGATTTTGCGTCGCGTAACAAATGTCATCTGAAGGCGGATCAACAAGTTTGGGGAAACGCTGGCGCAAGCGATCGACCGTTTGACGCGTCTCATCAACAGAAAGGGTCGTCTGCGAAATCCACACAACGCGCTCAGGGTCACGAACGACCAGATTGTCGACTTCTTCAGGCGTTCCAACCACTTGAATGTGTTCGGGAGCTTCGCCAAAAGTACCTTCAACTTCTTCGTGACCTTCGTGGCCGACCAAGATGATGTCGTAGTCGTCCTTCGCGTAACGCACGGCCTCTCGGTGCACCTTCGTCACCAGCGGGCAGGTCGCATCGATTGTTGCAAGATGGCGCTGGGCTGCAACCGCATGAACTTCGGGCGAAACACCGTGGGCAGAGAACACCACGCGGGCGCCTTCAGGAACCTGATCGGTTTCTTGAACAAAGATCGCCCCGCGCTTCGTCAAAGATTCGACGACAAACTTGTTGTGAACGATTTCTTTACGGACATAGACGGGCGCACCGTAAAGATCCAAAGCCTTTTCAACGACATCAACCGCGCGATCAACACCCGCGCAATATCCACGAGGCGCTGCAAGCAGGATCTTCCCGCCTTCGGCGTGGGAATCGCTTTCGCTAGTACGAAGAGTGTCGTCATGAGTCATAGATCAACCGTACAGGCCGCCATGTGCATCTGCGAACCATAATTACTTTTCCTTCCCAGTCTGGACGCAAATGCCCCTGGCCTGTGTCATGCTTATTTCGTGCCAGAGAACATGCCCCCCGCAGCAAAAGCAGCTGATACGACGCGCGAAAACCCATGGCCGCTGCGCAGACTCACGCAGAACATCAAGATCTACGTTGACCGAATGTCTTCGCTCTGGGTGGAAGGTCAGGTCGTTCAATACAACCCGCGCCCGGGCTCGCGCATGGCATTTTTCACCCTGCGCGACACCGAATCTGACACCTCAATGACCGTTACGGCTTTCCCGAATGTCATTTCTGCAGTCGGTGCAGGATTTGAAGAAGGCGTCAAAGTCGTCACACGCGTCAAGCCTGTTTTTTGGGAACGCAGCGGAAGCTTGAACCTCCAAGCAGCCGAGGTTCACCTTCAAGGCCTTGGCGATCTATTGGCTCAAATTGAACGCCTGCGTCAAAAACTTGCAGCCGAAGGCCTCTTCGATGAACGACGTAAGAAACCCCTTCCTTTCCTGCCGCGCGTCATTGGCCTTGTGTGCGGGCGAAATGCGAAGGCAAAAGATGACGTCATTGTGAATGCAAGTGCACGCTGGCCCGCTGCGCGTTTCGAAGTCCGCGAGGTTGCAGTCCAGGGCCAGTACGCGGTGCGTGAGGTCAGCGATGCCATTGCCGAGCTCGATCAAATCCCTGAAGTTGACGTGATTGTTGTTGCCCGAGGCGGCGGTTCCGTTGAGGATCTTCTTCCCTTCTCTGACGAGGCCTTGGTACGCGCCGCTGCAGCCACCTCCACTCCCCTGGTGTCGGCAATCGGACATGAGGGCGACGCGCCACTTTTGGATTACGTGGCAGACTTTCGCGCATCGACTCCGACGGATGCAGCCAGACGCATTGTTCCTGACCTTGCCCAAGAACTTGAAGGTTTAGCTGGCGCTTCTCAAGCAATGCGGAATGCAATCGAACGCAGACTGACACAAGAACGCCATCATTTGGATCTTGTTGTTTCGCGTCCCATCTTCCTCACGCCGGCAGCAACGCTGGAACCTCATCGTGTCCTCATTGATTCAGCGGTAACAAATTTGCGTTCCCGAATTGAACGCCGACTGAGCGAGGAACGCCAGGGAATCGTTCAGGCGTCGGCAACCCTGCGTGCTCTTTCACCGCAGGCCACTTTGGAACGCGGCTACTCCATGCTCAAGCTTCCCTCTGGCGAATTGGTTCGAGACGCCTCGCAAGTTCCAAAGGGTACCTTGGTCGAAGGCATCCTTGCCTCAGGCCGCTTGGTCGCCCAAGTCGTTGGCTCCACCCAAGCAACAAATAGCGCAGCAGCAAACGAATAACCCGTCCTACCTTCTCACCAAAGT
Organism: uncultured Actinomyces sp.; assembly: GCF_963542285.1. GTDB lineage: Bacteria > Actinomycetota > Actinomycetes > Actinomycetales > Actinomycetaceae > Pauljensenia. Next base: position 111,428 of record NZ_CAUTWQ010000006.1, on the reverse strand, counting down.
ACACCACCCAACTTGGAGGATCACATGGCAGAAAATACGCTCCCAGCACCGGAATCCCTGTCGTATGAAGCAGCACGCGATGAATTAATCACCATCGTGAAGACGCTGGAGAGCGGACAGGCTCCCCTAGAAGACACTCTTGCCATGTGGGAACGCGGCGAAGCGCTTGCCACCCGTTGTCGTTCGATTTTGGACGCAGCAACCCAAAGGATGGAACAGGGAACAGAAAAGTAATTCTCCGTCGCCCAGGCCCCAGAGATTGGTTAGACTGAGAACGCCAATTGTTCGAGGAAACCAGCCGAAGTGGTCTGGAAACAGGAGGAAACATGGACCTCGCAATCGACCCCCACATCCTCTCCATCGGAGAAGCCTTAATGGATATTGTGGTCCCCGCGGATAGTCCTATCGCGGCCGTCGAGATCCCCGGGGGCTCACCAGCAAACGTCGCAATGACGCTCGGTCGCTTAGGCCGTAACGTTGGCCTGCAAACATGGCTGGCACACGATGAACGTGGCGACATCCTTGAAGATCACTTCACGGCCTCGCACGTTGTTATCACCGAGGAGTCCTTTGGAGCCGACCACACACCAACCGCACTCGCAAAGCTCAACGAAAAGGGTGCGGCGACCTACACCTTTGATCTTGACTGGGCTCCAAATAGCCCTATCGCCGTATCCACCCAGGCTCGAATCGTCCACTCCGGTTCCATTGCTGCAGTGATCGAACCGGGCGCACACGCCGTTTTGGATGCAATGGTCACTGCGCGCCAGCACGCCATCATTACCTATGACCCCAATGCTCGCCCCGCTCTCATGGGAACGCCTGAAGAAGCATTGGCCACCGTCAATAAGTTCATCGGCATCTCCGACGTCGTCAAAGTTTCCGACGAAGATATCGCTTGGCTCACCAACGGTCGCGAGATCGAGGATGTAGTGCGTGATTGGCTTACCGCGGGTCCCTCACTGATCGTTGTCACGAAGGGCAAGGATGGCGCAGCGGCATTCACCTCCAATGGTGTTCGCCGTTCAATCCCCGCGGGAGATGTCAAGGTTGAAGACACCGTCGGCGCAGGCGATTCCTTCATGGGAGGTCTGATCGACGCCCTGTGGTCCCTCGGTCTGGTGGGTGCCATGTCGCGACCCGCTCTGCGTGATTTGGATGCCGCAAAGGTCGACTTCATCTTGGAGCGCGCGGCAACGATCAGCGATATTACGGTCTCTCGTGCGGGTGCGAACCCACCGTGGTTGTCGGAGCTCGCCGAGTTCCTAGCCTAAGACTCTTTAATCACCTGGCTTTGAAAGACGTGGGGGCGCGGATCTTTTGATCCGCGCCCCCACGCTGTATCAAGCTGAAGCCTTCACGGCAGGGAGCTACTTCCCCATCCGCCGCTCTCTTTGCGCATAGGCACGCAGTGCGCGAAGGAAATCAATCTTCCTAAAGTCAGGCCAATAGGTTTCGCAGAAATAAAACTCAGAGTGCGCAGACTGCCAAATCATGAAGCCTGACAGTCGCTGTTCGCCAGAGGTTCGAATGACAAGATCCGGATCGGGTTGGTCACCGGTATACAGGTGTTCGGCAATGTCCGAGTCCTTCAAACGCGAAGCAAGTTCTTCAAGACTTTCACCCCGCTGCCCAGCGTCACGGATCACCTCACGCACGGCCTCGACAATCTCATGACGGCCACCATAGCCAACCGCAATGTTGACGCTCAGAGCGCTCTTTGAGGGACTCTCCTGAGCAGCCTGCCGAAGGGAATTGGCAATATCTTCAGGAAGCAATCGAAGGTCACCGACAATTCGCAGGTGCCATTTACCGGTCTGACTCAATGCCGAGACAGCCTGAGAAATGATCGCGAGCAGCTCGGAGAGCTCATCACTTTGGCGGGATAGATTATCTGTCGAAAGCATCCACAAGGTAACGATCTCAACGCCGACTTCTTCGGCCCAACCCAAGAATTCAGTGATCTTCCCTGCACCAACACGGTGCCCCTGAGACGCGGTGAAGCCAATCGATTTAGCCCAACGACGATTCCCATCCAAAATCACGCCAACGTGACGAGGAATAGGACGCCCCACCAAAGACGCACGGAGGCGCCTTTCATAGACGTCATAAAGCACATTCCACTGTGACACTGCTAAACCCTTCCACGCGTGAGCGCGTCAACATGGGTTAAGAGTATCGCGAATATGACGCTCATCGCATATTTCTTCCTCATGCAAACATCCAGTTTCACTGTTCACAATCAGCGGAAGACTGCTGCCTTTCCCTGTAAATTGGCGTACCCTACGGTTTAGTAAGTTACGCATGCGTAGGTTGATCTTTCGTGGAGGCACTCATGAAAATCGCTTCCCTCAAACCCACCCAGTGGTTTCCCGGACAGAAGGTATCGGTTAAGCCCCACCTGCGGGGTTGGATTCACCTTGTTGCGGCGCCACTGTCTTTGGCGGCCTCGATTGTCCTCACCTGCCTTGCGCCCACCGGCGCAACCAAAGGCGGCTCCGCAATCTATCTTGCGGCCTCGTTGATTCTCTTTGGAATCTCTGCGCTCTACCACCGCTTTTATTGGTCCCCCCGCTGGGAAATCGTGTGGAACCGCCTTGACCACTCAAACATCTTCCTTCTGATCGCGGGAACATACACCCCTCTCTCCATCGCGATCCTCCCCCATGCCCAAGCAGTGACAATCTTGTCCATTGTCTGGGGAGGAGCACTCCTGGGAATCTTGCTCAACCTCTTTTGGCCGAGCGCACCGCGCTGGTTGGCAACACTGATCTACGTCGCCCTGGGATGGGTCGCGGTCTGGTATCTGCCGCAGTTTTGGGCCTTGGGTGGCGCGGTGATTGTGTGGCTGCTTCTTGCAGGCGGAATTCTGTACACAATCGGAGCAGTGGTCTACGCAACGAAAAAACCAGACCTTTCACCGCGTTGGTTTGGCTTCCACGAGATCTTCCACCTGTGCACCGTGCTCGCGTGGGCATGCCACTGCGTAGCCGTGTATCTCGCTGTCCTGTAACTCTTTTTCCACAGATAGCGCAAATGCGCCCGCAGCACCCTTAAGGCTGGTAGGCTGTCAAATCTGTAGAGTCTAAGAACACGTCGATATTCATCGACACATGTCGGAGGCAAAGTAATGGCTGATACTCAGTGGCTGACCCAAGCCCAGTATGACAAGCTCCAGGCGGAGCTGACGGAACGCGTCGAGGTACGCCGCCCCGAAATTGCGCGTCTTATTGACGCCGCACGCCAAGAAGGCGATCTGCGCGAGAACGGCGGTTACCACGCTGCACGCAACGAACAGTCCTTGAATGAGACTCGCATTCAGAGCTTGGAAGAAATGCTGCGTAATGCGCAGGTCGGTGAAACTCCTGCCGATGACGGCGTTGTTGAGCCCGGAATGGTTGTGACTGCCATGGTTGCTGGCCGCGAACAGAAGTTCCTTCTGGGCTCGCGTGACGCCGGCGGCGACTTGGGCGTACAGGTCTTCTCCGCACAGGCTCCGCTGGGCGCCGCAGTCATCGGACACCGCAAGGGTGACACCCTGACATACGAGGCCCCCAACGGCCGCGAGATCACCGTTGAGATCTTGGACGCGAAGCCTTTCGTCGGCTAAGTAAACCCAAACGCACTGTGGGGGCTCCAGAGCTGAACTCTGGAACCCCCACAGTTTTACGCTTTCAATCAGAACAACGCGCTCACGCAAGGCCTTATCACACTAGTCGTTCTCTTTTCCATAAGCCTTGTCGCTCTCTGCGATTTCTTCGGCCACATGCCTCCCTACAGTATCGCCCGGCTCTGCACTTCCGACAGTAACCATACGTTCGCTCAGCTCTTCATCCACGGCATAGGTGTGTGCATCAACCGCATCCCCTGCAAGGAGCGGAAGATCTTCCCCATAGGAATGGGCGATCATCGCATCAAGGGTTCCGGGAGCACCGCCGGGACGATCAATCTTCGTCGCCAATGATGGCTCAGGATCATGGCCATGCAGGTACAGCACCACGGAATTAATGAAGGAAATAACAGGAATAGAGAAGATCGCACCGGCAATTCCGGCAACCATTGATCCCGCTGTCACACCGAGCATAACAACCAAGGGGTGCAAGGACACCGCGTTGGACATGAGAAGCGGCTGCAGCAGATTCCCTTCGACTTGCTGGACAACCAGAATAATCACCAGCATGATCAAACCAGTGGTAAATCCTTGATCAACCACCGCGACAAGGACGGCAACACTTCCCGAGAAGAACGCGCCAAGAATCGGGATAAAAGACCCGAAGAAGACCAAAACGATAATCGGGATGACCAAGGGAACACCGAGGAAGTAGGCACCGATACCGATACTTAAGGCGTCAATGGCGGCGACCTGCATCTGTCCAACCACATAGCCGCCCATCGAGGCCCAACCACGGATTGCGGCCTCGTGAACGGGTTCGCGTGCACCCTTGGGAAGCAGACGGACGCACCAGACCCAGATCTTACGCCCGTCTTTGAGGAAGAAGAACAGGCAGAACAGCGCAATCGCCGAGCCGGTGGCCAATGAAATTGCAGAAGAGGTGGCGTTGAAGGCACCAAAGACCAAGGTCTGGGCATGGGTTTGAACCCAAGTGACAACCTCGGATTGGAGGTTTTGAAGATGGGAATCGATGGTTGAGGTATCAAGCCCCATCGGGTTGTTTTGCAACCAGGTTAAAAGCGCGGATACGCCTTCATTCGCACGCGTCAGCAGCGATGGAAACTGGTTCAGAATCTGAACCCCAGCCGTTGACAGCGCCGCACCAATGACGAGCAAAGTCGCAAGTAGGCCGCTGAGAGCAGCCAGAGCCTGCGAGAAGTGCAGCTTTCGGTGTAGCCAAGATACCAAGGGACTTAAGAACAGCGTCAAGAGTATTGCAACGGCGACAGGGACAACAATTCCATAGATAAAGGACATTCCAAACAGCAGCAGCCCAACGGCAGCCGCAACGACAATCGCACGCCATGCAACCGCAGCGCCCACGCGCAAGGACCACGGAACGGCCTCGGCAGCATCACGAGGCGAAGCGTCGCTGGCAGCAGAAGCAGGATCCTTCTCGGGGGTCGAGGACTGAACTGCACGCCGCTGCTCGTTCACGCGGCGTCGCAGCTCATCCAGGGATTTAAAAAATGACGAGGCAAGGCCTGAGCTCCCCGCACTTTCCTCTCCATATCCCCGATCCGGTTGCTGGGAAGAACTGTGAGTACGCGGTGTTTCGTTCTCGCTCATACCTTGCCTTGTCTATCGTTCACAATCAGGAGACACCGAGGATGTCGGTGACAAAGACTAGCGTATCGCCGCCGCGGATTCCAGCCTGGGGAACACCACGCGAACCGTAGCCATAATCAGAAGGAATCGACAGCAGAACGCGAGATCCAACTCGCTGTCCGATCAGCCCTTCATCCCATCCGCGGATCACCATACCGACGCCAATCTGGAAGCTCAGGGGTGCGCCACGATCATAGGAATTATCGAAAACATTGCCATCCCATACCTGACCCAGGTAGTGGCAGTGGATCGTATCGCCGGGTTCAACAACCTGGCCATCGCCCTCATGAAGAACCTCAACCAGCAGTTCATCGCTGGGGGTTGAGTCGGTAAATTCCAAAGTGGGCTTGCGGCCGAATTCGCCGCTGACGTTCACGTTTTCCATGGTTCCTCCTTGGGGAATCACAGTGGGGAAAAATGGTGACGCTCTAGTTAAACATTCCCAGAACCTAGGCGCGCGTCATAGGACACGCGTTCCCTAAATTGCACGAATGTTCCCAGCGATCAACCCGGATTCACTGGAGAGACAGGCATATCTAGACTCGAACAACCCATTCGGTGAGCGGCGGGAAAATGTACTGCGTATAGAAAAGGGGCCGTCTCTGTTCGAAAACGGCCCCCTTTCAAACGTCAAACGTCAAACGTCAAACAAGTTTATCGACGATTCAGAATTGCCAGGATGCGCAGAATCTCCATGTACATCCAGACAACCGTCACCATAATGCCGAAGGCGCAATACCACGCGAACTTTGCGGGAGCGCCTCGTTCAACGCCCTGCTTCACGGTATCGAAATCACTAATGAGGCTCATCGCCGCAAGGAAAACAGCAACCACTGAGACAACAATTCCCAGCGGAATACCCATGATGTACATCGAATCAATTGGTGCCATCAAGCCAAAGGCAACCAGCACTGCATTCGCAAGGCGGGTGATCAGCAAACCGAAGATGCCAATCAGCGTGAACTTCATGAGCTTGGGCGAGTTACGAACCTTACCAGAGGCAAAAAGCACCAGTGTCAGGCCGGTAACCACAACGGTTGCGATAAATGCCTGAGCGACGATACCCGGGAATTCCATTTCCATAAAGGACGAAATAGCACCCAGCATAAGCCCCTCAGCAAAGGCATACGCAATCACCAGTGCGGGCCGGATGGTCTTGGAGAAACTATTGACCATAGCAAGAATGAAGGCAACAACGCCGCCGATAACAGCAAGACCAAGCCCCAGAAGCGGAGTTGTCAGCGTCAGAATCCATGCCGGGGCTGCGCCCAAAAGCAGGACCATGAAGGTGATGCCTGTCTTGATCAGCGCATCATCGTAGGTCATGCGACCGCGGTCAACGGCATCTGCAGAGGGCGCCTGGTATGCGGCTTGCATATCGGCGTAGGCCGAAGGATCAACCGCCGGGGCTCCGCTTGGCGCACCGTAGGGGTTCTGCGTAGAAGTTTGCGCCGAGGCCTGTTGCTGAGCATAGGGGTAGCGCTGCGGGTCCAGCACCGCTGTTCCAGAAGGCTGAGCATTTGTTGGTTGATAGCCGGGCATTGTCGGGTAACCAGCGGGGGTCGAATCAGCGCGCGACCAATCGCGCTCCATCTTGGAGAACACGGGGTTTGACATGTCAGTTTCCTTTCCCTCGGTTCCTGTTCTAATGAGTACCCCCAGTCGGACTCGAACCGACAACACACCGATTTTAAGTCGGTTGCCTCTGCCAATTGGGCTATGGGGGCACAGCCCACTATCGATGATTGAGCATCGAAAGTGCGATACCGTCAAGGATATCGTGTTCTGAGACCAACGCGCCCGCGATTTCGTGTCCGCTACTCTCACAGCGAAGAGTCACTCGATCCATGACGCGTTTCCAAATGAGCGCTCCGCCTGCAATAACGTCAGCACGCCCTTCAGGCATAAAGCCCAGAGCGGCTTTCACAGCAAGAGGTTGCTCAAGCATAAAACGCACAGAGGAATCGGTGGCCTCGTGGCTCAAGAAAGCACCATCAATCTTCTCGGGCTGGTAGGAACTCAAACCCAAAGCGTGCGCAGCAATCGTTGTGATGGTGCCGGCGACACCAACTACGGCGCGGACCGAGGAAAAATCAACGACCTCCTCGGCCTCGTCAAGGCGAGCATCAATCCACTCACTTGCCTGCGCCTGCACCCCATCGGGAATCGGCTGGTCACTGGCACAAGAAGCGAAGAACTTCTCCGTCACGCGGACTGAGCCCATATCTGCCGAATAAGCCTCGGTAACTCCCTTTCCCAGAGTTCCCACGACCATTTCGGTCGAGCCTCCACCAATATCAACGACAAGTACCTTGCCGCGTTCTTGGCCGACAACGCCACTGGCTGCACCAGCGAAGGACAGCGCGGCTTCCTCGGTTCCGGGAATGACCTCTGGATAAACGCCCAGAATTTCCTTCACAGGTTCAATGAATTCATCGCGGTTTTCCGCATCGCGCATTGCAGAGGTTGCGACAAAACGAATCTCTTCGGCTTCCAGATTGTCAATCATTCGCTTGTATTCACGCACTGCGACCAGTGTCCGCTCGATCGCCTCGGGAGCCAGTCGTCCCGCACGATCAACGCCCTGCCCAAGGCGCACAATGCGCATCTGCCGCGTCAAATCGTTAAGCGCAATGGCATCACCCTTGAGCACGCCATCGGCCACTAGAAGTCGAATTGAGTTTGTTCCACAGTCAATTGCCGCTACCCGCGTCATGATCTCATTCTTTCTTAGTCGTATTGTCAGTCAGCAGGTGCAGGCGGCCGGGTCCCACAGGCCGCGCTCACGCATCATATCCAGCGCGCGATCCCCGATCGGATTCACGCCGCGACCAGCGGCCAGGGCATGTCCAACCAGTGCGTGAAGACATTTGACGCGGGTTGGCATTCCACCGGCAGAAACTCCATGAATTTCAGGCACATCAAGTTTCAAGTGCGCGCCCAATTCCTCGCGCGCTGCGATGTAGGCCTGATGAGCATGCTGGTAGGCCGCACGCAGTTCCTCATCTTCGGCAAGGTCCTGATTGAATTCCTCCATCACCTTGGTTGCTTCCAAGGTCGAGCACGCACGGACAGCGCCGGGGCTGGTCAGGTAGAAAGTCGTGGGGAAAGGAGTTCCGTCTTCAAGGCGAGGCGCGGTTGCCACAACCGTGGGTTTTCCACACACGCAGCGGGCTGCAATCCCAACAACGCCGCGCGGAACGCGTCCCAATTGTTCTTCAAGGACCTGAAGATCGGCGTCGCTGGCCGGCGTAATGGCGCTCATCATTCCTCACCTTTCGAATAAACCCGGTTTATTTTACTCGATCGCGGGCATATGACGGCAGTAAGCCCGATGAAAATAGACACGAAATAGGCCGCTACCTGCATAGTTCATGCGGGATGAAAAAGCCCACTATGCGAGGCCTCACTCTCAGCGTGAGCGGCAAAGAGGACGTTAGTTTCCTGCCCCCTGTGAGCTTGGAGTTTGCGAGGCACCACTGCCCTGCTCCGTACTCGCCGTTTCACTGGGCTGAGGGGACTCACTGGGCGAGGTCGAAGAATTATCCCCCTCAGTCTGAGCGGTTTGAATATTCCCCGTTGGGTGATCTGCCTCTTCAACGGTAAGCGAAAGAACCTGGATCCACGGGCGAGCCGGTCCAGCTTCACGCGCGGCAGCAACCTGAGCCTGATCCTGATAGTCCTTGCCAGGATCAAGAACCGAATACTGAGTTTCTCCGGGTTTGACGTAGCCCAAACGCTCTCGCGCCTGAGAAGCAATGTATTGCGGATTCGACCAAAGTTGAAGTTGCTGACGTTTGGCTTCGTTATCGGCCTGCGTCTGTTGAACCTTGTTTTTGATCGCAGACAGTTCGCGTTCTTGGCTCCACAGCTGCATGAATGAGGGAACCAGAAGAAGGGCAAGGAGCGCACCCAAAAGAAGAAGCCCCAAGATCCTCAAAGAGATCTCGATTCCCCCAAAGGATAGGGAGGCAGGACGCTGCGTTGTTGCCGTCGCAGAAGAACGCATCCGAGCCGTTCTTTCTTCTTTCCTTCCGCCTTGCGGGCGAGAAGAACTCGCTGAAGGTGAGGCTTGTGAGCCTGCGACAGAAGAACGCAGAGGATTTCGACTTCCTTGCCGAGGCCGCCGTTGCGCATCGGGCTCAGAGACACTACGCCGCCTGCGGGCGTTGGGAACGACCGGTCGTCCCTTTTTCGGTTTCTGAGCCATGTCCCTATGGTGCCTTATATCGGGCACTCGGGTCGACTCTAAAACTCGCGTGGTAACAAATGAGGGGCGGATCGCAAAAAGAAAAGAAGGGTGGGTGACGATTTCTCGTCACCCACCCTTCTTCACGCTTCTAGGAGCGTATCAGTGCGTTCTTCTCAGAAGGAAGCGCGGGGGAAGGAGGAACGACCCGCGTACACTGCTGCATCGTCGAGATCCTCTTCGATGCGCAGGAGCTGGTTGTACTTCGCGACGCGCTCGGAACGAGCGGGAGCACCGGTCTTGATCTGGCCGGAGTTGGTGGCAACTGCGAGGTCAGCAATGGTGGTGTCCTCGGTCTCGCCGGAACGGTGAGAGGTCATGGAGCGATAACCATTGCGGTGTGCCTCTTCCACGGCATCCAAGGTCTCGGTCAGCGAACCGATCTGGTTCACCTTGACCAGCAGGGCGTTTGCTGCGTGCAGCTCGATGCCCTTGCGCAGACGCTCGGGGTTGGTGACGAAGAGGTCGTCGCCAACGAGCTGGACGCGGTTGCCAATTTCTGCGGTAAGAGCGGTCCATGCGTCCCATTCGTCTTCCGACAACGGGTCTTCGATGGAGACCAGCGGGTAGTCGCGGATGAGCTTCTCGTAGTAGGAAACCATGTAGTCGGTCGAACGGCCTTCGCCTTCGAACTGGTACAGGCCATCCTTGAAGAACTCGGAGGAAGCGACGTCCAGTGCGAGTGCAACATCGGTGCCGGGCTTGAAGCCGGCCTTCTCGATGGCCTCGATGATCAGGTCCAGCGCAGCGGCGTTGGAGGAGAGGTTCGGCGCGAAGCCACCCTCGTCGCCCAGACCGGTGGACAGACCGCGTTCCTTGATGACTGCCTTGAGGGTGTGGTAGACCTCTGCGCCCCAGCGGAGGGCTTCGCGGAAGGTCGGGGCACCCAGAGGAGCAATCATGAACTCCTGGATGTCAACGTTGGTGTCCGCGTGAGAACCGCCGTTGAGGATGTTCATCATGGGAACGGGGAGGATGTGAGCGTTGGGGCCGCCCAAGTAACGGTACAGGGGCAGGCCTGCGGACTCAGCTGCAGCCTTTGCAACAGCAAGGGAGACACCGAGAATTGCATTGGCGCCGAGCTTGCCCTTGTTCGGGGTACCGTCCAGCTCGATCATGATCTCGTCGATACGACGCTGATCGGATGCGTCTTCGTCAATGAGTTCGGGGGCGATGATCTCGTTCACAGCGTCAACGGCGTCCTGAACGCCCTTGCCCTGGTAACGACCCTTGTCGCCATCACGACGCTCAACGGCCTCGAATGCACCGGTGGATGCACCAGAGGGAACTGCTGCGCGCTCAAAGGTGCCGTCTTCAAGGACGACCTCAACCTCGACGGTGGGGTTACCGCGGGAATCAAGGATCTCGCGAGCTCCGATTGCTTCAATGCTTGCCACGTTAATTCTCCAATCGATTAACTACGTGACTACTGTCGTATCTAACGCTAGTACATTCGGCGCTCAAGCAGAACTGCTACACCCATACAGCACTGCATATTCATGACGGCATTCGTGCGTAATTTGGCGAAAATTAGACATAGGTCCCCATAAATGCCGTATCGCCCACCCTCTCGGGTGGGCGATACATCACATTTAGACGATCGATCAGTCTGAGTCGAGCTACTGCTGTGCTCCGCTATTGGCGCGGATGACGTCACCGAAAACACCTTGAGTCAGCGAACCACTTTGCGCATCCAAAGTGCCGTACCGGGGATTAATTTCAACCTTGGTTGATTGAATCGTGTTTGCCAATTCCGCATTCGCCTGGGCCAATTGCTCTTGAGACATCCCGGAGGAACGCAGCTTCTGCTGGGCGATCGAGCTCTTAATGATGGTCTTCAGCAAAGAGCTGGGATTCGTAATGGGCGTGCTCTTTCCGCCACGCTGAACAACTTCTTGTCCCATTTCAGCAAGGCTGTCAGTGATTTCCTGATCAGAGACCGTGATGCCGTTCTTCTCGGCAAGCTTGCCGATGGCCAGGTTCTGGCTGAGAGTCGGAAGCAACCGTGAGGCATCGACATCTTGACCAAGCAGCCCACTGAGCTGCTGACTGGTCAAGCTCACATCGGCTTCACTGATACGCGTATCCCCAACGATTGCGGCGGTTCCCGGGTGAGCAGAGCAAGCTCCGAGTCCCAAACCACACACGGCAAGAAGGATCGCGGCCTTTGATGCGCGCGCACGTGAAACCATGAAAATATCCTCCGGTTCATTCACTTCGTAGTCAGTGTCAGTGTAGCGCTCTCATCAGCGCGTTGAAGCCACAGTCGGATTCAGAACCTTCGTCAGAAGGTTCTCGATCCATTCAAGCAAGGCGTGATCGGTCAAAGGCACTCCCCCAACCCGCGCCGTCATGGGGAGCGGAACCAAAATTTGGCGAACCGCAGCCTTGACAACACAACCGGGGTACAAACGCTTCAGACGAAGCGCCTGAGATTCCTTCAATTCGATCGGGTGAATACGCAGGTACTTGCCCTGTGTAGCGACTTCGTCGATCCCAATCTGTCGAAGAAGAGCACGCAGACGCGCAATTTCGAAGAGCAAGTCCACCTGAGGCGGAATGGGACCATAGCGGTCTGTAATTTCGTCGCGCAGATCCTTTTCCTGCTCACTGTTTTCCACCGCGGCGATCTTTCCGTAGACCTCCAAACGCAAGCGTTCTGCGGAAATATAGCTTTCGGGAATATGTGCATCAACGGTTACGTCTAGGCGCAGATCCTTCTTCTCTTCCTTGCGCTGGCCCTTAAAGGCCGCAACCGCATCGGCAACCATCCGAACGTAAAGGTCAAAGCCCACGCCTTCAATGTGTCCCGACTGCGCACCACCCAGAAGGTTACCGGCGCCTCGGATCTCAAGATCACGCTGTGCAACGGCAAGACCCGCCCCCAGATCAGCGTTCTGGGCAATCGTCTGCAACCTCTCATGAGCGGTTTCTGAAAGCGGACGGTCCGAGGGATAGAAGAAGTAGGCATATGCGCGCTCGCGGCCTCGACCCACACGCCCACGCAACTGGTGCAATTGGGACAGACCAAAGGTATCCGCGCGGTCAACGATCAAGGTATTTGCATTGGAAATATCCAGTCCGGTTTCCACGATGGTCGTGCACACCAGCACGTCAAAATCGTGGTTCCAGAAATCAACGATGACGCTTTCCAATTGATGTTCGTTGAGCTTTCCGTGGGCCACTCTAATTCGCGCCTCGGGAACAAGTTCTTGAATATGCGCGGCGACCGATGCGATGGAGTCCACGCGGTTGTGCACGTAGAACACCTGCCCATCGCGCAGGAGCTCTCGGCGAATCGCCGCGCTGACCTGCGCATCGGTGTAGGCACCCACAAAGGTAAGGACGGGCTGTCGTTCTTCGGGAGGAGTCTGAAGAATCGACATTTCACGAATACCCGAAACCGCCATCTCCAAAGTTCTGGGAATAGGTGTTGCCGACATCGAGAGAACATCGACATCCGCGCGCAGAGCTTTGAGCGTTTCCTTGTGTTCAACACCAAAACGCTGTTCCTCATCAATGATGACCAAGCCCAAGTCCTTGAAAGCAATGGCGCCGCTGAGCAGCGAGTGGGTACCAATCACCAGGTCCACTCCTCCCGAGGCCAAGCCTTCCTTGACTTTCTCCGCTTCCTTCGGCGTTGAGAAGCGCGAGAGAGTTCCGATCGTCACTGGGAATCCCGCGTAACGCTCCGCAAAGGTTTCCGCGTGCTGTTGAACCAAAAGGGTCGTTGGAACCAACAGTGCGACCTGCTTGCCATCTTGAATCGCTTTAAAAGCCGCGCGCACGGCAATTTCGGTCTTTCCGTAGCCGACATCGCCCGTCAGCAGACGGTCCATGGGCATCGGCTTTTCCATATCCGCCTTGACCTCATCGATGGTCACCAGCTGATCGGGGGTCTCGACGTAGGGGAAGGAATCTTCCAATTCGCGTTGCCAGGGTGTATCTGGGCCGAAGGCATGGCCCTTCGTCGCCTGGCGGACGGCGTACAAGCGGATGAGCTCTTGCGCGATTTCCTTAACGGCTTTACGCGCCTTAGCTTTTGTTTTCTCCCAGTCGGCACCGCCCATCTTGGTCAGTGCGGGCTGGTCAGACCCGGTGTATTTCGAGATCTGATCCAGACTATCTGTGGGGATAAAGAGACGATCTCCGGGCTGGCCTCGTTTCGACGGCGCATATTCCAAGACCAAGTAGTCCCTGGTCACCTGGCCCTCACCGCGCCCAACCGTGCGGGACACCAATTCGATGAAGCGCCCAATACCGTGCTGGTCGTGGACGATGTAGTCCCCCGGATGCAGGCTGAGCGGATCAACGCCCTTGCGTCTCCTCGAGGGCATCTTGCGCATATCGCGAGTCGTCGCTCCAACCCGCCCAGAAAGATCCGACTCGGAGATAATCGCCAGTTTTAGATCCGGCGCGACGAAACCCTTCGTTCGGGGAGCCGCCACAACATCAAGAACCGATGAATCCTGCGTGGGGTCGATTTCTTGAACAATTCTGCTTCCGATTCCTGCATCGGTTGCAATCGAATACAGGCGCCGTGCAGGGCCCTCACCTTCTGCAGCAAGGATGAGCGTCCATCCGCTGCGGATAAGCGTTCGAATATCCTCGAGTGCGCGAGTGTAGTCCCCTCGGTAGGGGCGAACATCGCGTGCGCCAAGCGCCACCAAGGTGTCCGACACGATGACCGAGTGCGCTTCCTTTTTGAGCAGCACCCCCGACGCGACATCGTTTCCCGCCTCATCCCCGAGGCCGTGGGAATTCTTCGCCATGGCCTCGGCAAGTTCAGCCGGGGGAAGGGCCGTCAGCTCCCACCACGGGCGGCCCTGTGCTCCCCAAATTTCCTCAAGGGGGATGAAGGAGGCATCGCCCGCTTCGAGAGGGACCGCTCCCCCACCTGCGGCCTGTGACCATGCGGCAGAGAGAAACTCTTCGGTTGTTGCAACCAAGTCCGCGCCGCGAGCGCGAATACGTTCGGGATCAATGGTGACAAATAGCCCGCCCGCTGGGATCAGGTCAAGGAAGGAATCCATTCCGCCGACAAGGATCGGCGCTAGGGACTCGAGGCCGGGAGCGGCAATTCCTTGAGAGGCAAGCTCGAGAATCTCCGCGGCGCCGGGCAGACGATCCATCTCACCGCGGGCCTTTGCGCGAACTTGCGGCGTCAGCAGTAATTCGCGGCAGGCAACAGCCCAGACACCCGAATCAACGACTCCCAATGTTCGTTGATCTGACAGTGAGAAGGCGCGGATCTCATCGACCTCATCCCCCCACAATTCGATACGCAAAGGGTGTGCTTCCTGGGGCGGGAAAACATCAAGAATGCCACCACGAACCGAGAATTGCCCGCGCTGCTCAACCATATCAACGCGCGTATAACCCAGGTTTTCAAGCTCCCGGGCAAGGTTGGGTAGATCGACAATATCCCCCGCTTTAACGCGTACGGGAGCGCGATCCGCAATCCCATGAATGATGGGCTGCATGAGCGCGCGAACGGGGATGACGACAACATTCAGCGCCCCGGCATGTTCGTCTCCCGATTGCGGGTGGATCAGACGACGTAGGACAGCAATTCTTTGCGCCATGGTGTCAACCTGCGGCGACAAACGCTCGTGAGGAAGCGTTTCCCACGAGGGGAAAACCTCGACATCGTCGACCCACGCGCGTAAAGCACTTGCGGTTTCTTCTGCTTCACGTCCCGTAGGAACAACGACGTAAATTGTCTTATCCCGACGCTGAGTCATTGAGGCGATCAGAGGAATGCGGGCACCCGCAGGTGCAACGACGCATCCTGATTCACCGTGATCAATGGATTCAAGGACGCGATGAAGCGCCTCATCCTGAGCAAAGACGGGAAGAAGAGCAGAAAACTGTGGCACTTAGGCTCCCTGACGCGTGTGCAGGCGCTGCTGCGCCTCACTGAAACTGGTGGTCACAATATCTTCGACAACATCGGCAGCCTGGGCGATGGTGACGGCTAGGTCATCAAGCTCACTGCCACTCATCCGAGCTAAAACGTAGTCAGCTGGATTCATGCGTCCCGGCGGACGTCCGATGCCGATACGTAGACGGTTGTAGTCTTTTGTCCCCAGTACCTGGGAGATCGACTTCAAGCCGTTGTGCCCGCCTTCGCCACCACCGGTCTTCAAGCGCAATGAGCCAGCGGGAAGGTCCAAATCATCGTGGACGACCAAAAGATGCGAGGGATCAACATTCATGAACTTTGCAAGGCGGCCAATGGGGCCGCCGGAGGTGTTCATGTAGGAATCGCTGGTTGCCACAATAACGCGGGGCCCGGGGATCCCTCCGGGAAGCATTCCCAGCCGAATATCCGCGCAGTGGGTTCCCGATCGGTGCGAACTGAGCTGAACTCCCGCATTGTGGGCAAGAAGATCGATGAGCATATGGCCGACATTGTGACGGGTATTGGCGTACTGCGCGCCAGGGTTACCCAGGCCGACAACCATCCAGGGATCCGTTGAAGTCATAGAACGATTGTGCCACCCCCTTCCTGCATCTGCGTCCAGGAAAGAGATGGCACACCTCGCTCATCCGTCAATTGCGTGGCATCAGAGTTTGCCGGCCGGCGCAGAAGGTACAGCGACAATGAATGCCGGTGCATCCAATCCGCGTTCGCTATAAGCCTGTGCGACCGCCTGCGCGGTTTCCTCTAGACGCTCGCGGTCAACAAGCGCAATTGCACTTCCGCCAAAGCCACCACCGGTCATTCGCGCTCCGTAAGCTCCTGCTGCTCGCGCGGCGTCAACGGCAACATCGAGCTCTAGGCACGACACCTCGTAATCATCGCGCAGTGAGTCATGTGAATCATTCATGAGAGCGCCCACGACTTTGAGGCGATCCCCCTCAAGCGGCCCCTCCTGCAGGAGCTCAATAAGGGCACGGGTGCGCGCAATTTCAGAAACAACGTGACGCATACGCTTAATCAAGCGCTCATCACTCAAAGCTTGAGTGGCGGCCTCAAGGTCCTCGACGTCAACAAGCTGTTCAACGCCCAACTGGAGTGCGGCCTCTTCACAATCGGCACGACGCTGACCATACTGCCCATCTGCGAGCGAATGAGCAGCACGGGTATCAATGACCAGTAAAGCAAGCCCTTGCGATTCCAGATCGAAAGGAATGTGCTCAACGCTCATATCTCGACAATCCAATGCCAGCGCGTGTCCACTGAGGCAACGCAGTGAAGCGGTCTGGTCCAGGCCGCCGGTGTTCGCGCCTGCGATCTGATTTTCTGCCATGCGAGCACACTCGACAAGGATTGCTCGCCCCTGATCGTTCGGCGCACTCAGCGGGCCCGCCAGGCCCAGGTTTTCGGCCTCGTCGATCGCGACAGCCATCGCACACTCGAGTGCAGCCGAAGATGAAAGCCCACCACCGCGGGGTACGCAGGAGTAGAGCGCGGCGTCAAAACCGTGAAGGGGACCATACCCCGACTTTTCGAGGGCCCACGCAACGCCAGAAAGATATGCGGCCCAGCCATTCACTTCACCCTCGCTTCCGCGCGGAGCAATGAGGTCGAGGTCTAACTCATCCACGGCCTCGCGAGTCTGGGGCGACACCAGGCGCAGCAAACGGTCTTCGCGAGGGGCATAGGCAATGAATGCCCGATGCGGCAGGGCGATTGGCAGACAGGGACCACCGTTGTAGTCGACGTGCTCGCCAATAACGTTGACACGTCCAGGGGCAGACCAGACATCTAGGGGCTGGTAGCCAAAAGTTTCTTCAAAGAGCTGAGCAGCTAGTTCGCGTCCTTCTTCGGCGCTAAAAGCCGCTGACCATGACAGTTCCACGTGCACACTTCCTTGGGTGTTTCAAACTCGTACACTACCGACAAGCCTAGCCTATTCAGGCAGTTCTCTACGCAACGATCTTTGTCAGCTCAATGTGCCCCGAACCCCCGCGTCCATGTACCATGAGCAGGTTCCTATTCCCCATTTCAGGTAGTTCAATGTATCTTCCACAGCGCTTACCGGGCCAAGAATGGCTGGGCGTTGTTGTTGCCCTGCCTGAACCATGGGTGAGCGTTCTTACCGATATACGCGTGAGCCTTGGGGATGATCAGGGCACGAAGGTGCCCGCGCACATTACAATCTTGCCGCCCACCGCAGTGGATATGGAACGGCGCGAAGAAGTGATCGAGCACCTTCGCAGCGTCGCTCAGCGCTACACACCTTTCCGCGTCACTCTGGGAGATACCGGCACTTTCCGCCCCGTTTCTCCCGTCGTTTACCTTTCCCTTGCCGAGGGCGAGCGCGAGTGCACGATGCTGGCCGAAGATATTCGATCGGGTCCCTTGGATGCACCTGTGCGCTTCCCCTATCACGCTCACGTCACCTTGGCGCAGGGCGTCCCCGACGCGGTCCTTGATCGCGCAATGAGTTTGGGCCCCTACGACGAGGCCTCGTGGATGGTTCCCGGATTCCGCTTAGATCGCGTGGATGAGAACGGCGTCTACTCTTCCATGGCCCTCTTTGATTTCGAGAGTGCCTGAGTACTCAGAGTTCGTAGCTCACCGACAGTGGGGCGTGGTCGCTCCACCGTTCCTCGTACGAGGCCGCGCGACCGATTGAGAAAGACTGGGCCTTTGCAGCCAGCGCGGGTGTTGCGAACTGATAATCGATACGCCAACCGGTGTCATTGGTAAATGCCTGACCGCGCTGAGACCACCATGTGTAAGGTCCCTGAACGTCTCCAGCAAGGTCACGCATGACGTCATGCCACCCCGCATCAAGCCACTGATCCAGGAATGCAATTTCCTCATCGAGCACACCCGCGCGCTTGTTGTGGTTCGAGGTCCAATTCTTAATGTCGGACCTGGTTCGAACGATATTGAAATCTCCGGCCACAACGGTTCCTAAGACGTCCGTAGAACCTGCTTCGGCCTCGGAAAGAAGCTCCCCCATGCGGCGGCCAATACGCGGCAGATGGGCCATCTTCGCGTCCTGTTTGGGGGTGTCTTTTTCACCCGAGTGGAAGTAGGCGGAAACGACGCGGATGCGACCCGCTTTGGTTTCAACCACCGTTTCTAGCCAGCGTCCCGAATCAACGTCGCTTTCCTGATCATCAAGGAAAAGGCGCGGTTCTCCACTGATATGAGCACTGTCCTTGCGCACTGCAACTGCGACGCCAGCACGCCCCTTGATTCGGCAGGGAAGAATGATGCTTTCCCACGAATCGCCCAGCAGCTCAGTGGCGATTTCTTCATCCGCACGGACTTCTTGGAGAAGAAGAACATCACAGGGGTTGGCATCGAGCCACTCCATCATGCCCTTGCGGTGTGCGGCGCGGATTCCGTTGACATTAACGCTGGTAACAGTGAAAGCCATGGGCTTCAGTGTACTTGCTTAAGATTCAGCGAGCTGAGAGAGCATTCTTTGCCTTCAGTGAAATCGCGCTCTATCAACTGCAGTCCCAGCCATTGACGAACTAGTTTTATGAAAATAGACCTTCTATCCAAGGAGTGCCATGCGCGCTGTTGTCATGCACGAACCCGGCAATGTCACCGTCGAAGAGATGCCGATGCCATCCATCCTCGAACCCACGGATGCCATCATCAAGCTGGCGGCCACGTGCATTTGTGGCTCGGACCTGTGGCCCTACCGCGGTGCTCAGCCCGTTCACGAGCAGCGCATGGGCCACGAGTACGTCGGCACGGTTATCGAGGTCGGCTCCTCCGTGACGACCGTCAAGCCCGGTGATTTCGTCGTGGGTTCCTTCTGCATTTCCTGCGGCGAGTGCGCGATCTGCCGCTCCGGCTACCCCTCACGCTGCTCAACCGCAGCCTCCCAGGGTGACCCCTTCGTCGGCACGCGCGCCGGCGGCACCCAGGCCGAGTATGCCCGCGTGGCCCTCGCGGACGGCACCCTGGTGAAGACGCCTGCAGTCCCCACGCCCGAGCAGATTCCCTCCCTGCTGGCCGCCTCCGACGTCCTCGGCACCGGCTGGTTCGCCGCCGACGAGGCCGGGGCAGCTCCGGGGAAGACCATTGTTATCGTGGGCGACGGCGCCGTGGGCCTCGGCGCGATCATCGCTGCCAAACAACTGGGGGCAACCCGCATCATTGCGATGTCGCGTCACACGGATCGTCAGGCACTTGCCCGTCAATTCGGCGCGACTGACATTGTTGAGGAGCGCGGCGAAGAAGGTATTGCTCGGATCAAGGAGATGACCGGCGGTCTAGGCGCAGACGGCGTCGTCGAGGCAGTGGGCAACGAGGCGTCTTTCGACCAAGCCCTGGGCTGCGTACGCCCCGGTGGCCACCTGTCCTTCGTGGGCGTTCCTCACGGCGTCTCCCTGGACATGAACCGCATGTTTGGGGCGGAGATCCACATGTTTGGCGGGCCTGCAGCCGTGCGCAAGTACTTGCCTACCATGATCGATCTCATCTACCGCGGTGAGATCAACCCGGGTGCCGTCTTCGACTTGGTCCTCCCCCTTGAGCGAGCAGCCGAGGGCTATGCCGCAATGGACGAGCGTCGCGCAACAAAGGTGATGCTGACACTCTAATCACCAGCTTCGTCAACTCTCAGTGCCCTGTCTTCAGCCAAGACAGGGCACTATGCTTGCTCTATGCGTTCTACACCCACTCCTTCTCCCAGAGATGAACATGCGACGGCTCCGTGTCTGCCCGGCGTAAAGGAAGATCCTTGCGCAGAGTCACCGAGCGCCATTGAAGAACTCCCTGAGTCCACAACGCATTCCCATGGCCACGATCATTCGCACGGACATACTGCCTCTCGTAAAAGGCTTGCGATTGCGCTAGCAATTACAGCGACGGTTTTCATCGCAGAACTTGTTGCCGCTTACTTCACGTCTTCTTTGTCTCTTGCAGCCGATGCCGGGCACATGGCGGTCGATTCTGCGGGGCTGGTCATCGCTTTTATCGCGGCAACGCTTGCTTTGCGCCCCCGTGATAACCGGCGGACATGGGGATGGGCGCGCTCAGAAGTTCTTGCCGCAGCCTTCCAAGCAGGCATGTTGGTCATCATCAGTATTTTAGTTGCGATTGAAGGCATTCAACGCTTGCTCTCCCCCGTCGAGGTTCATGCAGCACCCATGCTGTGGGTTGGAATTTTGGGTTTGGTGGCAAACGCACTCTCGCTATTGGTACTGATCGGCGGGCGCCACGCATCGCTCAATATGCGCGCAGCCGTTCTTGAGGTGGCCAATGATGCTTTGGGTTCTGTTGCAGTCATCATTGCTGCAACTGTTGAATTGATCGGCGGATGGAACCGCGCGGATGCAGTAGCGTCGATCTTCATCGCGCTGTTAATGGCTCCGCGTGCATGCATGCTGCTGCTTCGAACCTTGCGGATTTTGATGGAGGAAGTCCCCGAGGAAATCAACCTTGCGCAGGTCCGTCAGCACATGCTGTCGATTCCCTTGGTCGAGGACGTTCACGATCTTCACGTGAGTTCGGTGGCTTCAAACCTGATCACCGTCACCGCGCATATTGAGGTTTCCGAGGCCGTCACTGCCGGTCAGCGAGACCAGATTATTCACTCTCTGAACGAGTGCGCGATGCATCATTTCCCGGTCGAAATTGCTCATTCAACCTTCCAGGTCGAATCAATCTCCCACGCAAAACACGAGCACCTTCAGCACTAAAACTATTTTTCGCCTCTACGCCCTTCGCTTCTCTCAGGCTGCTCAGGGATAAACACCCATACGGCACCCTCAACGAAGGTGATGTGCTCGTACAGGGCGATCAGCTGGCCCAGGACCGACGGGGGTCAGGGAAGGGGCCATGATCGACGTCGTGGGACGGTTGCCGGTGAATACGCGGGCGGAGACGATGGCCGCGTGCGTGAAGGCTTCACCAAAGCAAGCGGAACACCTTTCGTCGGCGGGCACGTCCGCGCATGCAAGGCCCAAGACCCCTGCGCCGACCACAAAAATCCTCATGACACCATGCTGGCGTCACCCAGCAGCACTGCAGCGCTGATCAGCTCGAATCTTGGGGTGCAGGGCTCCGACGAAGACGTTCACGATCCTGTTTCTCGCGTGCCCTTGACAGTGACGTAGGGTCACAGTGTTCGATGGGTTCCATGAGAGTCAAAGAGATGGCTGACCTCGCGGGTACAACAACGCGGACGGTGCGCTACTACCACCGCGTGGGGCTTCTGCCTGTGCCCCCGGTCGTCGCGGGGCACCGCGACTATGGAATCGAGCACCTGGCACGCCTGCTGCGTATCCGTTGGCTTGCTGAGTCCGGCATCCCACTGGGGAAGATACCCGAGATACTCCCCGAACGACCCGATCAGCCGATCGACGCCATCGAGGCCGATCTGCTGGCGACTCGAGCCCAGATTGAAGCCCGCATGGCGGTCCTGCGCGACCAGTGCGAGCGGATAGACCGACTCGTTGCCAGGGTACGCTCGGGCGAGGTGCTTTCGCCGCTCCCGGTCGTCCTCGAACATTTCTACAATCGCATCGAGGTCCTTATTGAGGACCCAGCAACGCTGTCCATCGTGCACACGGACCGGCGCATCATATTGACCCTGGCGCTGTCGGGACTCATTCCCTCCTCGCTGGGTCCTCTCATTGATGGACTCAGCGACGAGGACCACCGAGCGGTGGCCAGCATGCTCACTACGTTCGCTAAGCTCGACCGCAACCGCTACCCCGATGCTTATGACGACGAGGAGAGGAAGCGCGTCATCGAGGAACTTGAAGAGACCACGTGGGCAGTCCTCGAGCGCAACAGGTCGACCGCCCTCAGAGTGCTGCAAGACCTGCCCAGCGGCGGACCCGGGCACCTCCTATGGAAGCAGGTGGCCCGCCTGTCCAAGATCGGCTATCCCGAGCCGAACCAGAGACAAGTCATCAAGCTCTTGCTTCGTCGCGTTCGCGACGACCCAGAGTTTGGTCCGGTACTTGAAGAGAAAACAGGAAAGGACTGGGACCTTGTCTAATCTCATCGAGGCCGAGGGCCTCATCAAGAGCTTCGGGAAGGTCAAGGCGCTGGACGGCCTCGACCTGGGGGTCGGGAAGGGCCAGATCCACGGCTTCCTGGGCCCCAACGGCGCGGGGAAGTCCACGACGATCCGCGTGCTGCTGGGCATGTACCACACCGACGGCGGCCGTGCCCGGGTCATGGGGATGGACCCCACCCGCGAGGCCTCCGCGATCAACCGCCGCCTCGCCTACGTGCCCGGATCGGTGAGCCTGTGGCCCAGCCTCACGGGCGGGCAGGTGCTCGACACCCTGGCGGGCCTACGTGGCTCGCGCGACCGCGCCCGCGAGGAGGAGCTCACCGAGCGCTTCGACCTTGACCTCACCAAGAAAGTGCGGACCTATTCCAAGGGCAATGCACAGAAGGTGGCGCTCGTGGCCGCCCTGTCCGCGCCCGTGGACCTGTTCATCCTCGACGAGCCGACATCGGGCCTGGACCCCCTCATGGAGCGGGTCTTCACGGACGCGGTCCGCGAGGCCGCCGAGCGGGGCGCCACCGTCCTGCTGTCCAGCCACGTCTTGGCGGAGGTTCAGGACCTGTGCTCGCACGTGACGATCATCAAGGACGGGCGCACCGTGGAGAGCGGCGACCTGTCGTATCTGCGTTCCCTGGCCGAGACCGCCATCCGCGTCGGCGTCGGGGAGTCGGACGCGCGGCGCCACCGCCTCGTCGAGGCCCTGGCCGGACTCGGCGCCCCCGTCCGCCCCACCGGCACCCGCGTGGAGACCCGCGTCCCCTCCTCCCTGGTGGCCGCCGTCCTGGGCGTGGTCGCGGGCCTGGGGGTCGACGACGTGCAGGTGGAGCCCACGAGTTTGGAGGACCTGTTCATGAGCCACTACTCGGGGGACCAGGGGGCGGCATCATGAGCGCGTTCACGGGACTGCGCCGGTGCCTGGGGCTAGCGACGCGCCGTTACAGATGGCAGGCGGTGGCGTGGATGGCGCCGATGTGGCTATTCCTCCTGGTTAATCCGATCGCTCTGCAGCGCACCTACCCTTCCTTCGAGGAACGCACCACACTCCTGTCCCAGATGGGCGACGCGCCGGGAGTACGCCTGCTCTTCGGCCCGGCACCCGCCACCGGAAGCGTAGGGGAGTTCGCCAGTTGGGAGGACGGCGGATACCTGCTGTGGTTCGTGGCGATCATGGCGATCATGCTCACGACCGCGCTGGCCCGGCGTGACGAACAGGACGGATACGTCGAAGTCCTGCTCGGCGCGGGCGCGGGCAGGTGGGCACCCTTTGCCTCGGCATTGGTGTGGGCGCTGGGTGCCATGGCAATCCTGGGTATCGGACTAGCGGCCTCACTGATCGGCGTGAACGCCGTCGTGGGCGAGACTCCCCTGAGGGGCGCCCTGGTTTTCGGCGGTGTAACCATTGCCCAGGGGTGGGCTTTCGTAGGAGTCGCCCTGGTGGCCTCGCAGTTGGTGCGGGATACCTCAGCCGCACGGGGACTGTGTCTCACGTTTTTCGGGGCAGCCTTCGCCGTCCGCATCCTGGCCGACGAGGCGGGAGTCGCGTGGCTGCGCTGGCTGAGCCCCCTGGCGTGGCGGGACATCGCCGAGCCTTTCGGGGCGCAGCGCGTCTGGGCGCTCGCCGTCTTCGTGGGGATTGCGGCCGCGCTGGTGGCGCTGGCGGGGCTGCTCCACTCCCGCCGGGAGTTGCTGGGCGCACTACTGGCCGACCGCTCCGTGTCCACCAGGCGGTGGCGCGTCAGCGGTGCCCTAGGTTTGATCGCGCGCCTGGGCGTTCAGCGGCTAGCAGCATGGGCCTTTGCTCTGGCGCTCACGGCCGCACTCTTCGGCGTAATGTCGGGCGGGGTGTCCGACCTGATCGCCAATAACCCGGCCAGCGCCGCCTACATCGACAAGATGGCCCCCGAGATGCGGCCCGTCGTCCAGTACACCACGTTGCTCACGGTCCTGATGGTGTCCCTCGTGGCCACTGCGGTCGTCCAGCGGGTGCTCGACCTGGCAGCGTCGGAGGCGCGGGGGCTGCCCGAGGCGGTGCTGGCCTGCGGAGTCCCGCGCACTCGCGCGCTCATAGCGGCCCTGACCGACGCGATCGGCTCAGGGGTGCTCCTGCTCGTCGTGTCAGGCGCGGTGCTGGCAGCCGCCACGGCCACCCAGGTGAGCGAGGACCACGCCGCCGGCCGGGCTCTCGTCTCCACGCTCACCCAACTGCCGGGAGTCGTGGCGGCGGCAGGCATTGCCGCGTTACTGGTGGGTGCAGCGCCCCGGTGGCGGTCCCTGACGTGGGCGGTCATCGCGTGGAGTTCCTTCGCGCGCTTCTACGGGGGCCTCATAGACATGCCGAAGTGGGCGCAAGATCTCAGCGTTCTCGGGCATGTGGCCGACCCATGGGGAACGACCCACTGGCTACCCTTGGTCGTCCAGCTCGGCGTGGGCATCGCGTGCTGTGCTGGCGGCCTCATCGCCTACCGCGTGCGCGACATTCCCGCGTGAGCGCACGTGTCCCGCCCGCCGCTCGCTCACGATGCCTGCGCGCCCCCGCGAGCGAGCGGCACCTTAGTGGAGACGTAGAGTTTCCTCACCGCGAGCGCGAGGATGATGGTGACGATCAACGCACACACCTGCGCCACGATGACACTCACCACTCCACTTTGATACGAAGCAGTCCCTGCATCTGCCCAAGCGTGGACGAGGATCGCGCCGAGAATCCACCAGCGGTGAACCTGACCACCATCCAGACCAACATGGCAAGGGCGATGTGCAAGGCAATGGCGATAAGGCGCTCGCCAATGCTTAGGAGGTAGAACGGCGTGGGTGCGTTGATAAGTGAGTCGAACTGGCGGGCGACAGTATTGCGCTGGATGTCGGGCAAGCCTGCGAGGAATGTCTCGCTCACCCCCGCGTTGATGATGCTTACCGAGGTCACGATGCTAGAGACCATCACTACTCTCACAAGAAGTATTGCCTCTTTCGCCGCAGTCTGCACCGAAGCGGCACCTTTCTTCGGCTAGAAGTGAGCCGCACCCGATCCCCGAAAGACAGATACCTCTCCCGGCGCAGAGCATGCGCGTACTTTCAGCCAACCCAAAATCACTCAAAGGCGCGTCCGACCGGACACTAGGCGCGCATCATCTACGTCTGCCCATCCGAACGTACTTCAATCACATCTGCCGCAACATGTCAACTAGTGACACAACAACATAAAGCCCCTTGATGACAGCCCATATCAGCTAGTCAACCAAACATCGCACGCCTAGACTGAGACAGTATGACGCACAGCATACCGACCGCTGATTTAGCCCTAGAACTCGCAGCTCCTTCCCCAACGGTGCTCGATATCTACGTCGTCTGGCATCCAAAAGACCAATGCGGTCGAGACGTTTTCGAAAAGTTGATTGACCACTACCATTCGGAGCACTTCTCCGGCCTGGCAGGCAGCGCGATCGAAATCTTTTCCCGTTCCTATCCCCGCAACGCAAACTGCGATGCACCTGCGCCGATCCCTACGCGCTGCGGCACAGTTGACACAACACCAGACGGTGAACAGGCCCCCAATCAAAACTCACCGACCAACACAGCGTCCCCTTACACCGTTATCATTCCGGTCATTGGCCGTCATATGATCAAAGCCTCGCAGGCTGGAGACAGCGCATGGCACGAGTACTTGAAGAGTCTTTGCACGCTGCGCGACACTGCATCTTCAGCAGGCACACCTGGTGTCCTTGTCTTCCCGATTATTGGGGCGAAAGGCCTCGACACTTCCGCTCCACTCATGAAAAGGCTAGCTGGCTGCCAGGGGCCCGTCATCGGCGAAGAAGCCTACGCTGCAGGTGAGGTAATCCGAGGCGTAGGACAGGCGATAATCCAACACCTCTTGTGGCGCCAAGCAGGAATGGAATCTAACTCGTCCAACACCCGTCTACAAATCTTCGTGTCACACGCACAAGCCGATATACCCGAGACAGACCGCACCGGCCTCACCGCGACAGGCGTAACCACGAGAGTCCGAAATCAGATTCACCGGACTCACTTACTGCCATTCTTCGACGTGTACGACCTACAGACGGGCGAGAAGTGGGACGAGGCCATACGCGAGCGCGCCAGGACGAGCGCGCTTCTCATGGTGCGCACGGATCATTACTCCTGTCGCGAGTGGACTCAGTGGGAAGTGTACGAGGCAAAGCGCGCTGGAGTGCCTATCGTGTGTCTCTCCGCGCTCACCGCCGGAGAGACACGCGGCTCATTCCTCCTCGACCACGTCCCGACAATCGCGTGTCCACAGATCCCCAAGGGATGGGCACCACCAGAAGGAACGCAGGAGGATGACCCCGTCGACAAGGCCATCGTCACTGCTCTGAACCGCCTCGTCGATGAGGCTCTCAAATTCGCGTTGTGGCGTTGCCAGGAAATTCCCGCACACGTTAACCTCGCGAAGGCGAGTACTGCACCGTCACCATCCAAGAATCACCCCGGCTTCGATTGCGCACCTCCCACCGCGCCCGAACCTACCGTGCTACTGAAATTTATCCAAGAACACCGGCAGACATACGGCAATGACAAGCACCTGTGGCTGATTCACCCCGACCCACCCCTCCTCGCCGCCGAACAAGACTTCTTAGTCGATCTGTGCGTCCAAGCGGGTTATGAGAAAGGACAGGTGCACCTACTGACCCCCAGGTCTTTCTTTGCTGCGGGCGGAGTCCTTGGCACAGACGAACCCAAGTTGACAATTCCGCTTCTCTCGCAGGATCGTCCGCTGGCCGGAAAGGCCCTAGGGATCTCGATGGCCCTAGCCGACGATCTGACGGCTATCGGCCTGCATCCGACACACCTTGAATGCGCTGTTGCGGAAGTTTCACAAATGATGCTGATCGGCGGGGGCAGCCTCCTGTATGCGGGCGCTCCCGGCACGCACGTCCCTGATCTGACAACGGCGGTCATGGACACAGTGTCCAGCTACACTGCATCAGTCAAAGCCTACGCACGCCTAGCGGGCGATCCTGAACAGGACAATATACACCCCGGGAACATGTTCAGTTTGGCGGTCCCCTACGTCTCCCTGACAAGCAGCGCATCAATCGAGAGACTCTCCCAAGCAGCCAACCACTTCGCCGGGTACGCCTCCATCGTCGTACTTAACAAAGACGGTCGCAAGATCGAGGACTTTGATGACCTTCCGCCGTGGCAGGGCGACCCCAAGGAGACTGCCAATGCCCTGCGCCAAATTAGGCAGGCCCTCCCCCAGTACTGCAACGCGCGCTTGCTGATCGGAGGAAAAACACGGCGTCAGTCAACGGACATTCCAAACGGATACATCGGTGACTTCCCCGGAATCGTCGAAGAGGCGTTGTATACGCTCCGAGAAGATCAGCCGCTGTTCATCGCGGGCGGTTTCGGCGGAGCCGCTGCCCTATTGGCCCGCGAGCTTGGTCTCGGGCGAGATCTTCCTGTCCCAGATGAAGCGCTGGCAGAGATCAACCAGTGTGATTCCTATCGGGAGGCAATCGACGAGATCAAGCAACGATTCGTCCCTGCGCACACCGGTCTGGACAACAACGACCTACAACGCCTCGCAACCACACAGCGCGCTTCTGATCTCGGACCCCTGATTGCGAAGGGACTCGCTTCCTTGTCGGTGAACGCTTCCACCGAGAGCCAATAGGAGATCGCATGCGTGTATTCCTGAGTTATCACGAGGACGAAAAGGGCGATGAGTGCGCCCAAGTGCTACGAGAGGAGCTTGCGATCCTCGGAATCGATGCCACTATGGCCAAACACTCGATCAAGCCGGGCGCAAGTTGGGCGCAGGCGATCCGTGATCACCTTGCAAACAGTTCTGCTCTTGTCTGTATCGCCTCACAGGGATACACAGAGAGTCCATGGTGCCAACAGGAAATCGGCTGGGCAATAGGACGCGGCATACCGGCCCTCTGGGTGCGCTACGACAGTAAGGAGCACTCCGCGGGTTTTCTGATGGACAAGCAGGAACTCATCGTTACCGATCCTTCGAGCCAAGCGGAAATCGCTAGGGAGATAGGTACCTGGCTTGCAACACAGGAGAAGACGCGCGAAGAGGCGAGAGCTACGTTCATCCGCGCTCTCGCCGATTCTAGTACCTACCGACAGACGCGGGATATAGTCTACGTCCTTGCCACGCTCGACTCGCTCACCGACGACGAGTGGCAACAGATCGACGACGCTGCAGCGACAAACCGCCAAGTGCGCGATGCTCACCCCTACTCCGATCGGAACAACGGATTGTCCAATATACCCGTGACGGATTGGCTACGTCGCCAATTGAATAAGTCTGCGAACAACACATAGCCTAGGCGACCCCCGTCTCAATACTGCAGAGACGCGGTGGGGGCCGCGCCCCTCGGCGCGGCTCCCGATGATCAGAAGCGATTACTTCGTGCGATTCGCGCGGTAGAACTCGATGAGCGAACGAGTCGATGAATCCTGTTGGTCCAAGACCGTCTGGTCACCCTCGATTGCGGGGAGAATCTGCTTGGCGAGCACCTTTCCAAGTTCCACGCCCCACTGGTCGAAGGAGTCAAGACCCCACACAGCGCCTTCAACGAAAGTGATGTGCTCGTAGAGGGCGATGAGCTGGCCGAGGACAGCAGGAGTCAGCGCGGGCGCCATAATCGAAGTCGTGGGACGGTTGCCCGTGAAGACACGGGCTGAAACCAGTTCTTCTGCAGTGCCTTCAGCGCGAACCTCTTCTGCGGTCTTACCGAAAGCAAGAGCCTTGGTCTGTGCGAAGAAGTTCGACAAGAACAGCTCGTGCATATCCGCATCAGCGTCGCGAATCGGCCACGAAGGCTGTGCGAAGGCGATGAAGTCTGCCGGAACCATACGGGTTCCCTGGTGAATCAGCTGGTAGAAGGCATGCTGACCGTTGGTGCCAGGTTCTCCCCAGAAAACCTCACCGGTGTCGTAGAAGACCGGAGAGCCATCGCGGCGAACGGACTTACCGTTGGACTCCATGGTGAGCTGCTGCAGGTATGCGGGGAAACGGTGCAGGTACTGCGAGTACGGAAGCACTGCATGCGTGTCCGCACCCAAGAAGTTCGAGTACCAGACATTGAGCAAGCCCATGATGAGCGGGACATTATCCTCGGGCGCTGCCGAGGCGAAGTGCTGGTCGATTGCGCGCATTCCTCCAAGGAATTCCTCGAAGCGCTCAGGACCGATTGCGATCGCCAGTGAGGTCCCAATTGCGGAATCTACCGAGTAACGGCCGCCAACCCAATTCCAAAAACCGAAGGCATTTGCCGGATCGATACCGAACTCTGCGACCTTGTCCAGTGCCGTCGAGACAGCGACAAAGTGCTTGGAGATTGCATCCTTCTCTTGCTCGGGATCATTGTTAATGATTCCCTTGGAACGCAGGGAGCTCAGGAACCAATCGCGAACCGCATGGGCGTTGGTGATGGTCTCCAAAGTCGTGAAGGTCTTCGAAGCGACGATCACCAGAGTGGTTTCGGGGTCGAGATCCTTGGTGGTCTCTCCCACGTCGGTCGGGTCAATATTGGAAATGAAGCGGCATTCCAAGCCCTCTTGGACGTAGGGCTTCAAGGCTTCGTATGCCATGACGGGTCCAAGATCCGAGCCGCCAATACCTACGTTGACAACGGTTGCGACGCGCTTTCCAGTGACACCAACCCATTCACCCGAGCGGACGCGGTTTGCGAAGGAATAGACACGATCGAGAACCTCACGGACATCTGCAACGACGTCGCGTCCATCAACGATCAATTCCTCACCGGGGGCGCGACGCAGCGCGGTGTGGAGGACCGAACGGTTCTCAGTCACGTTGATGCGGTCACCACGAAGCATGGCATCACGAAGGGGAAAGACCTCGGTCTGATCTGCTAGTTCAAGAAGCTGATTCAGAGTCTCTTCGTCAATCAGGTTCTTTGACAGATCAATGTACAAGTCCCCGACTTTCTTCGTCCACTTCTGGGCGCGCTCTGGGTCTTCCTGGAACCAGCTACGCAGATCAGGGTTGAACACTTCTGCATGCTCATCCAGTGCTGCCCAAGCGGGGGTTGTCGTCGGGTCAATTGCGCTCATCGTGCTTTCTCCTGATGATCGACGGTCACGGGAATTTCCCGCTTAGTTATTAAAGCTCTCTGCTTGCATGATAGTCACCGGCTCAAGTTCCCGCGGCTGGGACTGCATGGACACTGCGGTAAGAATCGGGCGGAGATCGCGCCACCACTGATCGAAGGGACGACGATTCGCCATATCCAAATCATCGAACATTCGGTCTACCGGACGGACCTGGATTGTATTCCCCACGTCGCCGATGTAGACAGCCTGCGAACGTCCCTGCGAGAACTGGCTGTCCAATTCACCTAGAGCGGCAAAGACTAGGCGAGTGGCAAGAAGACGGTCATAAGGACTGGGAGCACCGCCCTGCTGGAGGTGTCCAAGCGCAGAGGATCGGACGTCGTAAAGCCCGCCACTCTCAGCCTCGAAAACGTTCGCAAGGAACTCGCGGTTGTAATGCACGTCCGCTTCTTCGTTGACAACAACAAGGAATAGACGGCGACCGGCCTCGAAAGTTTCACGCAGGCGGTGCGCATCCTCATCAATCTCTGCCAGGGTCGTGTTTTCCTCATTCAAATAGGCGTATTCGGCGCCCGAGGCGATTCCTGACATGAGCGTGAGGTAGCCGCAGCGGCGTCCCATGAGTTCTGCGACGAAGCAGCGCTTGGAGGCGGCGGCACTTTCCTTAATACGGTCCAAAGCCCACACCGCATTATTCAGCGCGGTATCAGTGCCAATCGCCAGTTCAGCGCCAGGAAGGTTATTGTCGATCGAGGCCGGCACCAGAACGATGGGAATACGGAAAGCTGGGTACCGATCGAGCTCCGAGGTCATTTCCTTGACGGCCAGGTATGCATTCAGACCACCGACCACCAAGAGTGCGTCAATTTCATTACGTTCGATCGCGCGTCCCAAGGCGTAGTACTCGTTCACTGAGGGAATGGGGCGGCGCGTCCCAAGTTCAGCACCACCGTGGAATGCCCATCCTTCAACGTCATCCCACGTCAGCTCGCGAACCTGATTATCAGCAAGTCCTGCCCAAGAACCATCGATTCCAAGCATGGTCCAGCCCTTAGCGATACCGAGCCTGACGGCAGCGCGCGCCGCGGTGTTCATGCCCGGCGCAAGGCCCCCGGCGTGCAGAATGGCGACACGCTTGCCACTTTCCTTCGGGGGATTGTCCGCAAGATGAGGAGGCGTCGCCAGAAGCTGGTTGATTCCCACCATCACGGTGAAAGAACGTCCACGAGCAGCCTGCGCCGCCTGGAAATCCCCGGCCTTGATGAGGTCTTTTACGCCGCGAGTTTCATGAACCGCTTCCATGAGAGGAATACGGGTTACGCGGTTGTGCCGCACGCCCAGAATCGAGGCGACATCCGGATCTGCGGGGTTAAGGATTTCTTGAACTGCGGCGTAGCCAAGCAAGGTCGACATCCAGCGGTCATAGGCAGAGGGGGTACCGCCTCGTTGGACGTGGCCCAAAATGGTGATTCGCGCGTCTTCGCCGGTACGTTCCTTAAACGCATCGGCAATGTCTTGGGAAGTAATAGGGTTTCCCGCGCGATCCATTGCTCCTTCAGCGACGATGATGATCGATTCGCGTCGCCCTGCTGCGCGCCCTTCCTTGAGCAGATTGACCATCTCGTCTTCCCAGCCGTCGTGAGCCGGGTCTTCAGGAGTGAAGACATAGTCTGCGCCGCCTGCAACCGCAGACATTAAGGGAAGGTAACCGCAGTGACGTCCCATGACCTCGACAATGAACGTGCGCTGGTGCGAGGCCGCAGTTGAAGAAATCTGGTCGATTGCGTCGACGATTCGGTGCAGTGCAGTGTCCGCGCCGATCGTCATGTCGGTGCCGACCATATCGTTGTCGATGGAACCAACCAGCCCGACGATGTAGAGGCGTTCGTGGGCTTTCGCCTGTTCGGCACTGATCTGGCCTTCATCGACCAGCTCGCTGAGATGTTGGGCCCACTCGGTACGGAATTCTTCCGTACCTGACAGCGAACCATCACCTCCGATGACGACCAAGCGGTCGATTCCCTTTTCAATCAGGTGCAAGGCTGCCGCGTGACGGCCTTCGTATTCACGAAATTCGGGGCAACGAGCGGTTCCGATGACGGTCCCGCCTTCTGCGAGAATTCCCGAGGCGTCCGACCAGCTCATTTCGCGAATGGAAGCTCCGCCTTTAACTGCTCCCGCCCAGCCGTCGAGGATCGCGTAGGGCTGAGCGCCACGTGCCAGCGCAGTGCGGACAACCGCACGAACCGCAGCGTTCATTCCTTGGGCGTCGCCACCGGAGGTGAGGACACCGATCTTTATCGGTTCTGACGTGCTATCGAAGGCAACTTGCTCCACGAGTCATGCTCCATTCCCACAATGATCAACAGCGAACGGCGTGCATTAAGTCTATTGCTTAACGCACGCCGTTGCATCTACCTTAAATTCGAGGTGAAAAATTGTTCAGGAACGACCAGTCTCGGCAATGGTCGTACCGTTCAGGGCAGCAGACTCTGCGAGTTCTTCCGGAGTCACAACACCCTCGACTGAAACCTTGTGGAGGTATGCCATTCCGTCAAAGGCAAGTTCACGAGTGTGCTCAGAATCGGCCTCGGGCCCCAGCTTTCCGCCTGTCAGACGGTCCATGATGATCGCGATAGCACCATCTCCCGTCACGTTCGTTGCGGTACCGAAGGAGTCAAGAGCAATGTAAGTGGCAATCATCAGGGCAACTGCAGAATCATCGAAGCCCAGCATCGACTGCAAAATGCCGGTAGCAGCCATAATTGCACCGCCGGGGACGCCCGGAGCAGCCACCATGGTAATGCCGAGCATGAAGATAAATCCGACCCACTGCGCGGTGGTGACCGTCATGCCCTGGGTATAGACGATCGCAAAGGCGAAAGCGAAAATCTTCGAGGTCGAACCTGCCAAGTGAATCGTCGCGCACAGAGGAATCGTGAAAGAGGAAACGGCATCGGACACGCCATTCTTACGGGTCTGTCGCAAGGTGACAGGAATCGTCGCTGCGGAGGAGGAAGTACCCAGAGCCGTGAGATATGCGGGCAGCATGGTGAAGAGAGCCTTGAAGGGGTTGACGCGGCCAATCGCACCGGCAACAAAGTATTGCGTGAGCAGAATGACTACTTCCAGAACCAGAACAATGACAACCACGCGGATCAGAGTTCGCATGATGTGAACCGCTTCGCCGGTGTAGGTAAGATTCAAGAAGATACCGAAGATATGCAGGGGCAGAAGAGGAACAATGATGTTCTCGATCAGTCGGGTGATGATCGCACGGAACTCAATAAAGCCCTTACGTAGAACACCCCGAGGCACCAACGACAAGCCAATTCCAACGACGAAGGACAGCAAGAGCGCGGTCATCACTCCTACGACCGGAGGCATTTCGATGGTGAAGTAGGTCTTGAGAACTTCCTTCGGAGTTTCGACCTGAGTCAGCTGTCCGACAAGAATCTTCGGGAAGAAGTACGCACACACTCCATAGGTCAGGAAGCCCGCAAACATGGTCGAGGCATAGGCGAGAGCCGCAGTCAGACCCAACCAGTGGCCTGCACCCTTACCCAGGTCTGCGATTGCCGGGGTGACAAGACCGATGATGATGAGCGGAATTGAGAAGGACAGGAACTGCCCAAAAATAGTAGAGAAAGTGACGAAAACATCGCCCAGTGCCGACGGCATAATGTGGGAATCGCCAATGGTGACAGATCCCAGAACTAATGCCAGAACGATCGCTACCAGCACCCAGATCAGGATGCCGCTCTGTTCAAGAAACTTTCTCATTGCTCAAACCTCGTATAAAGAAGTACGGACTTGGCAAGAGTGACAGCTTTCGCCTAAGAAGTCACCATCGGCCACATTATGGACACTTTGTCTACCGGGTCACATTCAGCCGAGCCCCAGGGTTGCGGTGTAGGGCGAGAAGTACCAAATGACAGCTCCGAGCAAGACATACAATCCAACGTCCGCCCATCGCCGCCTTGAAGCGAACCAGGGACGTCCTGGCCACACTGCACGCATCAGCGCCATGATGAACATCGTCACAACCAGGACCAGAACAGCTTTATGCGGGTGATTAAAGACAGCAAGAAGAGTAATCAGCACGCACGCAAGGACAACAAAGGCAACGCTCGCTAAGGTAGCGACTCCACCTGTTGATCCCGAGGACTGATCTTCCATGCCTTCAGGGTATCGCGAAAGCAGACATAAGCGCGACGCACTCAAACGAGCGGACTACGATAGACCCCGTCGGCTCACTTGATTGTTAACCAATCCAGCCAAAATACATACCGATATAAAGGAGTAGACGTGAGCACCCGTTTTATCGTCATTGCCGCCCAGGCAGAAGCCGCCTCACAGGTCAGTGACGACTTCGCAGCGCTTGTCCCCGCCTCAACGCTGGCACGGGTGAGCGCCGCCGGCACCTCCACTACCGAGGCCATCACCTTCGACCCCGAGCAAGCCCTTCCACGCGTTGTAGAAGATATCCGCAGCCACGCAGAGGATATTGTCCTGATCGATGCACTCCCCGAAGGCTCCGTCTCAACTTTCGACACCTTGGGGTGGAACCTCGACGTGGCAGCATCAACCAACGCTCGCGTCATCGCAGCTTTCGATACCGAAGGCGCCTCCCCTGAACTCATTGAACGTGAAATCGAGGTTCTTGAGCGTCGCGCACGTCAGCACGCAACTCGCGTCGCAGCAGTTGCTCTTCCCTCGGCAGTCGCCTCGCACATTAAGACTCAACTTCCCGTTCTCGAACTGCCTTTCAACGCACAAACTCTGGAAGCGGCCTCGGCACTGGAAGCTCCCCAGGTTGTTACTCCTCTTTCCTTCCAGGCAGACCTCATCGAGCGAGCCCGCTCCAACCGCAAGCGCATCGTCTTGCCCGAACCCGAAGATGATCGCGTCCTGCGCGCAGCAGCCATTGTTCTTGAACGCGGAATTGCCGATCTCGTATTGCTCGGCGATGCTCAGCAAATTAACGCACGAGCAGCGGAGCTTGGCCTGGATGTTTCGGCAGCTACCGTCGTTTCCGTCGATGACCCCGCATATGCAGAGCGCTACGCGGAAGAATTCGCACGCCTGCGCGCCAAGAAGGGCGTGACCCTTGAGCAAGCTCGCGATAAGGTTCGCGACGTCTCCTACTTCGGCACGATGATGGTCCACATGGGCGACGCCGACGGCATGGTGTCGGGCGCCATCCACACCACCGCTCACACCATCGTTCCTTCCTTCCAGATCATCAAGACCGCTCCCGGCGTCTCAATCGTTTCTTCGGTCTTCCTTATGCTGCTGAAGGATCGCGTGTGGGTATTCGGCGACTGCGCCGTCAACCCCAACCCGACCCCCGAGCAGCTGGCGGATATCGCGATTTCCTCGGCCGCGACCGCGCGCCAGTTCGGCCTCGATCCGAAGGTTGCAATGCTCTCCTACTCGACCGGCACCTCTGGCTCCGGCGTGGACGTGGATGCGGTTGCCGAGGCCACTCGCTTGGCGCACGAAAAGGCTCCCGAGCTGGCCCTTGAGGGACCGATCCAATTCGACGCTTCCGTTGACGAGGCCGTCGCCTCGGTCAAGCTGCCTGACTCCCCCATCGCCGGCCACGAGAACGTCTTTGTCTTCCCCTCGCTCAACGCTGGAAATATTGCCTACAAGGCTGTTCAGCGTTCTTCCGATGCTGTTGCGATTGGCCCGGTTCTGCAGGGACTCAACAAGCCTGTGAATGACCTCTCACGCGGCGCACTGGTTGAAGACATTGTCAATACCGTCGCCCTGACTGCCGTTCAGGCACAGGGCTAACAGATCTCGAGGGTGTGGGGACAATCCCACACCCTCGAATTCCGTCTCCATCACTACCACGCGTAAACTGCACTCATCAGACCACTCATCCATGCGTTTCATTGCGCCGCGCACCGCGGCATCGCAGGTGATTCTTAGAAAGGCACGTCGTGACCGACACCGTTCTTGTTATTAACTCTGGTTCTTCCTCAATCAAGTATCAGCTCATCAACCCCGAGAACGGCGATGCGATCGCCAAGGGCTTGGTTGAGCGCATCGGTGAATCCGAGGGCCACATCCAGCACAAGTACGGCGAGAAGGTCGTCGATGTGAACGAGCCCATTGCCGATCACGAAGTTGGTATGCGCGAAGTTCTGCGCCTCTTCGATGAGGTTGGCCCCTCTCTTGCCGAGGCCAACATCGTGGCTGTTGGCCACCGCATCGTTCAGGGCGGTAAGTACTTCGACGGACCGGCTCTGATCACCGACGAAGTTCGTGACCTGATTGATGATCTGTGCGCACTGGCTCCCCTGCACAACCCCGCACACCTCAAGGGAATCGATGTTGCGCGCGAGCTCATGCCCGACACTCCTCACGTCGCCGTTTTCGACACCGCTTTCTTCCAGCGCTTGCCTGAGGACACCGCAACCTACGCGTTGAACCAGGAAGTTGCCGAAAAGTACTCAGTCCGTCGTTACGGCGCTCACGGAACTTCCCACCAGTACGTTTCCGAAAAGGTCGCTTCCCTGCTGGGCGATAACGCTCTGCGCCAGATCGTCCTTCACCTGGGCAATGGTGCATCCGTCTCCGCCGTTAAGGCTGGCCGCCCCATTGATACCTCCATGGGCCTGACTCCTCTCGAGGGATTGGTCATGGGAACCCGCACCGGCGACATCGACCCCGCCGTTGTTTTCCACTTGCAGCGTCAGACCGGCTGGAGCGCCGACGAGGTCGATGACCTCTTCAACAAGCAGTCGGGCTTGAAGGGCTTGACCGGCGAAAACGACATGCGCGCTGTTCGCCACATGGCCGATTCCGAGGATCCCGAGGTTGCACGCCGCGCACGTCTGGCCCTGGACATCTATGTCACCCGCATCATCAAGTACATCGGTTCTTACACTGCGGAGCTCGGTGGCCTTGATGTCATTACCTTCACCGCTGGCATTGGTGAAAACGATGCTGATCTGCGCCGCGAGGTTTGCGAGCGTCTGCTCCCCTTCGGTGTGCGCATCGATGACGAGGCGAACAACCAGCGTTTCTCTGCTCCCACAACCATTTCGACCGATGATTCCTCAATTACCGTCATGGTTGTTCCCACGAACGAAGAACTCGCGATCGCACGTCAGGCTCTCACGCTGATCTGAGTCTAGACGCGACTTTTCATCACAATACGAGGCCGGGGCTGCAATGCGCACCCCGGCCTCGGCGTATTCTAAATAGGTTCCATCGCCTAAGGAGCCACAATGACCAGTGATATCTCAACCCTTGCGAATTGGATTCGCACCTCTGCTTCGACAGTATTTTTCGGCGGCGCTGGTGTCTCCACGGAGTCAGGTATTCCCGATTTCCGAGGCGCAAACGGTTTCTATTTCCAAGAGCGCACAATCCCTCTGGAGCAAGTCCTCAGTATCGATTTCTTTTCACTCCATCCCGAGGCCTATTGGGAGTGGTTCCGCGAGGTGCACAAGCCGGTCGAACCCAACGGCGCCCATCGCGCACTTGCCACGCTCGAGTCGGATGGTCTTCTCGAATGCGTCATCACTCAAAACATCGATGGCCTTCACCAACGGGCGGGCTCACGCACAGTCTGGGAGCTTCACGGAAATTGGGAGCACCTTCTGTGCACCGCTTGCGGGGCCGGCTATCCCCTTTCCTCTATTCCCGAGGCCTTTGAAGAGTTAGTCCCAACCTGTCCGCGCTGCCACGGACGACTCCGTCCCGATATCGTCATGTATGGAGAGGCATTGGACGAGGAAGTCATCAGCGGAGCCGTTCAGGCAATTGCGCACGCCGATCTATTGATCGTTGCTGGAACATCTCTGGTCGTCTATCCCGCCGCCGGACTGCTCAACTATTTCTCAGGCTCACACCTGGTCTTGATGAACGCAACGCCAACGAACGCCGATGCTGACGCCGACCTCATCATCCGTGATCCCGTTGCTCAGTCTTTTGAAAGCGTCATGGGCGAACTGAGCTAGACACACCTACGCAGGTACGGCCTCGGGAAGGCGCAAGGCGCCCAAGTAGGCGACAATAGCCCTAGCGACTCAGGAGGAGAGCCATGAACTTCCATTCCCTTTATGACCAGGGCTTTACGCGCGTGGCGGCAGTGACGCTCCCCGTTCATCCCGCACAGCCACTGGCCAATGCTGAAGAAATCATCGCAGCGGCGCACACCTGCGACGAACGCGGTGTATCGATCGCGCTCTTCCCTGAGTTGTGCGTTTCTGGCTACGCCATCGATGATCTGCTCCTTCAAGACGTTCTTCTTGACGAGGTCGAGCGCGCGCTCACTGCAATCATCACTGCCAGCGCGGATCTTCTCCCTCTGATCGTTGTGGGCGCACCACTGCGCAAGGGAGCAGCCCTCTACAATTGCGCGATTGCAATTCACCGAGGCCGCGCACTTGCAGTCATCCCGAAGTCCTATCTTCCGAACTACCGCGAGTTCTACGAAAAGCGCCATTTCGTGACTCCACCGAGCTTTGACAACGATCTCCTTCAGGCTCCATGGGCACCAACAGAGCCCTACACGGGTGACGCTCCCCTGCTGCCTTTCGGCTCCGTGACGATCGATGTCACTGATATCCCCGGGCTGTGTGTGGGAATTGAGGTCTGCGAAGACATGTGGGTTCCCGTCACTCCCGCTTCACTCCTTGCACTCTCAGGCGCAACCGTACTGCTCAACCTCAGTGCCTCCCCCATTACCGTCGGACGAGGCGATGAACGCAAGCTCCTGGCACAGTCAACTTCCGCGCGCTGTGCTTGTGCCTACGTCTACACCGCCGCCGGCCCGGGTGAGTCAACGACCGACCTTGCTTGGGATGGGCAGACCCTGATCTACGAGGCCGGTCAGCTTCTTGCCGCCGGTCAGCGTTTCGCCTCGGGAACCCAGATCACCATCGCCGACGTGGATGTCGAGCATCTGCGCACCGAACGTACGCGCCAGAATTCTTTTACCGACAATGCTCAAAAGATGCTCGAGGGCCTGTCCATCCCACGCCCTTACAGCATTGCCATTGAGATGAACCCGCCGCGAACGGATCTGGGGCTCGAACGCGAGGTCGATCGCTTCCCCTTCGTTCCCGATGATCCAAGCCAGTTGGAACAGGACTGCTACGAGGCCTACAACATTCAGGTCGCGGGACTCGCGAAGCGCCTGAGCGCAATCGGACAGCCCAAGGTCGTCATTGGGGTTTCTGGTGGTTTGGATTCAACGCACGCACTGATCGTTGCGGCTCGTGCGATGGATCTCTTGGGGCGCCCGCGCACAGATATTCTGGGCTACACGCTTCCCGGCTTTGCAACCTCCGCGCGCACGAAGACCAATGCGATTGCACTGTGCGAGAGGCTCGGAGTGTCCTTCAAGGAAATCGATATCACCCCCGCTGCCCGGCAGATGTTGGCCGATATCGATCACCCCTACGCGGATGGGCACGACGACTACGACGTCACTTTTGAGAACGTTCAGGCGGGACTGCGCACGGACTATCTTTTCCGCCTCGCAAACCACCTGGGCGGTATCGTCTTGGGTACTGGCGATCTGTCGGAGCTCGCGCTGGGTTGGTGCACCTATGGTGTGGGCGACCAGATGAGTCACTACGCCGTCAATACCGGCGTCCCCAAGACGATGATCCAGCACTTGATCCGCTGGGTGGTGTCTTCTGGCCAGTTCTCCCCCGAAGTTGGCGAGATCTTGCTATCAATTCTCGGAACCGAAATTTCTCCAGAGTTGGTTCCCGCAAAGCCCGGACAAAAGATGCAGTCCACGCAGGACAAGATCGGCCCCTACAACCTTCAAGACTTCAACCTGTACTACGTGCTGCGACGCGGAGCTCGTCCGTCGAAGATTGCATTCTTGGCAGAGCACGCATGGTCGGACGCCTCTCGCGGGGACTGGCCAGCTGGCTACCCCGAAGAGGACAAGGTTTCGTATTCCTTAGACGAGATCGTGAAGTGGGAGCGTCTGTTTATCCGTCGTTATTTCACCCAGCAGTTCAAGCGCAGCGCGCTCCCCAATGGCCCCAAAGTCATGGCCGGCGGGTCCCTTTCTCCGCGCGGAGACTGGCGTATGCCTTCGGATGTATCTGCCGAGGCCTGGCTGCGTGAGTTGGACAGCGCCGTCAGTGCCCTCGTCGACTGAACCTCTCATACGAAAGGGGCTGGGTTACTCACAAACCCAGCCCCGATCAACATTTTCTCGCTTTACTTCTTCGGTGCACGCTCGCGCGAGTCGAGCATGAAAAGAGCCAACTTCGAGGGCTCCAATGCACGCACTGCATGCGGAAGGCGCGTTCCGAAGTGGATAACATCTCCCGGACGCAGAATCACTGTACGGCCATCAGCGACGATTTCCAGAGCACCCTCGAGGGTCTGAAGAATCACGGGCATTGCCGCGGTGTGCTCACTGAGAATCTCGTCCTTATCGAAGGAGAAGAGCACCAGACGCATCCCTTCACAGTGCATGACGGTGCGCGAAACCGTGGCCTGTTCGTTGATCTGGATCATCGAGGCGATGTCTTGAACATCAGTCATGATCGGCACGGGGACCTCAAGATTTGTGTCGTCACTGAGCGTCATTGGTGTTTCCTTCCAGTGGCTTACGAGCCACGATTGTCACCCCGCACATCCACTGTTGATATGTGCGGAAAGTCTTCCTCATTCCTAGCACACGGGCACGTAGCTCTCGATCTGAAAGAACATTTCGAATGATTCGCAGCGTCTGTGCAAAGCCTTCGTCTCGGACATTGCGCGAGAAATCGAGTAGAGCCATCGGCGCGGTTTGAATCGTTTCAACAACGAGGCCGCACTCTTCCAGTAGTTCCGCCCACTGCTCGCAGGTCAGCGGGCGCGCGTTCACGTGAATAGCTCGCGCAAGGTCTTGACGAATCCGAGTGTGCAATTCTTCGTCGATATCATCAGGTTGAACAGCAAGCTCATGGATCGCATAGCGTCCTCCCGGTGCCAGCAGCCGCACGGCCTCGGAAATGATCGCGCGTTTAGCTTTCTCTCCCTGCATGGTGAGCATGGCCTCGCCCACGACTACGTCGGCGCTTCCCGCGTCCAAGCCGGTCGCGGCAGCGTCAGCATTCACAACCGTCCCACGCACACCAACCAGCTCGGCGACCTGCTGTGCAGCGGCCGGGTCTTTTTCGATCCCCGTGTACGAGGCCGGTCGCGCAGCCAGAATTTCCGTTGCAGTGCGTCCAAGTCCGGGGGCGAACTCAACGACGCGTGCACCGGTCAAGCGTGCATTGGACAGCATCTGAAGGGTCAGTTCCAAGCCTCCGGGACGCAGAACGCGCTTGCCAACGCGGGCGAGAACCCAGTGTCCGGGAGCGTTCGAGGCCGGACGTTGCGAAATGGGAAGGGACTCGCTTAGGTTTGCGTGTTCGCCCGTCTGATTCGATTCAGTCATCACATTTCCCCTTTACTCGAAGAGCTTCTGTCCCACGTAGGTGTCAGTTTCTTTGATACCCGGGAGCATGAGGTATACACCCGATGCTAGGTGCTGAAGGTATTCAGTCAGCTGATCACTCTTCATCTTGGAAAGTACAGGGATGAAGCCTTCAGCGGGGTTACGAACGTAGGCGACGAAGAACAGACCCGCATCCAAGCGCCCCAGGTAGTCCACACCTTCAAGGTAGTTATATCCGCGGCGCAGCATGCGCCGTCCCGAGTTGTTGGTCGGATTCATCATGGCGACATGTGAATCGGGAGCGATTGCCAGACCTGAAGATCCAACGGTGGGGTTGCCCTCTTGTCCTTCCTTCGCGAAATCAGGATTGGTGAATTCTTCGCCGCCTGACAGAGGCGCTCCGTGGATCTTATCGCGCCCGATGATCTGTTCCTGTTCAGCCAGGACCAGTTCGTCCCAGACCTCCATCATCATCTTGATTTTACGAACGCACATGTAGGAGCCGCCAGCAGCCCACGAGCCCTGATCGTCACCGGATTGAATCCACAGGTGCTTATCGAGTTCCGACTGGGAGTCCTCAGCCTTGATGTTGGATGTCCCATCCTTGAAGCCAAAAAGATTACGAGGCGTTTCCTGAGACTTTGAGGTCGAGGAGGTCCGTCCATAGCCCAGTTGGGTCCAACGCATGGTGGCTCGGCCAAAAGCGATGCGCGTGAGGTTATGAAGAGCATGAAGATTGACCATCGGGTCTTCAGAACAGGCCTGAATGATGAGATCTCCCCCGCCGCGCTTGGGGTCGAGCTTCTCGGCAGCCATGGGGGGAATACCATCGCGAAGGGCAACGGGCAGCTTATCCGCTAAACCAAATCGATCGCGCCCCTCGTCATCGATGAACAGTGTCTTCCCCACTCCGAAGGTGATGGTCAGGCCTGCGGGGCCCAAGCCCATGGCCTCGCCGGTATCGGCAGGGGCCGCGTTCAGGGATGTCGTGTACTCCTTCACGAGTTCGCCGCGGGTCATACGCTCCGCTGCCAAAGTCCAGTCTTGGAGAAGTTCAATGAGCGTGTCGC
This sequence comes from uncultured Actinomyces sp., assembly GCF_963542285.1. Lineage (GTDB taxonomy): Bacteria > Actinomycetota > Actinomycetes > Actinomycetales > Actinomycetaceae > Pauljensenia. The sequence goes on along the minus strand of NZ_CAUTWQ010000006.1, from coordinate 68,386 downwards.
GGTTCGTGGTCGTTAAGTCAAATGCCGCGGTGTGCATCTGCTGCTGCGCCGGAGTAATAATTCCTTGCTGATGTTCACCGCGAAACTCGTAGCTCTTTTTCATGACATCGGCATCGATGCCATCACCCGCGTGACGTCCTAATGCAAATCCACCGGCGCCCCCCAACCCAAGAGTAAGTGCGCCAAGCCCGGCTAATCCTAAAAATTGACGACGCGAGAGTCCTTCCCTGGTGCCCTCGTGGTCGGCATTGCCATTGTTTTCAGCTGTTTCGTGATGCTGAGTCATGACTGGGTCCTTAAATGACAGATGGATTTTGATGATGCGGTTGGGCGTGGCACCCCTCCGAAGTGCGCCACGCCCAACTCGCTGTGTTCAGTAATTACTGAACGATTGCTGCGGTCAGCTGAGCCAAGGGAAGGCGCAGCGCATTGACCTTGTCGGAAAGCGCCTTACGGCCAGCTTCATCAATGCTGTCGTAAGAGACGTAACCGTCGCCGTCCTTGTACTTATCGAGCTCGCGCTGAAGCTCGGTGAAGGCATCGGAAATCTTTCCTGCAAGCTTGGCATCCTTGGCCTTCGCGATATCTTCAACCTCGCCGTAGGCAACCTTCGCGCCCTCGACGTTTGCGACGAAGTCATACAGATCAGTGTGAGAGAAGGCTTCTTCTTCACCGGTGATCTTCGTGGTGGCAACCTCTTCAAGCAGCGAGATCGCACCGTTGGAAATATCTGACAGAGTGATCTTGAAGTCGTCGGAGTAGACCAGATCGTAGAGCTTTTGAGTGTCCTCAACCAGCTTGTCAGCCATTGCTGTGCGCTGTTCCTCGCTCAGCCCCTGGTAGCCATCGGGACGCCACAGGTCCTTTTCGATGGCGTGCCAGCCTGTCCATTCACCGTCCGCACCTTCTTCCTGCCAGTCAGCTTCGCGCTGGTCCAGTGCGGGATCGATGTCGCCGAAGGCCTCGGCAGTGGGTTCGATGCGCTCGTAGTACATGCGCGTGGGAGCGTAGGCCTTGCGCGCGGCCTCAAAATCGCCCTTCTTGTAGAGCTCGGCGAAGGACTTGGTCTCTTCGAGCAGTTGTCCGGATTGATCGCGAACGTATGCGGTGTAGTTCGTGACGGCAGCATCGATCTGCGCCTGCTCATCCGAGCTGACCTCGACGGCCTTGCCCGAGTCGGTCACGGTGAACTCAGCGGCGCCGACCAACGCGCCAACCATATTCTTCTTGCAGGCAGTGAAGTACTTACCGGGCTGCAGAGTGACTGTGTAGTCAACTGAGGTTCCGGGACCCAGGTTTTCGCGCTCTCCGACAATGCGAAGCTTGTCTTCAGCAAGGATTTCAAATTCGTTCCGGACGGTTCCATTGTTGGTCAGCTTGAAGGTGACAACGCCTGAGGGAACGCTCGCTGCGGAAACCTTACACGTGTCATCGGTGATGGTGACGGTCAGGGGTGCATCGCTTGCGCCAGCGCTTCCCGAGGCCGAGGTGCTCGAGGAGTTATTGGCGACGCAGGCGCTCAAACCCAGTGCAGAAACAGCCGCAACTCCAATGACGAGGCGTGTGCGGGAGGTTTTCATTGTTCTCCTTTAAGGGTGGGGTGTTTGGCGCCGACCATCCCGGAACGGACCAGGAAGAGCGGCAGAATGATGACGATGTAGAGCACCCAGCCGATAAGCTGCAGGTGGGTGGGTGCGGCATTGACGTTGAACATTGCTTCCAGAAGCGTCCACCACCACGAGGAGGTGGTCAGCCACGAGTGGACCGAGCCATCAAGGTATGCGGTGATGTCATAGATGGGGGTTCCCCATCCCGGAATCACCGAGGCTTCCTGAAGGTCGCCGATACCGTAGGAAACGATTCCTGCTGCGACGAAAATCAGGAGCAGACCGGTGATATTGAAGAAAATAGAGAGGTTGATGCGAGCGGCTCCGGTGTAGATCAGCCAGCCGATCACAACGGCGACGAGCAAACCAGTGACCACTCCGAGCGCGGGGGCTGCGATCGAGTTTTCTGCCGAGGATTTGATTGTTGCCCACACGAAGAGCGCGGTTTCGATTCCTTCTCGCGCCACGGCAATGAAAGCGATCCAGACGACTCCCCAATCAGAGCCTGAGGCCAGCTGTGCGGCAGTGTCTTCGCAAAGTTTGCGCGCAAATTGGCGAGAGTTTGAACTCATCCACAAGATCATCCACGTCACCATGGCAACCGCGACCAATGAGAGCGTTCCACCAAGGATTTCCTGCGCCTGGAATGACAGCGTGTAGGGTCCCCAGGTCATGATTGCGCCGAGACTCAGGGGAAGGGCTGCCGCGATGACAACTCCCAGCCACACTTTGGGAAGGAGGTTTTTTCTTCCGACCTTGACCAAGTATGCTGCGACCACTCCAACGATGAGGGCCGCTTCAACTCCCTCTCTCAGGGCAATCAAGAAGTTCGCGAGGAACATTCATCTCCCAACCGAATGATTTACGATAACCACTCATAACCTAATTAACTGAACTTAGGATAACCTGTGTTACCTAAGCACGTCCCCTTTACGTTGTCTTTCTCACGCTGAGATCACGAAAGGCGGTGTAGGCTCAACCCAGAAGCCGTATCAGAAGGAGAACCCATGCGTCCCATCCACTGGATCATCGTTCTTGTCGTCGTTCTTGTACTCTTCGGCGCCCAAAAGCTCCCCGACTTGGCGCGTTCCATCGGCAAGAGCGCAAAAATCCTCAAAGAGGAAATGAACGACTTGTCTCAAGACTCCTCATCCGCCGGCGACCAGGCGTCTACCTCTCAGCCGGAAAACACGGATTCGTCGAAGTAATTCCCCTCTAACGCACCATCACTTCACCGCGGACCAATGGCCAAGGCTGACTCTGAAGCGTATATGTCATTGACGCGCCACCTCCTTGAGTTGCGCGCGCGGCTTCTGCTCAGTCTTGCAGGCATCCTCGTCGGAGCAATCGGCGCGTGGTTCCTCTACACTCCGGCAACCACGTGGCTCACACGTCCGCTCGCCTCAGCCGGGGCCTCGGGAATAAACTTCCGCACGATCATCGGCCCCTTTTCGACCCACATCACCTTCGCACTCTGGGCGGGCTTCGTTCTGACGACTCCGTGGTGGCTGACCCAACTCTGGCTTTTCATCGCCCCCGCTCTCACGCGCACGGAAAAACGACGCGCCGCACTGATCGCGATCCCCAGCGCGATTCTTTTCCTTGCGGGAGTCGCCTCGGCGCTGTGGTTCCTCCCCCATGCGGTCAGCCTTTTACTCTCTGAGCTTCCCCAAGGCACCTCTGCGCTTCTGGATTTCGATTCCTATATCAGCTTCGTCGTGATCCTGACCTTGGTGATCGGTGCGTCTTTTCTTTTCCCCATGATCATTATTGGGATTCACGCTTTGGGACTTGCCTCAACTGGGCAGATCCTTCGACATTGGCGCTGGGCTGTTGTGGGAGCGACCGTATTCGCCGCGATTACAAATCCACTTCCCGACCTGTGGTCGATGATTCTTCAGATGTGCGCGCTTCTGGCTCTGTATTTTGGGGCGATTGGGGTGTGTTGGCTGCGCGATCTTCTTGCACGGCGTCGTCAGCGTAAGCGCGAAGCTGCGCCATCGCTTGATCCGACTGCTGCCTGAACGAGGCGGTGAGCGCTTGGTAGCGCCTACGCACATCAATGATGCGCCGCGCCGCCTCACTCATTCCTTTGGGGCCTAGAACCGCAAGGATCACCACAGCGATGATGATCGCTTCGGGTCCGCTGATTCCAAGAAAGTCCATGTCTTCACTTTTGCACGCGTAGCTGCCTGGGGGCAAGCACAAGGGAGCTTGCCATCAATGCAACGCCCGCGGCGGGAATGATCAGCATTGCTGCCAGAAGGGATGTGTGCTGAACCAGAAGCCCAACAAGAGGCGGCGCGACAAGAAAAGCCAGGCGCCCCAACCACGACACAATTGTCAGGCCAACCGCGGGATCCATTCCGTGGATATCGTGAGCTGCATTGTAGGCAATAGGTACCGAGGCCGAGGCACCAATTCCCGCCGCCGCAAATCCGAGCAGCAGGGCAGGGGTTGTCCCTATGAGTAGTCCGCCTCCCATCCCGACAAGGATGAGCCCTCCCCCACCCGCTACGACTGCGCGCGGGCCAAATCTACCAACCAAGGGGTCTGCAATAAAACGCCCCAGAGCATGAGTCGATAACAGAACAACATACCCACTTCCCGCAAGCGCCGCGCCTGTCTTCGCGTAATCACGCATAAAAAGCGTCGCCCAGCTAGATCCGGCATCCTCGATGAGCATTCCGGAAATGCATAAAACAACAAGCAATCCCAAAACGATCGCCGGAGCCAGGGGACGAGTTCGGACACGAGAGAGATCCTCTCGGTCTGTTTCTTCCGAGTTGTCTGGATCTACGCCGGGAAGGGTGAAAGGAAGGACAAGTAATCCCAGCGCAATGCAGCCCAAAGAAGCAATGAGGGTATGGGCAAGAAGCGAAACGTGAAAGGCAGTCGTGAGAATCCCAAAGCCCCCGCCTGCTGCTGCGCCCACGGACCACATTCCGTGGAATGAACTGATGATGGGACGTCGATATTCACGTTGCAGACGCAAGCCCTGCATATTTTGTGCGACATCCACCAAAGAATCACTGCAGCCGTTCAGGAAGAAACCGAACGCAAGAAGCAGATACAACACAACCGAGTGAAGAGAACCCGAGGAAACTAAGGGACGCAGAGTCGCACTCAGACCGATTGTCAGTACCGCGATTCCGATCCCAATTGTCAGAAGCGAGGCCGCAATTCGCGAGGTTAAGCGGCGAACAACCTTTGCTGCGAAGGGGCCCGCACAAATTCCCCCCAGCGACGATAGTGCGATCGTCACGCCGTAAACACTTGCCGAGAGGTCAAAGGCATCTTTGATTTCAGGGAAGCGAAGCACCAAGCTGCCAATAAGAAGCCCGTTGGTGAAAAATAGCGCACAGATTGCCACGCGCGCTTTTCTCCTGTGAGAGTGCGTATCTTCTGGCATTGTCGTCACTCCCCTATGAGCGCTTCGGATTGCCCTTCTTTGATATCTACCGGATAGTAGCAGTCATTTCAGGAAGATAGCTCATCGCCTGAACAACCAATCCAGATGCTTGTTCATAGCCGGAGGCGCTGGGATGGAAACCATCTGTCGCCCAGAAGTCTGAAACCAGCTCTGCGTGTGCGACATCAACAAAATCAACTCCATATTCCCCACAGATTCGCAGAGAAGCCGCGGTCTGCCAATCAATTCTGCGCGCGAGCTCCCGTCGGAGCATCGCAGGCAGTTTCGGGGAATGGTGCGGCTGGCCGGAAGAACACACAATGACGTGATCGGCACGAGTTCTTGCCTGCTCAATTACTGCTCGGAGATCATCAAGCCAGTCTTCTTTACTTCTCTTTGCCATGACATCGTTGCTCCCCGCACAGATGAAGAGAATGTCAATGTGCCCAGTTACTTCGGGAAGAAAACGGTAACGTACGCGACGCATGGTCGACCCCAGTTTCGCGTGCGTCTCCCACTGAACCGGCCGATTGACCGTATCGGCAATTTTTCGTGCGATTCGCGGAGTCAAAGCAAGATTTTGATTTTCTACACCGCTTCCCGCAACCAAGGAATCCCCAATGGCAACCAATCGCAGCGGTCGGGCCGAGGCCTCGGGAACGAAAGAGGAAGGAGGGACGATCCCGTGACGCTCACCGGCTGCTTCGGGGGCCAGGCGAAGAGTGCACTTTGCCCACAGAGCCTGGGAAAGAAGAAGAGTCTTGCGCACAGGATTCACCCTTTAACCCTATGCAGATGTTGAGGGTGCTTCTCTTGCGTTTTGGCTCAGGTGTCAAAGTAGGACATGTGACCCCTGAAATGTGAAGCTCTACGGGTACGCTTAAGAGGTACAGTCCTGATCACAGAGGTGAAGGAGATACTCATGGCTGAGAACACCCGTACCGAATCAGATTCGATGGGAACCGTTGAGGTTGCCGCAGATCGTTACTGGGGAGCACAAACCGAACGTTCACTGCACAATTTCGACATCGGCCGTAACACTTTCGTCTGGGGCCGCCCCATGGTGCGCGCACTGGGAACGCTGAAGAAGGCCGCGGCACTGGCAAACGCCGAGCTGGGAGAGCTGCCCCAAGATATCGCGGACCTGATTGCACGCGCCGCCGATGAGGTCATCGAGGGCAAGCTTGACGACCATTTCCCGCTGGTTGTCTTCCAAACCGGTTCGGGCACTCAGTCCAATATGAATGCCAACGAAGTGATCTCGAACCGCGCCATCGAACTTGCGGGCGGCGTCATGGGCTCCAAGACCCCCGTTCACCCGAACGATCACGTTAACCGCGGCCAGTCCTCAAATGACACCTTCCCCACCGCGATGCACATTGCTGTGGTTCAGGAGCTTCAGGCGATGTACCCGCGCGTTGAGCAGCTGCGCAACACCTTGGACAAGAAGTCGAAGGAATACGCCGACGTCGTCATGGTTGGCCGCACCCACCTGCAGGATGCAACGCCCATTACGCTTGGCCAGGTTATTTCCGGCTGGGTTGCACAGATCGATTTCGCACTTGACGGCATTCGCTACGCGGATTCTCGTGCACGTGAACTGGCAATTGGCGGAACCGCGGTGGGAACCGGACTCAATGCTCACCCTGCATTCGGTCAGCTGGCTGCGCAGAAGATTTCTGAGGAAACCGGCATTGAGTTCAAGCAGGCCTCGAACCTGTTTGCAGCCCTGGGCGCACACGACGCACTGGTGCTGGTCTCTGGTGCACTGCGTGTTCTGGCCGATGCACTCATGAAGATCGCCAACGATGTGCGCTGGTACGCTTCCGGTCCGCGCGACGGCATCGGCGAGCTCATCATCCCCGAGAACGAGCCCGGATCGTCGATTATGCCCGGCAAGGTCAACCCGACCCAGTGCGAGGCCATGACCATGGTCGCAACCCAGGTCTTCGGCAACGACGCAACCGTCGGCTTCGCTGGTTCACAGGGCAACTTCCAGCTCAATGTTTTCAAGCCCGTCATGGCATGGAATGTTCTGGAATCGATCCGCCTACTGGGTGACGCCTGCGTGTCCTTCGATATCCACTGCGCATACGGCATTGAGCCGAACCGCGAAAAGATTCAGCACCACCTGGATATCAACCTGATGCTGGTCACCGCACTGAACCGCCACATCGGTTATGACAAGGCCTCAAAGATCGCGAAGAACGCCCACCACAAGGGCATTTCACTTCGCGAGTCCGCTCTGGAGCTCGGTTTTGTCACGCCCGAAGAGTTTGATGCATGGGTTGTTCCCGCGGATATGACGCACCCCAGCGCCGCTGACAAGTAAGCCTACTGGGTATCACGCGTAGCTGTGCCCCAGTTTGGACGGTATCCAAACCGGGGCACAGCTCTACGTACTAAAATACAAACATAAAAGTTGAAGGAAAGAGAACTCTCATGGCACTTTTCGAACGTCAAACCGACGGTGGTTTCATTGTTGCACTTCCATTTGAGAATACCTTTCCTCTACTGGTTCAAGAGATACAAAAACTGGGGTGGGGTATTCATATGGTTGACCCCACGACAGGTCACATTAAGGCAACAACCGATATGTCAATGCTGACCTACGGTGAAACGATTTGGATCTCAGCCTTCTCCATCCCGCAGGGCACATCGGTAGCAATGCGCGTTGAGGCTACAGGTTTTGCTCCTGCATTCCAGGGGAAGCAGAACCGTAAGAACATTAAGAAGCTTCGCGATAGCATTTCGGTCTTCGCCCAGACCTTTGACGCCCAATAACTTTTTCCCGCATGACGTGCGGGAAAATTAGTACACTTTCGATTGACTGAAATCACAGGCTTTTTCACTGAGAGAGTCCTGAGAATACCCCTATGATTTCTTCGTGAGAAAGTCATTTGTTACTGCCGCCTGCGTCACGATTCTTCTATTCGCAGGTCTTTTTGCACCCGGCCTACGTGTCACTGTTCTGGTGGCCGGTTTACTTGCGGCTATTTTCCTACCCTTCACGGCAATCTGGAATCGTTCAGAAGCAGACGGCCCGTCCTATGCGCACAATCTGGGCTACGCCCTTGTCATGGCATTGATTCTTCTCAGCCCATCTGTCACGATTCTACTGATCGACTCGGCAGCTTAATAGGCAGAACCTTTTTTATTTCGTGGGACGGCACTTCGTTGCCGTCCCACTTTTATGCCCTGACCTGCACAAAAACCATTGACAAGGACTTAAATTCTCAGGAATAATTATTAGTGGGTGCACCAAAGAATCGCTGCACGCCACGCGTTATCCCTTCGCGGCCTTCGTACCGCCACCGCCAGATTGGCACTTCATTTCAACCTTCTCGTCTCCGAGGAGACATTATGAAAATCATCGACGAAAAGAGATCATCTCTTGATAGCTTGATCTACGTCTTTTTCTTCCTTGGCACCCTTGGAATCGTTTTTTCATTGAAGGGGATGTATAGCGATCAGCCGATGTTGTGGCTCTCCAAGCCACTCGCATGGGGCATCATCATTGGGTTTGCATTAACTCTTGCGGGATTGATCCTCAGGCTGGCGAATCTGGTCCAACTTTCACGGTCAATCCGCTGGATTGCGATCGCTTACAACTTCGCAATTCCATTCGTAACTCTGGGAGTTCTGATTGGAACCTTCCAGATGAACGCAATGCCCAGTTTTGGCGCTTTCCTCAACGAATACGCTGATGTGATCACCGCGCCAGCACTACTGCCATGGCTGTTCACAGGCACTCTTCTCTCCACCCTTTTCCTTCCATACAGGATGGGAGAACTCAAGTCCCACACGCCGACTTTTGGCTCGGAAAGCGAAAAGACAGCATAGGTGAACACCTGTCATTCTGGGTGGTGAACGCTCAAGTTCACCACCCAGATCTATTAGCGCCAGTAAGGGCTGACAACGACTTCGGCCTTCTGCAGGTCCTTCACTTCCGAATAGCCCGTCGAGGCCATTGTCCGCTTAAGCGCACCAATGAAGTTGAGCGTTCCATCCGCCCGCGTTGATGGCCCATAGAGAATCTCGCTGAAGGTACCCGAGGTCCCCACGCGAACGCGGTGTCCTCGCGGAAGCTCTGGGTGCGTGGCCTCGGATCCCCAATGCCATCCACGTCCGGGAGCTTCTTCAGCACGAGCCAGGGCCGCACCCATCATCACTGCGTCCGCTCCACAGGCAATCGCACGTGTCATATCACCAGAGCGCCCAATTCCACCGTCTGCAATCACGTGGACATAACGACCACCCGATTCATCCATGTAATCGCGACGCGCTGCAGCAACATCTGCAATGGCCGTTGCCATAGGCGCATGGACTCCAAGAGATTGGCGCGTTGCATGCGCCGCTCCCCCTCCAAAGCCAACCAAAATACCTGCTGCGCCGGTACGCATGAGGTGCAACGCGGCAGTATCTGTTGAGACGCCGCCAACGATCACCGGAACGTCGAGTTCATAAATGAAACGTTTAAGGTTCAGGGGCTCCGCGCGCGATGAAACATGCTCGGCCGAAACGGTAGTCCCACGGATGACGAAGAGGTCCACCCCGGCCTCGACAACTGCACGCCAGTAGCGCTGGGTACGCTGCGGCGAGAGTTTTCCGGCGACAACGACACCCGCCTTGCGAATATATTGCAAACGTTCGGTGATGAGGTCTTCTTGAATGGGAGCAGAATAAATCTGCTGCAAACGCGCAATCGAGCCATCTGCCGGAAGCTGCGCAATTTCATCCAGAATCGGCTGGGGGTTTTCGTAGCGTGTCCACAATCCATCCAAATCCAAGACCCCAATTCCGCCGAGTTTGCCAAAGAGGATCGCAGTATCGGGACTCATCACCGAGTCCATAGGTGCGGCCATAATAGGGACGTCGACGTGATACGCATCGATTTGCCAGCCAACATTCACATCCGCGGGATCCCTGGTCCGGCGTGCCGAAACTAGTGCAATGTCATCCAAGGTATACGCCCGACGACCACGTTTTCCTCGACCAATTTCGACCTCGTTAGCCATGACGCCATTCTAGTCGCACAATCTCGTCGGACGCGTCACCAAGAGGTGGAAGACGCGAAGCCCCACCAGCCACATAATGTAAGCTATTTCACATATTGTCTACATGGCGATACGGTTTTACATTCGATCGCAAACACCTGTGGACACATGGTAAAAAACCCAAAAATTTTACTTTAATTTTATTCTCTTTATGAGGAAGCCTTGGGTAAACTTCACCACTTCCTCACCTTTGCTCAATCACGATTTTCCCTTGAAGTGAAAGAGAAAAAGCAAGGTCACGAAACACTTGAAACAGACTGAGCAGACAGGCAAACTGTCTATGTCGTCACATAGATACACCTACTACCGGTGTTCGTCATTTGATCCGTAGGAGGTCACCATGTTGACAGCAGCAGCTGCCATTACCAAGGATTTCCGACGCAGTTCACGCACGGAAAACCGTAATCGTCAGGATGTATCGCGCCGTACAAGCGAACGTGCAACCCGGAAGCTCACATCACGAGATCGCGCTCAGATGCCCTGTGCATACACACATTTCTCCTTCCCCTTGCCGTTACATCCCTGATCACTGGTCAATTCCATTCTGTCCCGCTTCTTCGTCGAAGCGGGACACTTTTATGCGCCGCGAACAGTAAATCTGGACGCAAATGACAGTGCTCTGATGCAGACTTAAGTCATGGCAGACACACACCCTCATTCTTGGGCTCAGCTCCCCTGGCTGGGCTTCGATACCGAAACGACAGGCGTCAATCCCCATCGCGACCGTCTTGTCAGCGCCGCTCTGGTTCTGCGCAGCGAAGGCGCATCTGGATCCCCAGATTCTGACACGATTACGACGTGGTTAGCTGATCCGGGCGTGGATATCCCGGACACAGCTGCACAAATCCACGGCATTACCACCCAGCACGCACGCAGCCATGGGCGCCCCATCGAAGAAGTTCTCAATGAAATCGCATCTGCATTGACAGCGCATATGGCGCAGGGCTACCCAGTCGTTGCCTTCAATGGAAGCTACGACCTCACCCTGCTCGAAGAAGAGCTTCGCCGTCACTCGCTTCCAACACTCAGTGACAGACTTGGAACCCCAGAACCGGCACCGATCATCGATCCCTTGGTCTTGGACCGCTATCTTGAACGCTTCCGCAAAGGAAAGAAGCAGCTGTCATTGATGGCAGCGGCTTACGGCGTTCCCGTTTCAGAAAACGCTCACACTGCTGAATATGACGTCATCATGACCCTTGATGTCCTGGCTGCTATTGCCCGGAAATATCCGGACTGCGCATCGAAAGACTGTCGGGAAATCTACGCCTTCCAGAAGGAAGCCCACGCAGCTTGGGCAGAAAACTTCGAGAATTTCATGCGATCAAAAGGCAGGGACGCACACATTGATCGCCGCTGGCCCATGCAATAAGGACACGCCTCACATGCAATAAGGACTCGCCCCACATGCAATAAGGGCACGGCTCAAAGCCGTGCCCTTAAAGACTTCCTACTGACGAATCACTTCGCCGAAGAGTGATAGTTCGGAGCCTCAGTCGTCATCTGGACGTCATGCGGGTGCGATTCACGCAAGCCCGCAGAGGTGATGCGAACGAAACGACCATTACGCTTCACCGCGTCAATTGTCGAGGCACCCAGGTAGAACATCGTCTGATGCAGACCGCCCACCAGCTGGTAGACAACTGCAGCGAGCGAACCGGTGTAGGGAACCTGGCCCTCGATGCCCTCGGGAACGATCTTGTCGTCCGATGAGACATCGGCTTGGAAGTAGCGATCCTTTGAGTACGACTTGCGTCCGCGCGAACTCATCGCACCCAAAGAGCCCATGCCACGGTAGCGCTTGTACTGCTTGCCATTCGTGAAGACAACCTCGCCGGGAGATTCCTCGCAGCCAGCAAGAAGCGAACCCAACATGACGGTGTCCGCGCCGGCAACAATTGCCTTACCGATATCACCGGAGTACTGCAGGCCGCCATCAGCAATCAGAGGCACACCTGCCGGCTTGCACGCAAGAGATGCCAAATAGATCGCAGTCACCTGAGGTACACCCACGCCCGCAACGACACGCGTTGTACAAATCGAACCCGGGCCAACACCCACCTTCACAGCGTCAACGCCTGCATCAATCAGAGCCTGAGCACCTTCGGTTGTCGCGACATTGCCGCCGATGATCTGAACACCATCGAAAGAAGAGTCAGCCTTGATCTTCCGGATCATTTCCAAAGCCAAGGCAGCACCACCGTTAGCTGTATCAACAACTAGGACGTCAACGCCGGCATCGCGAAGTGCACAGGCGCGTTCCCAAGTGTCTCCCCAGTAGCCAACTGCAGCGCCGACCATCAGACGACCTCGATCATCCTTCGTCGCATTCGGATACTGCTCAGTCTTCACGAAGTCCTTCACCGTGATCAGACCGGTCAGACGCCCGTCCTCATCGATAATCGGCAGCTTTTCAACGCGGTTCGTCGCAAGCAGTGCCTTCGCTTCCTCACGACTGGTCCCAACCTTGCCCGTCACCAGACGTTCGCGAGGAGTCATGCAGTCACGCACCTTCAGTGTTGCCCACTGATCGGTAGGAACAAAACGCAGATCGCGGTTCGTAATAATGCCAATGAGCTGCTGCTGATCGTCAACAACGGGAAGACCTGAAACTCGGTAGTGGCCACACAAACGATCCAGTTCCTCAATGGTTGCATCGGGACCGATGGTCACCGGGTCCTCAACCATTCCCGATTCAGAACGCTTCACCTGACGAACTTGGGAGGCTTGCTCTTCAATCGAGAGGTTTCGGTGCAAGATTCCGATACCGCCCTGGCGAGCCATTGCAATCGCCATGCGCGCTTCGGTCACCGTATCCATCGCTGCAGAAAGCAGAGGAATACGCAGGCGGATCTTCTTCGTCAGCTGTGCAGATGTATCAACCTCAGAGGGAACAACATCGGTCAGCTCAGGAAGAAGCAGAACGTCATCGTAGGTCAGTCCGGTCAAAGCAAAAGGATCATTGTGAATGTCTGCCATGAACAGAGTTTAGGCCCGAACGTGGGCCAGAGCATACTGGGTTTGACCTAAAACCCAGTATGCGTGGCTAAGCTCACCCCAGAAAAGTGAGAGTGGAAGCGGACTAGACCTCTTCTTCTGCCTTCTCCTTCAAGGCCAGAGCAAAGCACGGGGTATTACCAACCTGTGGCAGAAGCAGCATCTGCGCGACGTGGTAGGCGTCTGCCTTCCCCTCCCAGGTCGTCCCAGACTCCACACCCGAGGCGTCAACTTCGTGGATCCAGCGGCCGGAGGCCTCGCGAAGGTAGCGGTCCGCCCAATCGGCCCACTGCGCATACAAAGAACTCAGCTCCGCAACACGCGCGTCGTCTCCGGCCTCTTCATGAACGCGACCTAAGACACATGCAGAGTTGACAGCCTCGCACAAAACCCAGTGCATGCGAGTATCCACAACCGCGCGCCCATCCCAGTCAGTGGTGTAAACGAAACCTTCCACGCCATGTTTATCCCAGCCATCAGAGCAGGCACGGTTGAAAAGCTGCTCAGCAGCTTCAAGCATCCAATCTTCGCTCTCCCCCAAAGCCAAGAGGGCCGCACGAGTATGGAGGATCAGTCGTGCCCATTCCATCCCATGTCCGGGGGTTGCGCCGTAGGGACGGAAAGGATCCGAAGGACGATCGATATTGTGGTCGGGAAGCATGTTCCACTCGACATCGAAGTGTTCGGGAATGCGCCAATGCAGCTGCTGAGCGACCTCGGCAACGAAACGACAGATTCCGCGTGCGCGATCCAACCAGATACGCTCTCCCGTCGCATCATAAGCAGCTAGGTAAGCCTCGACGGTGTGCATATTTGCATTGACACCACGGTAGCTCTCGCCACGAGTGTAATCACGGTTCCAGGATTCACAGACGCGTCCAAACTGAGGCTCCCACCAATGGAGCTCTTGGTCAGCCAGCGCGCGATCAAGAAGCTCGCGGGCACCCGGACGCCCAAGCACTGTTGCAGCGCTTGAGCAGAGGATGACAAATGCATGCGCGTATGCCTGCTTCAGACCGTCATTCGCTGGTTCGATCGCCTTCCAATGCGGGCCATCCTCGCGCTGAACAATCTCTGTTACGAGCCCGGAGAACCACCCACCATTTTCGGCATCGTAGATAGGGCCTTCAGTCAGACAACGAATACCATGATCGACCAAGGGGATCGCCCAGTCGTACCCCTTAAGCGCCGCGAGCGCGAAAACATAGGTCATACGCCCAGTAATCCACAGTTCAACTGGCTTTGAAGGATCCACTACCCCATTGCGATCCATGTATCCGAAACCGCAATCTACAACCGAGCCCGCCGCAAAATGAACAAGTTCTTCGAATTCTTCATCGAAAGCTTCGATAAGCTGGCGATCTTCCCACGGGGTCATCTTTAATCCTCTGTGCATGCCGCACCTACGCGACCTAATAGATACGCGTCTACGCTAACACGTTGCAAGAACATGCAGTAATTGAACGAGGTAACGCGAAAGGATTCAGCGAACGGAGGCTGCGGGGACCTTCGCACTCAGCAAGGCCAATGTCTCTTCAACGCAGGCTGAGACCGTACGAACACGAAGAACATGGTCGTCCAGAACGCGCGGGGATTGAGTTCCCACCTCGATGACATCGATTCCGTGGTTGTGAACTGCCGCAGATACGAAGTTCTTGCAGTCCTCACCCTGTCCCATGGTGATAAGAGCAGCGACGTGTGAATCGATATTTTCAACAAAAGCATCAAGTTTTTCGCGGCCACCAATCCAGCCACGGCTACATGCTCCCAGCACCACGACATTCGGGCCGTACCACCGCAGGGCGACTCCAATGACATGCGCAGGAAGTAGATGCGCACGATCGCCCAAAATGATGATGCTGGGCGAAGACGGGAACTTAGGTTCGGGCCGTTGTTCTGACATGACGCGAAGAACGTCATACATCGCTTGGCTGAGCATTGACGAACCCGCGATACCCGGAATTTCACCGTGATAATCAGTAGCCATTATTTCAAAAGCGGGTTCAACCAAAAGCATCCATGTATGAAGCAGGCCTTTTTCACTGACACTTGCTTCGATGAGATGAATAAGGCGGTCCCGATCACCTGCTCGTGCGGCAACAACCAGTTCGTCTGCCGTACGCGGGGGGCGGACTTCCTCCAGCTCTCCCTTATCTTGTGCGAGGACGATCGCAGCAGCATCAGAGGGGGTGACTCCGCTTTGGATAAGCTCGATCATATGCGTCAGTCTGGCAACGTCTTCCGGAAGGTAACGACGGTGACTACCAGCAGAGCGCTCTCCGGGACCCAGACCGTAGCGCCTTTCCCAGGTTCGTAGTGTCGAGGCCGAAACACCGAGTTTGGCAGAAACCGCAGTGACGGTCAGCGGCGCATCGTGAGCAGCGGGAAGCACGAGCTGTGCACGGGGCATGGCCACTCCTGACGTGATGAAGGATACCTAAGTGAATGCTACCTAATTGATTGTCAGCTTTCCTTCTTGCGTTTTCCAGTCGAGCGGTCAGATTTTGTCCGCTGACAGCTAAGAACGACTATGTAACAGGCAACAAAATTACCCATTCAGCGTTTCTACAGCATTTCGTTATCTCCCGTAATAATGCGGTTTTCAGCGTTACTTCGGCCGTCTCAAGTTTCCTGTGAAACAACTATGATTCTCTGAAGGGGCCTTGAATAACTCTTGCACAATTCGGTACCCTTCTTGCAGTCCTTCTCGCCGAGAACGTCTCGCGCAGGGAAGTGCAATGAATGGAGGTACTCATGTCTGACGTCTCTCGACTGCCAGGCCCGTCGATTGACGCGTGGGAATGGCAGTACCAGGGCGCCTGTCGCGACCTCGATACGGAACTTTTCTTCCACCCCGAAGGTGAACGCGGTTCAACCCGTCGTCGCCGTGCCGCCAACGCAAAAGCCATTTGCGCAACTTGCCCTGTCATCGAGCAGTGCCGCGAGTATGCTCTGCGAGCTCAGGAACCCTATGGAATCTGGGGCGGCATGACTGAAGAAGAACGTCGCGAAGAAATTCAGCGTCGTCGTATTCGTCGAGTCTCCTGACACACTCACTACGTCATCTCGAACTCGCTCGGGTCGGTGTCCCGAGCGAGTTTCTTTTACCTGTGTCAACCGCTTCCCTATTCCCGCTCTCTTCCCTTATTCCCCGCTCTCTATGGAATAGACTGAAACCCATCCCCATCCCCGCGCGAAATGCGAAAGGTGCCCCATGGAATCTCGAGGCCTTGGCAAGCAGAGAGTCATCGCCATTCTTCTTCTTGCATGTGCTGTTGTTCTTGTTGCCGGTGCGGTCTGGTGGACCAGCCGGCCGTCAACTTCTCACTCCCAAGCGACGGCCTCGGCTAGCGCAACTCCGACGCAGCAAGCACAGGAAAGTACCGCTTCCCCACAGCAAGCCCAAGCATCCTACGCGCCGACTGTTACCGATCAACAGGGACTCGACATCATCCACTCTCAGCAGCGTCGTGACGCCAATGACGCGCGAGCAAAGGGTTCGATCGACGCTCCCGTCGTGATGGTGCTCTACTCTGATTTCTCTTGCCCCTACTGCACGCGTTTCGCGCAGCAAGTAGAACCGCAATTGCAGGATCTGGTCGATAACGGGACCTTGCGAATTGAGTGGCGCGATCTGGCACAAATTTCGCAGTCTTCCCCTCTTGCCGCTCAGGCTGGCATTGCCGCAGCCAACCAGGGACGTTTCTGGGAGTTCGTGAGCGCAGCCTATGGCGAGGCCGATCCATCCGGCCACCCCGAGTACACAATGGATTCTTTGACTGCTTTGGCCCAGAAGGCGGGCGTTCCCGATATCTCGCGCTTCCAAGCCGATACCAGCGATCCCGAAACGGCAGCAGAAGTGAAACAGGCGCAAAACGACGCCTACAAGATCGGCATCCAGGGCACACCCTTCATGTTCATTGGCGATAGCTTTATCTCAGGCTTCCGCGATGCCGACTACGTGCGGGCAACCATCCAGAACCAGGCAGAACACCTCAAGAAGTGAATCCTCTTATTGCCTTCCTCGGTGGAGTATTGACGCTGCTTGCACCGTGCTCTGTCATGCTTTTGCCCGCCTTCTTTTCCTACGCGTTTCAATCTCCGCAAAAATTGATCGCTCGCTGCGGGATATTTTGGCTGGGCTTACTTACTCCGCTGATCCCGCTGGGTGCAGCCTTATCAAGCGTTGTCGCGTTGATTAGAGAACACTCCGCCTTCATTACCCACATCATCGCCCTTTTGGTGATTATTGCTGGACTGATCACGCTCTTCTCCTTGGATGTTCCTGTTTTCCGCGTACGTTCCCTAGAAACTGCTTCTCAGTCACGTGATACCGCATGGGCGGTCTACCTCTTGGGTATTACCTATGGAATTGCAGGGGTTGGTTGCGCAGGCCCGATCCTTGGAGCAGTACTGGCAACTTCCTCTTTGGGCGGTTCAATCGTAGAAGGCATCATCGCAGTCATTTTCTATTCCGCAGGAATGGCATTTCCCCTCTTGGTGCTCGCACTACTTTGGCAGCATTCCGCGGGGCGTATCCAAGCGATCGTGCGACCGAAGCCCTTAACTCTGCTCAAGCGTCAGACGACGTGGACAAATGTCGTCTCTGGACTGGTTCTCATCATTTTGGGTTTCACAATTTTCACAATCGACTTGAGTAACCCTCTTGGCGGGATCGTCTCCATTGACACTCTTGCTTCGTGGGAAGAATCCATCATGGGACTTTTTGGGGCACTACCCGCATGGGTGATCACCCTTGCAGGAGCACTCATTATCGGCGCTATTGTTGCCTTGCTCTGGAAACCGCGCTCTGCTTCTCTTCCCTCTTCCACGCCTTCGAAAGATCAGCAGGACTAGCGCGATTGCCACTAGCGCAGTCGCGACGAGCAGCAGCGCTAACAGCATCAGTAGCAGCGCTAACAGCATCAGTAACAGCGCTAACAGCATCAGTAGCAGGACTAACATCGCCAGCAGTAGCGCCAATGCAGTAACTAACAGTGCGCATCTGCACTCAGAACGCAAAAAAGTGGTGAGCCCGGAGGTTCACTCCGGGCTCACCACTTCATGCATCACGCGGATGCTAGAACGTCTATTCAGCGCTCGACAATTGCCAGCACGTCGCGTGCAGACAGGATCTGCAGTTCTTCGCCATCATACTTGACTTCGGTGCCACCGTAACGGCTGAAGATCACGTGGTCGCCGACCTTGACGTCCACGGGGACGCGGTTGCCGTTGTCGTCAACACGTCCGGGGCCCACTGCCAGAACTTCGCCTTCCTGCGGCTTTTCCTTAGCGGCATCGGGAATGTACAGACCGGAAGCGGTCTTCTCTTCGCTGTCAACCTGACGGATGACAATACGATCTTCGAGGGGCTTGATGGTGATAGCCATTTCAGCACTCCCTTTCTTCTCATAACGATTAATGTCATCCCGTCCCTGCCGTCGCGGGGGTCAGGTTTGGGATCGCATGTGTGCTTACCCACTCAGTCTAGGGCTCGATTGGCACTCTAGCAAGCTGAGTGCCAACGCTGTCTACCGCCTCCACTCAGCCTCCCACACGCCCCATATCTTTTCTCTAATTCCCTGAAATTCCGCAACAATAGAGACCATGTCCTCCATTGATCCACTCTGCTGCTCCCCCGGACGTGAACTTCTTGCCCAGTGGGAAGAAAACGAGGAATACCGCCACCTCTCACCCATGGAGCTCAGTTTGGCAATCCGCACACAAACGGATGACCCGGACACGGCCTCGGCAATCGCCTCTCAACTGCAGTTACGCACCCAAGCGGAAGGAAAATTCGGCTCTCTTGCGCGCACAATGCTGTGGACGCGCGACGGCTACGAACAAGCAACGCGATGGGTTCTTGCCCGCGAGCACGCCGCACGCTTCGTCAATGCCGGCGCAACGCATATCGGAGACCTCGGATGCGGGATCGGCGCAGATTCCCTTGCTTTCGCGCGTGCAGGCATGCGGGTTACCTCGTACGACATCAATGACGAGGCGCTTTCCGCCGCTCGCGAAAACCTTTCCCCTTTCCCCTCCGCTCGCGTTGAGAAACGCGATGTGAGCACGCTGGGTCCCAAAGATTTCGAGGAGGAAGGTTTCGACGCGCTATTCGCTGACCCAGCGCGTCGAACAGGCAAACAGGGTGGTTCCAAGCGCATTTCTTCGCCCTCGGATTGGTCCCCTTCTTTGGACCGCGTCCTGTCTTGGGCACAGTATGTCCCGCATTTAGGGGTAAAAGTTGCGCCGGGCATCCCCTACGAACTTATTCCTTCCCAGTTCCACGCGCGCTGGACCAGTGTTGATGGAGATCTTCTCGAGGCCGCGCTATGGTCTCCTTCCCTGGCCAGCGAAGGGGCGGGGCGCTCAGCATGCGTCATCACCCACGATGAGGTCCATACCCTTGAGGACCCTCAAACACCTTTCGCCGATTCACCTGCCCGGCAGGCAATAGTTGGGCAGCTGGAGAGCTACCTCTACGAGCCGGATTCTGCGGTTATTCGCGCGGGTATGGTTGCAAGGCTCAGTGAAGATCTCAACGCACATCTGATCAGCAAATCAATTGCCTACCTCAGCGCATCAAACGCGACCCCCACTCCCTTCGCTGCAATATTCGAAGTCATCGACCAGGTGAACCTCCGCGCAAAAAATATTCAGCAGGCACTTCGAGCACACGATATTGGACGTGTCGAGGTCAAGAAACGCGGCGTCGACATTCAACCCGATGCGCTGCGCAAATCCCTCAAACTCACGGGGAGCCAGCCGGGTGTCGTTATCGCCACTCGAATCGGCGAATCACATCGGGCGATTATTGCCCGACGAATCAGTGCCGGGGAAGCATAGAGGTTTGCGTCAAGGGCATACCGGAATCGGGAGAGAAATCCCAATCTGAAGGTTCAACCCCTGCACGCACCAGCTCTGAGCCCATGGCGGCAATCTGTGCCCCATTGTCCGTGCAAAAACGCAGCGGAGGCATGCGTACTTCTAAGCCAGCAGCCTCGCCACGCTCAGCCAGCAACGCACGAAGCCGAGAATTCGCAGAGAAGCCACCGCCCACAACGATCGTCGAACATCCGTGATCGAGCGCGGCGCGAACCGCTTTCGCCGTTAAGGAATCGTTGACGGCCTCGGAAAAGCCCGCGCAAATATCCTCAGCGGGAATCTCCTCACCACGTTCCTTAAGGCCTTCAACATACCGAGCAACCGCGGTCTTGAGCCCGGAGAAAGAGAAGTTGTACTTGTGGCGTTCCTGATCCTTGCCTGCGGCCAGACCTCGCGGGAAACGGATCGCAGTGGGATCGCCCTTTTGCGAGAGGCGGTCGACGTGCGGTCCACCCGGGTAGGGAAGGTCAAGGAGACGCCCGACCTTATCGAAGGCCTCGCCAGCAGCGTCATCAAGGGTTCCGCCAAGCTCACGGACATCCGTTGCGATGTCATTAATGAGCAGAAGATTCGAGTGGCCACCGGAAACAACTAGACCGATAAAGCGCTCGGGCAGAGGTCCTTCAGCGAGCTTATCGACCGCAAGGTGACCAATCACGTGATTGACCCCGTACAGCGGTTTTCCAATTGACGAGGCCAGTGCCTTAGCCGCACAGATACCAACCGTGAGCGAGCCCACCAAGCCGGGACCGGCAGCAACGGCCACTGCATCGACATCATCAAGAGTCACGCCGGCTTCATCAAGGGCGCTATCAAGCGTGGGAAGGAAAGACTCAAGGTGAGCGCGCGAAGCGATTTCGGGGATAATTCCGCCATAACGGGCGTATTGATCCATTGATGTAGCTGTGCGATCGACCAGAAGGTCGCAGCCGCGCACCAGCGCAACGCCCGTTTCATCGCAGGTTGATTCGATACCCAGCACTAAAGGCTCTTTTTCACTCACCCGGTTCAGTTTAGTCCGCTGCAGTGCTTGGTGCATTCGCCCCCGCCTTCCTACAAAAAGGTGTGGGGACGACCCCAATGGATCGTCCCCACACCGGTGTTGCAAAGATTCCTTTAAAGGATCACACGCCCTTGAGCGCTGCCTTGCCCAGCTGACGGTTCAGCGTGGAAATGACATCAAGCGGAATCTGCTTGGGGCAGACGGCCGCACACTCGCCGATGTTCGTGCAGGAACCGAATCCTTCTTCGTCCATCTGGTTGAGCATGTTGACAACGCGACGGTAGTTCTCAGGCTTGCCCTGCGGGAGCAGGTGCAGGTGAGTGACCTTCGCCGAGGTGAAGAGCATTGCCGAGGCGTTCGGGCAGGCAGCCACGCAAGCACCACAGCCGATGCAAGCAGCGGCTTCGAAGGCGCGGTCCGCATCCTGCTTGGGAACGGGTGTGCCGTTGGCATCCGGTGCGGCACCGGTGTTCACCGAGATGTAGCCACCAGCCTGGACGATACGGTCCAAGGCGCTGCGGTTAACAACCAGGTCCTTGATGATCGGGAATGCTTCCGCACGCCAGGGTTCGATGGTGATGACATCACCATCGTTGAAGGAGCGCATGTGCAGCTGGCAGGTCGTGGTGACCTCAGGGCCGTGGGCAATACCGTTAATGACAATGCCACACTGACCACAGATGCCTTCACGGCAGTCAGAGTCAAATGCGATCGGTTCTTCGCCGCGAGCAAAGAGCTCTTCGTTCAACACGTCGAGCATTTCTAGGAACGAGGATTCCTCAGAGATGCCGCGGACTTGGTATTCGTGCATGGCACCCGGATCCTCGGGTCCGTTTTGGCGCCAAATCTTCAGTGTCAGGTTCACTTGTAACTCCGCTGCTTAAGCTCGATGTTGTTGTAGATCAAGGCTTCCTTGTGGAGGATCGGAGGCTGATCCTCGCCACCCCACTGCCAAGCTGCAACATAGAGGTACTTGTCATCGTGGCGAAGGGCTTCGCCTTCGGGGGTCTGCGACTCCGCACGGAAGTGACCGCCACAGGACTCTTCACGGTGCAGGGCATCGATGCACATGAGCTCGCCCAGCTCCATGAAGTCTGCAACGCGGCCAGCCTTTTCAAGGGACTGGTTGAGTTCACCAATCGACTTGCCGGGAACGCGAACGTCACGCCAATAGTCGGCGCGAAGCTTGCGGATCATCTCGATGGCCTTCTTCAGGCCCTCTTCGCGACGCTCCATACCGCAGTATTCCCACATGATCTGGCCCAGTTCCTTGTGGAAGGAATCCACCGAACGGGAACCGTTGATCGACATGAGCTTGTCAATGCGACCCTGAGCAGAGTTCAGAGCTTCAACAACATCCTCGGAGGACTCATCCAGCTTGGGGAGGTTGAAGCAGTGTGCCAGGTAGTCGTTGATGGTGTTCGGAAGAACGAAGTAACCATCGGACAGGCCCTGCATCAGTGCGGATGCACCCAGGCGGTTCGCGCCGTGATCAGAGAAGTTCGCTTCACCGGCAACGTAGAGGCCGGGGAGGTTTGATTCCAGATCGTAGTCAACCCACAGGCCACCCATCGTGTAGTGGACAGCCGGGTAGATACGCATGGGCACTTCGTAAGGGTTGTCACCCGTGATGCGCTCGTACATATCGAAGAGGTTGCCGTACTTAGCGGACACCGCTGCGCGGCCCATACGGGAAATTGCCTCGGAGAAGTCCAAGTAGACGCCGCGTGCCACGCCGTCGATCTTCGGACCCACACCGCGACCCTCATCGCACATGTTCTTTGCCTGACGGCTTGCGATATCACGAGGAACAAGGTTGCCGAAGGAGGGGTAGATACGCTCCAAGTAGTAGTCGCGATCTTCCTCGGGAATGTCACGAGGATCCTTCTCGCAATCTTCTGCCTTCTTAGGAACCCAAATACGACCGTCGTTACGCAGGGATTCGGACATCAGCGTCAGCTTGGACTGCTGATCTCCGTGCTGCGGAATACAGGTCGGGTGAATCTGGGTGAAGCAGGGGTTCGCGAAGTACGCACCCTTGCGGTATGCACGCCAAATTGCGGTGGCGTTGCAGCCCATGGCGTTCGTCGACAGGAAGAAGACGTTTCCGTAGCCACC
Organism: uncultured Actinomyces sp.; assembly: GCF_963542285.1. GTDB lineage: Bacteria > Actinomycetota > Actinomycetes > Actinomycetales > Actinomycetaceae > Pauljensenia. Next base: position 45,307 of record NZ_CAUTWQ010000006.1, on the reverse strand, counting down.
GGTTGCCAGAACAACCGCATCCGCAATGTGGGTTTCAAGCTTGCCGGTGGTCATATCGCGCGCGACGATACCGCGAGCGCGGCCATCAGAAACGATGAGTTCGACCATTTCGTGGCGGGAGTGCTCGGTAACAGTACCGGCAGCAACCTGACGCTCGAGCGCCTGGTAGGCGCCAATCAGCAGCTGCTGACCTGTCTGGCCACGTGCGTAGAAGGTACGCGACACCTGGACGCCACCGAAGGAACGGTTATCGAGCAGGCCGCCGTATTCACGCGCGAAGGGCACGCCCTGTGCGACGCACTGGTCGATGATATTCGCGCTGACCTCAGCCAGACGGTAGACGTTGGTCTCACGTGCGCGGTAGTCGCCGCCCTTAACGGTGTCGTAGAAGAGGCGGTAGACGGAGTCATTGTCGTTGCGGTAGTTCTTCGCGGCGTTGATACCACCCTGTGCTGCAATGGAGTGCGCACGACGAGCGGAATCCTGGTAGAAGAACACGTCGATGTTGTAGCCCATCTCGCCCAGCGAGGCGGCAGCTGCACCACCGGCAAGGCCGGTGCCCACGATGATGACGTGGAGCTTACGACGGTTTGCGGGGTTCACCAGAGCCGCAGTGAACTTTCGCTTTTCCCAAGCGTCTGCGAGGGGAACATCCAGCGGGGCCTTGGTATCGGCGATATCGTCGCCTTCGCGGTACAGCCCGTGAATCAAAGTATCAGTCATGTCTCAATATCCTTGTCAGGAGATGTAACCGGCGACGATCGCCAGCGGGGGAAGCGCGAACATCAGGAAGATCAGCGCACCGACCAAGCCGGAGAGAACTTCCATGAACTTGCGGGTTCCACCGCGGACCCAACCCAGAGATTGGAATGCCGACCAGAAACCGTGAGAAACGTGGAGCGCTGCAAGACCAACGAAGATCAGGTAGACAACAACCATCAGGGGATTCTGGAAGGTCGCGACCATGCGCTCATAAGGAGTGGAGTCTGCGACAAATCCGGTACGGATGGTTCCCGTGGTGAAGTGCAGGATGTGGAAGACGATGAGGAAGAAGAGCAGAACACCGGTCATACGCATGGTGCGTGCTGCATAAGCGTCAGCTGCACTGCGCTTGACGACGTACGCACTGCGACGTGCGCGGCGTGAGCGCTTCCACGTCACTGCTGCTGCCCAAATGTGGATCACCAGCATAAGAAGCATGGCTGCGCGGAATACCCAGATAAACCCACCGTGAGGGAAGATCGGCACAAAGGCATCTTCTTTCAGCCAGTGTGCGTAGTGATCGTAGGCTTCTTGCCCCAAGAACATCTTGAGGTTGCCGTAGGAGTGGAAAAGAAGGAAGAGCACGAACACGATGCCGGAGATCGCCATAAGTTGCTTGACGAAAACGGTCGTAGTCCATGCGCGACGCTTGCGAGTTGCGACAGTTTTTGTGGCCATGACTCAAGCCTAAGCTGAAGGAGTGTCATTTCCGTAGGACTGCTGGCCCGCACGCTCCGTATCTGCTCACAGCGTCAGATCAGTCTTCCCTAAAACCCTGATTTTCCAGGGAAATAACAGCGCGGAGAAGCCCAGTAAAAATGCGTCACAAAGTCGACAAAATCTGTCAGAAAACACCGTATTAGGGCAACATAATTTTTCGTATTTTCATGCGCCGAAAACAAGACGCATGTTTACCGCATCTTCGCGCGGGTTCCGGAAATATGCTTTGGTGACACCGACACGTTCAAAACCCGATTGCTCGTACAGCGTGATCGCTGGGGTATTGGAGGCTCGCACTTCCAGGAAAACTCGTTCGCTCCCCCGCTGCCGCGCGAGTTCAAGCAAGGCGTCCATCAGCGCGCGACCCAAGCCGCGGCCTCGAAAATCGGGAAGAACCCCCATGGTCATCACGTCGCTATCGAGGCCAACCTTGACACCCGCATAGCCACATAACACAGGAAGTTCACCCTGGGGAGCATCAGCACACACGCCAAAGTAGACGCTCAGTCCCGAGGAAAGCTCCTCGGCAACCATCCCAGGCGTCCACGGGTCCTCGGGGAAGATCGCCTGTTCCAGCGCAATAACCGCGCGCCAGTCCTGTGGCCCCAACACGACAAGCTTTCCTCCCGAGGCCTGGGCGAGCCTGTGTGCGCACGCGCTTAGCGTTTCCTGAGTACCTTGGGTGGGGGCAGCACTGGGATCTGCTGTGCTCACATACGCTCCGGCGCTTGCCCATGAATATCGGGGCGACGCAGATACAAGGGTTCGGTACCCAAACGGTCCTCTCCACCGCGAGCCAGGCGCGCGCGGACAATGCGAACCATGACTGAAGGGTCGAGGGGAAGAACCGGCCCCATTTCTGCGCCGGCAAGTTCATCGACACTGTGCGCCGGGATAGGCGCATCAGAAACCAGCAGTCCTTCTTGCTCACGCAAGGCACTGCTCAAGGTACGCGCGTAGCCAACCTCAAGACGCCCAAGCAAGCGAACATCATCGGGGCCTTCTGCAAGGTAATGTCCCCAATACAGTTCTTTACGGCGCGCATCGGTCAGCGCATACACATGAGTGTCCGGAGACAGGTGATCCAAAGCAGCGCGGGCGATCACGTCCAAAGAGCAGACACCGTAGACCGGAATCCCCGCAGCCTTCGCGAAGACACGTGCTGAAACAAGTCCGGCTCGCAGACCGGTGAAGGGAGCAGGACCTGTGCCTACGCACACGGCGTCAAGTCCGGCCTTTGCGGCCTCGGTCGGCAAACCGGCCTCTTCAAGGGCTTCGAGGACGCAGGGGGTAATCGATTCTGCGTGATGGCGACCCGACTCGTTCCTCGAGCTCCCCAGTATCTTTCCGCCATCGACAACGGTTACTGCAGTTGCTCCGGAGGTATCAATGCACAATTCGGTCATAAGTCGATCCTATTCCACGCTCACACGTAACTGTGGTGCAAGGCCATCAAAGACACCGTCCCAGCGATGCGAGTAGGGCGTAAATGTGATGATACGTTGACCGTCATCCATGCTCTCGAGGTCAACAACATCACCGTCACGTGCGGCTTCTCCCCCGCTCGCGCGCCGCACTTCGATTTCAAGGCGCGCATCACTCATGGCTTCGGTCTTGCCCTCACCCCATTCAACAACTGTCACAGCCTGATCAATAGTCGAATCCAGATCGAGGGTCTCCAGATCATCGAGGTCACGAATTCGATAGGCATCGGCATGGATGAGGTCAGGTCCTCCGGCCAACGAAGGGTGAACGCGCGCGACGATAAATGTCGGGGAGGCAACTGTCCCTCGAACTTGAAGCCCGCGGCCAATTCCCTGAGTGAAGGTAGTCTTACCGGCGCCCAAGCCGCCTCGGAGCATGATGAGGTCGCCCGCGCGTAAGTGACGCGCAAGCTCTTCACCTAACTCGCGAGTCTGCTCTGCATCGCTCACACGATAGCTGTACTGCTTCGCTTGTATCTGCGTCATTATTCCTCTTCGTTCGCGTACTGCCTGGGGATGCGCTCTCCCAAACGAGTAATGACCTCATAGTTGATTGTTCCCGCATGCGCGGCCCATTCGTCTGCGATCGGGTACCCCTTGGCTGGATCACCGAAAAGAATGGCTCGATCGCCTACCTGGGCGGGTGCATTGCCACTGTTCTGGGTAGCTGTGTCTTTCTGCCCTTCAGCGGGCCCCAGATCAATGATGAATTGGTCCATGCAAATTCGGCCAACGATCTGTGCCTTCACCAGACCTGAATCAGTCTCGACGGCAACCGGCGCGCCATTGGAGGCCGCGCGTAGGATCCCGTCTCCGTATCCCAGCGGGACCAAACCCACCCAACGACGGCTCGGAGCCTGCCAAGTTCCTCCGTACGAGGCCGGGGTCCCTTCTTCGATGACCTTCACTGACGTGAGTGGAGCGCTCAGCGTCATCACGGGTGTCAGTCCCAGTTCCTGAGCACTTGCGACTGAAGGATCAGGGGAAAGTCCATACATTCCGATCCCCGCACGAACCATGTCGTAGTGGGTCTCCGGGTGCCACAAAATTCCCGAGGTTGCAGCAAGGTGACGAATCTGCGGACGCACTCCTGCTTCGGCAAGAATGCGTATGCCCTCTTCAAAAATCTGACGGTGCCGGCGCGTAGATTCCTTGCCGGCCGCGCTGGGATCATCTGCTCGTGAAAGGTGACTCCACACGCCAACTACCTGAACAAGGCCGGCATCTTCTGCGGCTCGCACGGCCTGGGCAAGCTCTGGCAGATCAGCCAAAGTTGAACCCGCACGTGACATCCCCGTGTCGATCTTGACGTGAATTCTGGCGGGGCGCCCGCAGCGACGTGCCGCCGCACAGACCTCATCAAGAACCCACGTCCAAGACACAGACAGGTCAATATCTGCACGGATCGCGGATTCGAAATCACTTCCACTGGTGGAAATCCATGCCAAGATCGGTGCGCTATCACGCGCGATCCCCGCGCTATCGAGTCCTTCACGAAGCTCGAAGGCCTCGGCTAATTGAGCAACACCCAACCAATCGGCTCCAGCGTTGAGGGCGGCTTGGGCAACGGGAAGCAAACCATGTCCATAGGCATCGGCCTTAATGATCGCCATTTGCAGAGCAGAGGGGGCGCAGGTTCGCAAATGGGCAAGATTACGCGCGAATGCTGCAAGATCAACGGATGCTACCGAAGGGTATCCGCATCCACGTTTGGAAGTTTCCACTCCCCAAGTATCGCACCCTCGGCGACTAGGAACACAGTCCACCGATGATTCCTGGAAGAGCGCGGGCAATATCAATGGCCTGGATAGGGCGCGCCCCTTCCGAACCCACGCTTGCCCGAAGAGCTGCTTGGGCATGTGCCCACGCTCCAAGGCTCGCAAGGGTTGCGCATTCGGCCTCGGAAATCAACGGGTTCCCCTGTCGGCGTTCAGCTCTCGCCTGGAAGCCCGCAGTGATCCCCGCGACGGTCCCGGCAAGCACATCACCGCTACCCGCAACCCCAGCCCAGGGGGTTTCTTGAGGAATCGAGACGATTTCTTGCGTCCGGCTCCCCTGCTCATGTTTGAGATACGAGCACACAGTAGTCGCACTTTTCAGAAGGATAATGGCGCCCGTGAGCGAGGCAAGTTCCTTGGCAGAAGCGGCGGGATCAGCATCAACGCCTGCGCGAGATTGCGAACTTCCCAACTGAGTAAGAAGGCGCGCGGCCTCGCCGTGATGAGGGGTGAGGATAGTGCGCGAAAGGGAACGCGAACGCGTGTCTGCATAGTCGACAAGGCCTCTGACTAAGTCAAGCGCGCCCGCATCAATAATCAGAGGAAGCTTGGAATCAATACAGAATTGCGCAAGCTCACGGCAATCGTCGTAGCGCTCATTCGTACAGCCAGGACCAATTACTCCGCTTTGGATGCGACCGCCCACTGTCACGACACCAGGAGCGTAGTGAAGAACCAGATCTTCTACCCGACGGGTCGAATTCAGGCGAACCATGCCCACGCCGGTGTTCGAAGCGGCGAAGGCTGCCAGCAGCCCGGCACCCGGGTAAGTGTCAGAACCTGCGACAACGCCCACGACGCCTCGGCGATATTTATCCTCATCAGCGGAAGGCGCGAAAAGAAACTCGCGCGCGCTTTGGGGATTGAAGAGAGGGATCTGCTCAGCCATATCCCCATTGTTTCACGCAATCAAGGGGGACATCCGGCGCAAGCCTGGTCTAACTGAAGGAGCGAGCAACGCCCACCATGATGACGCCGATAACCATGATGACAACGCCAATGATGGTCCACCGCATCTCACGACGCGTGCGCGTCTCGTGGAGGATCAAGATTCCACCGAAAGTCTGAATAATGACGCCCATCTGCGACAGGGGGAAGGCAACCGCGACGCCAAGGCGCGAGGACGAAACTTGAGTCAGGAGAATAGCCGCACCCCACATCAGGCCGGGGATCAGTTGGCGAAGAGTGAGAAGACTCCAGCGATTGTCTTCCTTGCCAAGTTGAGGCGAAAGCGCAGGGATCGTTGCGATGAGGCCGACAAGGAAGTAACCGACCGATTGCGGAAGGATCACAGAGCGACCATCCAAACCAAAGCCTTGAACAATCAGCAGGTAGGCGACAAGGCAGGAGGTTGACACGACCAGCAGAATTGTCCCGCGCTTCCAATCAACGTTTTCGTCGGCAGCTTCCTCTGTCTTTTCAGTCTTGGAGATAAAGACCACGCCCAAGGTGAGGAGCACGATAGAGCTCAGCGCAAAGACAAGTGCAAGACCGTGGTTCATCTCACCGAAGAGAATGATCCCACCCAGGCACATGAAGATAATCTGGCCCGCAGTCGTCAGCGGCATGGTGCGTGAAACACCGAGCACCTTCAGGCAGAGAATTTGGAGATACTGCCCAAATCCAAGGATCAGGCCCGAAAGGAAGGAAATGAGCAGGGTCTTGGTTGTCCAATGCACATCAATGAAGGGAGTTGCCAGCGCCGAGAAGAGGAAGGCACCTCCCAAAGTTCCCAGGGTCTTTTGTCGATCATCGCCACCTTGAGCGACAAGGACGATGGACATAAAGCCAAGGAAAAGGGACGGGAGCAAAGCGACGAAGTAGTCGATCACGACATACTCACTTTCTTGTGCGTCAATGAGTGCAACCAAGGAATGATGTTTTTAGGCTAGTGGACAACCAAGCAAATACAAGGGGAAAGATCCCTATCTGGGCTGCGCGATAGATAACATTTTGAGACGCATGGGACCTCTGATTGCGTGTCAAGTCCACGAAGTTGCCACAATTAGCACTGTGAGTGATATCAACAACACCGAAGAATCACCCTTTGATTACTTCTCCCGCGACCAGTGGGATCGGCTTGCCGACAGGTCACCCCTTCCACTCACACACACTGACCTTTCGCGTTTAGCATCCCTTGGCGATCCCATTGATATTGCCGAAGTCGACGCAATCTACCGACCGTTGACCGCACTGTTGCAGCTCTACGTTGAGGGACATCGACGCGTTGAGCAAGAGCGTTCAGATTTCCTTACACGCTCTCACCGGGCTCCTGTCCCCTTCATCATCGGAATCGGCGGCTCGGTTGCCGTTGGAAAATCTACTGTCGCCCGCCTCTTGCGTTTTCTCTTGTCCCGATGGGAAAAGACCCCGCGAGTCGACTTAATCACGACAGATGGTTTCCTCTTCCCCAATGCGGTTCTCCGTTCCAAAGGCCTGCTCGGGCGAAAAGGTTTTCCCGAGTCCTATGACCGCCCAGCACTCATTTCCTTCCTTTCGGCAGTTAAGTCAGGGATGCGCAATGTTCAGGCCCCCGTCTATTCACATGTCGTTTACGACATCGTCGAGGGCGAAAGCGTCGTCGTAGACTGCCCAGACATTCTCATCGTTGAAGGACTCAATGTCCTCCAACCTCCCAAGTGGGGACCCGGCGTCATGCCGACCGCAGTCTCAGACTTTTTTGACTTCAGCATCTACGTGGATGCCGACGCCGAGCACATCCAACAGTGGTACGTTGATCGTTTCCTCACCCTGCGTCAGACCGCGTTCACTCGCGAGGATTCTTTCTTCCGCACCTACGCCTCCTTAACGGATGCGCAGGCCGAGGCCACAGCTCGCTCGATTTGGGAGGAAATCAACCTCCCAAACCTTTTGGAGAACATTGCTCCCACCCGCGAGCGCGCAACGATGATTTTCACCAAGGGTGCGGATCACCGTGTCGAGTCACTGCGGCTCAGAAGGTGAGCTCTACTCCCACCGCATAGCGCAGATCGGTCTGCGGAATCACGAGGCGTGATGAGCTTTCACGCGCCTCGACGATGACCCTGTCCTCGCTTCCAAGAATCCGGGCACCGCGTACCTTCCCGGGGACCTCAAGCCACGTCGATGCAAGACCGGAGGGGGCAAAGGTTCTTTCTTCGTAAGAACGCTCCTCGGCCTCATCAGTCGATGGCGCCGGAGGCATCCCGAAGAAGAAAACTCGAGACTCACTGTCCTTGGCCTGTGTTGCGTACCAGGACCAGCCCTCTTGCGCGCGCAGGGAAGCGATCTTCTCCCACGGGCGAGTCGCGTAGATCCCCTCACCGTTGACGCGCAAGAAGTCACCCAGCTGCTCGAGGCCTCGCCGAATCCACGTGGACATGCCTCCGCGCGCGTCAGGACCGATCCCAATGAGATAGTTCCCGCCTCGCGACACGATCGCCAATAGATTGGAGATGATGTGGCGCATAGGCTTGATCGGCTCTTCGGGGCCCATCGAGCACCAGCCGCGAGTCATGGTGATGCACGATTCCCAGGGGTAGCGTCGAATATCGTCCGGAACTTCCTGCTCGGGGGTTCGGTAGTTTTCGTTCACCCCATGGACTTCTCGGTCAACGACCAAAATATCGGGTTGGAGGCGACGTGCATTCTCGGCGATCTCATCGATATCAATCGGTTCATCTGGTTCGCGAACCCAACCGGCATCGAGCCATAGCACGTTGATACGCCCGTAATTACGCAAGAGCTCATCAATTTGATTGTGGGTGTAGCGAACAAAGGAATCCCACTTTGCGCGGTGCTTCTCGATGTCGAAGTTGTGGTAGCGATCAGTGATGGTGCGGGCGCGATCCCAATATCCCGGGTGGTTCCAATCAGCCTTGGAGAAATAGACACCCGTTTCCATATCGTGAGTACGGAAGGCCTCGAAGATTTCGCGGACGATGTCGCGACCAAGTCCGGATTCTTCACTGGTCGACTTGAAGTTCGAGAAGTCCGTGTCGTACATGGCGTAGCCGTCGTGATGCTTTGTCGTAAAGACGACGTAACGCATTCCAGCATCGGCGCACGCGGAGGCCCATTCCTCGGCATTGAAATCGTCCCCTGTAAAGGAACGCGCTTGGTCGCAATACCACGAGTGATACTCCTCGTCGGTTCCCTTCCAGTCCTCAGGTGGGTCAGTAAAGCCACCCAAACGCTGGCGATGCAGGGACCAGGAGCCATCTTGGCCAATGTGAGAGAAGATCCCCCAATGGATGATGACACCGACCTTGTGGTCCCTCCACTGCTCGAGTGCGGCGAGGGTGCGCGGGTTCGTTGGCCAGATGTACCCCGGATCCGGGTATTGACGCAGCGCACCCGCAGCTTCTAGTGCATCGGGAGCGAAGTCCTCGCTCAGTTCATCACTCATTGGTATGTGCCTTTATCGATCTAGAACTTCAATCCGCCATCTTCGATTCCACGGAAGAAGTACTTCTGCGAGAAGGCGAAGACAACAACGACAGGAACCAGTGCAACGACCGCTCCGGCCAAGACCAGTTGATAAGTCGTTCCCTGAGCGGAATTTTGAATGGCTGTCAGTTCCAGCATCAAAGTGTGCTTGTCGTTGTCGACCAGCATGAGTAGCGGGAAGAGGAAATCGGACCAAGCGCCGATGAAGGAGGTCAGTCCAACGACCGTGAGAGTTCCGCGAACCTGAGGAAGGAAGATCCTCCAAAAACGCGCCCATTCGCCCGCCCCGTCAATCAGCGCGGCATCTTCAATTTCTTCGGGGATTCCAAGGAAAGCTGCGCGCATCATCAGGATCTGGAAGGGGCCAATCATGGCAACCATCCACACGCTAGTCAGTGTCTTGTACGTGCCGATGGACACCATCATCGAGTACAGGGACAGCATGATTGATTCGAAGGGGAAGATCATCGCCGAGAGCACGACGAAGTACATGATGTTACGACCGGTCCATCCCCGTCGCGAGAGCATGTATCCACCCAAGCAGGACAAGACGATATTTGAAATGACCGTCAGCGTTGCAACGATGACCGAGTTGCCAATCGCACGCAGGATCGCGGTTTGTTTAAACAGTGTGCTGAACGCTGCAAGCGACCACGTCTGCGGGAAGATCGTGGCGCCTTGGCCGAAAACCGACTCCCCAGGAGCTTTGAATGCCGCGAGGAGAGGAAGCAGAAGCGGTCCCACCATAAGGATCGCGACGACGACCAGCGTGATGTACCGCAGGACCAGGCGAGATCCTTTGAGCTGGCGTGATGCGACGTTGCGCGATTGGTTCTCAAGCTTGCGAGCTTTGCGCCAGCTCGCGAACTTTGACGAGGCCGTGGCTGAGCTGCTTGAAGAAACTGCGGTACTCATTGGTCTTCAGCCTTCCTCTGCAGCTTCTGGGAGGCAATGATAAATCCGAAAGTGATGAGGAAGAGGCAGACCGAGGCTGCATTGCCCTTGCCCAGAGACCCGTATGTCGGATCGGTCCAGTCTCGGATGTACATGGTCAAAGTCTTTGTCGGGGAGGCACTTCCGCCAAGGAGATAGACCTCGGTGAAGATTTTGAGGCATCCGATGGTTGTGAGTGTCGCGACCAAGAACATCATGACTTTGACGCCCGGAACAGTGACGGTGAAGAAACGACGGACGCTTCCCGCTCCGTCGAGTTCTGCGGCCTCGTAGAGGGACTTATCGACGTTCGCAAGAGCGGACAAGTAGAGAATCATGTAGTAGGGCAAGCCCTGCCACAAGGTAATGAGCATGGCACAAAAGAGGATGAGCCATTGGTTCGAGAGGAATGGGACCGTATCCAATCCCCATGAGGTCAAAAGATTGTTTACTGGTCCTCTTTCATTGAGCAGGTAGCGCCAAGCCAAGGAAATGACGACGAGCGAAGAAACCGCAGGCAAGTAGTAAAGCGCACGGAAGAATCCGATGCCCGGAACATAGGACTTGACCAGGAGGGCAAGGAGAAGAGGGAGAAGCACCATAAGAGGGACAACGCACACCGCGTAGATCAGCGAGTTACGAAGAGAACCCCAAAATTCCGCGTCGTTCAGAACGTAGGTGTAGTTCTCGATCCCGATGAAGGGACCAATTTTTCGCAGCGGTTTTGTTTTCGTGAAAGAGACGAAAACCGTTGTGATGAAGGGATAAATGTAAAAAGTAATAATTGCCAAGACCGGGAGTGTAATCCAGATCCACGGCATCCATCCTGGGCGGAAACGCGCGGCCCCATTAAGAGATCGGCTTGGGGCACGTCCTGTACGCGACGACATTGTCAGGTCCTTCAGTGCTGTTCAAGGGTTTTGCCGGGGGTAAAACGCGATTGTTTTACCCCCGGCAAGGGCAGATCATTCAGTCAGAGCCTTGAGCTTCTTGTTCATCTGATCTTGTGCAGTCTTCAGAGCGGTCTTTGCATCGACCTCTCCGCGGATTGCCTTGTTCACGTTTTCGACGAGGCTGTCCTGAACGGCACCGGTGGTGTAGAAGACGTCGGTGTATGCCTCGGCTTCCTTTGCAGCCTTTGCGGCTTCTTCGTAGGCAGCCTTGAAGACCGGATCATCCGCGATCTCCGGCGGGTTTGCAACAAGCTTGTCAAGAGCGCTTGTTACTGCCGGGAAGATGATCGCACCACCGTCGTGGGTCCATGCGTATTGGTTCTCAGCATTGGTGATCCACTCGGCGAACTTCATTGCCAGAGGAGCGTTCTTGGTCGAGACAGACACGCCGATGTACTGGCCTTCGAAGACCGGCTTGATTCCGGGGTTGGTCGGGAAGGGACCGACACCGGTGTTGTTGTAGACGGTCGCGTTGTTTGCCTTGACGGACTTGAGGAAGGACGCATTCGGGGTACCGAATGCCAAGTTTCCATCGGCGTATGCCTTGCCCGGATCGGGTTCGCCGGTCAACGAGTCCTTCGGGATCGCGCCACTCTTGTAGAGCTCGGCGAGGCGGGTCACGTACTTGATTGCCTGCTCATTGTCAGCAAAGTTGAACTCGGTCTTATCAGCGTTCATGAGGCTGACGCCCATGCCGTGCAGCTGCGCGGTCATGTACCACTGCGGAGAGCCGTAGATGCCGTAGTCGCCCTTGCCATTCGCTCCGACCTTTGCAGCGTAGTCAAACATCTCTTCCATGGTCTTAGGAGAGGTGTTTTCATCCAAGCCTGTGCGCTTGAAAACTTCCTTGTTGTAGGTGGTGATGTAGGGGCCGAAGTACCAGGGAAGCGCGGTGTGGTGGTTATTGGCCCCCAGTGCGGTCGAATCCCAAATGGTCTCGACAAACTTGTCACCAATACCGGGAGCCTTCACATCAAAGTCCATGAGGAGGTTGGACTTTGACAGGGCAAGGATCGTCGAAGAGGGAACGTTGACAACGTCTGCCATCTGGCAGTTCGTTGCTTGGGCGGTAATGGTCTGGTCGAATTCAGCGCCACCTGCCTGGTCAGTCCACTTGATCTTGACACCGGGGTTTGCGTCTTCGAATTCCTTGATCTTCGCGGTGAAGAAGTCGCCGAAGTCGGTCTTGAGGCCCTGGGTCTGGAAGGTGATTTCCCCTTCGACCTTCGAGGTGTCAATCTTCGAATCGTCGAGATTCGTTGCGGGAATGTCGCATGCAACATCAGGCTTGGGGATCGAGCCCGAAGCGGATCCGCCGCTTGCTGAGTTTGAAGAAGAGTCGCTGCTGCCGTTCGAGCAGGCGCTCAATCCTAGAGTGCTTACCATGGCCAGGGCGACGACGCCAGCGGCCATCTTTTTCTTCAACATGCGAAACCTCCATTGGTTCGTGTCGTAGATCGATATGAATACCGAATCACTAACTATCTCGTGTTAGTCGATAAGCCTAGGCTACCGTTGAGAACCTAGCTTTACGTTGCATAGCAGACAATTGTTATAGATCCGTTACACAAACAACGAATTCAATGCTCAGTGGATTGATCCGTGCATCGAATTCGGGGCGCGCATCCGGGCCACACGAGCGAGTCCCGATGCCATCTTGAATGGCGTCAAGCCAAACAAAAGTCCGATTCGAATGCGGCAAGTCTTCCCAGTGTCCCGCCCGGGCAAGCTCTTGCTCACTCCACGGCGAGGCGCTCCACCCCACTTCGCTTCGAGGAACGATCGTGAACGCGCAGTCTTCCCCACGCAGCTCAAGAACCTTCAGTCCCGGTCGGTGCCCACCTTCTTGAGGCTTAACGCCCACATCCCACAGATCTTCAAGTTCAGCGCATCCAAACCCATCTGGATTGACGCCGGGCATATCCGCATAAGCGATATCCGTCTCCCCCACCCAGGAGGCCGTCCACCCCGTTCCCGGGATGCACAGACGAACCCCTGCGCGAGGGATGCGCTCGGGCCAGTGCCCATAGGGAGTCATTTCAACCTTTACGGCGAGGCAGTTTCCCGGCAGTGGAGCACCCGCAGATGCGCCTCCGCTTTTTCCGTCTACGGGAGCAAAACTCCAGCGAGTCTCAAGTCCGAACTGTGCAGCAGGTGGCGCCCAGCGTTCGACAAGCACCCGCGTTCCCTTCTCACGGGCGCTTCCATGCCAGGTTCTGCGCAGGAGATGCAAACGTGCCATTTCCCATCGCTGGGCGTGAGAAACTCCCCATTGCCCGGTCCCTGTTCCCAGTGGCCCCAGATCGAAAGTGGAAATCCCCCAATAATCGACGGGACCACGACCGCGATCATTGTCCGTCGGTGCGCGGTAAACACTGATCTCCGCCACGATCGGAAGCCCGCCCACGGACTCCACGCGCCCACGATCATCAAACACGGTGCCGCACTCGGCCTCGTCAGAGGAGAGCCGGGAAGAAGCTGCACAAGCCAGTGCACGCAAGCGCTCCTCGGCCTCGCCACCCGATTGTTGCGAGCGACCCTGAAGGATCGGTGCGTCAGGCGCGAGCGAGCGAATCCATGCCCATGTCCCTGCATAGGGACGCGAAAGCGCATCAACCAAGCCATCGCAGACGAAATTTCCGTCGTGCACTTCCTCTCCGAAATCACCGCCGTAGGCAAGACAGCGACGCCCATCAGGAAGGGTGTGCCACAGCGCGTGGTCACGCCACTCCCACACGAAGCCTCCAGCATGGCGAGGATGGCTCATTTGCTCGGCATAAGCGGCCGCTCCACCGGGGCCGGTCCCCATCGCGTGGAGGTACTCACACATGATGTAGGGAGCGCTGCGAATGCGTTCTTTCGCTCCGTCATCCACAGCCGCACTTGCATGGCTCGGGACAGCAACCGGCGCGTGCATGTCCGCATCGTCAAGCACCGCAGCAACTTCTTCAAGTGTCGGGTACATCCGTGAGTAGATATCGACGTACTCCATGGCATGGTCGCCCTCGTAGTGGACGAGGGCGCGTCCGTGGGTGCGTTCGCGGAGCCAACGTGCGGCCCCTGCCAAGTTACGTCCCGTTCCGGATTCGTTCCCCAGGCTCCAGCAGAAAATGCTGGCATGATTCTTGTCGCGTTCAAATGCTCGTTCGGTGCGGTCGAGGTAGGAGGCTTCCCACCGCGGATCATCGGAGGGATTATCGATCCACGTACGATTCCCCTCAAAACCGTGGGTTTCAATATCCCCCTCGAGCATGACCCACAGCCCAATTTCATCGGCCAGATCGAGAAGGCGCGGGTGAGGCGGGTAATGGGAAGTTCGGATCGCGTTGATTCCCATCGACTTCATGAGTTCAAGATCGGCGCGCGCAAATTCTTCGCTGAATACTCGCCCTTCGTCGGCGCGAATTTCATGGCGATTGACACCATTAAGCGTCAGGGGCTCGCCGTTGGCCATGAGAACGCCGTCCTCGATGCACACGCGACGGAAGCCGAGGCGCAGGTGACGTTCTTCCGTTTTACGGCCACTCTCCCCCACCACGTGCACGCGTGCGGCGTAAAGTTTTGGCGATTGCGGGCTCCACGGCTCGACATTGCCGAGGCCAATGCTATCGCTGCGGTAGCGCCCGTCCTCCCCGCGCGAGAGCGTGAGCAGCGAGGCACCGAGCCCTTCGATATACAGACTCGCTTCAAGCGTTTCGCTTTGCGCCCCACGCACTCTCAGCTCTAGGGTCGCAAATCCTTGCCCGGCCTTGTAATCGGTATTGATCCACAGATCCTCAATGGAGAAATCGGGAAGGTATCGCAGTGAAACTGAGCGGAAAACTCCCGGGAGCCACCACTGATCCTGATCTTCAAGATAGGATCCTGCGCTGAACTGATGAACGCGAAGAGTCACCGTATTTTCACCGGGGACAAGCATCTTGGTGACGTCGAATTCGTGGGCGAGACGTGAACCGCGAGCCATTCCGATCCATTGGCCATTGATCCAGACAATGATCTGGGATTCAACGCCTTCGAAGCGCAGGCGGACCTGGCCTCCCGATGATAGCCACGACTTGGGGCATGTGAAGTGCCGAGAATAGTCACCGACAGGATTATCTTCCGGGGGGAAAGGCGGATCCACAGGGAAGGGGAAGTCAACATTGGTATAGGCGGGGGCACCCCAGCGTCCATCTCCTCTCAGAACCCAGTGGCTTGGGACATCGATCGTCTCTTCGCTTGATACGCGAGGAGAGGGACATGCCTCTTCGGGATTTGCACCGGGATTGGGATCAACGCGGTGATAGGTGAAGGCCCAGAGGCCATCTAGGCTCATCTGCCCTGGATCATCAGCGAGATACGCGCGAGCAGGAGAAAGTGCTCCCACACAGGGCGCGTATGAGGGCATAATTTTCATGATGAGCCTTTCAGGTGAGTCAACATTGAATCTCCTTGCAGTACACAAAGACTAACACGTTATAGTTGTTGTGTTAACACGCTTTTTCCATGGCAGATCAGGAGCAGCAAGAATGGAACGAGCAACGCGGGCCGACGTCGCCCGAGCAGCAGGAGTTGCTCCTTCGACGGTTTCTTTGGTACTGAACGGCCGCGGACCAGAAGTGAAGATCGCGCCCGCAACAATTCAGAGAGTCCAAGATGCAGCGCGAGACCTGAACTATATTCCTAATGCTGCTGCACGTTCACTTCGGCGCGGCAGTTCTCGACTGATCGCGCTGCTCATGGCAGAACTCCCAGATAATCCCTTCGTTCCGGTCGTTCACACGGTTCTCACAACCGCCATGATCGAAATCCAAAAGCGCGGATATTTGCTTCTTCCGCTCTTCCAATCAAGTAATGACCCCTCAGATGCGCAGACAATTCGCTCAGTCTTAGGGGACACGCAATTAGCCGGGGTCATCCGCGAAACGACCTCCGCCGAGAGTTTTACCTCCATGTTTCTGGCAAACCTCGGTATTCCCATCGTTGCAATGTCGATGATTAATACGGAAGACACCCAAGGGGCCAGCGCTCTGGTGAGCATTGACGAATGCGCGGGAGTGAAAGAAATCCTCAGCGAGCATCTGAGCGCACAAAGACGCGGACAGGCAGTTTTTCTTGCAGGACCGAATACCAATCACTCACGCCAGCTCCCCCTTGAAGCCACCTTCGGCACGGGTTTCACTTTGCTTTCGCTTCCCGATTGGGATGCCTCGACCGCATACCAAGCAGCCCTGCGCCTTCTCTCAGACAACCCGGATATCACCCTGATCGCCGTCGCCGATGACTCGCAGGCACCGGGCGTGTTCCAAGCCGCCGCCGATCTCGATCTCCGCGTTCCACACGACCTTTCCATCCTGGGATTTGGTAATCAAGAACCCGCGAGCAGCCAAGCCCTTGGCCTCACAACCGTCGAGTGGCCGCTGCGGGAAATGACACAGGGCGCCGTTGAGGCGATGATTTCGGCGATCGAAAAGCCGCGCAAAGCAAAGAAAGCTGAGCGGCTCATCGTCCCCACTCGCGCGGTTTGGCGCTCTTCTGTCGCTCGTCCTTAGAGCGACAGGCTTTCCTTCACCACGTCAGCCAGGCGCGAGGCTACGCCATCGGCTTGCGCCTGCGTCGCCGCCTCGACCATGACGCGAACCAAGGGCTCGGTACCGGAGGGGCGGAGCAGGACGCGTCCGGTATTGCCCAGCACGGCCTCGGCAGCAGCAACTGCCTCTGCCACGGTTGGATCGGTTGCTGCGCGAGTACGGTCCACTCCCCCAACGTTGATCAGGGTCTGCGGGAGGCGCTTGATGAAGCCGGTAAGGTCTGCAAGATCGCGTCCAGATTCCTTCACCATGCGCGCGAGCAGGAGCGAGGAGAGAATACCGTCGCCGGTAGTCGCATACTTTTTCGCAATGATGTGTCCGGACTGTTCGCCGCCCAGGGAGTATCCACCCTCGAGCATGGCTTCAAGGACGTAGCGGTCACCGACGCCGGTCTGAATCGTCTGAATACCGGCCTCTTGCATGGCAAGAATCAACCCGAGGTTCGACATCACCGTGACAACCAGTGTGTCCTTGGCAAGCTGCCCCTCATCGCGCATGTGGACAGCCAGCGCACCCATGATCTTGTCACCATCAACAAGATTTCCGTGGCGGTCGACCGCAAGGCAACGGTCCGCGTCACCATCGTAAGCCACACCGAAATCAGCCCCGGAGGCAACGGTCAGCGCCTGAAGCTGTTCGGGGTGCGTCGAGCCGGCTTTGTCATTGATGTTGCGACCATCGGGGGCAGCATTGATCACGACAGCGTCAGCACCGGCCTGACGGAAAGCTTCAGGGGCAAGGAAAGAAGCACCGCCGTTCGCGCAGTCAACCGCAATACGCAAGCCGCGCAGGTCTGTTCCCAAAGAGGTCATGAGGTGCTCAATGTAGGACTTTTCTGCCCAGTCATCGTCGTATTCGACCTCACCAACAGCGGCGCCCGTGGGACGATCCCAAGAGGTATTGAGGAGCTCTTGGATCTGGTCCTCGACCTGGTCAGGGAGCTTGTAGCCGCCGTGCGCAAAAAACTTGATGCCATTGTCAGGCATGGGATTGTGCGACGCGGAGATCATGACGCCCAGATCAACTGAGGACGAGGCCGTCAAGTGAGCAACGGTCGGGGTCGTGACGACACCGACGCGGACAACGTCCATTCCCGCGCTTGCAAGACCTGCCGCCAGCGCGTGGTCGAGGAACTCGCCGGAGATTCGTGTATCGCGACCGATGATAGCTTTCGGTTTGTGTCCCGAGGCCGGCCGTCCTTGAATTGTCAGGCGAGCTGCCGCTTCACCCAGTTCCAGTGCGAGGGGCGCAGTCAAATCAACATTTGCCAGTCCGCGTACGCCGTCAGTTCCGAACAACCTGGTCATCGGGGTTCCTCCCAAATTCGATATCGAACTCTCCAAGTTTACCCGGCTTGCATAGAAATGACTCGTGGCTCCAACCAAAAGGTGGAGCCACGAGTCGAAGTAAAGGCGAAGATCAGCGCTTCGAGAACTGCGAAGCCTTGCGTGCCTTCTTGAGGCCTGCCTTCTTACGCTCAACAGCGCGGGCATCGCGGGTCAGGAAGCCAGCCTTCTTCAGTGCGGGGCGGTTCGCGTCACGATCGATCTCGTTCAGTGCGCGAGAGATGCCCAGGCGCAGCGCACCGGCCTGGCCGGAGATGCCGCCGCCATTGATACGAGCGATCACATCGAAGCGACCGTCGATATCAAGCAGGGTGAAGGGAGACTTCACGAGCTGCTGGTGCAGCTTGTTCGGGAAGTAATCTTCAAGAGTGCGTCCGTTAATGGTCCACTGGCCGTTGCCGGGAACCAGGCGAACACGGGCAACGGCTTCCTTACGGCGGCCAAGGCCCGCGCCGGGCGCGGTGATGGACTGACCAGCACCAGCAGGCGCTGACTCAGTCTCTGTGGTGTAGGAGCTGGGGACAACTTCCTCATCCAGCTCAAGAATCTCGGTGGTCTCAGCCACAGTTCTCCTCAGTGCAGTTCGTTGGGCTCAGAAGCGCGACGCGCTCACTGGGCGACCTGGGTGATTTCGTAGGGAATCGGCTGCTGGCCGATGTGCGGGTGCTCAGCTCCGGCGTAGACGTGCAGCTTCTTGAACTGCGCGCGGCCGAGGCTGGTGTGAGGAAGCATGCCGCGGACTGCCTTCTCGACTGCACGTTCAGGACGCTCAGCCATGAGATCGCGATAGCGTGTTGCACTCAGACCACCGGGGCGACCGGAGTGGCGGTAGGCCATCTTCTGGTCAAGCTTCTTACCGGTGAGGGCAACCTTGTCCGCATTGATGATGATGACGTAATCGCCCATATCGAGGTGAGGGGCAAACGTCGGCTTGTGCTTCCCACGAAGGATAGCGGCAACTTGAGCCGCCAGGCGGCCGAGGACGACGTCAGTGGCGTCGATGACGTACCACTGCTTGTCGGCATCCGCCGGCTTAGGTGAATAGGTGCGCACGGGCGTAACCTTCAATTCTTTCTGTCATGGGGCCTAGCATCGAGTATTCGACGCACCGGCCCGCTATGAAACGGTTCCGCGAGGCATCAGCCGAATTTCTTCTCCGGCGAGTGGGAAGGCACCGAAGGTCCAGCTGACACACAGCACCTGCTAGTTTATGCGCCAAAAGGCAGCGGGGTCAAAGCACAGACCAGAGTGTGGCTTATTCCTCATATCGTTTCTGAATCAACCAGCGCAGCAATTGCCGCCCATCGCCCATTCTTCAAGGCTTCCGTCAAAGGCAAAACCACGCATACGGCGTGCTCGGTGAACCTGATCGCTCCACTCGGCCTCGTCGGGATAACTCACGGATTCCAGGGTCAGCCCATGCGCGGGGGCAATCGGTGCCGCCTCTTGGCGCGAGGCCTTCTCAAGCAGCTGCGTAGGCCAACTTTCCTCACGCGCTCCCCTACCCACCTCAATTAAAGCGCCAACAAGAGAACGAACCATGGAATGGCAGAAGGCATCAGCGCGCACATGACACTCGAGGACCCCAGTCCCCCCGGCCTCGGGAATAATACGTAACTCACGCAGTTCACGAATCGTCGTCGCACCCTCGCGCGGGCGGCAGAAGGCAAGGAATTCGTGCTCACCCAGTAGAGGCTGCGCTGATCGGTTCATAGCCTCGACGTCAAGGGCGTGGGCGACCTCGTACACATCCCAACGCCGCGCCAGTGGCAGTTGCCCCTCGGGGGCCAGGCGATAGGTATAGGAACGCTCAAGCGCTGCGAAACGCGCATCAAAGTCTGCGGATACCACGCGTACTTCGGAAAGACGGGCATCAGCAGTCCCCCGGGGCACTTTGATACCTGTTGTCGCCATATGTTCGATGTATTCGCGACCAAGAAGCGAATTCACCCGTCGCAACAGCGCGCGACAGCAGGCCTGGTTGAGGTCCTCGTCGTTTTCGGGGCGGTCGGATTCTCGTATCAAAGAGTGGAAGACATCAGAAGCGCAATCAAAATGGGCGACTTGATGGCGAGCGTGAACTCCGGCATCAGTTCGCCCAGCGACGGTCAGGATCACAGGACGGCGCAAAATTGTCGAAAGCGCTTGGGTGAGAACGCCCTGAACAGTGCGAAGGCCATCTTGTGCAGCCCATCCGTGGAAGAAAGTGCCATCGTAGGCAAGATCCAGACGGATCCGTAGCTGGGAAGTACTTAGAGCTCCCACGAGCGCACCCCTCCGATAATGCCAGCATCATTGGGGACAATGATCACGTCCTCCCCAAGACGATCGCGGGAGGTTGGGACAATTCGTTTTGAATTGCCACCGCCCAGATACAGACGATCCCACATGTACATGGGACGCAGGCCATCCACGACTCGGCGAACGCGGCGAGACCAATGGACGTCACCGAGGCGAAGTCGCTCATGCTCGCCGATATAGTCATCGTAGGTCAGGCCCCAACGAATCGGCCCCTGTGAGACCTCGACGTGTGGAGAAAGATGCCCACCATCGAAGACCGCGTTTCCAAGCCCCGTGCCCAGCGTGATGATCATTTCTAGGCCACGTCCGGTGATCACACCGGCTCCCGCAACTTCAGCATCATTGAGAACTTTGGTCGGAATGCCAAGAGCGCTCTCAACCGCCTGCCCCATGTCAAAGTGATCCCACTTCTCTACGAGTTCGGGAAGAGCACGCGATCGCGGGCCATCCTTCGTGATGTAGTGCGGAGTTGCGATCACAACCCCATGGCGAATCATCCCCGGCATACCAACGGTCACGCGATGAGCTTCTGGAAGCTGAGCTGCAAGATCGGCGATTGTCTGAACCAGCAATTCAGGGGGAAGAGGGTAGGGCGTGGGCGTCCGTTTTGGCGGGGCAACCATTGTCCCCTGCCCATCAAGGACGGACGCTTTAATTCCGCCACCGCCACAATCCACTGCCAGTGTCATCTCGCGAGTCATAGGTACAGGCTACCGCCACCGATGACTTTCATCCTGAAAAAGCAAGAAATATGAAGGCGACGATTGACACGACAAAGGGGCCGGTACCACGTGTGGTACCGGCCCCTTTCAAGTCGCTTACGCGAAAGAGATCACTTCTCTTCTTCGACCTGCTCAGCGGCGTCAGCCTCTTCGCCGGCCTCGGCTGCGATTTCCTCAGCCTCGTTAGCCTTGGCGAGATCGCCCTCTTCGCGAGCCTCTTCGGCGCGCTCAGAAGCGGCCTCTGCAGCTTCCTCAGCCTCTGCTGCAACCTCAGCTGCAGCGGCCTTTTCGGCGGTCTTCTCAGCAGACTTCACGACTGCCTTCTTCTCGACGGCCTCCATGCAGAACTCAATCTGCATGAGAGGAGCGTTGTCGCCCTTGCGGTTACCCACGCGGGTCAGGCGGGTGTAGCCGCCCTGACGCTCGGGATCAAGCGCGGGAGCGATCACGTCGAACAGGGTGTACAGGGCGTTCTTGTCGGTGATGACGCGAGCCACGGTACGGCGAGCGTGCATATCGCCACGCTTTGCCTTGGTCACGAGCTTCTCAACGAAGGGGCGCAGGGCCTTAGCCTTGGCCTCGGTCGTGGTGAGCGAGCGGTGTTCGATGAGCTGAGTCGCAAGGTTCTTGAGGATCAGCTTCTGGTGTGCCGGGCTTCCGCCCAGACGAGCACCCTTCTTGGGGGTGGGCATTTTGTCTCCTAGGAATTTATGCGTCCATCGGACGCAGCATGTCAGATGGACTGATCGTCGCTGAAGTGGATGGAACCGGATTCGCTAGCCTCGCCGGAGGGCAGCACAGAATCCTTCAGGGTCATCCCAAGGGTTGCAAGAGCTTCCTTGATTTCTTCAATCGACTTCGTACCGAAGTTGCGAATGTCAAGCAGATCCGCCTCGGAGTGAGCCACGAGCTCGCCAACAGTGAGGATTCCACGACGACGCAGTGCGTTGTAGGAACGCGACTGCAGGCCGAGGTTCTCAATGGGCAGCGCGAGGTCGGCAGCGAGGGTGGCATCCGTGGTCGAGGGACCGACTTCAATGCCTTCGGCTTCCTCGTTCAGTTCACGCATCAAGCCAAAGAGCTCAACCAAGGTCTTGCCAGCGGAGGCAACGGCGTCACGCGGGGTGATTGCCGGCTTGGTCTCAACATCAATGATCAGGCGATCGAAGTCGGTGCGCTGCTCAACACGAGTTGCCTCAACCTTGTAGGTCACCTTGACAACGGGAGAGTAGATCGAATCGATCGGGATGCGGGAAATTTCAGCCTGGGGATCCTTGTTCTGAGCAGCCGATACGTAGCCGCGGCCACGCTCGACGGTCAGTTCGATCTCAAGCTTGCCCTTTTCATTGAGGGTCGCCAGATGCAGATCGGGGTTGTGAATCTCAACGCCGGCCGGAGGGGTGATGTCCCCTGCGACGACCTCTCCCGGGCCTGCCTTACGCAGGTACATAACAACAGGCTCGTCGTTCTCGGAGGAGAGAACGATCTGCTTGATGTTCAGGATGATCTCGGCAACGTCTTCCTTCACGCCCTCGATCGTCCGGAACTCGTGGGGCACACCATCAATGCGGATGGAGGTCACGGCAGCGCCGGGGATCGACGAGAGCAGGGTTCGGCGCAGGGAGTTACCCAGCGTGTAGCCGAAACCGGGCTCAAGGGGCTCCAGGATGAAACGGGAGCGCAGTTCGCTGACCTTCTCTTCGGTCAGGATGGGTCGCTCTGCAATGAGCACGTCTTAGTCCTTTCTTCCCGGCGCCCGCCATATGACGCCGGATCGGGGTCCCGCATTGCGGGGAAAAGGTAAGGACGAGGCCACGTATTCTTGTGTGATCCCGCCCAGACGTGGGGGGTGGATTTCCGTGGGATCTCCACCCTCCGGGGCTCAGACGCGACGACGCTTCGGGGGACGAGCGCCGTTGAATGCCTGGGGCGTCACGTCCTGAATCGAGCCGACCTCCAGGCCAGCAGCCTGAAGCGAACGGATCGCGGTCTCACGGCCGGAGCCGGGACCCTTCACGAAGACGTCGACCTTCTTCATGCCGTGTTCCTGTGCGCGACGCGCGGCGGCCTCGGCAGCAAGCTGAGCAGCGAAGGGGGTCGACTTACGCGAACCCTTGAAGCCCACCTGGCCGGAGGAGGCCCAGGAGATCACCGCACCGGTAGGGTCGGTAATGGAAACGATAGTGTTGTTGAACGTCGACTTGATGTACGCGTGTCCGTGAGTGACGTTCTTTGAAATCCTGCGGCGCGGCTTGCGTCCCGCGCCGGAACGAGTGGTCTTTGCAGCCATGTGTTTCAGTTCCTTCGAAGTCGTGTGTTAAAAGTCCACGCTGGACTTAGCGGCCTTACTTGGCCTTCTTCTTACCTGCAACGGTGCGCTTGGGGCCCTTACGGGTACGCGCATTGGTCTTGGTGCGCTGACCGTGGACCGGCAGGCCACGACGGTGACGAAGTCCCTGGTAGGATCCGATCTCAATCTTGCGACGGATATCTGCCTGGACCTCACGACGCAAATCGCCTTCCACCTTAAAGGTGTTCTCGATGTATTCGCGAAGCTTGACGAGGTCTTCCTCGGTGGCATCCTTCACGCGAAGATCGGGGCTCACGCCGGTGGCCTCGAGGGTCTCCTTGGCGCGGGTGCGTCCAACTCCATAAATGTACGTGAGCGCGATCTCCATACGCTTTTCGCGAGGGAGGTCGACGCCGGAAATACGTGCCATGTTTATGCTCCAAATTGTTCATCGGAGGTCGTCACCACTCCTCCCGGGTGAGCCACCCGGCCCCGGCCTCCGAACCGAGGGTCGCGCAAGCGCGTGTGGAATGATGCTGCCGGATTACTCCGGCGTTATCGCAGCGAGGGTTCAGCCCTGACGCTGCTTGTGCCTGGGGTTGTCACAGATGACCATGACGTTGCCGTGGCGACGAATCACCTTGCACTTGTCACAGATCTTCTTGACACTCGGCTTGACCTTCATGGTGTGTACCTCCGCTACCCGCAGGTAGCTTGTGTCGGTGTGTTCACTTGTAGCGGTAGACGATGCGGCCTCGAGAGAGGTCGTAGGGGCTCAGCTCGACGACCACTCGGTCCTCGGGCAGAATGCGAATGTAGTGCTGACGCATCTTGCCGGCAATGTGGCCAAGCACGATGTGTCCATTGCTCAATTCCACGCGGAACATCGCATTCGGCAAGGCTTCGATAACCGTGCCTTCGATTTCGATGACGCCGTCCTTCTTCGCCATATCCTCCGTCTATCCTCTACTACTTTTTCGGATTCGAACGGCCTGAGGCCGCTCGGGATTGTCCTCGGAAACAGGCATACTGCCCCCAAAGACACGTCCAAGGGTTGAGCCTACGCTATTTTGGCCCCTCTTGGAAAGCTGGATGCGGTGTCTATCGCCTCACTTGCTGATAGGCACCGCAGCTTCAGGATAAAGGTGAGACCTCATCGGCATAAGACCGAACCTTTGCCCCTGACAGCTCAAGGACCGGTATGTGCTCAGACTTTGACAGAGCACAGGCACATCCGGCTGCATCGCCCATATCAATCACGGTCGGAGTAATACGTACCGAGGCCTGCATCAAGAAAGTAGTCGAGATACACCTTCCAACCGTCAAAAGGTTAGAAACCTGAGGGTTAATCAGTGAGCGATACGGAATCTCGTAATAGTCACCGTGTTGATATCCCTTCTTATGGAACAGTCCCTTTGACTGCGAGTGGACATCGATAAACCAATCGCCCCGAACCAGCCCATCCTCGAATCGGGCCTGGTTCACATAATCTTCTTCCGTGAGCCGGTAGACCCCATTGATTCTCCACGATTCACGAACGCCAAGCATGGGGGCGATTCCTATGAGATATGAATGCTCAAATCCCGGCATTTTTGTCTGCAGGAATCGAGTGAGCCTATCAATGGTCGCGTGCGCTTCGATAATCGCCTCTGAGCGCCCCATCGCTGAGGTATTCGTGACCAGGCTGGGGATGTGCGGGCAATTGAAGGCCAAGGCTCCCGGCTTCCCGGGAACTGAGAAAGTCTGGTAGTACCTCAGGTCTCCTTCTTCAAGAAGTCCATCTGCAACGCCCTCGCGGAAGATCGACTCAAGGACAAAATCACGCCCGGCAACCATGGCCGATTCCCAGAAATATCCGGTTTTAAGAGGGGAAAAGTCATCTCCAAGCGACAGACAGTAATCTCTGTAGGCGTCAACATCAATTCCACCCATGATGAAACGTAGCGAGCACACCTGGTTTGCTCCTGTTTCATCTCCACTTTCGGTAGAAACACCTGCGGCGCGCGCAAGTACCGCGTCACCTGAAGCATCGACCATAGTTTGCGCATCAATGGCAACCAACCCCTGTGCAGTCATGACGATCAGCGATTGAAGAGTTCGAGGGCCATCTTGAGCTCGGTCATCAAGCACATCAACCAGCGTCGCGTCATAGAGGATAGTGCCGCCCGAGCAGGTTACAAGGTCTTCATAGACCCGCCCCAGACGCTCCGGCGCAAACCACACCATCGTCGTGGTTCCATCACGTGTTACTTCTCCCGAGGCCTTGAGTCCCTCCTCAACCTGCGCGAAGACTTGCCGGTGAGCCACGTACGTTGGCATCATCGGGCACACGGTTGCATTCGTCGCGGTTCCTCCCAGCATAGTGAAGCGATCAATGATGATGACTGAAAGCCCCAGCTGAGCACATCGGATCGCACAAGCAGCACCCGATGAGCCGCCACCGACGATTGCGACATCGTAGCTTCCGAGAACCGGAACATCATGCCCCGCGTAGTTAATAGTTGTCGTCATTAGTTTTCCTCTCCTTGCGCGGAGGAATAGAAACATTGATAAGTGAAACCGTAGGCACCGATTTCACTCAGTGAGGGAAAACGGACACGACCGATTCGCAGTGCACCACAACGAAACAATGGAATATCCAGCTCCCTTGACATCAGTCCAATCCGTGTCCACTCCAAAAAATGAAAATACTCATGGCACAGTGCCATATTGCTGGCCTGCTGAAGCTCCATCGAATAGTAATCTGCCCACAGCTGTAGCGATGGTGTATTTAGGGTGATCAATGAATGTTTGGGCTGATAGTGCGCAAAGAAGCGTCGCCCGGCAACAGGTTTGCTGTCCTCCTGCACTACTCTCAACCCCGCATGTGAACACACTGAAAAGAAGTCGGCAGCAACCACACGCGGGAAAAAATCACGGGCCACTTCCCGCCCTCGCTCCCATACCATTTTGAGGATGCGTTCTTGTTCATCATGAGGGATCCGTCTCACGGAAGGATCCCGCAATAACTCGTTACGAGCACACTCAAGACTGGGGAATGGGAATTGATCAGACAGAGCCCGCATGTGGTCACCGCTCACACTGCTACCCTTCAAGCCTTTCGGTTCCAACGACGATCAGCGAGGTCTGAGCGTCATAACCTTGAAGTTCTACAGCCGCCAGTGAACGAATCTGTTCCTCACTGGAAAGCCCCGAAAGATTGATGATCTTTCCGCCCACAACCAGATGCAGGTTCGGGTAATTCGCACCACCATCGTTGTAAACGGTCAACTGATCAATGGCCTCGTTAATCGTATTGACCGCGGAAGCAACCGTTGAGGGCCACACCTTAGCCTGCGCCTTCTGCAGTCGAATAACTCCCGTCGTATCAATCAAGCGAAGCGGATTCTTCGTTGTTGAGAGCAAACCAAAAAAGCGCTTCTGTTTGACCTGCGCGGTCACTGCGAGCATCTGATCCGTGCGAGCCGCAAGGCTCAAAGTATCCGCGGGAACGTCCAAGTTTTCGGCAACAATCTTCAATAGATCATCGTCACCAAGCGTTCCCCCTCTACCACTCTTGGTGCGCATCTCTGTCGCACCAACAGCAATCGCGCGTACAACATTACGCTGCGAGTCAACTTCAACGGTCACTTCAACAGTTCCAGGAGCCGCGCCCGACTCAATCGCCTTGAGCTCGGCTTCCCTGCGAATCGCGATCACATCATCTTGCGTTGGATTCACAACGGAACGCTCGATCATATCCCGCACCATTGCCATGGCCACACCAATCGTTGAGATCACAGCCGCATTACGGGCAATTCGATGTTGATGCCCCATGGTCTTCGCAAGGTGAGGGACGACCGCAGCAGCACCTCCACCGCCCCCTACAAAGACGGTAGTGCGCGGGTCAAGGTGGTAATCCTTCATCAATTGAGCAGCAACCGCAGCATTCTTTTGGTTCGCGAATCCCAAAACCTTCTGCGCAGCCTCATCAACGGAACATCCCATGGACTGTGCTAGGGGTTCCCAGGCTCGACGCGCGGCCTCGACGTTACCGCGCGCATAGTCACCATCGTGGACGAAACCGGCAATGTTCGCAGCCCCAGCCATAGTCAGGCACACACGCACTCCCCCATCGCACTCGATGACGGCGTACTCAGGATCACCTGCCAAAGGACGAAGCGCAACCAGGCGCGGATTAACAATTTTTTCTGGATCGGTATAGACCTCGTAATCCACACCCGCAATATGCGCGCTTCGCGGTCCGGTCGCAACGGCTTTACCATCGCGAAGCTGAACCATTGAGCCACCGCCAATGCCCACCGTACGGACATCCAGCGAATTCAGGTAGGTTTTGTGTCCACCGACCTCGGCGTAGGTCACCATAACCTGACCGTCTTTGACACACGAGATATCCGTTGATGTCCCGCCCACCTCAAAGAAGAGGCCATCGGTTAGACGCTCATAGCGAAGCGCACCCGCAACGCCAGCAGCCGGACCGGATAAAATCGTCAGAATAGGGCGCTTGCGGACCTCATCGACGGTCATAACGCCACCATCGCAGCGCATGACCATCAGCGGGCTCGCGATCTTCGCTTGGCGAATTGAACGCTCGGTCATGGTCGCAGCTTCCAGCATTTTTGGCATGATCGAGGCGTTGATGACAGCCGTGCGCGTGCGAACCTTGAGACCATAGAGCTTCGAAATTTCATTCGTTGCCGTGGCGGGGATATTACGCGTCGAGCAGACCTCAACAACCATTGATTCGTTTCTTGGATCGTCAACGCTAAATGCCTCGGCGGCGACGACTGCCTGCGCGCCTTGGTTTTTCAGTTCGTCCAAGCACGCCTCAATGCGGCTCTCCAAGCCTTCTTCGCCAGCATCGGTATATTGATTAACAGAGGGAAGCTTCTTTCCTTCGGCTAGTTCAATATCGCCCATGGTTGTGTCCGAACGACTTTTCGCGCCTTGAAGACCAGAACCCAGTGTAAGGATGCCGACGGTTGCGACATCGCCTTCAAGAAGAGCATTCGTTGCCTGAGTCGTCCCGTGAGCAATGAAGACAACATCCTCGGGCGCGATGTTCTGCGTTTCCAGCACTTGATGAAGCGCCTGGACAATTCCCGCCGCAACACCTTCTGGAGCATTGTGAGTCGTGGGAACTTTGGCACTGCCGATCAGCTCAAAGCTGTCGTTATCAATTGCAACTGCATCCGTGAAAGTTCCGCCGACGTCAATTCCAATTCGAACAGACATTCTAATTTCTCAATCCTTTTCTTTTGGGCACTCTGGATTCTGGTCTTCACTGTCGACTCAGCTGTAACGCTGCCTTAAAGCGCGATGCAGGTAACGGCGACGGCTACGCAACCAATCAGAAGTAGAGGACGCTGCCCAACAGGACACCAACCGCGGATACGCCCCACAGGTAGGGCAGGATCTTCTTGGTGCAGGTGTTGACATCGACCTCACAGAAGTTCGCGGTCCACACGTTCTGAGTATTCGTCGGGTCTGCACCAGCCTGAATACGCTCTGCAGAGAGGAACGCTGCCATAACAGCCAGCGGGTTCATCGTTCCAAGACCGGTGATCAGTGCTGCAATGCCAGAACCAAGACCGAACATGTTCATGGGGCCGCGGTACAGGGCAAGCGGCGCCAGCAAAATGAAGAACAGGATGTATGCCCAGCGACTTGACGGGACAACCGCCAGCAAAATCGGGTCAAGAACGGCTTTAACCTGCGCATGGGTTACAGACAGGTAGAGGATACCAATACCGACCATCAGAATGATTGCCGGTCCAGCGTCAGTGATTCCGTCATAGCAGGTCTTTGTGAGAGTGTTCATTGCCCGCCCGAAACCGCGCGCAGTGAAGATTAAGCACCATGCGATGCCAATAGTGAATGCGACAGTAACGGGGAGCTTCACCAAGGCGACCAGAACAATCGGGATGATTGGGGTCAGCATGGCAAGGGCACCGGTAACGCCTTTAAGTGCGCGAGTCTCCGAAGACGTGTTCGCAGCAGGGGCAGCAGGAGCAGAAAAGCCGAACCTAATTCCGTTTCGCGCGAACTCAACGACGATGAAGATGATGGTTGCAACTGCAGTCGCTGCAGCCAAATAGAGTTCGAAGCGTTGAATCACGGCAATATCCAGCGAGAAAAGCTTAGAGAAGATTTGCCAGTTTGCAACGTTCAACGCTAAACCGGTCGTAAAGGACATCAAGAAGATACAGGCTGCTGATGCCGCTGGGATTCCGACAGAGATCAAGATTGGCAGGACGATCGATCCAACCATAATGATCGAGCCCAAGCCTGACAGAGTGGTGAACAATAGGGCTGTTGCAACGGCCATGATCAGGGTAACGACCAAGGGACGTCCACCACCCAGCTCGGCACTCTTCTTGATAATCGTTTCAGTGACACCTGTTCGATTCATAAGCTGTCCAAGCCATGCACCGAAGATCACGGCGATGATCGCCGAACTCATGCGCACAGTACCTGCCTCAAAAATACCGTTCAGCAGGCCGGTAGCGACGCCGTTGTCATTCGTTGCAATCAACGGGACTCGGGCAATAATGCCAATGATTACTGCCATCAGCGGCAGTGCGAGCAAAGTCGGCATTTTCTTGGCCATCATCAGTGCGGCAATCACGACGAAGGTCAAGAGGATCAAGATTCCTTGAACCATTTCTTTTCCTCTCAGGGTTTGGTGCGGCAGCATTGCCGCGGGATTGTTTATGCAGTAAGCACTGCGGTTCGTAGGTTGTTTGCTAGTTGGGCGACTGCCTTCGAGTCATGGCTTGTCACGGGAATTACTTGCGGGACTTTCTCATGCAGGCGAGGCTTCAGACAATTTGCCAGAAGTTCAGTAAATCCAGTTGTTTGCGCGATTTCTCCGGAAACCAGTAGGACATCTAGTGGGATCAGCGAGATGACAGTGGTCAGTGTGTCTCCAAGGCGACTGAGGAAGCGTGTCCACACGGGTTGCGTTCGGCCAGATTCTTCGGTGAGTTTGGAGAGCACTGCCTCCGGGTGTTCAACTCCGGGCATCACCGATTCCGTGAGATCGGCCCAGTTATGATCGCCGCTCAGTATGCTCTTATCGTTGGCGGCTATCGATAGTGTGATTCGCGATCCAATTGCAATGTGTGCCCAGGAATGCGCGTCTTCAACGTGTCGGGCGACAAGTTCACGTGCTGAACACTCTTGAATCGATTCCTCAAGAACGGGAACTTTAAATCGCGTCATAAGTGCTTGACGCAGTCCGATCGATGCCTCGTCGAACCCCGTTGAATACAGAAGGGTCAGGAAAGAAGCAACAGTCTGGTCGTCCACTAGAAGTCCAATGCCCACTAGTGGTTCAGCATCTTCAGCACTCGTATATTGCTCAATAGCTCGCGAAATTGCATTGAAGAGTTTTTCTCCGGCGTCGGGAAGCATACTTAGCTCTATCGAAAGCTGTCGCCTTGGGGCCAGGCTCATATCGTTAAAGGTAAGAACAGCGCTGCATCCGCGGACTTCGACAATCAGGATCGCTCCACTTGTTGGGTCGATATCTAAAAGGCGCCGTCCTCTTCCTCCTGTCGATGCTGTATCTCCGGTTTCGTGGACAATACAATCCGCTACCAGTCCGCTAACAATCGCAGAAACGGTTGAAGCTGAAAGTCCGGTTCGTTCGGCGAGTTCGGTGCGAGATAAAGGCTGCCCCTGAGCCAAATGGCTCAGAATCAGGCGCCGATTTGCCTGTCTAAGGGAAGAAAGATCTTTTTTGCGCACCGTCACACACTTTCTTCGGACTCCGAATTAAGTTGTTTTGAGAATAGCACGCTGTACCCCAACTCACAAAATGGGGTACACAGCCTTCACTCAGCCATGCACCCCATCCTTTGCAGTGACGCAATCAATCCAGCAAAACAGGCGTGACACCAAAGGGTGCGAGCCCTGCTACTCCCCCGTCAACTGCACTCAAGATTGCGACACCATCATCCAAAATTGCGATGGTGTGCTCCCATTGAGCGGCATCCGAGCCATCAACGGTGCGAACTGTCCAGTCATCATTCTCAGTGACATTCTCAATATCCCCGCTGGTCAGCATCGGCTCAACGGCCAGAACCATTCCGGGACGCAGCTTAGGCATCAAGCCACGCACGCGATAGTTGAGGACTTCCGGGTCCTGGTGCATCGCGGTGCCAATCCCGTGTCCGGTGAAGTCCTCGATAATTCCCGCTTCCCAGCCAAGGTCTTCCGCGCGCTCGGCAACGACGCGCTCGACGGCCTCGCCAACTGCGCTCACGCGCTTTCCATGAGCAACCGAGGCAAGCGCCGCCCACAGCGCCTCACGAGTTACGAGGTCGAGCTCGCGCCTGCGCGCAACGCTCCCCTGCTTTGAAACTTCCCCTGCCGAGGCCGCGTTGGTTTCCCCCGCCTCTCCCTGAGGGGCTGAAGGGATTGCATTCCCCCAGCGTTTTCCTGCGCCCGGACCTTGGTGACGACGAACCCATGAACGCGCAAACTCTTCGTCGGAAGTGAATTCATCTCCAACGATCATTGAGAATGCCGCATCTCCGTGCCACTGTTGACCACTGCGCTCAAGCCATGCCCCGCAGTCGAAGGTCACAATGTCACCGACAGCAAGCTTGCGCTTCCCGGGGATGCCGTGAACGATCACGTCATTGGGGGAAATACACACAGTTGCGGGATAGCCGTAGTAATTGAGGAAGTTCGAGCGCGCACCGCATCGACGGATCGCATCTGCGCTTACCTCGTCCAGCTCAGCGGTTGTTACGCCGGGACGAGCCGCCTCTCGCAGGCTTCGGTGAATTTCTGCAACAACCAGCCCGGCTTCTCGCATCCACTTGATCTGATCAAGGGTCTTGTATTCAATGTGGGACATTGTGCTTCCTTTGGATGAAACTCCGGGGCGCGATGGCTTTCACCACCGCGCCCCGGTTCCGTATCAGCGCTGAGCAGCGCCAGGGTACGTGTTGCTTACTTGTTGAGACCGTCGAGAAGGGCGAAGATACGCTCGCTCACTTCGTCGATCGAACCGCGTCCGTCAACGACCTGAAGGAGGTCTTGATCGGCGTAGTAGGTTGCCATGGGCTCAGTCAGCTCGTGGTAGATCTCAAGGCGGTGACGAATCACTGGCTCAGTATCATCCGAGCGGTTCTGCTCGGTTGCACGCTTGAGCATGCGCGCCACGACCTCATCTTCATCAACCTGAATCTCCATGACGACATCCAGGCTCACACCAAGTTCAGCAAGCATGTCACGCAGAACATGCGCCTGGTCCAGGGTACGGGGGTAGCCGTCGAGGAGGAAACCGTTGGCGGTATCCGGTGCCGAAAGACGCACCTTCACCATGGGGTTCGTGACAGAGTCGGGAACGAACTCGCCGCGTTCCATGTACTCCTTGGCACGCTTGCCCAGCTCGGTACCCTCGGACATGTTGGCGCGGAAGATCTCTCCGGTCGAGATCGCAGGAATACCCAAACGCTCAGCGATACGTGCTGCCTGTGTGCCCTTGCCCGCTCCGGGAGGGCCGAGGAGAACGATAGCGGTCATCGCAAGAATCCTTCGTAGTGGTGCTGTTGAAGCTGTGTATTAATTTCCTTCACCGTCTGCAGGCCGACGCCGATGATAATCAGAAGGGTTGTACCACCGAAGGGCATTTGTCCTTGAGAAATATGCAGCGGAATGATCGCCAACGAAGGAATGAGCGCGACGATCACCAGGTAGAGAGCACCGGCGGTGGTGATTCGGTTGATCACGTAGCGCAGATATTCGGCCGTCGGACGACCTGCGCGGTATCCGGGAATGAAGCCGCCGTAGCGCTTCATGTTGTCCGCAACTTCATCGGGATCGAAGGTGATCGCGGTGTAGAAGAAGGTGAAGAAGAGCGTGAGCAGGGCGTAGGTGGCCAAGTATGGCCACGCGTCCTGGCGGAAGTTAGCACCGATCCATTGGACCCACTCGGAATCCTGGCGACCAAACTGTGCGAGCATCGGGGGGAATGCAAGAAGAGAAGATGCGAAGATGACCGGGATAACGCCGGACATGTTGATCTTGAGCGGGATGTAAGTCGTAGTACCACCGTACTGGCGTCGGCCGATCATGCGCTTTGCGTACTGAACCGGAATTCGGCGCTGCGCCTGCTCGACGTAGACGACCACAATCGAGACAACAAGCATCAGACCGAGGATCTCGAAGACCGCTCCCCACTTACCACTCTGTCCGATGGTGAGAAGCTGTGAAGGCATACGCGCGGTAATAGAAGTAAAGATCAACAGCGACATACCGTTACCGATACCGCGTTCGGTGATCAATTCACCCAGCCACATGATGACGCCGGTACCGGCCGTCATGACGATCATCATGAGAAGGAAGGTCCCCACGGAGTTTGAGGGGATAACCTTCTCGGCGCATCCGGCAAAAAGGTTGCCGGAGCGGGCCAGCGAGATCATCGTCGTTGACTGGAGAATACCCAAGAAGATTGTGAGGTAACGCGTGTACTGAGTGAGCTTCGTTTGGCCGGTCTGACCTTCTTTGTGCAGATCGTCGAAACGAGGAATTACGACGCGCAGAAGCTGAATGATGATCGACGCGGTGATGTAGGGCATGATACCCAGCGCAAAGATCGACAATTGGAGGAGCGCACCACCAGAAAAGAGATTCACCAAGTCCAGCAGCGAAGCGTCATTCTGTTGAGCAAGACACTTGCTTACTGCCTGCGAATCAACGCCCGGAGTTGGGATGAAAGAACCCAGACGGAACATCGCCATGATAAATAGCGTGAACAGAAGTTTCCGTCGAAGATCTGGGGTACGGAATGCCTGCGCGAACGCACTGAGCAAGGCTTCCTCCTACGTAACGAAATAATTGCGACCATTCCGATCGCACGACTCTCAAAAGACTACCTGAAATGACAGGGATACTGTGAATCAAAAGTAGAGAACTTGAGAAACTGTGATGTGGGTAAAGGCCCTCTCCCAGATGGGAAGTCACTGAAATCGGGGGCTTCAGCGGCTGGGGAACGGCCTCGACGTGCAAGAATGCGAAACGGGGGTAGCCCGGAAACCGAGCCACCCCCGTGGCGCAATCACCACTCAGCGGGTCTTGATAGAACCGCCAGCGGCAGTAATCTTCGCTTCTGCCGAAGCCGACCAGGAGTCGACCTCGATATCGAGCTTAACGGTGAGCTCACCAGTGCCAAGCACCTTCACTGCCCAACCGTCGCGCACTGCGGAACGTGCAACGAGATCCTCAACAGTCACCTTTCCACCTTCGGGGAAGAGCTCCTGCAGACGACCGACGTTGACGACCTGGTACTCAACGCGGAAGGGGTTCTTGAAGCCGCGCAGCTTGGGAAGGCGCATGTGGATGGGCATCTGGCCACCCTCGAAGCCTGCCGGAACCTGGTAACGAGCCTTCGTGCCCTTGGTACCACGTCCAGCGGTCTTACCCTTTGAACCTTCACCGCGACCGACGCGGGTCTTCGCGGTCTTTGCACCAGCGGCGGGACGCAGGTGGTGCAGTCGAACGACGCGACCCTGCTCCTCACCGGTGTTCTTCGTGGAGTCCGCCATGGTCAGTCGACCTCCTCAACTGTAACCAGGTGACGAACGGTGTGGATGGCACCGCGAACGGTTTCTGCATCCTCACGAACGACGCTCTGGCCGATCTTGCGCAGCCCGAGGGTGCGCAGTGTGTCCTTCATGTTCTGCTTTGCGCCGATGCTGGACTTGACCTGCGTGATCTTCAGCTTTGCCATCACTCAGTCACCCCCGCAGCAGCCTTCTCAGCTTCGCTTGCCTCTGCGGCAGCGCGCTTTTCAGCTTCGCCTTCTGCGCGTGCACGGAGCATGGATGCGGGAGCAACGCGCTCGAGCGGAAGACCGCGGCGAGCTGCGACTGCTTCAGGCTGTTCCAGAAGCTTCAGTGCAGCAACAGTTGCGTGAACAATGTTGATTGCGTTGTCAGAACCGAGCGACTTCGTCAGCACGTCGTGGACGCCTGCAGCCTCGAGGACTGCACGGACGGGGCCGCCGGCGATAACGCCGGTACCGGGGGCGGCGGGGCGAAGGAGAACTTCACCTGCCGCGTCGCGGCCCTGAACAACGTGGGTGATGGTTCGGCGGATCATCGGGACGCGGAAGAAGTTCTTCTTCGCTTCCTCAACACCCTTGGAAATAGCCTGGGGAACTTCCTTGGCCTTTCCGTAGCCGACACCGACGGTGCCTTCACCGTCACCGACGACAACCAGAGCGGTGAAGGAGAAACGACGTCCACCCTTCACAA
Organism: uncultured Actinomyces sp.; assembly: GCF_963542285.1. Classification (GTDB taxonomy): domain Bacteria; phylum Actinomycetota; class Actinomycetes; order Actinomycetales; family Actinomycetaceae; genus Pauljensenia. The sequence continues at coordinate 9,748 of NZ_CAUTWQ010000006.1, read as the reverse complement.
CCTTGGAGACGCGGTTGATGGTGACAACACGCTCGATGTACTGATCTTTACTTTCGCCCCGACGGGTGTCGCGGTTCTCGCGACCGGAGCGGCGGTCACGGCGTTCGCCGTCGCCAGAGCGCTCGGCGCCTTCCTGACCGTTCCTGCCTCGCTGCGATGCAGCCATCAGTTGATCTCTCTTTCCTCGAGGCTCAGTCACAGCTCAAGTCCGCCCTCACGGGCGGCTTCTGCGACTGCCGCAACGCGGCCGTGGTACTTATTGCCACCGCGGTCGAAGACCACAGCGGTGATGCCTGCGGCCTTTGCGCGCTCTGCAATGAGAGTGCCGACCTGGTAGGCCTTGTCCTTCTTCGTCCCTTCAGCGGCAACGAGTGCTGCTTCCTTGGTCGAAGCGGAGACCAGGGTGTGACCGATGGTATCGTCCACAACCTGTGCGACCATGTGGCGGTTCGAACGGGTGACAACCAAACGCGGACGCGAAGGGGTGCCCTGAACCTTCTTGCGCAGGCGCAGGTGACGACGCTTGCGAGCGACGAACTTGCCCTTGCCCTTGACTGTGTACGCCATCACTTACCAGCCTTTCCGACCTTGCGACGGATGGTCTCGCCCACGTAGTGGATACCCTTGCCCTTGTAGGGTTCAGGCTTCTTGAGCTTACGGATGCGAGCGGCGGTCTCTCCAACGAGCTGCTTGTCAATGCCCGACACGGTGAACTTCGTCTGAGATTCGACGGAGAACTCGATGCCTTCGGGCGCCGCAACGAGCACGGTGTGCGAGAAGCCGAGGGAGAACTCGAGGTCCTTGCCCTTTGCAACGACACGGTAACCGGTACCGGCGATTTCAAGCTGCTTCGAGAAGCCCTTCGTCACGCCCTCGATCATGTTTGCGATCAGGGTGCGAGTCAGGCCGTGGAGCGAACGAGCAACACGATCATCGGAAGGACGGGTCACAACGACCTTGCCTTCATCGATGGCGGCGCTGATGGGTTCAGGCACAACGTGGCTCAGCGTTCCCTTGGGGCCCTTAACGGTAACGTCTGCACCATTGATAGTGACATCGACGCCCGCGGGAATTTCGATCGGATTCTTACCAATACGCGACATTCTTCAGCCTCCTCATCACCAGATGTAGGCGAGGACTTCCCCACCCACACCCTTCTCGGCTGCCTGACGGTCGGTAAGCAGGCCGGAAGACGTGGACAGAATTGCCACGCCGAGGCCGCCGCGGACCTTGGGCAGGTTGGTGGACTTGGCGTAGACGCGCAGACCGGGCTTGGAGACGCGCTGCAGACCCTCAATAGCGGCCTCGCGGTGCGAGCCGTACTTGAGAGTAAGAATCAGCGTCTGGCCGACCTTGGCATCCTCGACGTCGATGGAAGCGATGTAGCCTTCCTCGACGAGAATCTTCGCGATCGCGGCCTTGAGCTTCGAGTACGGCATGGAAACCGACTCGTGGCGCGCGTGGTTCGCGTTACGCAGACGCGTCAGCATGTCTGCGATCGGATCAGTCATTGTCATTTGGGGATTCTCCCCTTCCTCGTCGCGGTTTCTCCGGAAAACCGGGACCTACGACGTCAGTTTTACCAGCTGCTCTTGGTGACACCCGGGAGATCGCCACGAAGGGCGAGCTCACGCAGGCACACACGGCACAGTCCGAACTTGCGGTACACCGAGCGGGGACGACCGCAACGGTTGCACCGGGTGTAGCCACGCACGCCGAACTTGGGCTTACGCGCAGCCTTGATCTTCAGTGACGTCTTAGCCATGGTCAGTCCTCCTTAAACGGGAAGCCGAGGTGACGCAGAAGAGCACGGCCTTCTTCGTCGGTGGAGGCCGAGGTAACGACCGTGATGTCCATACCGCGAACGCGGTCGATGGAATCCTGATCGATCTCGTGGAACATGGACTGCTCCGTCAGGCCAAAGGTGTAGTTGCCGTGTCCATCGAACTGCTTCGAGGACAGACCGCGGAAGTCACGAATACGCGGGAGCGCAGTCGAGAGAAGGCGGTCCAGGAACTCCCACATACGGTCGCCGCGGAGGGTGACATATGCGCCAATAACCTGGCCTTCGCGCAGCTTGAACTGTGCGATGGACTTCTTCGCCTTGCTCGTCTGAGGCTTCTGACCGGTGATGGCGGTGAGGTCGCGGATCGCGCCCTCAAGTGCCTTCGAGTCACGGGCAGCCTCGCCGACGCCCATGTTGACGACGATCTTGGTCAGACCGCCCACCTCCATGGGGTTTGCGTGCTTGAATTCAGCGCGCAGAGCATCGCGAATTTCGGAGTTGTACTTTTCCTTCAAACGCGGGGCCATAATCAGATCTCCTTGCCCTGCTCGATGCCGCGACGGGCTCCGCCACGGGTGACGCGAACGCGAACGGTGCGCGTACGGCCGTCACGCTCAACGGTGTCCTCACGGAAGCCAACGCGAACGCGCTGCTTCGTCTCAGGATCAACCAGAGCAACCTTCGACAGCGAGATAGGAGCCTCAACGGTGATGATGCCACCGGCCTGGCCCTGAGTCTGTCCCTGACGCACGTGGCGGGTCTTCAGGTTAATGCCCTCAACGAGGACCTTCTCCTGAGCGGGGAAGACGCGGATAACGCGACCCTGCTTGCCCTTGTCGCCAGGCTTGAGGGGCTCGAGGCCCTGCTCGGCACGGCGTGCGTTGCGCTTTGCGAGTTCCTTTTCGTCCGAGGTACGTCCGCGAACGACCTCGACCAAGTCACCTTTACGAATCTTCGCTGCCATCAGATCACCTCCGGTGCGAGAGAAACGATTCGCATGAACTTCTTTTCGCGCAGCTCGCGGCCCACGGGACCGAAGATACGCGTACCGCGGGGTTCACCGTCATTCTTCAGAATGACTGCCGCGTTTTCATCGAAACGGATGTAGGAACCGTCGGGGCGACGGGTCTCCTTGCGCGTACGCACGACGACCGCCTTAACGACGTCCCCCTTCTTAACATTTCCGCCGGGGATTGCATCCTTGACGGTGGCGACGATCACGTCGCCGATTCCGGCATAACGCCGACCAGATCCGCCGAGAACACGGATGGTGAGGATTTCCTTGGCACCTGTGTTGTCGGCGACCTTCAGTCGCGACTCCTGCTGGATCATTTTCTACTGACTCCTGTCGTCGAGCCGGTTCTCTGCCCCGGAGTTACCTCCGGGGCCGAGCCTTGCCGAACGGATTTCGGTCTGTTAGGCGAAGGTTACTTCGCCTTTTCGAGAATCTCGACCACGCGCCACCGCTTGGTGGCGGAGAGCGGACGAGTCTCCATAATCAGGACGAGGTCGCCAACGGAGCACTCGTTGTGCTCGTCGTGAACCTTGACCTTCTTGCTCTTGCGCATAACCTTGCCGTAGAGGGCGTGCTTCACACGGTCCTCGATCTCGACGACAACGGTCTTGTCCATCTTGTCACTGGTGACGTATCCACGACGGACCTTGCGCTCGTTGCGCACAGTGGTTTCTGCCATGTTAGTCACTCCTCAGTGCCTGGTGCGGTGCGGTAGCCGAGCTCCCGTTCACGCGCGATGGTGTAAATGCGGGCAATATTGCGACGAACAGTCTTCATACGACCGTTGTCTTCAAGGGAGCCAACTGCCTGCGCGAAGCGGAGGTTGAAGAGCTCAGCCTTTGCCTTCTCAAGCTCCTTGGACAGCTGTGCATCGTCCATGGCATCGAGATCGGCGGTGGTCAGACCCTTATCTGCCATCAGTTGTCACCACCCTCGCGGACCACGAAACGGGTCTTCATCGGAAGCTTGTGCTGGGCACGGCGCATTGCCTCGCGAGCAAGGCTCTCGGGCACACCGGCCAGCTCGAACATGATGCGTCCCGGCTTAACGGGAGCAACCCACCACTCGACGGCGCCCTTACCGGAACCCATACGAGTTTCGGCAGGCTTCTTGGTCAGCGGGCGATCCGGGAAGATGTTGATCCACACCTTGCCACCACGCTTAACGTGACGGGTCATTGCGATACGAGCAGCTTCGATCTGACGGTTGGTGACGTAGGCACCCTCGAGTGCCTGAATCCCGTAATCGCCAAATGCGAGCTCCGTGCCGCCGGTAGCAAAACCGGTGCGGTGCGGGCGGTGCTGCTTGCGCCACTTAGTACGACGGGGAATGAGCATTGGGCTCAGGCCTCCGTTCCGGTCTCGGTAGCGGCAGGTGCTTCAGCCTGAGCTGCCTGCTGCTGAGTGTTCTCGTGCTGCTGCTGGCCACGCTGTCCGCGACGGGGGTTGCGACGATCGCCGCGTCCACGTCCACCACGGTTGGCCTGCTCAGCCTGCTGGCGGGCAAACTCACGCTCGGTGATATCGCCCTTGTAGATCCACACCTTGACGCCGATACGACCAAAGGTCGTACGGGCCTCGTGGAATCCAAAGTCGATGTTTGCACGCAGGGTCTGCAACGGGACACGGCCTTCGCGGTAGAACTCGCTACGGCTCATTTCAGCGCCACCCAGACGGCCGGAGACCTGGACACGGATGCCCTTGGCTCCCGCACGCTGTGCGGACTGAATGCCCTTACGCATTGCGCGACGGAAAGAGACACGAGCAGCGAGCTGCTCAGCAATTCCCTGTGCGACCAGCTGTGCATCCAGATCGGGGTTCTTGACCTCGAGGATGTTCAGCTGAACCTGCTTGCCGGTGAGCTTCTCCAGGTTCTGACGAAGACGATCTGCTTCTGCTCCGCGGCGACCAATAACGATACCGGGGCGAGCGGTGTGCAGATCAACGCGAACGCGGTCACGCGTACGCTCGATATCGACCTTTGCAATACCTGCGCGCTCAAGGTTCTCAGTCAGGTTCTTGCGAATTGCGACGTCTTCTGCAACGTAGTCGGCGTAGCGCTGACCAGCAGTCGTCGAATCGGAGAACCAGCGAGACCGGTGATCAGTTGTGATTCCCAGGCGGAACCCGGTGGGGTTAACCTTCTGGCCCATTTACCGGTCTCCCTTCTTCTGATCTTCCTTAGTGCCAACCACAACGGTGATGTGGCTGGTGCGCTTAAGAATGCGTCCTGCACGGCCCTGAGCGCGGGGGCGGAAGCGCTTCATCGTAGGACCTTCATCAACGTAGGCTTCGAGGATCAAAAGATCCGCCTCATTGAAGGTCTCCTTAGCGGCTTCAGCCTTAACCTTCGCGTTAGCGACTGCGCTCAAGAGCACCTTGCGGACATCGGTGGCGACGGCCTGCGGGGCGAACCGCAGAATGTCGGCTGCCTCCAAAGCAGCCTTGCCGCGAACCTCGTTCACGACACGGCGTGCCTTCTGGGGCGTGACGCGGACAAAACGCGCCTGCGCCTTGGCTTCCATGAAATCCTGCCTTTTCTTCGTTACGCAAGGCCGGCTCAGCGCCGACGTCCCTTGCGATCGTCCTTGTCGTGGCTACGGAAAGTACGCGTGGGAGCGAACTCTCCGAGCTTGTGGCCCACCATCGACTCAGTGACGAAAACGGGCACGTGCTTACGACCGTCGTGCACGGCAATGGTCAGACCCAGGAAATCCGGGGTGATGACCGAACGGCGCGACCAAGTCTTGATAACGTTCTTAGAGCCGGATTCGACCGCGGCGTCAACCTTCTTCATGAGGTGATCGTCGACGAAGGGGCCCTTCTTCAAACTACGAGGCATTCCCAGCTCCTACTCAGCGATTCTTGCCGGTCTTGCGACGACGCACGATCATGCGGTCGCTGGCCTTGTTCGGACGACGGGTGCGTCCCTCGGGCTTGCCCCAAGGCGACACGGGGTGACGACCACCAGAGGTACGGCCTTCACCACCACCGTGCGGGTGGTCAACCGGGTTCATAACAACACCACGGACGTGCGGGCGCTTGCCCTTCCAGCGCATACGGCCGGCCTTGCCCCAGTTGATGTTGGACTGCTCGGCGTTGCCGACCTCACCAATGGTGGCGCGGCAGGTGATTTCGACGTTGCGAATTTCACCGGAGGGCATACGCAGCTGAGCGAAGCGGCCTTCCTTTGCGACGAGCTGAACCGAGGTTCCAGCAGAGCGTGCAATCTTTGCGCCGCCACCGGGGTAGAGCTCCACAGCGTGGACAACGGTACCCAAGGGGATGTTGCGCAGGGGCAGGTTGTTGCCGGGCTTGATATCGGCCGCGGGGCCGGACTCGACAACATCGCCCTGATTGAGCTTGGCAGGTGCCAGGATGTAACGCTTCTCGCCATCTGCGTAGTGCAGGAGGGCGATACGAGCGGTGCGGTTGGGGTCGTACTCGATGTGAGCGACCCGTGCGGGCACGCCATCCTTGTCGTGACGACGGAAGTCGATCACGCGGTAGGCGCGCTTGTGGCCGCCGCCACGGTGGCGAGCAGTCACACGGCCGTTGTTGTTACGGCCGCCAGTCTTGTGCAGCGGACGCACCAGCGACTTTTCGGGCTCGGAACGAGTGATCTCGACGAAGTCGGAGACGCTCGAACCGCGACGACCCGGGGTCGTGGGCTTGTACTTGCGAATTCCCATGATTTTCCTCTAGTTCTCCGACGCTCAGGCCTGCTCGCCGAAGATGTCGATGGTGCCTTCACGCAGGGTCACGATGGCGCGCTTGACATCCTTGCGCGTACCGATTCCATTGCGAGTGCGGTAAACCTTGCCCTTGCGGTTCTGCGTAGCCACGGAGGCAACCTTCACGCCGAAGATCGCTTCGACGGCCATCTTGATCTCGGTCTTGTTCGAACGAGGATCAACTTCGAAGGTGTACTTGCCCTGATCCATCAGGATCGAGGACTTCTCGGTGACAACCGGACGCAGAATGATATCGCGGGGGTTCTTAGCGGCTTCGATCGAGCTCACTTCGTTTCCTCCTTGGTGCCAAGGAATGCCTCGAGGGCGCCCTGGGTGAAGATGACATCTTCGTTGTCGAGGACGTCATAGGTGTTGAGCTGATCTGCCCACAGCACGTGAACCTCGCGAGCGTTGCGGAGCGACAGAGCCGAAAGCTCATCGCCGCGCTCGAGCACGACAAGTGCCGGACGGTCAGCAACGAGTGCGCGAACCGCGGCCAGTGCCTGCTTGGTCGAGGGCTTCTCGCCTTCGAACAGAGCGGTCACGACGTGAATGCGACCATTGCGTGCACGGTCAGAAAGAGCCGAACGCAGAGCGCCAACCTTCATCTTCTTGGGGGTGCGCTGCGAGTAATCGCGAGGCTGAGGACCGTGGACAATGCCACCGCCAGTGAAGTGAGGCGCACGGATGGAGCCCTGACGAGCGTTACCGGTGCCCTTCTGACGGAACGGCTTCTTACCGCCACCGGAAACCATGCCGCGCGTCTTGGTTGCGTGCGTGCCCTGACGGCCTGCAGCAAGCTGAGCGACGACGACCTGGTGCATCAGCGGGATGTTGGTCTCAACGTCAAAGACCTCTGCGGGGAGGTCGACGGTGCCGGCCTTCTTACCCTTCAGGTCAAGAACATCGATGGTACGGATTTCAGACATGATCACGCACCCTTCACAGCGGAGCGAACCAGCACGATGCCGTTCTTAGGTCCGGGAATCGCACCCGAGATCAGGAGCAGACCCTTTTCCACATCAACGGCCTGAACGCGCAGGTTCTGGACGGTACGACGGACACCACCCATACGGCCAGCCATACGCTGACCCTTGAAGATGCGACCGGGGGTTGCGCAAGCACCGATCGAACCGGGCTTACGGTGGTTACGGTGAGAACCGTGAGATGCGGACACGCCAGCGAAACCGTGACGCTTCATAACACCGGCAAATCCCTTGCCCTTGGTGTTACCCGAAACATCGACGCTCTGTCCAGCTTCAAAGATTGAGGCATCCAGTTCCTGGCCGAGCTCGAAGTTGTCGGCCTCGGAGGTGCGGACCTCGGCGAGATGGCGGCGGGGAGCAACCCCGGCCTTTGCGAAGTGAGCAGCCAGGGGCTTGGTCACCTTGCGTGCATCGATATCGCCAAAGCCAAGCTGAATAGCGGTGTATCCGTCGGTTTCCTCAGTACGGAGCTGAGTAACAACGTTGGTGCCAACCTGCACGACAGTCAGGGGCACGAGGCGGCCGTCGGCGTCCCACACCTGGGTCATACCGAGCTTGCGGCCGAGCAGCGCCTTAACAGGCGCAGCAGCGTGCTGCTTATTCTTTGTCATTGCAGATGTCCTCAGAGCTTGATCTCGATGTTGACGTCCGCGGGCAGATCGAGACGCATGAGCGAATCGACGGCCTTCGGAGTCGGGTCGATGATGTCGATGAGCCGCTTATGCGTACGCATTTCAAACTGTTCGCGGCTGTCCTTGTACTTATGGGGCGACCGAATCACGACAAACACGTTCTTTTCGGTCGGCAGCGGCACCGGGCCCACGACAGTGGCACCTGCTCGCTGCACGGTGTCCACGATCTTGCGCGCGGAGCTGTCGATGACCTCGTGGTCATACGACTTGAGCCGGATGCGGATCTTTTGTCCCGCCATGCCGTCTTACCTCTTCTCGTACAGATTCGGCGCCGGTACCCGTATCCGGGCGTGTCGCTCTTAGCGAGAGCGCCCAGTTCGGACCGGCGTCTTGTCCAAAGATCTTGGGCATTTTGCCCGATTAAGCAGTGATTGCACTACCTAACCGCCCCACCTCTAGCGGGGCAACCCTTCTATTTTGGCAGAAATACGCAGGCTTCCTCAAGCTCGAGGCCAAGGAAACCCGTGTGAATCCACTGACATAGAAGACGTGCGCATGCATTGCTCCAATGGAGGTACGTTGCGCACCGGATATCTACACTACACCGCACTCGGGCGTGTCGCAAAGTCAGATCGGTCACCTTCACATACAACGCTCCCCCACAGGTCAATAACAAAAGAGCAGGCCCGTTCAAAAGAACGGACCTGCTCTACTGAAGATTCAGCGATCGCTAGGCGATCAACAAAGTCACTTCAGGATCTTGGTCACACGACCGGAACCAACGGTGCGGCCACCTTCACGGATTGCGAAGCCGAGGCCGGGCTCCATGGCGATGGGCTGGATCAGCTGAACGGTGATCTCAGTGGTGTCGCCAGGCATGACCATGTCGGTGCCCTCGGGGAGGGTGATGACGCCGGTCACGTCGGTGGTACGGAAGTAGAACTGAGGACGGTAGTTGGAGAAGAACGGGTTGTGACGTCCGCCTTCTTCCTTCTTCAGGATGTAGACCTGGCCCTCGAACTCGGTGTGAGGCGTGATGGAGCCGGGAACGGCCACAACCTGGCCACGCTCGACCTCGTCGCGCTTGGTGCCACGGAGAAGCAGACCACAGTTCTCGCCTGCCCATGCTTCGTCCATCGACTTGTGGAACATTTCGATGCCGGTGACGGTGGTCTTCTGGGGCTCGCGGATACCGAGGATCTCAACTTCGGAGTTGATCGGCAGCTTGCCACGCTCGACACGACCGGTAACGACGGTGCCACGACCGGTGATCGTGAAGACGTCTTCGATCGGCATGAGGAAGGGCTTGTCCATGTCGCGCTCGGGGGTGGGGACGTAGTCGTCCACAGCGTCCATGAGCTCTTCGACCTTGGCGGTCCACTCGGGGTCACCCTCGAGGGCCTTCAGAGCCGAAACCTGGATGACGGGAGCGTTCTCACCGTCGAAGCCCTGCGAGGACAGGAGGTCACGGACCTCTTCCTCAACGAGCTCCAGCATTTCTTCGTCATCAACCATGTCGGCCTTGTTCAGGGCGACGAGGATGGTGGGCACGCCGACCTGACGGGCGAGCAGAACGTGCTCGCGGGTCTGGGCCAT
>NZ_CAUTWQ010000005.1:0-119409 GCF_963542285.1 uncultured Actinomyces sp. | reverse complement strand
CCCACGACCCCTTGACCCCCAGTCAAGTGCGCTACCAAACTGCGCCACAGCCCGTTTGATCACCTAAATTTTGGCGACTCGGATAGTTTAGCCCAAGTCCTACTGGAAATTCCAATTGAGTACGGCGACCCCCGTCACATTCAGTTGTGCTTCCCGCTCATGCCTGCGGGGAGAAGCGAAATAATCGCCTCCAAGACCCCCTCAATATCAAGATCCGAGGTATCAACCAGTTCAATCCCAGGGCCCGGATTCGTAAATTCGCTGACAGTTGAATCAGCGGCGTCACGATCAACAATCTGAGAACGAACTTTCTCGAGACTTTCAGGGCTATCATCACCGAATAACTCCTTAGCCCTCCTCTTCATCCGCGCAAGCGGTGAAGCAACAAGCAAGACTCTCAAATCGGCCTCAGGGTATACAACGGTAGTGATATCGCGTCCTTCCGCCACCATTCCACTTCCGTTAGCACAAGCTTCGGCCATGCGTTGACGCTGATGCTCGACCATCCAGGCGCGAACCAAAAGGTTCGTGGAAATCTTAGGGACGGCCTCGGAAACGATAGAGGATCGGATTAACGAAGTAACCTCGCGGTTTCCAACAAAGAAATGAGGATCATCAGGATTCGAATCGGCGTGAAGATCAAGAGAAGGAAGCAAGGCAGCAACAGCATCGTGATCGTCTAAATCAACACCTGACTCTAAGGCAATAAGAGTCAATGATCGATACATCGCCCCCGTATCGAGGTAACCAATGCCCAGGCGACGAGCAAGTAATTTAGCAATCGTTGATTTGCCTGAGCCTGCAGGCCCATCGATTGCAATTGTCAGACCGCGAGGGGAAAGATCATCAGACACTATTAATCTCCACTTCCGGTATTCCACCCGCGTTCCTGCAGCTGGCAAATGGTCGACGCAACGATCGATGGATCGAGACTGAGGCGAGCGACACCCATTTGAGCGCCGGCAGAGTGTTCAAGGGCGAAGTCTTCAACATTCACACCGATCTCCCCGAGATCAGCGAAAAGACGGCCGAGAGAGCCAGCAGTATCAGGAACAAACACATCGAGAACGACGTAGCGGGTTGGCGCCCCGCCGTGTTTACCCGGAATTCGCGCAACTCCCCTATTGCCCTGATCCATCACTCGATAGACAGCTCCTACGCTTCCGCCTTCAAGAGGGCCTTCGTGCGCGGCGGCATCCAAATGTGAAATCAGATCATCAAGATCGCCGCGAATATCCTTCAACACCCTGACGACGGGGCCAGCATTGCCCGCCAAAATAGCAGTCCACAAACGAGGATCGGAGGCGGCAATTCGAGTTGTATCTCGCAAGCCCTGACCTGAAAGTGAAAGCGCAGAAACAGGGGCATCAGCGAGCCGAGCGGCAAGCATTGACGAAACCAATTGAGGTACGTGAGAAATGAGCGCAACGGACTGATCATGCGTCGAAGCATCCATCTCAATGGGGAAGGCTCCCACATCCGCCGCAAGCGAACGAATCCGCATCACTGCGTCAGGCGATGAAGTCGGGCTAGGAACAATCACCCATGGCCTGCCGTAGAAAAGATCTGCGTCCGCCGCACCTGCACCACTACGTTCGCGACCTGCCATCGGATGAGAACCCACGTAGCGGTTCATGATATCTAGACCGCGGCGCTCTGCTTCCTCGACAACTCCCTCAAGGACAGCTAACTTGACGGAGGCGACATCACTGACGACGGCCTCGGGATATCGAATCAACGCATCCACAACACAGATGTCAGCAACGTCAGGAGGCGTAGACACGATCACCAAGGACGGCGAACAGCGATCCTCTGGACCAATGAGAGTACCGGCACCCAAATCCTGCGCTAAGCGTCCAGCCGTTGGTGAGGAATCGCGAAGAAAAACCTCGACTCCCCCACTACGAAGTGCAAGCGCAAGAGAAGTCCCCAAAAGACCCGTGCCGATGATGAGGACGGGACCGCGGGTTGTGCTCACAAGCGATGGCACAGGACTCACAAACCAACTGCGTCATAGAGAGCGGCGAGCTGCGGTCCCTTGACACGACGCATCGTTCCGGGTTGTAGGTGTTCGAGGCGAATGGGGCCAAACTTCGTACGAACGAGCTCACGAACCGGATACCCCACCTCATCCATCAGACGGCGGACAAGACGGTTACGTCCTTCATGAACGACGATTTCAACAGTCGTGATATCACCGTAGGTTTCCATGGTGCGGAAAGAATCGACTGCAATTGGACCATCTTCCAATTCAACGCCTTCGAGCAGACGACGGCGGACACCCGGCTTAACCTCGCCGTGAACACGTGCGATATAGGTCTTAGGGATCTCGTAAGAGGGGTGGGTCAGTCGGTTCGCTAGCTCACCATCATTCGTCAGCAAAAGCAGCCCAGAAGTATCGATATCTAAGCGGCCCACGTGATACAGGCGTTCCGGGTAATCGGCAAGAAGATCCGCTAGCGTCGGACGTCCCTCTGGGTCTGACATGGTCGAAACCATACCAACAGGCTTATTGACAGCCATGACGATCGGGCGATTTTCTTCCAAGATAATTCGCTTACCGTCGACGTGAATTGCTTGACGTTGAGGGTCAACACGCATGCCTTGCCCGCGAACCACCTTGCCATCAACTGAAACACGGCCTTGGGCAATAAGTTCTTCTGCTGCCCGTCGAGAAGCTACCCCCGCACGTGAGAGTACCTTTTGCAGGCGAATACCGTCTTCACTATAGGAATCGTTTCTCACAGTGTCTCCTCAAGTTCGTCCAGCTCGTCCGAAGCCGGAAGGTAGGGGGCTAATGGGGCCAATTCGTCAAGGGAATTCATTCCCATTCGTTCAAGAAATACTTGGGTCGTTCCATACAAACGAGCCCCAGAAGAAGATTGGCCAACTTCCTCAATGAGTTCACGTGCACACAAGGTTCGAACCACTGCATCAACATTCACGCCGCGAATTTGAGAGATCCTCGCTCGCGAGATCGGTTGACGATAGGCAATAACCGCAAGTGTTTCCAAAGCAGCTTGTGACAGTTTAGATTGTCCTGATCCGACAATAAACTGAGAAACAAGCGACTCCCAGCGAGGAGCAGAATAAATCCTCCATCCTCCGCCTAAACGCCGAAGTTCAAACCCATGTTCACGACCACCAGAGCGTCCACTGTATTGCGCGGAGAGTGCCTCAAGCACGTGCTCGACATCTTCAGCTGACACATTGAGAACATCGGCAAGCTGTTGAGCAGTGACCGGCTGATCGACAACCATCAAAATTGCTTCGATGGGAGCGAAGAGAAGTTGAGTCTCAGCAAGGTCGAGTGCGTCGCTCATACGTCCTCCTCCCATTCATCGACCTTTGGGTCATTTCCATTCCATACGAGTTCCAGCGTTGAAAGAGCTTCTTCCTGCTGGAACTCAATAGCTTTGCGCCTGTACAACTCTAAGATAGCGAGGAAACGCGAGACAACAACAGCCGTATCGCGCGCGTCCGAGATGAGCTGAGAAAAGGTCGCATGGCCATGAGCGGCTAGGTAGGCGATGACAACCTTTGCTTCCTGAGCAACCGGGACCGCAGCTGAATGAAGATGCGTCACTTCGACAGTCGGCGGCTGGGTGCTGAGCGCGTCAGCACATGCACGCGCAAGGTCCTCAGCGCCCACTTCCCATCGAAGTTCCGGAAGCAGCCGAGTGAATTGAGGTTCAAGCGCAACGCTGCGCGGGATTAAACCCACATAGGCCTCGAGTTGTTGCGCGATCTGACCCGCTGCGAGCTTGAATGCCCGATATTGAAGCAGTCGACTAAAGAGCAGGTCACGTGCTTCAAGGTCTTCGCTACTGAGTGAAGATTCCTCTTCATAATCAGGAAGCAAACGCGCTGCTTTCATATCCAATAGAGTCGCTGCTACGACAAGGAATTCACTGGTCCGTGAAAGATCAGGAAAAGCTTGCATATGTGCAATGAACTCATCGGTCACTTCGGCAAGGGCAACCTGAGTGATATCGAGCTTCTTCCGAGAGATCAATTGGAGCAGAAGGTCAAAAGGACCTTCGAAGACTTCAAGCGAGACTTGAAAATCATCAAGCGCCGCTTGAGTCCCGTCATATTCAGGCGACATCTCCACGCGCGATGATCTCTCTGGCCAAACGTCGGTAGGAACGCGCGCCCGGGTGGTTGGGCGCGTAGCTGGTAATTGGCACTGTCGCGACTGAAGCATCGGGGAACTTCACAGTACGCGCAATCCGTGTTGTGAAAACAAGGTCACCGAAGGCCTCGTCAAGTCGTTCCAAAACCTCACGCGAGTGCAAGGTGCGGGTATCAACCATCGTCGCGAGGATTCCATCGATCTTTAAGCGCGGATTAATTCGATCGCGCACTGTTTCAATAGTTTCGACCAGCAAAGCGACACCGCGCAGAGCAAAAAACTCTGCTTCCATAGGAACAATCACGCCGTGTGCCGCGGTCAAGGCATTGACGGTGAGTAATCCAAGCGAAGGCTGGCAGTCAATCAGAATCACGTCGTAATCATCGACGACTGGTCGAAGAACACGCGAGAGCGCTGATTCACGCGCAACCTCGTTGACCAGCTGAACTTCGGCAGCCGAAAGGTCGATATTCGCGGGCACAATATCAAGGCCGGGAATCGAGGTGTGGCACAGGGCCTGATGAATATCTTCCTTCGGATTCATCAGGAGGTTATAGATTGTGTGTTCCAACTCCAGGGTATTGATGCCCAGGCCAACAGATGCAGCGCCTTGAGGATCAAAGTCAACGATTAGAACACGACGTCCATATTCAGCTAGCGACGCAGCGAGATTGATGGTCGTTGTTGTCTTTCCAACCCCACCTTTTTGATTACACATCGCAATAATGCGTGCGGGTCCATGCCCGGTCAGTGGTGCCGGGACGGGGAAATCATTTTCTTCGTTGGCAGGAAGATCCCCGGTAAGCGTAGGCTGAGATGGATTCGTCACGTTCTCCATCTTAGTGCATTGCTCCATACAATTCGCCCTACCCCGCTTAACGTGTGCGCCCGCTTGTCTTATTGGGAGTCCGAGGCCGAGGCCGTAATATCGCTTGGATCGAGCTGCGCGCGCGGATGGGCGGTTCTGTACATTTCTTTAAGGGTCGCAATCGTCACCTTGGTATAAATTTGCGTCGTTGAGACAGAGGAATGCCCAAGCAATTCTTGTACGTCGCGGATATTCGCTCCGCCTTCTAATAAATGTGTGGCAAAGGAATGTCGCAAAGTGTGTGGAGAAACGGGCACCTCAAGCTGCGCGCGCTTTGCAGCACGTTGAATGATGTCCCAAGCAGACTGACGTGAAAGCGGTCCTCCCCTATTGTTGAGGAAGACGTTTGGACACCCTTTCCCCTTTGAAGAAAAGAAGGGACGCGCGCGCACGAGATAGGCTTCAAGAGCCTGTTTCGCCATAGATCCCAAGGGAACGAGACGTTCCTTACGTCCTTTTCCGAACAGACGAATAATCGGAAGTTCTTCATTAAGGTCTAAGTCATCAATCGCCATTGAAACGGCCTCACTGACGCGGGCACCCGTCGCGTAGAGGGTCTCGAGCAGGGCTCGATCACGAAGAGAACGCGGGTCATCTCCGCTGCCCGCTGCCTCTAGCAAGGCTTCGACTTGCTCGACTGTTAGAGCTTTTGGAAGGTGTTCGCCAACTTGAGGAACACGAACGTGGGCGCTTGGATCCTGAACGCTGAGACCTTCTCGAAGTGCGTATTTGTGGAAGGAACGAATCGCCGCTAATGCGCGCGCCACGGAAGACGGTGCTGCAGCATGTCCGTCTTTTGCCTCGCTCAGTGACGCAAGAAAGTCTTCAATCGAACTCTCGGTGATCTGATCGCATTGTTCAATGCCGCGTGCTTCTTGGAAAGCACAATATTTTTCTACGTCGCGCCGATAGTTGGAGACAGTATGCGGGGATGCTCCCTTCTCTACACTCAGGAAAATGAGCCATTCTTCCTGAAGACGCTCCATTTGTTTAGCCACGGGCTCATTGTATTTGTGCAGCACTGATTTGCTGCATATTCGCTGTTCGAGCGCGGCGAGCGGCTACACTTAACCCTGCAGGGAAGCCATCTTACCGATTGCCAGGAGGTCCAATCGTGCCCGCGTCTTGGAATGAGCTCGATAGCCGCGCTATTTCCACCGCTAAAATTCTTGCCGCTGATGCGGTTGAACGTGTCGGAAATGGACACCCGGGAGCAGCGATTTCTCTTGCTCCTGCCGCGTACGCGCTCTACCAGCATCACCTTCACCTAGACCCGTCAGACCCGCACTGGTTGGGCCGCGATCGTTTCATTCTTTCATCGGGCCACTCTTCACTGACTCAATACCTGCAGCTCTATCTTGCGGGAATGGGCGTCGAACTTGAGGACCTGAAAGCCCTGCGTACCGAAGGTGCTCTTACTCCCGGACACCCCGAGTTTGGGCATACGCCGGGTGTTGAGCTCACGACAGGACCCTTGGGTACCGGCCTTGCTTCTGCAGTTGGTTTCGCAATGGCGGAACGTTTTACCCACGGTCTTCTCGATCCCGACACTCCTCATGGTCAGTCGATTTTTGATCACTGCGTGTATGTCATCGCCGGTGATGGGTGTCTTCAAGAAGGTGTTTCTGCGGAGGCTTCTTCTCTTGCAGGGACACAGAAGCTCGGCAATCTCATTGTTTTGTGGGACGATAACCGCATTTCGATCGAAGGCGACACCGATATCGCATTCAGCGAGGATGTTCTCAAGCGCTACGAGTCCTACGGCTGGCACATTCAACGTGTGGACTGGTTGAGTGAGGATGGCTCCTACGTCGAAGATGTTCAGGCCTTGGACGAGGCTTTGGCAGCCGCGCGTGAGAACACTGAACAACCGTCAATCATTGCGCTTCGGACGATTATCGGATGGCCCACTCCCGAAAAATCTAATACCGGGGGAATCCACGGTGCCAAGCTCGGTGAAGAGGCACTTCGCGGTTTAAAGAGTGCATTGGGAGCCGATCCGGATGCTCACTTTGCCGTAGATGAAGAGGCCGTTGCGCATTCACGCAGGCAATTTGCTCAGCGTGCACAGACACTGCGTGGCCAATGGGATCAGCGTTTCGATCAGTGGAAGGAATCAAATCCCGAGCGAGCGGCTCTGCTTGAGCGCCTTCGGCATGGAGAACTTCCGGAAGGCTGGGAAAAGGTCCTCCCCGAATTCCCGGCAGATAAGGCAATCGCAACCCGCTCGGCCTCGGGAAAGGTACTGAACGCTATTGCACCAGTGCTTCCTGAACTTTGGGGTGGCTCCGCTGACCTCGGTGGGTCAAATAACACTTTCCTCAATGGATTAAGCTCTTTCCTCCCGGAAGGGACGTACTCGCGTTCCTTCGAAGCTGATCCATACGGCCGCAACCTCCACTTTGGTATTCGTGAGTTTGCGATGGGCTGCGCGATGAACGGTATCGCCGCTGATGGTCTCACCCGCGTGTATGGCGGCACTTTCTTCGTGTTCTCGGACTTCATGCGCGGAGCAGTACGTCTTGCTGCTCTTATGGATCTTCCCGTCACCTACGTGTGGACGCACGATTCAATTGGCGTCGGAGAAGACGGCCCGACCCACCAGCCAATCGAACATCTTGCTTCATACCGTGCGATTCCGAATCTTGCGGTGATTCGTCCTGCAGATGCTGCCGAGACCGTCCAGGCATGGAAGAACATTCTCGAGCAGCATCATCCTGCAGCTTTAGTCTTAAGCCGACAGAATCTTCCTAATCCCGCCCGCGGCGAAGGAACCGAGCTTGCTGATGCTCAAGGTGTTGCCCGCGGTGCCTACATTCTTGCCGATTGCGAAGGCACTCCCGAGGTTATTTTGATGGCCACGGGTTCAGAGCTAGCGCCTACTTTGGAGGCTCATCGCCTGCTGAAGTCTGAGGGAATTGCTTCGCGCGTTGTCTCGGTTCCGTGCATTGAGTGGTTTGACAGCCAGGACGAGGCCTATCGCGAGTCGGTCCTCCCCCGCGCAGTCCGCGCGCGCGTCGCCGTCGAGGCCGGGATTGCGCTTCCTTGGTACCGCTGGGTTGGCGAGGCCGGACGGATCGTCTCCCTCGAACACTTTGGCGAGTCTGTGGACGGTGCCCGGCTCTTTGAGAAGTACGGATTCACGCCTGAGAACATTGCGGCACAGGCCCGTGAAAGTATCGCTGCCGCTTGCTGAGTACGCCATCCTACTGATTGGGAAAAAGGATCCCCAGTAGGTGACCTAAATACGGCGCAAGAACACTGGCTGCCCAGATCATCGTAATGATGACGTAGGGTAGCCAGTGTTCCTTAGTAATAGCAATAAATTCGCGGATAAACGCTGTTGGAAAGTAATATCCCGCAGTCTTCGAACCGATACCGTCACCCTTAAGTCCAACTTTTGAAGCATAGAGTGCTGTGCGGAAGACGTGATAGTCCGAAGTTACGAAGGCGCAACGGTAGGGTGTTGTTTGACGCGCATCCAGAAGATTCTTCGCAAATACGAGGTTCTCCATGGTTGTCGTCGAGCGATCTTCAAGAAGAATTGAATCCTGCGGGACGCCACGCGCAGATAAATAGCGGGACATGGCTTCAGCTTCGGAAATGACCTCATCACTCCCCTGCCCACCCGAGGGAACAAGGATCGCATGCGAGCCCTGCGCTTTCCAAAGCTCCACAGCTTTATCGATTCGCCCTCTGAGCAGAGGTGTCGGCTCCTCTCCCCTGAGTCCAGCACCGTGAATGATGATGTAATCGAAGCGTCGCTTCCGTGGGAGCCTGCGATAGAACCAGGAATACACAAGTAGTGCGACAAAACTGAAGAAGAACCATAAACCGAGCACCAAGAGCAAGGCCGAAAGAGAAAGAACGACTTTTGAGTCGCTCATTCCGATAGCGACTGGAATACCAATAATCCAACCGACAATTACCAACGCAAAGAGCCCTGGAAGAATGTTTGAAAGAGAAAAGCCCTCTCGCCGAATGACAATCCATGCGTTAACAAGCAAGAACACCACAGTGACGATCGGCGCAAAGGGAATTGCAATCCCTAAGAGAACGAAGATCCCGATGTCCTGGGTGTAGACCGCACATGCACTCAGCGCGAATATCAGCATCAGAAAGAAGAAAATTGCGTTCTTGAACTGACGCGGTTCTCGCCGATAGGACCAAGCAAAGAGAATGCCCCAAAATATGGCAGGTGAAAAGACCAGAAGGGCACTAATTAATCCACTCAGCATAAGTTCATGCTATCGCAGGGTAAATAAATGCTGCATCCGCCAGCGGATGCAGCACAATAAAGAATGTCTTAGGCAGCGAACTTCGCTAACACACCGAAACCGACGATTGAAACCACCCAAATCAGAAGAATAGCCAAAGTGATCCGATTGAGGTTCCGTTCTGCGACACCAGAAGAACCAGCGGATGAAGAGATTCCGCCGCCAAACATATCGGAAAGGCCGCCACCCTTACCCTTGTGCATCAGAATCGTTAGGGTCAGCAAAATGCTGGTCAGAGTAATGATGACGATGAGTGTAATGTTCAGTGCCGCCACGTTCGTTTTTCCGATTCTTTCAGAGACTTCAACGGTGTGTAGTCTAGCGAATAATGCCTAGGTAAGGCCAGCTGGGCACCAAAGTGTTGCGCACTTCGGTGCCCAGAGCCTTTAAAGGGTCACAGCTCCTGGAAGCGAGCCATCGCAGCGAAGGAGTCTGCCTTCAGCGATGCACCGCCAACAAGCGCGCCATCAACATCGGGCTGGCTCATGAGCTCCTTGATGTTTCCAGGTTTTGCCGAGCCGCCGTAGAGGATACGAGTGGAGTCAGCAGTTGCGTCGCCATAGTCAGCACGCAGTGCCTCGCGGATTGCACCGCAAACTTCCTGTGCGTCGTCTGCAGTTGCGGTTTCGCCGGTGCCGATTGCCCAGATGGGCTCGTAAGCGATAACGATCTTCGCAACGTCTTCGGCGTTCCACCCTTCGAGTGCGGCGCGAACCTGACCGAGCACAAACTCAACGTGAGTTCCAGCCTTACGGACGTCAAGAGCCTCACCACAGCACAGGATCGGGGTCATGCCAGCATCGAATGCCTTGCGGGCCTTTTGGCCAACAAGCTGATCGGACTCGTTGTGGTACTCACGACGCTCCGAGTGGCCAACAACCACGTAGCTGCAGCCGAGCTTCGTCAGCATCTCAGAGGAGATCTCACCGGTGAATGCACCATTGTCGTGGACAGAGATGTCCTGTGCACCGTACTTGATCTGAAGATCATCGGCGTCAACAACGGTCTGCACGGTACGAAGATCAGTGAAGGGAGGGATCACTAAGACCTCGCAGCGCGAGTAGTCGAAGTTGTGATCCGAGAGTTCCATTGCCAGACCCTGGACAAGGTGGTTGGCCTCGAGGTGATCGAGGTTCATCTTCCAGTTACCTGCCATCAAAGGGGTACGTGTCATTGTTCAGTCCTCCAGTACTGCGATACCGGGGAGAATCTTGCCTTCAAGTAGCTCAAGGGAAGCTCCGCCACCGGTGGAAATGTGAGAGAAAGTGGATTCGTCGAAACCAAGGTTGCGAACAGCAGATGCGGAGTCACCGCCACCGATGACGGTGAAGGCACTGCCTTCGCTCATAGCGCGCGCAACTGCCTTCGTTCCCTCAGCAAAAGCCGGGAATTCGAAGACACCCATGGGGCCGTTCCACACAACGGTCTTTGCAGATGCAATCGCGCCTGCAAAGAGTTCGCGGGTCTTCGGACCAATATCGAGGCCCATCTGATCCGCCGGGATTGCGTCAGCATCGACCACAGTTGCGGGAGCATCGGCAGCGAACTCAGGAGCAACGACGGTGTCAACGGGCAGAAGAAGCTCGACACCATTCTTCGCAGCGGTCTCCATGTAGCCCTGAACCGTGGGAATCTGATCCGCTTCGAGAAGAGACTTACCAACTTCGTAGCCCTTTGCGGCCAAGAAGGTGTAAGCCATGCCGCCACCGATGATCAGCTTGTCAGCCTTGGACAGCAGGTTGGCGATAACGCCGAGCTTGTCAGAAACCTTCGAGCCACCGAGGACGACGACGTAGGGACGCTCGGGATCATTAACGGCCTTACCCAGGGACTCGATTTCCTTGACAACAAGAAGACCAGCGGCGCTGGGAAGAAGCTTGGCAACATCGTAAACCGAAGCCTGCTTGCGGTGAACGACGCCGAAACCATCGGAAACAAAAGCATCTGCCAGCGACGCAAGCTCAGCAGCGAAAGATTCACGCTCAGCGTCATCCTTCGAGGTTTCAGCTGCGTTGAAACGAACGTTCTCCAGCAAAACAATTTCGCCGGGCTGAGCGGCAGCGACGGCTGCGTGCGCACCCTCGCCAACAGTATCAGCGGCAAGGGTGACCTTCACGCCAGTAAGTTCTTGGAGTCGGCGAGCAACCGGCGCCAGCGAGAAAGCAGGGTTAACCTGGCCCTTAGGACGGCCAAGGTGAGCTACGATTACGACCTTTGCGCCGCCATCGAGAAGCAGCTTAATGGTAGGTAGTGCGGCACGGATACGGCCATCATCGGTGATGTTCTGGTCGCCGTCGAGGGGGACATTAAAATCCGAGCGAAGCAGAACGCTCTTTCCGGAAAGGTCACCCAGGCTATCGATCGTCCTCATGGAATTCTCCTCATATCGTAAAGAATTGAAGTGGTGAGTAGTGAACTGGGCCCGTATACGTTTGCACGTACACGGGCCCAGAACTTAGTACATCACGCTCGGCGCGCCAATCAGGCGAGCTTGGAGCCGACCAGCGAGGTCAGGCGAACGAGAGCGTTCGAGTAGCCCCACTCGTTGTCGTACCAGGAGAGAACCTTAACCAGGTTGCCGATAACCTTGGTCTCGGTCGCATCGAAGATCGAGGTGTGGGGGTTGCCCACGATGTCGGTCGAAACGATCGGATCTTCGGTGTACTCGAGAACGCCCTTGAGTTCGCCCTCAGCAGCGGCCTTGACGGCAGCCTGGATAGCCTCAACCGAGACCTCCTTGGTGGCGACGAAGGTCAGGTCGGTCAGCGAACCGGTCGGGGTGGGAACGCGGACTGCGAGTCCGTCGAACTTGCCCTTGAGCTCGGGCAGAACCAGAGCAACAGCCTGAGCCGCACCGGTCTTGGTGGGGATCATGTTGAGGGCTGCTGCACGTGCACGACGCAGATCCGAGTGGGGAGCGTCGAGAACACGCTGGTCGCCGGTGTAGGAGTGGATGGTGGTCATGATGCCGCGCTCAATACCGAAGTTCTCGTGGAGAACCTTGGCCAGAGGAGCAAGGCAGTTAGTGGTGCACGAAGCGTTGGAGATGATGTTCATGGTGGCGGGATCGTAATCGCCATCGTTTACACCCATAACGAAAGTGCCGTCAACGTTCTTTGCAGGCGCCGAAATGACAACCTTCTTTGCGCCGGCTGCGATGTGTGCAGCTGCCTTCTCACCATCGGTGAAGAAACCGGTGGATTCGACGACAACCTCAACACCGAGCTCGCCCCAAGGCAGGTCGGCAGGATCGCGCTGTGCGAGAACCTTGATGTGCTTTCCGTCAACGATGATGCCCTCATCGTCGTAGGAAACCTCACCATTGAAGCGACCCATGATCGAGTCGTACTTCAGCAGGTGTGCCAGAGTCTTATTGTCGGTCAGATCGTTAACTGCAACGATCTCGAGGTCTGCGCCCTGCTCAAGTGCAGCGCGGAAGAAGTTACGACCGATGCGGCCGAAGCCGTTAATGCCAACGCGGGTGGTCACTGTTGTCCTCCTGCTTGTGCCCCCTGCGGGACACGCTTTCTGTATCAACCATGAAGATGCGGTTTGCATCTATGGCCCGCAGTTCTCTGCGGTTCCAGTACCTCTAATCTACACCTTTACGGTCCAAGATGAGGGTGAACTAAGTCCTTAGAGAGCTGGCCCACATTATGCTGAAAGAGAGATCTCAGTCACCGTCGAGCATGTCCAAAGTCAGAGCAGATTCAGTATCGGGAATACCCCGTTCATGCGCGACCTTGTCTGCCATCGCCAAAAGCCTGCGGATGCGTCCCGCAACTGCGTCCTTCGTCAAAGGAGGATCAGTGTGCTTTCCAAGTTCCTCAAGCGAGGCCTGCTTGTACTGAATACGCAACTCCCCCGCCTGCCTGAGGTGATCTGGAACATCGTCGCCCAAAATCGCAAATGCTCGCTCAACTCGCGCTCCGGCCGCCACCGCGGCACGCGCACTACGACGGAGGTTTGCATCGTCAAAGTTTGCTAAGCGGTTAGCTGAACCCCGGGCCTCGCGACGCTCACGCCTCTGCTCCCAGGCAACATGAGTGGCAGGTGCACCCAGCGCACGGATAAGCGCACTAATAGCCTCGGAATCACGGGCAGTGACGCGATCAGATCCGCGCACTTCCTTTGAACGAACAGTAGCTCCGAGCTTACGTGCGAGCCCCACCATCGCGAGTGCAACCTCGGGTCCCGGGCATGTAATTTCCAAAGACGACGAGCGTCCAGGCTCAAGAAGAGAACCGCGGGCAAGAAAAGCGCCGCGCCACACAGCCGCGGCTTCATCTTTCCCGGAAGCAACCAAGGTCGCAGGGAGACCGCGCACTGGCCTTCCCGCCCCATCGACGAGGCCGGTGAGTCGAGCAAGCTCATCTGCTCGGTGCACAACACGCACGACGTAGCGCTTTCCTCGACGTAACGACGAACCTGAAACTACAACGACAAAGGACTCTACGTTGTACAAGCTGGTCAGGAATGCGCGAAGACGGCGTACGGCTACGGAAGAATCTAACTCCGCTTCGATAAGGATCCGACCACCCACGAGGTGTAGGCCACCTGAGAAACGAAGAATCGCACATACCTCCGCGGCCATCGCAGATTGCGAGGGAACCGCGCTACGCGCTAATTCATCTTTCATATCCGATGTGAGGGACACCTTGTCTCCTTATGTCAGGGTGCACGGGAACGAGGAAGATTTTACGGGAGCCAGGTTTCGCTGCGGCCAACTTCGCCAAGAAAACCGTCAAAAGCATCACGTAATGCTGCAGCAAGTCGTAAAGGATCATGATGGGCTTCGCCATCACCAGTGCGAACCTGGCGCAAAAGAACACGCGCGCCAAGAGCATCGGCAGCCTCGGCAAGATCATCAATATCGTCAGTTGTTGTCGGATCAGCGATCACTACATCCAGTTTGAAGCTGGGGGCATATTGAGCGATCGCTCGAACGTGATCAGCGGTTGTCATTGATTCTGTTTCGCCGCGCTGACGTTCAAGGTTCAAAATGAGTGCGCGGTGAGCTTCGGTTGTTACAAGTGCACGATGAAGATCAGGAACCAGTAAGTGCGGAATTACCGAGGTGTACCAAGAACCAGGGCCAAGAACAACCCAGTCGGCTTCCGAGATTGCATCGATGACTGCTGCTGGAACTTGTGGTTCTTCTGGGCTGAGGCGTACTGCCTCAACATCACCCGGTGCAATTGCGACCTTAGATTGTCCTTTAACGGTGTAGTGCCTCCCGTTATCATTCATATCCGCTTCAATACTCAGCGGATCTATCGACATTGGGAGAACACGCCCCTGCGCTCCCAAGAGACGGCCAACAAAATCGAGACCTTCAACCGGGTCGTCGAGAAGCTGCCACAATCCAGCAATCACAATATTGCCGACTGCATGACCATCCATCGGACCGCTAGTCTTCAAGCGCATCTGGAAGACGTCACGCCAAGTCAATCCCCACTCAGTTTCTTCACATAAAGACGCTAGAGCCATCCTTAAATCGCCGGGGGGAAGAATCGGCATTTCTGCCCGAAGGCGACCCGAAGACCCACCGTCATCAGCAACGGTGACCACGGCTGTGAGCTGACGTGTGATGTGTCGCAGTGCGCGAAGAGTAGCGGATAGTCCGTGTCCACCACCTAGAGCGACGACACGGTTATTCGATTCGCCGCGCTGCATCCACCCAGCAGCATCAACGTAGGTCATCGACTATTCCTTTCCCATATCGCGATGCATGATTCGTACATTGAAACCATGCTCGCGCAGCCTGCGGGCGATGAGCTCTGCGCTCGCCACTGAACGGTGCTTCCCGCCCGTACACCCAACTGCAATTGTTGTGTAACGCTTGAGTTCACCAATATACCCCTTTAGCATGGGCGCAAGAAGATCAGCGTAACCAACAACGAAGTCACGGGCACCCGGCTGGGACAGGACGTATTCTGCAACAGGTTGATCTTTACCCGTCAAATGACGCAATTCATCAACCCAGTAGGGATTCTTTAAAAAGCGCACGTCAAGAACATGGTCTGCATCCAAGGGGAGACCATGCTTAAAGCCAAAGGATTCAACGGTAATACGAAGCGGCACATCGCCAGCCTGAGCAATAACATCACGGATGTGACGTGTCAGGTCATGAACGGACATCCTAGACGTATCAATAATCGTATCTGCGAAACGACGTAGAGGAGCAAGCGCGCGTTCTTCGGCTGTAATCCCGTCAAGAAGAGTTCCCTCTCCCTGAAGCGGGTGGGGACGACGATTTGATTCATAACGCCGGACAAGAGTGTCGGTCGAGGCCTCAAGAAAGATTACTCGATAAGCAACCCCCAACTCTTTGAGCTGTTCAAGGGCGCGAGCAAAATCAGCAAAGAACTCACGTGAACGCACATCAACGACGACAGCCAGTCGGTGGACTCCCCCGCCGTCGGGACTCATCATGCCAACCAGCGCTGGCAGCATTGCCGGTGGAAGATTGTCGACGACGTACCAATCAAGATCTTCAAGTGCACGGGCAGCACCGGTACGTCCTGCTCCTGAGCGCCCGGTGATGATCACGACCTCGTTGCCACCCTCATCAGGAGCATCGGGGGCAATCTGATCGAGAAGTGGGATACCTCCGGGCACAGTTTCCTGCGAAGTGTCGGGTGGGATGGGAGTTTCGCTCATACCCCTATGGTGCCATTGATCAACGAATCTTTCCCGGTTTTCCCTCAGGCAGTTTGGTGCTACTGCATAAGCGGAAAATCTGGATTAAGTGCCTGCCAAATTACGCTCCCCAGGGAGGGGCCGATTCCACTCACCTGTGCAATTTGTTCGGGCGTGGACTCGCGAATCTTCTTAACGGAACCGAAGTGACGTAAGAGCGCTTTCTGGCGAGAAGGACCAACTCCTGCAATTCCGTCCAAAACTGAGCGCTGCTGATTCTTTGCGCGCCGTTTCCTATGCGCTGTGATAGCGAATCGATGGGATTCATCTCTAAGGTACTGAAGCATATAGAGAGCTGCAGAGGTGCGCGGGAAAATCAGCGGGAATTCCTCGCCGGGAATCCACACTTCCTCCAGCCTTTTTGCAAGCCCGATCAGGGGAATATCAATTCCCATTGAATCCAAGGCGTCGCGGGCAGCATTAACCTGCGGCAGACCACCATCAACAACTACTAAATCTGGCCGATACGAAAAGCGCCGTGGGCGTCCGCTCGCATCAACCGGACCGGACTCAAAGGCGATGCCTTCCTCATCTTCACCGTCTTCACCGTTTTCTTCAGCAAGGAGCCTCCGGAATCGGCGTCGAAGGACTTCGTCCATTGCAGATGTGTCATCGGGTGTTCCCTCACCATTTTCACCGTGAATGTTGAAGTGGCGATACGCGTCCTTCCTTGGTACTCCATCTTCAAAGACAACCATTGAGCCGACCTGAAGCTGCCCCTGCGTGTGAGAGATGTCGTAGCACTCGATGCGCAAAGGAGACGCAGGAAGATCGAGGTATTCAGCAAGCTCGTCCAACGCCTGACCGCGTTGTGCAAGATCACCACTTCGACGCGTCTTATGAAGCAGCAATGCTTGCTTCGCATTTTCTTTAACGGTTTCCATAAGCTGGGCCTTCGGACCGCGTTTCGGGACATGAATCTCGACCGCCGCTCCCCTTTTTTCAGAGAGCCACTCAGCGATTGTGCCCCTTTCGGTAGGCATCACACTCACCAAAATCTCACGCGGAACCGCTCGAGTCGGCGTATGAATGACGTCATCGACTGATACTGCCTGTGCCTGTTCAGTGCGTCGTTTTCTTCCCTCAGGAACATCCGGTAGTTCGGAATAGATCTGTTCGAAAAGTCTGGCCATGAGTTCAGCTTCGCTGGCGTCATCGTCGCGTGAAACGACCCACCCTCGAGTGCCACGAATACGGCCACCGCGAACAAGGAAAACATGAACCGCCGCATCAAGTTCATCGCTTACTAAGGCAAAAATATCGGCGTCAGTTCCATCGTTTAAAACCATCGTGTTACGTTCTAGAACCGTCTCTAGTGCACGCAGATCATCACGTTTCTTTGCGGCAGTTTCAAAATCGAGCTCAGCACTAGCTTGCCGCATTTCAGACTCGACCTGACGCAGGATAGGGCTTGCCTTTCCCTCAAGAAAGTCGCACATCGACTGAGCTAAAGCGCGATGTTTTGCTTGAGAAATACGGCCAACGCACGGCGCCGAACACTTGTCGATATACCCGAGGAGGCATGGACGTCCTTGGGCTTGAGCGCGGCGGAATACCCCGGCAGAACAGGTTCGAACGGGGAATACACGGATCAGGAGTTCAATAGTGTCGCGGATAGCCCAAACTTTGGTATACGGACCAAAGTAACGCGTGTCTTTCCTACGCGCTTCTCGGGTCACTTGAACGCGCGGGAAAGGCTCCCCCATACTCACAGCGAGATACGGATAGGACTTGTCGTCCTTAAACATGACGTTAAAACGCGGATTGAATTCTTTGATCCACGTAAACTCAAGGGTGAGAGCTTCAATCTCGTTACGTACAACAGTCCACTGCACCGAGGCAGCGGTCGTTACCATTTTCTGAGTACGCGGATGAAGATTGGCAAGGTCTTGAAAGTAATTAGTCAGACGCGCTCGAAGATTCTTTGCTTTACCAACATAGATGACTGCGCCCTGTTCATCACGGAACCTATAGACGCCGGGGTCTGTCGGGATCTCGCTTGTTTTCGGTCGATAGGTCGAAGGATCAGCCACGCCCCTAGCCTAATCGTGCTATCAATGTGATGCTTGCTCTGCATGGCATTAGAAAACTTTTGGTCTAAGGTTTATCATTTCTTGAAGGTATTGCTGTGGAAAGGTTTGCCATGTTTAGCCAGGCACAAGAGGTTATCGACTTCATCGAAAAGGAAGAAATTGCGTACATCGACGTACGTTTCTGCGATCTTCCGGGAGTCCAGCAGCACTTCACTATTCCCGCAAGCGAGCTTCAAGCTTCGGTCCTCAAAGATGGACTGATGTTCGACGGCTCATCGGTTCGCGGTTTTACACAGATTCACGAATCAGATATGAAGCTGATTCCCGATATTACCTCAGCCTTTGTCGACCCTTTCCACGCTAATAAGACACTCGTCATCATTTTCTCCATCGTCGACCCATTCACTGATGAGCCTTTCTCACGCGACCCTCGACAAGTGGCTGCGAAGGCCGAGGCCTACCTGCGCTCCACTGGCATCGCCGACACCTGTTACATCGGCGCAGAGGCAGAGTTCTTCGTCTTCAACGATGTGCGTTATCAGATAAGCCCTCAATCGACCTTCTACGCTCTTGACTCCGACGAGGCCTACTGGAACACAGGACGCGCGGAGGAAGGTGGGAATCTGGGATATAAAGTCGCACTTAAGGGCGGTTATTTCCCTGTCTCCCCCAGCGATGACTTCACCGATCTTCGCGATGAGATGTCTAACCTCCTGACCGAGGTTGGACTTAAGCTTGAGCGCGCACATCACGAGGTTGGCTCAGGCGGTCAGCAGGAGATCAACTACCGCTTCGATACCTTAACAACTGCCGCAGACGACATGATGAAGTTTAAGTACGTCATTAAGAACGCTGCGCGTGCTGCGGGACTGTCGGCAACCTTCATGCCCAAGCCGCTATTCGGTGATAACGGTTCTGGAATGCATACCCACCTTTCCTTGTGGAAAGACGGCGAGCCTCTCTTCTATGACGAACGAGGCTACGGTTCTCTTTCTGACACCGCCCGCTGGTTCATTGGTGGGCTTTTGGAGCACGCGCCTGCTCTGCTTGCCTTCACAAACCCTTCGGTCAATTCTTTCCGCCGGCTTGTCCCTGGCTTTGAGGCGCCGATTAACTTGGTCTATTCGGCGCGTAACCGTAGCGCCTGCATTCGCATTCCCGTAACTGGTACTTCGCCTGCTGCGAAACGTGTCGAATACCGCGTTCCTGACCCCAGCGCGAACCCCTACTTGTCCTTCTCAGCCTGTCTCATGGCCGGTATCGACGGGATCAAACGCCGAATCGAACCAGCCGCGCCCATTGATAAGGACCTCTACGAACTTCCGAGCGCTGACTACGATTCCATTGCGAAGCTTCCCTCCAGTTTAGAAGCGGCTCTTGAGGCACTTCGTCATGACTATGAATTCCTCACCGAGGGAGATGTCTTTACTGAAGACCTGATCGAAACCTGGATTAACTATAAAGAAACGGTGGAGATTGCCCCAATGCGCGCCTACCCGCATCCTTATGAATTTCAGCTGTATTACGATCTGTGAGCTAGACAGCCGCCATTAGACGCTATATTCATAGTGTCTACTCGTGTAACTGCAGGTCCGAAACGGAGACATCATGAAACGCATGCGTGACGGTTCGTATACGATCAAGCCGAAATTTAAGCTCTCTTCGCAAGAGCTGCTCCCCGACCTGCTCGCTGCACGAGCCTCGGCTCATCCTGATCAGGTCGTCATCGAGACACGTTCCTCCGTTGGCGCAACCCAAAAGATCACTGCTGCAGAACTTCAACGCCAGGTCGAGTACATTTCCTGTGGCCTTGTCGGCCTCGGTATTGAAGCGGGAGACTCGGTCGCGATTCTCGCTTCCACGTCCATGGAATGGCTACTGCTCGACCTTTCTCTTCTCTCAATTGGAGCCATCACGGTCCCAATCTATGAGTCTGATTCGGCCGCGCAGATCCGCCACATCCTCGAAGATGCCCATGTCGTTCAAGTGTTCACTGCAACGACACAACAGGCAGAACTAGTTCGAAGTGTCGCCCCCGCTTTCACGCGTTCAATCGACAGTTTGGACCAGGGAGCACTGCGAGCCATCGCTCGCGCTGCCAAACATGTGTCAATCGACGACGTCAAAGCTCGCCGTTCTTCACTCAACTCTTCTTCGATCGCAACAATTATCTATACCTCCGGAACTACCGGAGTTCCCAAGGGCGTTGTTCTCACCCACGCAAACTTCCTGGCGACGATTGCGGGCGCACGTCAGGTTGTTGGCGATATCGTTGACTCTCCTGATACACGTCTGCTCCTCTTCCTCCCGGTCGCGCATGTTCTTGCACGCCTCGTTATGCACCTCGTGCTTTCTGGAGCAGGTGTCCTTGGATTCTCGCCAAATATTAAGAATCTGCTGCCCGACATTCAGGCTTTCAAGCCTTCTGTTCTGCTTGTCGTACCGCGTGTACTCGAAAAGGTCTACAACGCCGCTTCCGCGAAAGCCGGCGGCGGAATCAAAGGCAAGATGTTCGCATGGAGCGCCAAGCAGGCGCGCACATATGCACTTGCGCAAGAACGTACTTTCGGGCCTTCCCTGCTGAAGAAGGCGCGCCACGGCATTGCCGACGCACTTGTTCTCAAGAAAATCCGTTCGATTCTTGGCCCGAATCTTCGCTACATCGTTTCCGGTGGGGCTCCTTTAGCCACCGACCTTGCCCAGTTCTACGCGGGCATGGGTATCACACTTCTCCAGGGGTACGGTCTCTCCGAGACAACCGGGCCGATCGCTGTTCAGCATGTTGGAAAGAACCCCGTGGGTACCGTGGGTCTGCCGCTTCCGGGAAACTTCATCAAGATCGCAAAAGACGGGGAAATCCTCGTCAAAGGTGTTTCGGTCATGCCCGGCTATTACCATTTGCCTGAGCAAACTCACCAGGTTATGCCCGATGGCGAGTGGTTCCATACCGGCGACTTAGGCTCTATCTCAAAGAGCGGCCAGCTTTCAATCACCGGACGAAAGAAAGAACTCATCGTCACCGCTGGTGGCAAAAATGTCTCTCCCGAGGTTTTGGAAGATTCACTGGCAACTCACCCCTTAATTGCAAACGTCATTGTTGTTGGCGATCAACGGCCATTTATCGGTGCGCTCTTTACCCTTGATGCTGAGATGCTTCCAGATTGGCTGCGTAAGCACGGACTCCCCCGTTGCTCGCCACTCGAGGCCGCCCAGCTTCCCGAAGTGCAAGCTTCACTCCAACGTGCAGTAGACCGCGCAAACAAGGCAGTCTCTCGCGCGGAGTCCATTCGCAAATTCCGAATCATTGATGCGAGCTTCACTGTCGAAAACGGCTACGTGACTCCCTCGTTGAAGCTTCGTCGTGGAAAAGTACTTCATGATTTCGCAGATGAAGTCGACGAACTTTACGGTGGGCCAGTTGAATCTGCCCCGGCAAAGCGCCGCCGTTTTTTCCGACGTGCACGATAGACGCTGAACGAAATACAACCGAAAGGGATACTCATGACAGTACGCAGGCTTGCTGATGGCTCTTGGGAAGCGATTGCAACTCGCGAGGCGAGCCCCGAGATGAATTTGCCATCGATGCTGCGCCTGCGTGCTCAAGAGCATCCTGGTCAGGTCGCCATCGAGCGTCGTTCACCTGTGGGCACGTGGCGCCCAGTTACCATCGATCAGTTCCTTTCGGATGTTGATTCGATTGCTCGAGGCCTCATCGCCCTAGGCCTTAAAGCAGGTGAGCACCTTGCGATTTTGGCGCCAACATCGTACGAGTGGGCACTCATCGACGTCGCCGCCCTGTCCTGCGGTGCGATCACCGTCCCGATCTACGAAACTGATTCTGCCGTCCAAATTGAGCACATCCTGAAGGACGCAGATATCCGCATTGTCATTACCGCGACGACTCAGCAGGCCGAACTCGTTCAGTCCGTCAAGACAGATTCGGTTCGTCATCTCCTCTCGCTTGATAAGGGAGCTCAGCGGGCGCTTGCCCAAGCCGGACTCGATGTTCCAATCGAAGAAGTACGCCTACGGACCGAGGCCGTCAACCTTGAGAATGAAGCCACCATTATTTACACCTCCGGAACCACCGGGGTCCCCAAAGGCGTTGTTCTCACACATGGGAACTTCATCAGCCCCATGCTTCAGGCCTACGATTTCCTCCCCCTTCTGATCAATGATCCGCGCTCTCGCTCGCTGCTATTCTTGCCCGTGGCTCACGTACTTGCACGCTTTGTGATGTACTGCTTGCTCTCGGGACAAGGAGTTGTAGCCTTTTCACCAGATACACGCAACCTGGTTGATGATATTGCGACCTTCAAGCCCTCAATGCTTCTGGTTGTGCCACGCGTCTTGGAGAAGGTCTATAACGCGGCATCAGCCAAGGCCGGCGGCGGTTTCAAGGGACGAATGTTCTCCTGGGCAGCAAAGCAAGCGCGCGCGCTTTCGGAATCGCGCGCCTATGTAGATACTCCTCTTCCCGAGTCCCTAGTTGCTGGTCCCCTGCCAGACACCACGCCCGTACCCGATGCCTCGGCAATTCCTTCTCCCGGCCCCTCCGCTCTGTTGAAGATTCGCGGACATGTTGCTGACGCATTAGTTCTCTCGAAGGTCAAGGCAATTCTTGGGCCAAACCTTCACACAATCATCTCTGGAGGCGCTCCCCTCGCCCTCGACCTTGCAAACTTCTATCGAGGCCTCGGACTGACCCTGCTCCAGGGATACGGACTCTCCGAGACCACCGGTCCCATCAGCGTCGAGATCCCCCAGGATTTCCCGCCGGATAGTGTTGGTTTCGTATGGCCCGGTAATCAGGCGAAACTGGCCAGCGACGGAGAACTTTTAGTCCGCGGAATTTCAGTTTCCCGCGGGTACCATAACCTTCCCGAGGCCACTGCTGAGGCCTTTGTTGATGGCTGGTTTAAGACCGGAGATCTCGCCTCGATTGATGACCGAGGCCACATCCGTATCACTGGCCGCAAGAAGGAGCTCATTGTCACCGCAGGTGGGAAGAATGTCTCCCCTGAAATTTTGGAAGATGCCCTCTCAACCCATCCGTTGATTGCAAATATCATTGTTGTCGGTGACAATCGTCCATATATCGGAGCGCTGATTTCGCTCGACACAGAAATGCTTCCAGAATGGCTCCGCGCCCACGGACAGCCTGTCGTGGATGCGGCTCAGGCTGCAGAGCTACCCGCAGTGCGCGAGTCTCTAGAACGTGCGATTGCGCGGGCCAATAAGCAAGTTTCACGGGCTGAATCAATCCGCCGCTACCGCATCGTCAACGCAGCCTTTACTGTTGAGAACGGATATATGACGCCATCACTAAAGCTCAAGAGGCGTCGGGTTCTTGCTGATTTTGCGGATGAGGTTGAAGCGCTTTATGAATCGGGAACAACTCCCGAAGCTCAGTAACTCCTGTCGCGATCACAGCGTTTGAGTTTCTGAGGCAAAAGCACTGCTTTTCAATGTTTGTGTGGGCTCCCCTTTTGGGAAGCCCACACAACTCTTTTCAGCTCAGCTTTTCAGCGCACGTCGATTGTGCAGCTACTTTGATTTCGCTCCTTGCTGCTGAGAGGCCTCGAAAATCTCCGCAAGGAACTGACCTGTGAATGATTCACGGACCTTGGCGACGTCTTCGGGCGTTCCTTCTGCAACGACGGTACCGCCACCACTACCACCCTCAGGTCCCATGTCAATGACCCAGTCGGCACTCTTGATCACGTCAAGATTGTGCTCGATAACGATCACCGTATTACCCTTATCGACCAGGCTCTGGAGAACAAGCAGTAGTTTACGTATGTCTTCAGTGTGCAAACCAGTAGTTGGCTCGTCTAGGACATACACCGTCCTCCCCGTCGACCGGCGTTGCAGCTCCGATGCGAGCTTGACACGCTGCGCTTCCCCACCGGACAGAGTTGTCGCAGCTTGACCAAGTCGCACGTAGCCCAAGCCAACTTCAACCAAGGTATTCAGGTGACGGGCAATCCGCGAGATTGGAGCAAAGAACTCAGCGGCCTCGGCAATAGGCATATTGAGGACATCTGCGACGCTCTTACCTTTGTAGAGAATCTCCAAAGTCTCACGGTTATACCGTGCACCATGGCAAACCTCGCAAGGGACATAAACATCCGGAAGGAAGTTCATTTCAATCTTGAGGGTTCCATCACCCTTACAGGACTCGCACCGTCCCCCCTTCACATTGAAAGAGAAACGCCCGGGACCATAACCGCGAAGCTTTGCCTCAGGGACTTCAGCAAAGAGCTTACGAATTTGATCCCAGACTCCCGTGTAGGTGGCCGGATTCGACCGCGGTGTACGACCGATAGGCGATTGGTCGACATGCACGACCTTATCAAGGCCATCAGTACCGACAACGGAACGATGGCGTCCCGGAACAAGACGTGCTCCGTTCAAACGGCTAGCCAAGGATCGATAAAGAATTTGATTAACCAGGGTAGATTTACCCGAGCCAGATACGCCCGTCACCGCGGTAAAAGTCGAAAGAGGGAAGGACACCGTAACGTCTTTGAGATTGTTTTCGCGCGCGCCCTTCACCGTAATCTGGCGCTTGGGATCACGCTCCCGGCGAGATTGAGGCACAACAATCGAACGCTTTCCACTGAGATATTGACCCGTCAAAGAGCGTTTATTCTCTTTAAGTTCCTCAAGAGTTCCACTGTGAACGATCCAGCCACCGTTTTCACCGGCTCCCGGGCCCACATCAACGATCCAGTCAGCAGATTCGATGGTCTCTTCATCATGTTCGACAACAATCAGGGTATTTCCGAGGTCACGTAGGTGTTCCAAGGTCGTGATGAGCTTGCGGTTATCACGTTGATGAAGGCCAATCGAAGGCTCATCGAGGACATACAAAACTCCTACGAGGCCGGAACCAATTTGGGTTGCCAAACGAATTCGTTGAGCCTCTCCTCCAGAAAGAGTTGCAGCACCGCGGGAGAGCGTGAGATAAGACAGACCAACATCGACCAAGAAGTTCAATCGCGCCTGAATTTCAGTAAGAATCGGTGCGGCGATGACAGAAAAACGCTCTTCCAAAGTAACGCTGTCGAGGAAGTTTTTTGCATCGCTAATCGACAAATCCGAAAGCTGTGCGATTGAGAGATCGCCGATAGTAACTGCCAAGACCTCGGGACGTAATCTTGCTCCTTGGCACGCGCTACAGGGGACTTCGCGCATGTACGAATCCATACGATCAACGACCAGCTGTGATTCAGTCTCTTCTTTTTTCCGCTGGATATAGGTGAGCGCGCCCTCGAACCCCGTCGTATACGAACGTTCCCGTCCCCATCGGTTACGGAATTTAACTTTTACTTCGTAGTTTCGACCGTTGAGGATTGCATCCTTAACCTTCTTGGGAAGATCTTTCCACGGTGTGTCCATGGAAAAACCGAGCTCTTTTGCCAAGGCTTCCAGAAGGTGTCGGTGATACTTAAAATTCGAGTTCCAAACAATCACGGCGCCTTGGTTGAGCGAAAGTTCCTCATCCGGCACGACAAGTTCAGGATCAACTTCAAGTTTCGAGCCCAAGCCCGAGCACTCGGGACACGCTCCGTAGGGCGCGTTAAAGGAGAAAGTTCGCGGTTCAATTTCATCCAATGCCAAAGGATGGTCGTTGGGGCACGAACGCTTTTCAGAGTATTTGCGTCGACGATCAGGATCTGACTCATCCAAATCAATGCAGTCGATGATCACTAAGCCGTCGGAAAGACGAAGTGCTGTTTCAACGGAGTCGGTCAATCGCTGACGGACACCCTCACGTACGACAAGCCGGTCAACAACAACTTCAATCGTGTGCTTGAGCTTTTTCTCTAGCGGAGGGACATCTTCAAGTCGAAGTAATTCACCATCGACGATTGCTCGCACATAGCCAGATGCCTTGAGCTCCTCGAGAAGATCCTGATATTCCCCCTTGCGGCCCCGAACAACAGGCGACAGGACCTGGAAGCGGGTTCCTTCAGGAAGCGAGCGAACACGGTCAACAATCTGCTGGGGAGTCTGAGCTTGGATACGGGCTCCACACACCGGACAGTGGGCTACCCCAGCGCGCGCAAATAATAGACGCAAGTAGTCATGGATTTCGGTAATCGTACCGACCGTCGAACGCGGATTACGTGAAGTAGATTTCTGGTCGATTGACACTGCTGGAGAGAGCCCCTCGATGAAATCAACATCAGGCTTATCCATCTGTCCCAAAAACTGACGCGCATATGAGGACAGTGATTCAACGTAACGCCTTTGACCTTCGGCAAAAATCGTGTCAAAGGCAAGAGACGACTTACCCGATCCCGATAGACCGGTGAAAACAATCATCGAGCCACGGGGAAGATCAAGGTCGACACCCTTGAGATTATGCTCGCGGGCTCCACGGACAATTAACTGATCATGCACTCCACTAGTTTACGTGTTGACGCATTGCTTTGGTCGAACATGTGTTCTTTTATGCTTCGCTTCACGTTTAGTCTATGGAATGGCCTTCTAACTCTGCTTCTCGAAGCTTACCCATGTAGAGCACCCGCGAGAACGCCTCGATGACGAGGCCGGCAGCAAGTCCTGATCCGATAATCGCCAGCCACAACGGGGCCGTGGGCCATTGGAAGGCAAAGAAGGCTCGCGCAAAGGGAAGGAGGACACCTAAAACTCCCGCTACAGCCATAGCGCAGATCAAAACTACGCGCCACGGTACCAGCGGTCGTGCTGTGATCGACAAAAGCCACAATCCGCCAATCAGAACCGTCATTGCGGCCGCGGTGGAGCCGAGTACCGTACCGTTGCCGACTGAAGAATAGATAGCAAGAGCCGCAACTCCCAGAACGATGCCGCTGGGAATTGCAAGCGACAAAGTTCGAGACAAAAAACCAGGGACATAACGACGATTGTTGGGACCTAAGGCAATGAAGAACGCAGGAACACCAATAGTTAGAGTGTCGACGTAAGTAAAATGTCTCGGCAAGAAAGGATAACGCCACGCAAAAATTGCACTGAGAATGACAAAAAGTGTCGCGTAGGTCGTCTTTGCCAGGAAAAGCGATGAAACGCGTTCCATATTGGCCATGATGCGACGCCCCTCGGCCAAGACACTGGGGAGTACCGAAAACTTTTGATCAACCAAAACCAACTGTGAAACGGCCTTGGTTGCTGCTGCGCCATTGCCCATCGCAATACCCAAATCAGCATCTTTGAGCGCGAGAGCATCATTGACACCATCGCCCGTCATAGCAACACAGTGCTTTTGAGTTTGCAGGGCCTTAACCAACGCACGTTTCTGTTCGGGAGTAACACGTCCGAAAACATCTGTCGCTTCAACGATAGAGACGAATTCAGCAGACGTTGGATCCTGAGGGAGATTCCGAGCATCAAATGCGTGAGGAGCGTCGCCATTAGGTGAACGCAGCCCGACCTGTGCGGCTAGTGCGGCAACCGTAGTCGGACTATCACCCGAAATGATGCGTACACGCACACCTTGGCGGCGGAAGTAAGCGAGGGTTTCGGTAGCATCATCACGCAAGTCTTCTTCCAAAACCAGGAGGGCGAGAGCCGATGGATTTGCCGGAAGGGTGTGGTCTTCAATGGCCTCGTCATAGCGAACGACGACTAATACTCTCAAGCCCTCACTCGCATATGAACGAATATCAGCTCGAAGACTTGCGAGGTTCTCAACGTGGTCAATAAGCATCTCAGGGGCGCCCATGACGATTGATGCACTATGTGTGACCCACGCTGCCCACTTACGTTCAGAGGAGAAGGGAATAGTTCGAGAGGGTTCAGTATCTTCCTGCGGAAGCTCTCCCCTATTGCGCAAATAGTCTTTGATCGCTCGCGCGGTTGCATTTGTTTCATCGTCGTTGAGCACCCACAGCGCGCGGAAAAGCTCATCTTCTCGCTGTCGATCAAGAATCTCCAAGGAGCGCAATCGAATTCCACCGGTTGTGAGCGTACCGGTTTTATCCAGACACAGTGCGTCAACACGAGCCAGCACTTCAACTGCGGGAAGCTCCTGAACAAGAGCGCCTTTCCGCGCCAAAGTCGCTGAGCCGATCGCGAAGTTCATGGAAGTGAGGAGCACCAATCCCTGCGGAATCATTCCGACAACGCTTGCAACAGCAAGAACCAATGCGTGTTGCCACGCGTAGGGGGTAGCTTCTCCTGCAATTCGCGTTTGCGACCAGAGTGTCAAAAGAATAATCGGAGGAAGGGCAATCGAGATAACGCGCAGAATCTTATTAATACCCTGTTGAATCTCAGAAGTGGCAAGAGAGAAAGTCCGCGCATGACGCGCAATCCCCTGCGCGTACAGATCTGAACCCACCGCTTGCACATGCATCACACCAGAGCCTGAAACGACGGATGTTCCGGCAAGAAGACGATCACCGAGCTGCTTAAGAACCGGGCGAGATTCACCAGTGAGCATCGATTCGTCAATTTCCAAACCGGAAACTTCTACGACCTCGCCGTCAGCCGCAATTTGATCGCCGAGTGAAAGCTCGACAATATCGTCGATAACAATACGTTGAACGTCAATCTGCTCGGTGCGCCCATCGCGTCGAACCTTCGCCCGAGGGGCGTCAACGATTGCAAGATCGTCCAGTGTTTTCTTCGCACGAAGTTCGGAAAAAATTCCAATAACCGCATTAATGATCATGATCGCACCGAAAACGGCATCCTGCCAGGATCCGAAGATGATCACAATGACCATTGCGATGCTCAAGATCGCATTAAAAAGCGTCAAGACATTTGCGCGAATAATCGATGCCAGCGATCGCGATGAAGGGAGCTTAGTGATGTTCAGCTTGCCTGCTTCTTCGCGGATCTTTACTTCGGATCCAGTAAGTCCTTGAGCACGATTAGGAGCTTGTGCAGCAAAGGTCATCGGCCGTTAGTCCTCGAGGAATCGCGCTTCGAATAAATAAGCGAGGCTAGAACTGTCGTGATGAGTGTGCCTGCAATGACAGCAAGTGAGACCGGGATTCCGATTTCCGGAATTCCATGAATAGGCTCGCCCCCGTTAAGGAAGGGCAATGAGTTTTCGTGGAGTGCATGAAGAATCAGCTTCACCCCGATGAAGCCCAAGATCACTGCAAGTCCGTAGTTGAGGAAAACGAGTCTTTCAAGAAGGCCATCGATAAGGAAGAAAAGCTGCCGTAGTCCTAGCAATGCAAAAGCGTTGCACGCAAAGACCAAATACTCCTCTTGAGTAAGCCCAAGGATCGCAGGAATGGAATCGAGCGCAAACATAAGATCCGCGGATCCAAGCGCCAAAACAACAAGGAACAAGGGGGTGATTGATGTGCGACCATTATGGCGGTAGAAGAAACGGTCTCCCATGTATCCATCGGTCACGGGAAGAATACGTCGGACAAATCGAACAAACGCATTCTCTTGAATTTCCTCAACTTCTTCCTCTTCATCAGATGCGCCTTCGCGCGCCTGCGAATATGCCGTCCACAGAAGCCACGCGCCAAAGAAGAAGAACATCCACGTGAAACGGTTGACTAAGGTGACACCGACGATGATGAAAAATGATCTAAATATCAGGGCAATGATAATTCCTGCTAGAAGTGCTTTCTGCTGAAACTGCCTTGGCACTTTGAAGGACGACATGATGATGACGAAGACAAAGAGGTTGTCCAGCGAAAGCGACCACTCCATCAGGTATCCGCTATAGAACTGGATAGCGTAGGTTCCTCCGTAGATCGCCCAAATCGCTAGGCCAAACATCACCGCAAGACCAACGTAACCCAGTGTCCACGCTGTTGCTTCTTTCATAGAAGGCGGGTGTGGCTTACGCACGTGTCCAATGATGTCAGTGGAAATTAAGACAATAACAGCGACGGCCAAGCCGATCCAGCCGAGGATATGTACGTCCACGAATGACCTTTCAGGCTGAGATTTGAGGTCTCTTCCCACCCAAAATTGGGCAGCAACACCGGGTATCTGGGAGATACCGCGTTGACGATGGTGCTCTTTTTGGGATTACTCCCCTCGCGACTAGCGTAACAAACGATCCCGCTCACATTCTCAATCAGATCACAAGTCGTTAAGAGCTTCACACGCAAGTGCTTTAGACTCAACAGAGTGAGTGTTCAAAATCGTGCAGCCCAAGTTTCCCGACTGCGTCGCCTGAAGGAGACCCTTCTCGGGTCGACCCGGGCACCTTTTGAACTGCCAGTCGTCCAATCCTGTGCTTTCGATACAACAAATCTCGCGCATACTGCCGGTGTTTCCAGACTTGCCGAATTGGGACGTCGTGAGGTTCGTGAACTCACACCACAGGTATTGTCGACAACCGATAATTTTTACTCTGAAGTACGAGATGCTTTAGAGCACCGAGCTTTGATCTGGTTGATTGGCCCTATTGACACTGAGCGACTGAAAGAACTCGCTGGTCCACTATTCGGTCTCTTCGTGAACGTCGGTGCAGAACATTCTGAGACGCAGACTGTCTTCGGACTACGGGTCAGCGATGTTGTTCATCAGTTACTTCCCGATGCAAGCTTCAGGGCGGCATTAGAAGGAATGAACGCAACACAAACTCCGCGCGGCCTCGCCCATCAAATTGAGGCAGCGGGGGTAAAGGTTTTCAAACGTTCCCTGATCACGCGAGTTCTCAAAGACCCACGTTTCTGGGTTTACGCGGTTGTCTTCGTGTACTCATCACTTCGGGCACTTCCAGTCATCTTTGTTCCACAATTTCACGGCTCTGTGTTGGTCTTATGGGCAATCGACGTACTGACCGCAATCCCGTATACCTGGGGAATTCTCGCGATGCTGACGGCGTCAAGACCATTGGAACGCTACGCCGGCGCAATTGTCGCACTAGCAACGTTCATGGCGCCCTACGTTTATTTCTGGGTACACGGACGCGGATACCCAGGCTCAGTCATCATCATTGTGGGCCTTATGATTGCGGCGTCTCTTGCTACCGAGGTTTGGCGCGGGATTCAGAACACCCGTCTTGTCAAGCGTTACTCTGCGTCACGAAATTCTTGAGGAATTCCCTGAATCGAACGCACAGCGCTCACGACAAGAATCCAGATCCCCGCAACCCACCAAATGCCTGTAAGGATAAACGGGCGCAGGGGTGCATATGCGACAAGTAGAGCCGTTGCCGCAACCCATACCAGTGCTGCGACGATGTTAAGAACACGCAAACGACCGACCCTGAAGGGGTGGACAAAAGCAATCGGAGCAACCGTAAGGATCGCCAAAATTACGGTCGCAATAAAGTTAAAAAGAGCTCCGGTTTGGAAAATCCACATAATTGCTGCAACCACATTCCATGCAGCTGGAAAACCCATAAAGTAGTGGTCTGGTGTCTTCAAGGAAACATTGCAATAACAGAACATTGAGGAGAGACAGACAATTAAGGCCGCAGCGATGCCTAGCCCGCGGGATCCAAACGGCAGATAGAAGACCATGAACAGCGCCGGAATGAAGGTCCAGGTCAGGTAATCGACAATATTGTCCAACGTCGCTCCGTCAAAACCGGGAGCGTATTCAGTAACGCGAACAGCACGCGCGAAACTACCGTCAAATGCATCAACAAGAAGTGCGATTCCCAACCACATCCACATCTGGCGGATATGCCCCTCGTACAGAGCAATTGTCGCCAAAGACGCCCACAGCACACCGGTTAGTGTGAAGAGGTGAGCAGACCAAGCAAGGGCGCGTTTTGAAAAAGGAACGGGACGGGCTTGCGTATGCGCCATCGTAGACACAGTCGACTCCCAGCATTGAGAACTTAGAACACCACTATCTTAGTGCCTTTACTCAAAGGCACTCACCACTTTCCACAAAGATTAGTTTGCTGCTTTCATTGCACGAAGTTCTTTCTTGAGTTCAGCGAGCTCATCACGTAGACGAGCAGCAAGCTCGAACTGGAGGTTCTCTGCAGCTTCCATCATTCGATAACTCAACTGGGCAATAAGAGCCTCAAGGTCATTTTGCGCCATATTGACAAGTTCTTCCCGGCTCCTGGGCACATCCTCTATAGCCTCCGAGGCCATCGCATCTGCGCGAATGTCTGTAGCCGGCCGCTCGCGGCGGTATCCACCTTCGAGGAGTTCTGCAGTATCGACTTCTTCGCGAGCCAGCATGTCAGTAACGTCCGCGATCTTCTTTCGCAGCGGTTTGGGATCAATCCCGTGCTCATGGTTATAGGCCAGCTGGATCTCACGGCGTCGCTCGGTTTCATCTATTGCTGCGCGCATCGAGTCAGTGATGTTATCAGCGTACATGTGCACTTCACCCGACACATTACGCGCGGCTCGGCCAATGGTCTGAATGAGCGATCGGGTTGAGCGTAGGAAACCTTCTTTATCGGCATCCAAAATTGACACCAGTGAAACCTCAGGCAGGTCCAGTCCCTCACGAAGCAGGTTAATTCCTACCAAAACATCAAAGACACCAAGGCGAAGTTCGCGGAGTAATTCGACGCGCCTTAAGGTGTCGACATCAGAGTGCAGGTATTCGACCTTCACTCCCCTCTCACCCAAGTAGGTAGTCAGATCTTCAGCCATCTTCTTGGTGAGAGTTGTGACCAAAACACGCTCGTCTCGCTGAGTACGCTCACGAATCTGTTCGAGCAAGTCATCAACCTGCCCTTGAGTTGGTTTGACAATAACTTGAGGGTCCACAAGGCCAGTCGGACGAATGATCTGTTCGACTACACCGTCAGAACGATCCAGCTCATACTGCCCCGGTGTTGCTGAAAGATAGACAGTTTGACCAATGCGTTGCGTAAACTCGTCCCATTTCAGTGGACGATTATCCATTGCCGAGGGGAGACGGAAACCGTAATCAACCAGAGTGCGCTTTCGTGACATGTCGCCTTCAAACATCGCCCCAATTTGTGGAACCGTCACGTGGGATTCATCGATGACCAGAACAAAATCATCGGGGAAATAATCGAGCAGCGTATTCGGAGGTGTTCCCGGGCCACGTCCATCAATATGACGTG
This sequence comes from uncultured Actinomyces sp., assembly GCF_963542285.1. GTDB lineage: Bacteria > Actinomycetota > Actinomycetes > Actinomycetales > Actinomycetaceae > Pauljensenia. The sequence continues at coordinate 86,414 of NZ_CAUTWQ010000005.1, read as the reverse complement.
AATAGTTCTCGACTCCAGCACACGTACCTATTTCCTTGAGCATTTCGAGGTCGTAGGTTGTTCGCATCCGAAGACGCTGAGCTTCAAGCAGTTTTCCTTGGGATTCAAACCATTCAAGGCGTTCTTCGAGTTCCTCCTCGATGGAAGCGATCGCGCGTTTCATTCGTTCTTCGCCGGCAACATAGTGCGAGGCCGGGAAGAGGTAGACATGATCAACTTCCTCAATGACATTTCCCGTCACGGGGTGGAGTACTGCCAAGGAATCAATCTCATCACCGAACATTTCAATCCGGATTGCCAGTTCCTCATACACCGGAATGATCTCAATCGTGTCTCCACGGACCCTAAAGGTTCCGCGGGTAAAACCAATGTCGTTTCGCGTGTACTGCATACCGATGAAGGCGCGGAGAAGGTCGTCACGGTCAATGCGCATTCCGCGACTCAGCTCGATCATCCGTGCAACGTACTCTTCTGGTGTACCCAAACCGTAAATACATGAGACAGAGGAAACAACAACCGTATCTCGACGAGTTAGAAGCGAGTTTGTCGCACTGTGGCGCAGCCTTTCAACTTCATCGTTGATCGACGAATCCTTCTCAATAAAGGTATCGGTTTGAGGAACGTAGGCTTCAGGCTGATAGTAGTCGTAATAAGACACGAAGTACTCAACAGCATTATTGGGCAGCAGCTGACGAAACTCCGCCGCCAGCTGCGCTGCCAAAGTTTTATTGGGCTCAAGCACCAAGGCAGGACGTTGAACTTCTTCGATCAGCCAAGCAGTCGTTGCACTCTTACCGGTTCCTGTCGCACCGAGAAGGACTATGTCTTGTTCACCCGCGCGCAGACGTTCCGCTAGCTCATGAATCGCCTTCGGCTGGTCACCAGATGGAGTGTACTCAGAAATAACCTCAAAGGGGTGTTCCGCACGAATGATAGGGCTTTGGCTCACCCTTTAACGCTACGTCATTTCGAACATGAACGCGCCGTGAACGGGTACCTCCGTAAGTGTCCGTAGCTCATTTGCCTGAGCTCACGCACCTCGTGGGTACACGTCCACGGCGCGAATCGCAGTGAACGGCTTAAGACCAAGCGGGTCCTAGCGCTTACTCCTTCACACGACGCTGCGAGGCAATCATCGCAACACCGCCAACAGCAAGCACTCCCGCGAGAGCCAACGACCAGAAGGAGCCACCTGTTTGAGCCAAGGCACGAACAATTGCGGGCTTTTGCTCGATTGCCTGTGCGGTCGTTGCAACAGATGCAGCATTTCCGACAGTCAAAGTATTACCAATGCTTTGAGCTTCTGTGGCACGATCGCGTACCTGGTCCTGTGGGTCCTCAGAGATCTGCGATGACGAATCACTTGGAGCAGAAGGCTCCGCAGTGCTTGGGGATGCCGAAACATCATTACTCGGGGTCGAGACAGCACTGGTTGTCTCCGTTGCTACCGGGCTTGGCTCCGTCTCAGTAGAGCGACGAACTCGCCTGCGGGAATTGGTATTTGAGTCGGAAGTTGGCTTGGGCGCCTCGGTTGTCACGGGCGGAGCAACGGGCTGAGGTGCGACAACATTTGTGTTCGGAACCGGTGTTGTTGCAACTGGATTCGGGGTACTTTCAGTCGGTACAACCGGCTGAGACGCGACAACTGTCGGTTGCGCTGTCGGCGCTACGGGCGCTTCGGAAGTGGCGCTAGGAACGACCGGTTGTGGTGCAACAATAGGAGCTTTGGGTGTTGGTGCAACAGGAGTCTCAACTGTCGCGCTGGGAGTAACCGGAGAGGGAGCCTGAGTAGTAGCCTCCGGTGTCGGTGTCGGTGTCGTCACCTCAGGTGCACTTGTCGTAGGAGTCGGTTCAGGAACGCTTCTTGTTGTCGAGCCCTTCTTCCATACACGCACGTAATCGACGAGCATGTCAGAACCATTTCCCTTGTACGCATCGATGTACTTCGTAGCATCCGTATAGGTTGTATCGCCCTTGTCGGACGCAAGGAATGTTCCACCAACCATCTGATTCAGGCGCAAGATCATACCGTTAGCGTCATTCACGAAGGGGTTGCTCCCCTTCACCTGGTCGTAAGTAACGGTATGCGCCTTACGTCCGTCCAAGTAGAAAGTAATCGCCCGACCGTTTTTCTCAACGCCATAGGTGTGGAACTGGCTTTGTGACGAGCCGTCACCGCCCAACTGTCCCATATGTTGTTCGGTCTTCTGTGGGTTACCGACGCGAGGTGTATGGACATTTGCCTGGAGGAAGTGCGGATCCCAGCCCTTTGCCTCAACTACGTCAATCTCGCCGTGTGCGGGGAAGCTAATTGGATCTGTACCCGTCATCCAAAATGCAGGCCATGATGCGACTGCTGTGGGAAGTTTGATTCGAGCTTCAGCGTAGAAGTCACCGTAGGCAGCCCACTTCACTCCCTTGTTATCGCGAGTTTGAACCATCGCAGAGGTAAATGGAGCCTTGTAAGAATCCGTCTGCCCATTAGAGGTACGTTTGCATTCGCGGTCAACGGTGACCATGGAATGCGTATTACGATCCCACTTCTGCGTCTTTGGCTCATAACGTGCGGTTAGGTGAAGAACGCCGCCTGAAACGCTGACATTTTCCTTGGCATCGGAGTATTGGGCTTGAGAGTGAGCATTCGGATCGAAGCATCCTAGTGCCAAACCCCACTTCGAGGTGTCAAGCTCGCTCCCGTTAAATTCATCCTGAAAGGTCAGGGTGTTGTATCCCAGTGCACGTACTTCATCAGGTCCGGGCACTTCATCGCCAGCCCACGCAAGCGAGAGACCGCCCAAAGTCATTCCTGCGCCAAGGGTCAGTGCACCAAGAGTACGCACCGCCCTGCTTCCAACAAAAGTACGCTTCGTCTTCAACAGCGCCATTTATCCTCATCTCTGCGGTAAATGTCGGCTGGCCTGTTCGCTATACGATGCAGAAGCTCTTCGTTGCCCCCACGAGGAAGACGGTTATCATCGCCACAAGCGACTTTTGCGATATCCGACTTCAAGCGTCCCAGTCACAACCGGTCTAGTTTCTCGTTCAGATAAATTTTTACGTATCAAACTGGTTGTTTCTGGGTGTTTTCCGGGTTATTAATTGAGCGTTACCCGTTGAATTCATGTGAAAGCTGAAGAAATACTGAAGAAGTTTGAACAACTAGTGCACACGTGTCAACCAGCACGAATAGAGCTGCTTGGAAACTTCGGCAAGGTCTTCTTGATTCCCGAGGTTCTCAACCCAGATAGTTGCTAACTTCCGGCGCTCGCTATCCGAAATTTGCGAGCGTATGCGAGCTCGAGCATCTACTTCGCTCAGACCTCGAGATATTAGCCGCTCAACGCGCAATTCCTCTGGTGCACTGACCATAATCACTACATCAAAAAGTGAGGCATCTTCATAGGTCGTCAGAAGTGGAACATCATAGAGCGCACAACCACCTTGGGGAGCAGATTTCAGTCGTTCCCAAGCAAGAGCTGAAATCGCAGGATGCGTGAGCAAGTTCAGCAGCGAAGTCGATTCAGGTGAAGAGAAGGCTCTCTGCGCGAGAAGGCGCCGGTCAAGTGAGCCATCCGGGAATGCAAGATCGGCTCCAAAGTGAGCCAGCACGGCCTCGTACACGGGATGGAAAGGCGAAAGAACTTCGCGTGCCAGTTGGTCCGCATCCACGACAAAGACACCGAGGCCGCGCAACACATGAGCAATCGTGGACTTTCCCGCACCGATTCCTCCGCTGAGTGCAAGAAAAAGTGCCGGTCCTTGAGTGCGCGCCGGCGGTATTGAGCGAAGAAGATAGGCGCTCGCGCCTCCGGATTGAATGACTGTCTTCACATCTGAAGACTAGAACAGTGAACACAGCTTGGCACAACAGGCACGAAGTGAAAGAATCGCGACAGAAATAATTACTTCTACGGCTAGAAGCAGAATAGTGACTGAAACAGCAACAACGCAGACGAAGCGTCCCCAAGGAATGGGACTGCTGATCGCAACCTCCCTCACCTTGTTTTCAATGTTTTTCGGTGCGGGAAACTTGATCTTCCCGCCCATCATGGGCGCCAATTCCGGATCAAACTTTAACCCAGCCATGATCGGTTTCCTCATCGGCGGTGTTGCTCTGCCTGTCATTGCGATTATCGCAATCGCATTGTCAGGAACTGATCTGCGGGACCTTTCTGGACGCGGCGGAAAGGCATTTGGAATCGCATTCTCATGCATGGTCTATCTGTCGATCGGGGCATTCTACGCACTTCCACGTACGGGTGCTGTTTCTTTCTCGACCGCAATTGCACCGATCATTCATTCGACTTCATTCATGAGCTCAATGATCTTTAATGCATGCTTTTTCGGGCTTGCGCTGTTTCTTTCGTGGAATCCTCGTCAAATCGTCAACCACCTCGGCAAAATCCTGACGCCTGTCCTTCTGGTTCTCCTTGTTCTTTTGGTTTTCCTGTCGCTGGCAAAACTTCCACCCTCTGATGCTGCTCCCGTCGGACAGTACGTCCACGCGCCATTAACAGCTGGTTTGCTCGACGGATATATGACCATGGATTCGATTGCTGCACTTGCATTCGGCATCATTGTCGTCGCTTCATTTGATCAAGGAGAAGGAGGAATAAGCGGCGCAAAGCTCATTCGTCGAACCAGTGCGGCAGGCCTTATCGCGGGTATTTTGCTTGGTTTGGTCTATGTCGGTCTGGGTTTGATTGGACACGTTATTCCTGGTGGGCAAGACTACACCGATGGAGCTACACTCCTTGCCGACGCTTCTCACATAACGATGGGGACGGCTGGACAGCTTGTATTTGGACTCATTGTGCTTACCGCATGTATGACAACTGCTGTCGGCTTACTCGCTGCAACTTCAGAATTCTTTGAAAGACTGCTTCCTAAGATCACCTACAAAATGTGGCTTGTCGGCTTCACGATTATCTCCTTCGTACTGGCATCCGCTGGACTCTCAACGGTTCTTAAGGTGGCGGTTCCAATCATTACTTTCCTCTACCCCATCGCCATTAGCATCGTTTTCATTACGATCCTCACCCACCCCCTTCACTACTCAATGCAGGTTCGCTGGACCTTCCGTCTTGGCGTGTGGCTTGCAAGTATCTGGTCACTTCTCACGACAGTGATTTCCTTTGGGGTACTGGACTTCGTTGCGCCTTTGATGGCTTGGAGTCCTGGTCAAGACCTTCAAATCGGTTGGATATTACCGACCGCCATCGCAGCGTTGATCGGCTTCGCAATCGATCTGGTCGTTTCCAAGCGAATCCAGGCCTAGCATCTATTGCCTATGACGATGGCCCGTCTCGTTGCAGACGGGCCATCACTCTTAGCCTCGATAATCTGAAGCGATGATTCCCTAGACCTCAGAGGGCCATCAAGATCCAAAACCTGATCTATTCGATATCGGCCCCAACCATTCCGCCAGTTAAACAATGACAAAAACTGAGGCCCCGGTTTTCACCGGGGCCTCAGAACTGACTATGAGCGCTTAGGCGCTGTGATTCAGTTGTTGGTCAGCTTCTCACGAAGTGCTGCAAGCGCCTCATCGGAGGCGAGGGTGCCTTCGGAGTCGACAGGGGTCGAGTACGAAGCCTGCTCTTCGACTGCGGGAGCTGCTTCGGCGTCCTCTTCAAGGGCCTTTGCAACCTGAGCCTTGTGAGCTTCCCAGCGAGCCTGGGCCTGTGCGTACTGAGCTTCCCAAGCCTCACGCTGAGCTTCGTAGCCTTCCATCCATTCCTGGGTTTCGGGATCGAAGCCTTCGGGGTACTTGTAGTTGCCCTCTTCGTCGTACTCGGCAGCCATACCGTAAAGCGAAGGATCAAACTCTTCAGAGTTGGGATCGACACGCTCGTTAGCCTGCTTCAGGGACAGCGAGATACGACGACGCTCGAGGTCGATATCGATGACCTTGACGAAGACCTCGTCGCCAACCTTAACGACCTGCTCGGGCAGCTCGACGTGACGCTGAGCAAGTTCGGAGATGTGAACCAGGCCTTCAATACCGTCTTCAACACGCACGAATGCGCCGAAGGGAACGAGCTTGGTAACCTTGCCGGGCACGACCTGGCCGATGGCGTGAGTACGTGCGAAGGTCTGCCACGGATCTTCCTGGGTGGCCTTCAGCGACAGCGACACGCGCTCGCGGTCCATATCGACATCCAGCACCTCGACGGTGACTTCCTGACCAACCTCGACGACCTCTGAGGGGTGATCGATGTGCTTCCAAGACAGCTCGGAGACGTGAACCAGACCGTCGACCCCACCGAGGTCAACGAAGGCACCAAAGTTAACGATGGAGGACACGACACCGCTGCGAACCTGGCCCTTCTGGAGGGTGTGCAGGAAGTTGGTGCGAACCTCAGACTGAGTCTGCTCAAGCCATGCGCGGCGGGACAGAACAACGTTGTTACGGTTCTTATCCAGCTCAATGATCTTGGCTTCGATCTCACGACCGATGTAAGGTGCGAGATCGCGAACGCGACGCATCTCGACGAGGGATGCGGGAAGGAAGCCACGCAGGCCGATGTCTAGGATCAGGCCACCCTTGACGACCTCGATGACGGTACCGGTAACAACGCCGTCTTCTTCCTTGACCTTCTCGATCTGTCCCCATGCGCGCTCGTACTGTGCGCGCTTCTTGGACAGGAGCAGGCGGCCTTCCTTGTCCTCCTTCTGGAGAACCAAGGCCTCGATCTGATCACCAACGGCAACCACATCATCCGGGTTGACATCGTGCTTGATGGAAAGCTCGCGAGAGAGGATAACACCCTCGGTCTTGTAGCCAATGTCAAGAAGGACCTCATCGTGGTCAACCTTGACGACAGTGCCCTCGACGATGTCGCCATCGTTGAAGTACTTGATGGTCTCGTCGATAGCGGCGAGCAGGTCCTCGCGGGACCCAATGTCGTTCACTGCAACCTGGGGTGTAGAAACTGCCGGCTGCGAGTTGGTGCTGGTCATGTAGTTGTGTTCTCCGAAACGGACGTATTACTAGATATGGACAATTGCGGCTGCACAGTGCAAATGGCTATTGCACGTAGCAGTACCTTGAGCATTCTAACAGAATAGGGCTAAAAGTCCAGCTCTCCTAGTGCGCAGCATCCTTCCATGTCTCACCAACACCAATTGCCACTTCTAACGGCACCCTCAACTTCATGACGCCTTCCATTCCATCATGGACAAGTTGACGGAGTTGCTCTTCCTCACCTGGGGCAATCTCAAACAGTAGTTCGTCATGGATTTGCACGAGCATCCTCGACAAAAGATCACTGTGATCAAGACGATTTTGAACATCGAGCATCGCCATTTTGACAATGTCTGCGGCACTTCCTTGGATCGGAGCGTTCAAGGCGGCACGTTCAGCCATATCACGGCGCGTCCTATTTGCCGAGTGAAGATCAGGCAGATATCTCCGACGTCCGCAGATAGTCTGAGTCCATCCATCCTTACGTGCTTCATCAACGAGACTTTCAAGGTAGTCACGAACTCCGCCGAAACGCTCGAAATAGCGATCACGCAAAGCCGAGGCCTCGTGAACAGGAATCTGCAGCTGCGCTGACAGACCATAAGCTGAAAGGCCATAGGCCAAACCGTATGAAGTTGCCTTAATACGCGAACGTTCTTCGGAGGTCACATCTGCCGGATCTACGCCGAAGACCATGGCCGCCATGGTGCGGTGAAGATCTTCCCCAGAATTAAAGGCCTCGATCAGGCCTTGATCCTGCGATAGATGCGCCATGATGCGCATTTCAATCTGCGAGTAATCCGCGCTCATCAAGTCAACATAGGGTCGCTTCGCGACAAAACCAGCGCGGATACGCAGGCCATCAGCAGACCGTGCTGGAATGTTCTGCAGGTTTGGGTCCGATGAGGCAAGACGTCCTGTAGCAGCTGCTGTCTGAGAGAAAGTGGTGTGTATGCGTTGGTCATCCCCAATGCATGCGTTGAGTCCATCAACCATCTGGTTGAGCTTAATCCGGTCACGGTGTACCAGAAGATGGCGCAGAAATTCATTCCCTGTGCGCTCAAACAGATCCGTTAATGCTTCAGCATTAGTCGTGTATCCGGTCTTGGTCTTCTTTGTCTTTGGCAGGTCGAGCTCATCAAAGAGAACCGTCTGAAGTTGTTTAGGAGATGAGAGGTTTACTTCATGTCCCAAGACCTCCCATGCACTGCGTTGTGCAGACTCAACATCTGAGGCTAGCTCGTGCGAGAGCGAGCGGAGGAATTCTTCATCAACACCGATTCCATATTGTTCCATCTGTGCTAACAAACGAGCGATTGGATGTTCCAGTTGTTCAAGGAGACGAGTTTGCTCACTCTCGTCCAACTTCGACATGAGGATCGCAGCAAGCGGGTGCATGCGCCCTGCGGCCACTCCAAGTTCGTGTGCTCGTTCTTCGGTAATCCCCATGTCGAAGAGCGTTGTCTCGCTCTTCTTCTCTTCCTCATCAATACCCAAGTAACGAGAGAACAACTGGAAAAGCCTGTAACCACGGTGCTCAGAATTGACCAAATATGCAGCGAGAAGTAGGTCGCAGTAAGGATCGCCAAGTTCCCACCCCCGCGCTCGCAACGCATGGATGCTGCCTTTGAAGTCGTAGACAATGAGGCCATCTTCTGAAATAAGCGATGCGAGTTGAGCATCTTGCTGAGCTGTAAGCAGTGTCGGATCAATGACAAGTGCCTCATCAGCAGTGGCAAAAGTAAGGGTGTTTACCTCCGCACCATTGACTTTTAGTACACCATCGACAAAGAGGGAGAGGTTCTCAGGGTGGTCCTGACGCCACTGACTGAGGTTGGTCCGATCATCCGCAAGCGTCACTGATACTTCATGCGCTGCCACTTCAGATTGAGAAAGACTCTGTTCTTCTTTCTGCTCCGCTTTCCCAAGGCCAATACTGGCGACTGCAAGGATCTTAGAGCGGAGCGAGCGAAATTCCAGCGCATCACAAAGAGCCGCAAGCGACTGCCGATCTGTCACGTCACGACGCAAATCATCCAATTCGCATTCGAGATCCATATCGGTCAGGAGGTGATTGAGTCGGCGGTTTCTGCGAACATCTTCGACATGCTCACGAAGAGCCTCCCCCCGCTTTCCTGCCACTTGATCAGCGTTCTCTAACAAATTATCGAGGCCATCGAAGCGGTTAATCCACTGAGCTGCGGTCTTGGGACCCACCCCCGGAACTCCCGGAAGATTGTCCGAGGCCTCGCCGACCAAAGCAGCAATTTCTGGGTATCGGTACGGAGGAACACCATATTTATCCTCAATACGCTCCGGAGTCATTTCACGAAGATCTCCCGGGGTTAATCCGGGATAAAGCACTGTGACGGTATCGGTAACTGTCTGGAAGCTATCCCGGTCTCCGGAAACGACGAAGACGCGCATGTCTGCCTGCGTGCCTCGATGAGCCAGAGTTGCAATAAAATCGTCTGCTTCAAAGCCTTCGCGAGAGAGCGAGCGAATACCCATCGCGGCGAGAAGATCCCTAATTAGCTCAATTTGTCCTTTGAACTCCTCGGGGGTCGCATCGCGAGTTCCCTTATATTCGGGATATTCCTCAGTCCTAAAAGAATGTCGGGAGACATCGAAGGCGACCGCAACATGGCTCGGCTGATATTTCTCGAGAATCTTAATCAGCATCGAGGCGAAGCCATATACCGCATTCGTGTGCTGTCCTTGCGCAGTCACAAACTTCTCTACCGGTAGGGCATAGAATGCACGAAAGGCCATTGAATGACCATCGATAACAAGCAGGGTCTCCTTCATAGAAGACACACTACGGCGAGAGGGCACGATGCACACCTCGAATGGCGAAATTGGTTTGCCTAATAGCTGGCATGACACACTGATGAATCGGATGGGCATGCGTATTATTTCGCAGAGCCCAGAGCGCACCGTTATCGAGATGCCAATTTCTGGTAATACCCAACCTCAGGGCCTTCTCCATGGTGGCGCTAGTGCGGCCTTGGCTGAAACTTCCGCTTCGCATTCTGCAATTCTCCACGCCCAGAGGCTTATGGGAGACAATGCAGTTGCAGTCGGCGTCGAACTCAATATCTCTCATTTAAAAGCTGGCCGAGGATCAATGATCCGAGCAACGGCTGAGGCACTCCATCTCGGACGAAGCTCAACAGTTTATACAGTCCGTATTACGGATGAAGATCACCAGCTCATCGCCGTTGCGCGCGTATCAAACAGGATTCTCAACATGTAAGAAGGGCGCGGGTAATACCCGCGCCCATTCGTCGACCGAAGGCTCTTAACCCTCAACCTGGTTAATAACCGCGTCTGCAACTTCACGCATGGAAAGGCGTCGGTCCATAGAGGTCTTTTGGATCCAACGGAAGGCATCGGGTTCCGTCATTCCCATGTTCTTCATGAGAAGGCCCTTAGCGCGGTCAACACGCTTACGGGTTTCAAAACGATCGGCTAGGTCAGCAACTTCTTCTTCAAGGGATTCAATCTCTTGATGACGGGAAAGCGCAATCTCCACAGCTGGGATCAGATCGGCTGGCGTAAAGGGCTTAACGACATACGCCATTGCTCCAGCATCACGAGCACGCTCGACAAGTTCTGTCTGGCTGAAGGCAGTGAGCATGACAACCGCGCAAGAAAGCTCCGCAAGGATCTTTTCCGCAGCGGTGATGCCATCCATCTTCGGCATCTTGACATCCATAACACAAAGGTCAGGCTCCAACTCAAGGGCAAGCTTTACGGCTTCTTCACCGTTCGAAGCTTCACCAACAATTTCAAAGCCAGCTCCGCTTAGTGTCTCAACGATATCCAGGCGGATTAATCCTTCATCCTCCGCAACAAGTACCCGTCGCGGCTCAGTAGCTTCTTCACTCATGTCGTCTTCCTTGTCCGATAGTTTGTCACAAGCGCTGGTTATATCTTATCCTTATTAGCGCACTTGTGTGCTGCCCCGATAGCCCAACTGGCAGAGGCGGTCGGCTCAAACCCGGCTTGTTGTGGGTTCGAATCCCACTCGGGGTACCAGGATGTCTAGATCTGACACTTTGCGGCTTAAAAGTCTCCGAAACTTTTAAGCCGCTTTTTCTCTGAGATTATGCGGTTTAACACTGCGGAAATTGCAACAAACTAGTCAGCACATGAATCAACTCCGCCAACCAACATGGTTGACGGAGTTGACCATAGAGAGACAAATCACATCTCAGGCAGCAGGGATAAGCTCCAAACCCAAGAACTGTGCAGCTCGATCACGCATTTCAGGATGCGCCAGGTTATCAAGTGCCTCTTGAATTCGCTGATCGTTCCAGTCTGAATACCAGGGGCGAACGGCATCGCTGAGTTGAGCCACTGGCAGATTCAGAGCCTGCTGGCGACCGTAAGCCGCACGGACCGAAATTTTCGTATTGAGTTGATTCATTTCTTCCTCCTCTTCATTCTTCATCTGTATCTACGGATATGCGCTCAAGGTGCGCAGGCAATCGCATGTAGATACGTTCAGGCATAAGCCCTACATGTCATCCAACGTGGATGAACGTGTAAGTATTCCACAATGATCAGGATATGTCTAATTATCCTGCCCCATGAGGCCGTACTCGATCATTCGTACATAGGCTTTGCGACCGTCTTCTGTTAGATGCTGTCCATCATCATAGAAGTAGTCGTCATGCCCCTCACTGAACTTATACCAATCGAGAATACCGACCTGAGGATACTTCTCAGCGAGCTTGTACATTAACGCATTATTCTCATCCTGGAAAGGATGGGGTGCTCGTACGGTTACGAAGAAGACAGGCCGCTCCCCTGCCGCCTCGATGAGCGGTGCCGCAGACTCCACAGAGGTGATCGGCCCATTGCCACCAAGTGCTACAATCACCGGCGTCCCATCATGGCCTTGTGCCAAATTCTCGCGATAAACTGCAATCCCCTTCTCGAAGGAGCGCCCAACCTCTGTGTCGGTAAAGGAGTCGGGAAATACCGCCGGAATCCAGTAATAACTTGCACCTTCTGCTACTGAATCTCCGATCAGCACAAAGGGAACAGAACACGTGCCCTCTTCATCTGAGCACTGCCATTCTGAAGGATCATAGTTATCGGGGATAACCGCGGCCTGCGGCTCGATAGCCTTTCCATTTTTCTCATGGAAACGAGGCTGCATTGGCGTTGGGGTCGTTGACGTTTCCGTTTGAGCAGTAGAAGGCTCAGCTTGCGGGGCAGAAGGAGTCGGCGAAGCAAGAGTTGACGACACTTTCTTCGACCCAGACTCTAAAACATGACTGGGAACGCAAGCGGTCACGAGGCTCAAGGTTAAGGCGCCGACGAGTAACGACGCAGACGCTCTCACACGACGACTATCTTGCTTTCCTCCTCGAAGTGCTCGCCAGGTCTGTACGCTCGCCCACGATGGCGCCTTCTCAACAAAGCGGTAGGCGACCTCGACAACACAGAGAAAAACTGTAAATTCGAGAACCCACCCCCACCATGGAAGTACAGAGGTTCTGCGTGCAGGGTTCATCAGAAGAATCAGAGGGTAGTGCCAGATATAGGCGCTCATCGAACGTGAAGCAATCAGCTGAATCGGGCGTAATGAGAGCAGACGAGAAAACATTCCGGGAACCATCGCGCCACAGATTAACAACGCGCTCACCAAGGCCGAGAGGAAGAAACCACCACGATAGAGCCACGTCATATAGCCGCGTGCATAAATGGATACGAGGACAAGGAAACCTAAACCAAACCACGACGAAAGCGAAAGAAGAGTACGCACGCGAGGAGACGCATTCACAACATAAGAATCCACAAAAGCAAGTGCCATACCAACTAAAAGTTCAGCCAGACGCGTATCAAGACCGTAGTAGACACGAGAAGAATCTGTCCCAGGCGCAAAGAGAAGCGCCATCTCAACGGCAGAAAGACATGCCAAGACGATGAGGGCGCTGAATGCATGAAAACGCGAGCGGAAGAGCTCTCTGAGCAGTAGAACAATCACTGGAGCCAGCAGGTAAAACTGCATGATGACTGCGACAAACCAAAGATGAGTTAAAGGCGACGGTAATCCTGCCTGCGCAAAATACGGAACTTCACGAAAGATGTAAAACCAGTTTGAGAAAAACGCAAGTGCCGGAATGACATCGTCGTGCATCTTCACAAGCAAGGAAGGAGAAAACACAAAAGATGCAATTGCTGAAAAAGCAGTAACAACCACCATTGATGGCCATAGGCGGGAGAAGCGTCGAATAAGGTAACGGCCGATCGCAATCTCACGTTCAGCGTCCAACTCGCGAAGAAGCGAACGGGTGACGAGGAAGCCAGAAATCACAAAGAACAATGTGACCCCGATGAAACCTCCAGGAGCAGGCGAGCTCGGCCGGATATGGTAAAGAATCACCGCGATGATTCCCAGTGCCCTCAGGCCATTGACACCGGTCAGATAAGAAGTATCCTTCTGCGCGGTTTCACTCGCGATATCGGCATCGCTATTGTCGTGAGATAACCGTGGCACCGTTGTCATGGCTCAATAAACTCCTCAGAGTACGAGGGTGGGTAGACCTCCCGGCCTGCCCACCCTCTGATCTACAGATACTAAGCGTCGCTACGCGATCCACCGATAGCGTAGTCGACCTCGTCTCCCAAGCGATGGACGCGCAGGAGATTGGAAGAACCGGGAGTCCCCGGCGGCATACCGGCAACGATCACCATTTCATCGCCGACCTCTGCCAGACGAGCGGATTGGGCAACCTGATCTACCTGCCAGACCATATCGTCTGTGTGTCTCACCTCAGGAACGCGGTAAGCGTGGATACCCCACGACAATGCCAGCTGACGGCGGGTGGATTCCAAGGGAGTAAAGGCGAGCATCGGGATAGGTGTGCGCAGGCGAGAAAGCAGACGAGCAGAAGTTCCTGATTGAGTGAAAGTCACAAGATAACGGGCATCCAGCTTCTCAGCAATGATCGCGGCAGCACCGCAGATTGCAGACGCGCGATCAAGCTCGATTGGCGTCATAGGTGCAATGCGTTCTCCGCCATTTTCCTCTGTCGACTCGATAATACGAGCCATGGTTCGTACTGCTTCGATCGGATAGGCACCAACCGAGGTTTCACCAGAAAGCATAACCGCGTCTGCACCATCAAGAATCGCGTTTGCACAGTCAGACGCTTCTGCACGGGTGGGTCGAGGATTCTTAATCATCGAGTCCATAACCTGCGTCGCAACGATCACAGGCTTAGCGGCACGGCGTGCCAGCTCAATTGCGCGCTTCTGAACCAGCGGAACGTCCTCAAGCGGCATTTCCACACCGAGGTCACCGCGCGCGACCATAATTCCATCAAAAGCATCGACGATCTCAGAAAGAGCATCTACGGCCTGAGGCTTTTCGATCTTAGCGATAACCGGAAGGCGCTTCCCACATTCATCCATAATTGCATGAACGGAATCGATATCGGACGCAGACCGGACGAAAGACAAAGCAATGAAGTCTGCGTCAATCTTGATACCCCAACGTAGATCTTCTTCATCCTTCGCGCTCATCGCGGGAACCGAAACGGCGACACCCGGTAAATTCAAACCCTTGTGGTCAGAAACATAACCGGGAACCTCCACGCGAGTAACGACATCGGTATCGGTCACCTCGACAACTCGAACTGCAACATTACCGTCATCGATCAGCAGACGATCACCGGGAGCACAGTCGCCAGGCAGTCCCTTAAAGGTTGTCCCAACGAGTTCTTTGGTTCCTGGAACATCGCGGGTAGTGATGGTGAAAGTATCACCAATTTCGAGGTATTGCGGCCCCTCTTCGAAAGTTTCAAGGCGAATCTTGGGACCCTGAAGGTCAACAAGAACGGCGACACCTCGACCTGAGTTCTGTGCAGCTCGACGAACGCGTTCAACGACTTCCTCATGCTCTTCAGCGGTGCCGTGGGAACGGTTAATACGGGCGACATCCATGCCGGCATCAACCAGAGCCTGGATCTGTTCAGCAGAGGCTGTCGCGGGTCCAATAGTGCATACAATCTTTGCTCGACGCATGTTTCTATCCTAACGTGCCTCGGCCTCTTCGACAGGACGACTTTCCGGTGATATAGGACTATCGCCCTTATCTGCATCAGTCTTCTGAGTAGCCGAATCTTCATCCTTGTTATCAGTTGGATCAGAAGTCGCGGACAGTTCGGCAGGATCAACTCGAGTAGAAGCAGAGCGTCGCCCAGCGATGATAAAAATCATCAAACCCAGCAAGAAGACAACAATCGAAGTCCATACATTGATGCGTAGTCCCAAGAAATGATGCGCATCATCAATGCGCAGCATCTCAATCCACACTCGTCCAAGCGTGTAAACCATGATGTACGAAGCAAAAAGCTGACCCGACTTCACCTTGATTTGACGATCGATCAGCAGCAGAACTGCCACCCCAGCTAGATTCCAGAGGCATTCATAAAGGAAGGTCGGGTGAAAAAGAGTTCCTGGAGCATAACCCGAGGGAAGATGTGCATCGTCAATGCTCAGTCCCCACGGAAGAGTCGTCGGTGCTCCAAAGAGTTCTTGATTGAACCAATTCCCCCAGCGACCAAGCGCCTGCGCAGCCAGAAGAGGAACAGCAAGGGAATCTGCAATCGGACCCAAGCGCTGGCCTCGGTGACGAACAACCAGCCAAGCAGCGAGTGCTCCACCTGCGACCGCACCCCAAATTCCCAGGCCGCCGTTCCAAATCGCGAAAGCCATGAGCGGATTTCCGCCCTGGCCGAAATATGCATCTGGTGAGGTGATCACGTGATAAACACGTGCGCCAACAATGCCAGCCGGAACCGCCCACAGTGCCACATCATAAAAAAGGTCCGGGTCTCCCCCACGTTTCTGGTAACGTCGAGCGGACCAATATACGGAAATGAGAATCGCACAGGCGATGATCAAGCCATAAGCGCGAATTGGAATCGGGCCAAGATGCCATACACCGTTACTCGGCGACGGCAAAGCAAGAGCGCGCATGAAAACTAATCCTCGTGAATAACAACTACTTCCCCCCTACCTTAGTAGATTAACCACGTCGAGTATCACTCCAGCTTCCATCGCTACCACGATGTGCCTCGCGAATACGCATCCGCCGATCAGCAAGTAGCGATGGATGATGCCCAGCGCTCACCATTTCAGCAACCAGCTCTTCGGGATTATCACTGCGCATAAGAGCTTCACCGACAAGAACTGCATCCGCTCCCGCTCTCGCGTATTCAAATACATCTCTCGGGCCACGGACACCAGATTCCGCAATAGCCAACACTCCTGGTGGAACCACATCAATAACTTCATCGATCACGTGACGATCAACGCATCCAGTCGCAAGGTCCCGTGCGTTAACACCAATCATCAGCGCTCCTGCTTCAAGTGCCCTCAAGGCATCAAGACGCGAGTGTGTCTCGACGAGGACGCCCATGCCAAGAGACTGAGCGCGTTCAAGAAGACCATTGAGCGCCGCTTCCGAAAGAAGCTGCGCAATCAGAAGCACGACGTCAGCTCCATTACGGCGCGCTTCAAATAGCTGATATGCCGACAAGATGATGTCCTTACAGAGGATTGGAGAGCTTGTCGCTGCCTTTACCCGAGCGAGGTCGGAATACTGCCCGTGAAAGTAAGAAGATTCAGTGACGACGGAAAGCATAGCCGCTCCCCCGCGCTCAAACGCCTGTGCGAGCGGTGCAGGATCGTCAATCGTGGAATACACCCCCCATGGTGATGCACGTTTAATCTCGGCAATCACTGCCGTTGCACCATCAGAACGGAGGAACTCCTCAGGATGCCGAAGAGGATCAGGAACATTCTCACATTCCCGTTTTAAGTCATCCAAGCTGAGGTGTTCTTCGCGAATGGCACGCTGACGCTGTGTGTTTGCGATCAACTCATCAAGTTTGAGCACCGCCACCTCCTTGTGTGAACTCTCGATCTGATGCTAGTCCTCATTGAAGAAAAGAGGTAATCACACGCATTGAGCTAAATGGCGAGATGAAGCAACAATGACAGATCAGTGGAAACATCACGCCACAGAAGGAAGCTCAAAAGAGTCGAACCGATCATCCAGGGGCCAAAAGCAATCCGAGAACGTGTGCCTGCCTGGCCGCTGACGATTTTCCACAGCGCTGCGCAGGCGGCTGAGACAATCGAGACCAAGAGTCCAAAGAGTGCAGCATGCCAACCGAGAAGCCCGAGCAGTGAACCTAGGATCGGCGCAAGCCTAAGATCTCCCTTACCAAAACCAGCTTTAGGAAGCGTGCCCAGCCATAAAGGCAAAGTCCAAATTAACGTCCCAAAAACTACCTGCGCAACAAGTAGATAAGGCTGCGGGTGAAAGTAGATAGTCACTCCGATGCCGCTCAATACACCACAGGCAAGCGCAAGAACGTACGGAGTGGGAAGTCTATGCGTGCGCGCATCAATATAGCCAAGCAGGGTGCCCATCATTGTCAGTGACACTACAGCGGGTGACGCGGGTCGCGCCTGAGCTACCACAAGCACGACTGCTCCCACGAGTACAGCTGCCCACACAACACCATTTCGTTTCAGCGGAGTAAGTGATGCCTCAACAAAGTACCGGCGTTGGATCGCCCATCCAGACAGACTGAGCCACACCGCATACGTAATCCAAACAATGACAGAAAGAAATAGGTTCCACTCTGCCGCCCCTAAGGACGTGTCCACAGTCCTTGAAAAAATAGGAAAAAGTATCGGGAGCGTACCCATACTCAGTTCTTCCCAAGCAAGTCAAAGACGGCAGATACCGCATGATCGTCGGCTTCTAAGCCTGTCATCAGCTTAAATTGCATGATGGCTTGATACACAAGCATGTCTACCCCAAAGGCAACGGGGATTGAACGATCTTGACACATAGCGATAGCAGGAGTCACTCGCGGCGCATAGCTGACATCAAGGAAACTTGACTTTTCTGGCATTGATGCAAGTTGCGATACATGTGCATCAAGAGCCCCAGAAGGTAGAGTCGAGACGACGAGATCCGCGCTTGAACAACAACTTGAGAGCTCGTCGCGCCGCATCAAATCATGACCACGGTAGCTAACGCCCAGATTGAGGGCAACGCGGTGAAAGTCAACAGGGACTTTCCCGTTATGGAAGGCGCGAGCTACAACATGCACCTCTGTAAAACCCAATGAAACAACAGCGGCAAGTGCTGATGCTGCCGTCGCTCCCGA
Source organism: uncultured Actinomyces sp. (assembly GCF_963542285.1). Taxonomy (GTDB): domain Bacteria; phylum Actinomycetota; class Actinomycetes; order Actinomycetales; family Actinomycetaceae; genus Pauljensenia. The sequence goes on along the minus strand of NZ_CAUTWQ010000005.1, from coordinate 68,237 downwards.
ACCAATGATGACCGCTCTTCCGCAACTGTCTAGGTCAGCACGACTTCTACTAAGCTCAATCGCCTGACTCATTCCGTAAACATCAGTATTGAAGCCGGTCTTTAAGCTTCCAGTAGGAATGAGAGTATTGACCGAATTCAATGCTTCAGCTTGCGGATCGACGACATCAAGGAGCGGGATTACCGCCTTCTTGCAGGGCATCGTAATAGAAACACCGACGCATTCATCGTCAATGGAAGAGATCCACTGAGGCAGGGAGTCTTCGGTGACTTCATGCTTCAGATAGGTCCACCCATTCAGTCCTGCGCAATCCCACAAACAGCGATGGATCAGCGGAGACAACGAATGCTCAATGGGTGATCCAATGACGCACGCCCAAGGCATCAGCACTTCCCCTGATGGGTTGAACAATATTCCTCAAGACGCTTCGTATTCTGTGTTTGCTCATCATGGGTCGCAGCAAAGAGAGTTTCACCAGAGTCCAGATCAACAGTCACAAAGTACAGCCAATTCCCCTCGGCGGGGTGAATTGCCGCATAAATGGCCTCGCTAGACGGCTGAGAAATCGGCGATGGCGGAAGCCCAGGATTTCGATATGTATTGTATGGATTGTCAGCGGCAAGGTCCTCGGCAGTAGGAATACCACCGGTTTTCCCAACTCCATAAAGAACAGTCGAATCCATTTGTAACAGCCCACGGGTCTCGCCATTCGTATCGGCAAGACGGTTGGCAATAACTCGCGACACCATCGGTAAGTATTCAGGATTTCGAACCTCACGCTCAAGTATTGATGCTATTGTGAGGACCTTCTGCCGATCTGCCGCAGACACACCGAAATCATCAAGTTGCTTCTTGGTGGCGGCAACCATTTGAGTAATTAATGACTCGGCAGTCTCTCCCTCTGCAAGTTCATAGGAACCCGGAGCCAGCCATCCTTCTACATTCCCATTTGCTTCAGCGGGCAAGCCAATAGTCGTTGCATCCGCCATCGCAGCTTTGACCTGGTCAAGTGGAATTTCTGTCACTAGAGCAATCTGTTCGGCGACCTGATCCTTCGTTTGCCCAGGGGTAACAGTCACCGTATTATCCATGCGATTTGCGTCATCAAGGAGCGCGGCGATTGCGCCAGATGCGCTCATCTCTTTTTTCAAGGTGTAGCTACCTGGACGAATGCCTACAGCAGCCTTATTAGCCTCAAACGCACGAATAAAAGCTGATAGCGACTTGACGACACCGGCATCGACAAGTCGTTGTCCAATCTGCTGGCCCGATTCACCATCATAAATTGTGACGACAACTTGGCCATTTCCTGGGCCCGGGAAATCATCAGCCGCCGCAACTGACGAGGAGGAACCTCGAAGCTGTGTGTAAGCAAGATAAATTCCGCCGGCACAGAGCGTGAGAGTCAGAAGAAGAACAATGAATGTACGAATTGAACGACGGCGCCTACGTTTGCGAACCGCACGTCGTTCTTGCGCAAGGCGTCGGCTCCGCATTCCAGTCGTCTCGGACACCGTCTCTTCATGTACTACACGTCGAGTACGACGCGTTGGAAGACCTGTGGGCACTGCCGTCTCTGGAGCAAGAGTCTCGTCGCTACCCGGGCGAACAATCTGATCAAAATCAGTGTCGTTCACACGTGAGCGTGCGGAGGTACGAGATGCCTCAAGGCTGTCACTAGGCTGGGATTCCTCACGATGCACCTGCGGTTCTGGAGGTACAGATTCTTGCGCGCGGCGTTGGTGAATGCTCGCTCGCTTGGGGAAAGGATATCCGGGCGTATTGTCGCTCATTACTGTCCTTCCTCAAGGACAAGTTCCTTTCCAGGAGCTCGTCCGCTCATTCTTTCCATTTCCAAAGCTGTTTCCAGAATAATAGACGCAGCCACCTGATCAATCATCTGACGATGTTCACGCCGTTCAACTCCGGCTTGGAGAAGACGCTCATGCCCTTCGTGTGAGCTTAGGCGTTCGTCGACTAAGCTCACACGACACTCAGGTAAAACCATCTTAAGCTTTCGCGCGTAGCGACGTGCGCCCTTTGCCGAAATTCCTTCGCCACCGCGCATATGCCTCGGTAAGCCAACGATTATTTCAATGACATCAAACTCATGTGCATAGCGAACGATCTCGTTAATTTCCGAAGCATCGTCTTGGCGTGTCAGCGTTTCGAGAGGAAGGGCCAAGATGCCCCCCGCGTCACTTCGGGCAAGGCCGACCCTAACGGTCCCAACATCGACAGCCAGACGAACTCCCGGACGCATCACAGCTCTTTAATCTGCTCGTTCACATCCGCCAATGCGTCGTCAATTGCAGCGGAGTTCGAGCCACCGCCCTGAGCAAGGTCATCACGACCGCCGCCGCCGCCGCCGAGAATCTGTGCGGCGCGACGAACAAACTGTCCCGCGCGCGCACTGTGCTGGCGCGCTAGATCGTTGGTTGCAACAGTGACCATGGGCTTTCCGTTAATAATTGCCGCAAGAGCAACCAAAACTGGGCTATCATTCCCCAAACGTTCGCGCACATCAGTTGCCATTGCACGGAGCTCATCTGCCGTACCAAGAGCACCAACGGGCGCAACAACCGAAATAAATTTACCGATTTTACGAGCATTCTGCGCAAGAAGAGCGGCTTCGGCTAGAGCCTGCTGCTCTCGAATCTTCTGAAGTTCCTTCTCGGTGTCACGAAGACGAGTCATGACGGACTCAAGTCGCGTCGCGAGTTCATCTGGGCGACCACCCAGCATGGAGGTCAGTTGCGAAACTAACGCGTGTTCCTTCGCTTGGAAGGAATATGCCGCATCACCGACAAGCGCATCGATACGACGCACACCTGAACCAATGGATCCTTCACCCAAGATGGTAATGCGTCCAAGATGACCAGTGGATGGAACATGAGTACCACCGCAAAGCTCACGATCGAAGTTGTCACCGATAGTCACCACTCGGACCTCAGAACCGTACTTCTCACCGAAGAGCGCGATCGCACCCGAGCGCTTGGCCTCATCAAGAGACATAATCTCAGTGTTCACGGGAAGGTTTTGTGCAAGCTTTTCATTGACAAGGCTTTCAATTTCGTTCAGCTGTCCTTCGCCAAGCGAACTTGAGTTCGTGAAATCAAAGCGCAAACGTGAAGGCGAGTTCTCACTACCTGCTTGTTCCGCATCTTTGTTAACAATGCGTCGCAATCCCGCATAGACCATGTGAGTTGCAGTGTGAGCACGGGCGATAGCGAGTCGACGCTCAGTGTCAATCTGCGCAAAAGCCTTCTCCCCCAGCGTCGCAGTCCCCTCAGTCAGGGTGCCGCGATGCACGGAAAGACCGCGAACAGGAGCCTGCACGTCGTGTACCTCGATAACGCCGCCATCAGCAAGTCGGATGGTTCCGTGATCAGCGAGCTGACCACCCATTTCCGCATAGAAGGGGGTTCGGTCCAGAATGATTTCTACTTCAGCGGGCGCACTGACCGCAGGGGTTGGAACGCCATCAACCAGCAAACCGGCAACTTGGGCGTCCGAAGCGCTCTCTGTGTAGCCAACAAAAGTTGAACCGCCGCCGAGTTCCTTTTCGATATCGTGGAAAATACGAACGTCAGTGTGGCCAGTCTTCTTCGCACGCGCATCCGCACGTGCGCGTTCCTTCTGTTCTTCCATAAGCGCACGGAAAGCAGCCTCGTCCACGTGGACGCCCTGTTCCGACGCCATCTCCAGAGTCAGGTCAATCGGGAAGCCATAAGTATCGTGAAGCGAGAATGCCGCTTCACCAGAAATCATTGGAGCACCCGGAGCGGACTTTGCCTTCTCAACTGCGGCATCAAGAATGGTGGTACCCGCAGTAAGAGTACGACGGAAGGCATCTTCTTCCGCGTATGCCACTTCAGAAATTGTTCCCCAATTCTCTTCGAGTTCAGGGTAGGAAGCCTTCATCGCTTCCTTCGAAGCAGTCAGCAGGGTCGGCATCGTAGCCGTATCAACACCTAGCAAACGCATCGAACGAACTGCGCGTCGAATAAGGCGGCGAAGCACATAGCCGCGGCCGTCATTTCCAGGCCTGACTCCATCACCAATCAGCATCATCGAAGAGCGTACGTGATCAGCAACCACACGCAGACGAACGTCATCGTCGAAGGCGGCACCGGCCTCGGGACCGGCCGCACCAAGACCATAGCGCTTACCGCTCATCTCCTCAGCGGCAGCGATAACGGGATAAACCTCATCGATCTCATACATATTCGGCTTGTCTTGCATGACGAAGGCCAAACGTTCCAAACCTGCACCGGTATCGATCGCTTTCTGGTCAAGCTCACCCAGTAGCGGGTAGTCCTTTCCACTTCCCTCGCCGCGCATGTACTGGTCAAAAACCAGATTCCACAGCTCAAGATAGCGGTCGCCGCCCGGGTCAACATTGCCCCCCACGGCCTCGGGACCATAATCAGGACCACGATCGTAGTGCCACTCGCAGCAGGGACCTGCGGGACCGGGCTGACCGGTGTCCCAGAAGTTCTCTTCTCGGGGCAGACGCACAATGTGGCGAGGGTCCATTCCGACCTGCTTAGTCAGAACATCAAATGCCTCATCGTCCTTCTCCCAAATGGTGACCCACATGCGATCACCATCAAGGCCATACTTGCCCTCCGATTGCGAACCAGTGAGCAGATCCCACGCGAAGTGAATAGCGCCTTCTTTGAAGTAATCACCGAAGGAGAAATTGCCATTCATCTGGAAGAAGGTACCGTGACGGGTCGTGCGACCGACGTTGTCGATATCGTTCGTACGAATGCACTTCTGAACGGATGCAACCCTAGGCCAAGGTGCCGGTTCAACACCGGTGATGTAAGGAATGAAGGGCACCATACCAGCGATGGTGAACAAAATAGAAGGCTCAGGAGACACCAAAGAAACAGATGGACGAATCTCGTGTCCTTGTGATGCAAAGTAGTCAAGCCAACGTTGACGAATTTCAGAAGTGCGCATAGTACCCCATAGTAGTGGACATCAATAAGAATCGTGTATTGATAAGACGACTCAACAAAAAGAACAAGACCCCGAGGGAAACCCTCGGGGTCTTAGAAGACACACTCAGCGCGAGTAGTGTTCGACGACCATCTGCACGTCGCAGGTGACGGGAACTTCAGCGCGCTTCGGGCGACGCACCAGCGTTGCCTTCAGGCGAGCAATGTCAACGTCCAAGTAATCGGGAGTTGCGGGAAGAGCTTCCTGGTTGATGCCTTCAGCTGCAATCTCGAAGGGGACGCTGGTCTGAGACTTCGGCTTGACCTGCAGGGTCTGTCCCGGCTTCACGCGGAAGGAGGGACGATCGACGATCTTGCCGTCAACCATGATGTGACGGTGAACGACGAACTGACGCGCCTGCTGGATGGTGCGAGCAAAACCTGCACGCAGCACCAGAGCGTCAAGACGCATTTCAAGGAGCTCGACCAAGTTCTCACCGGTCAGGCCAGCAGTACGACGTGCTTCTTCGAAGACGTGACGCATCTGAGCCTCACGAATGCCGTACTGAGCACGCAGACGCTGCTTTTCCTTCAGACGAACAGCGTAGTCAGATTCCTGGCGGCGACGGGTACGACCGTGTTCGCCGGGACCATACGGACGCTTTTCGAAGTAACGAACAGCCTTCGGGGTGAGAGCAAAGCCCAGCGCGCGGGACTCGCGCACCTGCTTGCGTGAACGATTGTGAGCCATTAAATGACCTTTCCTGTCTCTTATGTCGCATTCGCAAAACGAATGCGGGGTCAACTCCAGGCATATCGCCGTCGGCTAAGACCCCAGGTATACGTTGCCCATTCGGACAACCGGATCAGTTTAACGTACTTTAAGCAATTCGCGAAGCGCAGCTAAGCGTTTCGTGAGCATAGCCTCATTGCCATTCATCGTTGGACGGTAGTAGGACCTTCCGCGAAGATCTTCAGGAAGATAGTGCTGCGCCGCGACATGATGAGGTGCATCGTGCGCATAAATGTAGTCCACGCCGTGCCCAAGAGCTTGAGCGCCACTGTAATGAGCATCCCGGAGGTGCGTAGGAACTGGCCCACCTTTTCCCTGGCGAATATCCCCCAAAGCTTCGTCAATAGCGAGGTAAGCGCGATTAGACTTTGGTGCAACTGCCACCGCAATCACAGCCTCACTGAGAATAATTCGAGCCTCTGGCATTCCGACCATTGCAACCGCTTGCGCTGCGGAAACAGTCGTGGTGAGGACCTCGGGTGCGGCCATTCCGACATCTTCCGCGGCGCAGATCATAATGCGTCGCGCGATGAAACGCGGGTCTTCCCCTGCTTCAAGCATGCGCGCAAGATAGTGGATAGCCGCATCAACATCAGATCCGCGCATCGATTTAATGAAGGCGCTTGTCACGTCGTAGTGCTGATCTTGATCCCAACGCACTAAAGCCTGATTCGCAGCATTCTCAACGTCAGCTATGTCGATTTCCCGAGGCTTACTCCCCTCTTCCGCTAGCTGGCCTTCTCCCCCGCGCTCCAGGCACGAGGCCGCTGCAGCCTCGAGAAGAGTCAGGGCCTTACGAGCATCTGCGCCTGCCAAACGCAACAAAGCTGAGCGGGCATCTGCAGACAGGGAAAAAAGAGACTTCAATCCCGACTTACTTGTCAAGGCACGATCAAGAAGAAGGGAAAGATCTTCACTGCTCAACGCGTGAAGAGTAAGAAGTAAGGAACGAGAAAGGAGCGGAGAAATGACCGAAAAGGATGGGTTCTCTGTAGTTGCAGCTACTAGGGTTACCCAACGATTTTCGACAGCTGGAAGAAGAGCATCCTGCTGCGATTTTGAAAAACGGTGAACCTCATCAACAAAAAGGATCGTTTCCTCTCCTGTTGTTGTCAGGCCTCGCCGCGCTTGCGCGATCACATCACGAAGGTCTTTTACCCCGGATGTAACTGCAGAAACCTCGCTAAATCTGCGGCCAGAAGCACGTGCGATCAGGTAGGCAAGAGTAGTCTTTCCGGTTCCCGGAGGCCCCCATAAAATCACTGAGCTTAAACCCGCAGGGGAATCGGTAGATGGAGCGAGAAGTCTGCGCAGAGGCGATCCAGGCTTGAGAAGGTGTTGCTGGCCAACAATCTCATCAGCGTTTTGCGGACGCATTCGAACCGCGAGTGGCGCATGGTCATCAACTACCGGAGTCCCGAAATCTTCGATCCCCTGCGTATCAAAGAGATCCATCTTCACTCACCTTTAGTAGTGGCTGATAACAACCGTCCCGTTATCCGCCCAGTCATAAATCCAGTGCGCACTGTCAACCGGCATATTCACACAGCCGTGAGAGCCACCGTAACCGGACCATCCGAAAGAGGAACGCCACGGAGCGCCGTGGAGCGCATACCCCGCGTAGAAGTAGGTGACCCACGGGACGCCTTCTGTCCGGTAATTCGTACCATCTGCATTTTCACCTTCCATTGTCTGAGAGGCGTATTGCAAATAGACATGGAACTTGCCGGTTACGGTTGGAGTATTGGGCGCACCCGGTACCATCGGGGTTGGACCGTGAACTATCGTCCGACCTTCATAGGCAGAAACCGTGTTCTTCGACAAGTCGATATCGATCCATTTTTCACCGGCCGAGGCCTGATAAACATCATCACCGTAGCCATCGGGGATATCTTGGCGATCATATTCAGGCTGAATCTTGTCGTAATCAAAATCGCCCGAATAGGATTTCCCATTATTGAGGGCATCCGCAATTCCAGAAACTACAGACTGCGTATTGTTTGCGCGATAACCAACCGTCCCCGCCTTGAGCACACCAACAACGTCACCACGACTATTAACGCCCTGAATTCCTTTTTCGGATTCAACGTTCGTCGATTTTGCAAGATCATTCACCCAAGCTGATAGTGCATCCGAATCAAGCACAGCAGCTCGATCACCCTCTGCACTCACCTTCACCCATTTCATTTTGTCGGCCATGGACGCAGTGAAATCATCAATACCATCAGTGATCGTGACGCTAGGAGCAATCAGTGATTGCGCTTGAGTAAGTGCTTCTTCGGCTCTCTGAGTATTAATCTTCGGTTCTTGAACCTCAACGTTGATAGTTCTCGGAGAAGAGCCCAAATCTTGAGCGACATCCTGTTGGACTTTCGCAAGCTCAGCTGTATTCAGCGCAATACCCTCATGAGAGGGAACCACAGTGAAACCCGATCCATCTTCCTTAGGCGACAGAGCTGCATCACTCACAGGGGTTCCCACGCGCTGAGCTAAAGAGGCTCCGAATTGAGAGAGCTGGGAGTTATCAAGTTGAACGACAGGGATGATCGACCGAGAACGGAAGATCCCGAGGAAACGGGAGAACAAACCTGAATTCTCTGAGAAAGCAGCATCGACTGTCGCGGGGATATCAACAGTGATCCCGAGGTCCTCCAAGGTAGCCTGCTGTGTCGTATCGCCCAACTGTAAAGTAACGCGGGCCGACTCGACGCGATGTTTCAGAGCCTCGCTGACCTGAGCTCGCGAGGACGATGAGAATGACTGACCTGCAATTGAGGTTCGTGGAAGAGCATGCGCGGAATAAAACCAGCCTGAGAACACCAAACCGGCGAACAACAGACCGCATAGACCAAGGAGTGTCCACACTTTGAGGGATAGCTTCTTCATAGCCCTTTCATGCTAGCGGTTCTTCGAGCGAAAACACGGTAACAAAAGGGATAAGAGAAGCGATAAAAGCGTGATGCTGCTTACGCAGCCTTGAAGGCTACTCCCACAGACTTGTATCCCCTGCGCCGCGTCGAGCGACTCGTCCCACGCCATCCGTATAGTCGATAACCGATGTTGCTTCATCTCCTCCTACTGGAGCCACAACAACCAAATCGACAAGTGAACCGATTTTGTCATCGACCTCGAAGCCATCGCTCATCACCTGATCTTCTCCGGGAAGGATGAGAGATGAGGCAACTAGGGGCTGCCCCAGTGCAGCAAGAAGAGACTGAACAACACGGTGGTCAGGGATCCGCACCCCGATGGTGTGTTTCTTCTTATTCAGTGTCATTCTGGGAACTTCTTTTGTCCCGGGAAGAATGAATGTATACGGACCGGGAGTTGTTGCTTTCATTGCCCGGAATTGTGAATTGTCCATAATCACTAAATCACCCAGACGCGAGAAAGCATCACATAGCAACGAGTAATTGTGTTTGTCATCGAGTCTGCGGATCTGTCGAATTCTATCAATTCCCGATTTGTTGCCCATAAGACAGGCAAGCGCGTAGCCAGAATCTGTCGGCAGCGCGATCAAGCCGCCTTCTCGAAGGACGCCAACAACGCGATCAAGAAGTCGCGTCTGCGGATTCACTGGATGAAGCTCGACATAGGACATGATCTGCTCCTAATACTTTAGAGATCTGATGCAATTGCGATCTGGAAAAGCGCTTCACGCAAATCTGGGGCAACACCTGAAGCACTTAAGGCAGCAAAGAAGGCACCACGACCTTCATGCCACGTAGCGTCGAGACGTGTGAGCGTCTCAACCTCACAACGAGCATGAGTCAAAATCCGACGAATCTGCTCTGAGCGTTTAACCTCTTCACTCATCAACTTTGGTTCGAGGTTAAAACTGGCACCCGTGCGCGTGTCAATAAAACCGAGGTCAGTCAATTGGGTATCAATTCCATGCCCATAGGTACGAACAAGGATCTTCCGTCGCACCGGGATCGAGTCCAGATCTCCGTCGGCACCATGAATGGTGAGTCTATGGTGGGCATCGTCCCATTCAAAGAGCGTACGAACAAGAGAAGTATCGCTATCTTGATCTTCAATCAGCTCATAACTTGCATCCGCTCCACAAACGAGCAGTAGCTCAATTTCCTCAGGATTACCGGTACCAACATTAGTCTGGCGTCCAAGCATTCCCAGTGTGCCTTCAGCATCGGGAGCAGCCGCGCTTCCACAAAGTGGAATGATCGATCCACTTTGCGCAAAGAGCGGGCTCCGTGAAAGCTCTGACCACAGTGAAAGCTTTCGATTGCCCTGATAGGCAATATTCGTCATGAGGTCAATCCACATGCCCTCTGGTAGCCACGCTTCTGAGCGACCCCGACACGAGACTTCAGAGAGCTGTTCAGTGACTGGAGCAGCGATAAGCTCGCGTCCAAAGCGGAAGCAATTGGGGACCTCCCAAGCTTGAGCGTGGCCGTCATGCTCCCAATACATCGGACGAACGAGTGGGAGAAGCTCATCGCGGCCGTGGAACTGTTCGGAGTGGAGATACCCAACAAGTCGGTGTCTCAAACGTAGGTATTCCTCTTGGATCGCGCAATGGGGTTCTTCGAATACCCATGGTTCCTTTCGCGTGAATGGATTATTCGATGAATGCAGGCGCATGATTGGGCTAAATACACCACTTTGGATCCAACGAGTCTCCAACTCTGGATCACGTACGCCAAGCATGTGCCCACCGATATCATGGCTCCACCAGCCATAGCCGATATTTGAGGCGGTAGCGGTAAATTCAGGCTGGAACTTCAACGATTCCCAGGTGATGTAGGTATCTCCCGAAAAACCCAGTGGAAAGCGCTGAGACCCTGGTCCACAATAGCGAGAAAGCGTAAGCCCTCGACCATGTCGGTGAGCATTATCAAGGTAGTGATAGTGGTTGAGAACCCACAATGGGTCAAGCCCAGGAATGCTTGAATGCTCCCCTTGTTGCCAGTCAACCCACCAAAAATCGACCCCTTGATCTTCAAGTGGGTGCAGAATTTCTTCAAAATACGCCAACATAAAATTGGGATTCGCTGGTTCAAAGAGGATTGTCTTTTTGCTTTCCGGATCTACACCCATTCTTTGAGCTAAGCGCTCGTATCCCTCTTCAAAATAACGAATGCCATCAGCTGGGTGAAGATTGAGCGAGGTGTGAAGACCGCGTTCATGCAAAGCACCAAGGAATTTTTGTGGATCTGGGAAAAGCTCAGGATCCCAGGTGTACCCTGTCCACCCTGAACCAGCTCCCGAGGGAGGGTTGGTGATATGCCAATCCATATCGATGACAGCGACTGCAAGCGGAACATCATGACGAGCAAATTCACTCATCACTTCCAAATATTCCTCATCTGAGTAGCGGTGATACCTACTCCACCAATTTCCTAGGGCATAACGGGGCAGAATCCCTTGAGGACCGCTTAAACGGTAGAAGGAACGCACGGCCTCGGGAAAATCGGGACCGCAGGCAAAAACGTAAATGTCCAGGTGCTCCGGGCGCGCCGCAAGAAAGACTCCATCAGTAGAGACCGGACAGGTGCCATCAATTAACGAGGTGATGCCGCGGCCATCAACGACACCTTTATCCAGTTCACAGCGTCCATCGACCGTGTCCAGTGTTCTGGTTGTCCCACGCAGGTTTCGCCCTTGAATCCAGGGAAATTCTGCGTCAGTCCCCCAGCGCCAGGTTCCGCCCCAGCTATCTTCTTCCCTTACTTGAGCCCACAATCCATTGGAGCTGGGTTCCTTGCCGTCATAGTGGAAGGACATGTGTGCAGTCTCAATAACTACGCCACCGAATTCGTCATGATCGATACGTAGATCATTCACAGATAGCCACTTGCGCCACGCCATCATTTGAGTCGGTCCATCAAGGAATTCAGCACTCGGATCCCATTCAAGACGGATCACAGTGTCGGAGAGAATTTCGATCCTCCACTGTGGGCCTTCAATCACTTGTTCGGCGGGAGGCGCCTGAATAGGTGAAGGTAGCAAATGGGGTGGAAGAAGCGCCATCACGTATCACTCCTGAGGAATCGGCATTGAACCCTGTTGACTATCAAGATTAGCCTCTCACTCCCCGATCCGCCTATTCACTGAGCAATACAGTCCGGGGTGGTTGATGCGCATCAACCACCCCGGAAACTTGCCAAAAATTAGCCGAAAAGACGTTTACTTTTCAGAGCTATTTTCAGACTCTTCCTCGCCTCGTTTCTTCGGCTTCGCATCAACGCCAGCTTCCTTGCGCTGTGCAGGAGTAATGGGCGCAGGAGCATCGGTCAGCGGATCGTAGCCGCCACCCGACTTGGGGAAGGCAATGACGTCGCGAATTGATTCAGACTTGGTCAGCAACGAAACAATTCGGTCCCACCCAAAGGCGATACCGCCGTGCGGAGGAGCTCCAAACTTAAATGCATCAAGAAGGAATCCGAACTGGGTTTGCGCTTCTTCCTCACCAATACCCATGACCTTAAAGACGCGGTTTTGAATATCGCGACGGTGAATACGGATCGAGCCGCCACCGATCTCGTTGCCGTTACAAACAATGTCGTAAGCGTAAGCCAGTGCGTTTCCAGGATCTTGGTCAAAGGTGTCGAGCCATTCGGGCTTCGGCGAAGTGAAGGCGTGATGGACTGCCGTCCACGCGCTGTGTCCAAGCGCAACGTCACCCTCGGCCTCGGCATCTCCGGTCGGCTTGAAGAGAGGCGCATCAACAACCCAAGTGAACGCCCACGCATCAGGATCGATCAGGTTGCAGCGCTTACCGATCTCGAGGCGGGCAGCGCCGAGCAGCTCGCGCGAGGGGGTGGGCTTGCCAGCCGCGAAGAAAATGCAGTCACCGGGCTTGGCACCAGTGGCCTCGGCGAGGCCAGCGCGCTCAGCTTCGGTAATGTTCTTCGCAACCGGACCGCCCAGGTTTCCTTCGTCGTCGATCGTGACGTAAGCCAAGCCCTTGGCACCGCGCGCCTTGGCCCATTCCTGCCACTTGTCGAAGGTTCGGCGAGGCTGAGAGCCGCCGCCGGGCATTACGACAGCACCGACGTAGGGTGCCTGGAAGACTCGGAAAGTCGTGTCCTTGAAGTACTCGGTCAGATCAACAAGCTGATATCCGAAACGAAGATCAGGCTTATCAGAGCCGTATTTCTCCATTGCGTCCTTGTACGTCATGCGAGGAATCGGGGTTTGGAGGTCGTAACCAATGAGGGCCCAGACATTCTTCAAGATCTCTTCTGCAACGGCGATCACGTCATCCTGATCAACGAAGCTCATCTCGATATCGAGCTGGGTGAACTCCGGCTGACGATCCGCACGGAAGTCTTCATCACGGTAGCAACGCGCAATCTGGAAGTAACGTTCCATTCCGGCAACCATCAGCATCTGCTTGAAAAGCTGCGGGGACTGCGGTAGCGCATACCAAGAGCCGGGTGACAGACGAGCGGGAACAATGAAGTCACGCGCGCCTTCAGGGGTGGAGCGTGTCAGCGTCGGCGTTTCAATTTCGACGAAATCGTGAGCGTAGAGAGTATCGCGAGCAGCGCGCGAAACCTTTGAACGCAGGCGCAGAGCATATTGCTCGGGTTCACGACGCAGATCAAGGTAGCGATACTTCAAACGCGTTTCTTCACCAACATTGCCTGAATCTTCAGCGTTGGAAGAAACCTGGAAAGGAAGAGGTGCCGAGGTATTGAGAATCTCAATGTCATCGCCCATCACTTCAATGGCACCCGTAGCAAGATTCGGGTTTTCATTACCTTCGGGGCGAGCGCAGACCTCTCCGGTCACTTTCAAAACGAACTCGCTGCGCAATTCGTGGGCAACGCGTTCATCGCGAACGACCACCTGCGCAATTCCCGAAGCATCACGGAGATCAATGAATGCAACACCGCCGTGGTCGCGGCGTCGATCGACCCATCCGGTCAGGGTGACGGTTTGGCCGACAAGGTCGAGGCCAAGCGTTCCAATATTGTGAGTGCGAAGCACTGTTTTTCCTTTCGTTGGTACCATCCGCGAGACGAGCGGCGGCACGGACATCATACTCCTTTCACTGCGACGAGCCGGGAAAATACTTGCGTCCTCACGTAGTTGATCAGGCAAGTATTGTAGAAGTGCCCGTTGAAAGTGTGTAACGTGTATTGCTATGGGTTCACGCTCCGATTCTCAGGCGTGGTCGAGTGCCGAAAAAGGGCTCATGCTCTCCGCAGTCATTTTGATCACGCTTTCCGCTTTTGAATCGCTTGCAACAACGACGATCATGCCGAACGTAGTTGCGTCTTTCCATGCAGACTCTTGGTTTGCAGTTGCCTCGGGAACCGCGCTCATTACGAACCTCATTGCCAACGTTCTTGCCGGTGGACTCAGCGATGCGATCGGCGTCAAAAAAGTATTTGCATGGGGGCTCATATTTTTCTGCGTTGGATTACTCATTAGTGCCTTTGCCCCGCATATCGCGGTCTTCGTTCTTGGCCGTCTCGTCCAGGGCCTCGGAGGCGGTTTTATCATCGTCCCCCTCTACGTCCTCGTCGGAGCAATAGCCACTCCCCTGCACCGTCCGCGTTACTTTGCAGCATTCTCACTATCGTGGGTTTTCCCAGCCCTCGTCGGTCCCGCTCTTGCCGGATTCATCGCAACCTACTGGGGATGGCGAATTGTTTTTGGAGTCGCACCCTTCCTCGCAATTTTGGGAGCCATCCCCCTGCACTCGGTTCTCAAGGGACTGGTCAGTACGCCTCATGGGCGTCTGCCCTCTGCACGTTTCCTTCGCTTGGCATTGGGCTCAGGTTTGGGTATCTTCCTTTTGCAGATCTCGGGAACTTTTCACTCGGTGTGGGCAATGTCAGCGGTTGGAGCCCTCGGCTTCGTGCTCTCAATCCTTACCCTGCCTCGACTGCTTCCAAAGGGAACCTTCAGACTTAAGCGCGGAATCCCTGCTCTTGTCATGACGCGTCTGCTGATGATGGGAGCAGTAACCGGTGCGGAAGTCGTTATGCCTCTTCTACTCCAGCGCATCCACGGCTGGAGTGCGAATACGGCTTCACTTGCCGTCACTATCGCTACGCTTTCATGGGCGAGCGGCGCTTTTATTCAGTCGCAGTTTAAGGATCGACGCGTGCGCATCCTGCTTCCCAAAATTGGTTCTTGCATGATCGTGATCGGTCTTGCTCCCCTGTCGATGCTCCTCAACCCTTCCCTGCCGAAATGGCCTGTCTTCATTGCCTGGCTTTTGTCCGGTATCGGAGTTGGCCTTACGCATTCTACGATTTCAGATCTCACGCTTGGCTCAACCGATCCTTCAATGCACGGACGAGCATCCTCGTGGCTTCAGGTTGCCGATTCAGCTGGCGCAGCGGTCGAGCTTGCTTTCGTTTCTCTTGCGCTGGCTCTGTGGAGCGCTATCGGATTCACCGGCCCCATTGCTTATCTCCCCGCAACGTTTATCGCGCTCGGAATTGCTGTTGTCAGCGTATTCGCGGCAATGAGAACGCGCGAGGAAGATCTTCTCCCCCGTGCGTCTGCTCAGTGATCTAGTTGGCGCTCACCGTCCGAAGCGGCGCCCCTTCCCCAGCTTTTTCGAGGCCGATTTCCGCTGAGGTTGGGTAGCTCTCCCACTCCTAAAGGAGGACTTTTCGCCGAACTCGCGACTGCCTCGCCTATCATCGCGACGATGATCATCTCCATGGCCTAAACGGTGCCCACGTCCGTGCTCCGTGCGAGACTTCGCTAAGTCTCGGGAATCTTTTCGTGAAAGCGCAGCCTTCCTCGGGGAATGAGCCTTCCCGTCGGGTCCTTCATCAACACGGATTCTCAGTGCACGTCCTGAAACATGCGCCTTTGCAATCCGAGCCATGGCATCCGGACGAAGGTCTGTATGGATTTCAACTAGAGAGAAGGTTGGGTAGATATCAATATGACCGATATCTGCACCGGCAATACCACCTTCACCGGTGATGGCTCCGACAATCGCACCGGGCTTGACGCGGTCCTTCTTCCCCACTTCGATGCGGTATCGAGTGCCAGTCCCAACCGTGTGCCGAGGCGAAGCCCCCTGTTTACGTGCCTTGAGTGGGCGATCATTGTCGCGGCCACCCTCAAAGTGAGCGCGTGAAAATTCGCCCGATTCGTCAAGTTCTTCCTCGCGGCGGATCTTTCCATTACCGCGACGGTCCTCAGCAATGCGTGCAGCGGGTCCTTCATCCCCCACTGCCTGGGCAAGAAGTGCGGCCGCAATATCCTCAATATCCAATGAGGTCGTGTCATGAACCTCATCAAGAAGCTGCCGGTAAAGATCAAGTCGTCCGCGTTCAACACGCGCGCCAATTCCATCCAAGATTCTGCTGGCTCTGAACTGTGAGACAGCAGCGGGTGAAGGAATCTCAACCTCTTCCATGGGGGTACCGGTAAGCTTCTCGATCTTGCGAAGCCGACCATGTTCCCGAGGCGTGAAGAAGGTCAACGAACGCCCCTCACGCCCGGCGCGCCCAGTACGTCCAATTCGGTGTACATAAGCTTCTGCTTCACGGGGAACGTCAAAGTTAACGACCAGACCAATTCGTTCAACGTCGAGGCCTCGAGCAGCAACATCGGTTGCAACCAGAACATCGAGGGAGCCGTTCTTTAGACGTTCCACCATACGTTCGCGTTCGGTCTGAGCGACATCTCCCGAAATACCTGCGGCCTTAAACCCTCGTGAGTTCAGTTCAAGAGCAATTTCCTCAACATCCATACGCGTGCGGACGAAGACAATTGCAGCATCAGATTCTTGCGCGCTCTGGTGTTGAGCACGAGTAGCAAGAACACGCGAAAGCGCGCCAATCTTGTGCTTGTAAGGAACAACAGCATAGGTTTGGTGAATCGTATCAACAGTTGAAGACTCTTCAGAAACAGCAATCTTCAGAGGATCCTTCAAATGCGTTTGCGCAATCTTTTCAATTGCGGCTGGCATTGTTGCAGAAAAAAGCGCTGTGAGGCGATCGGATGGAACTGAGGCGGTAATAGTTTCAACGTCCTCTGCAAAGCCCATGCGGAGCATTTCATCTGCTTCATCAAGCACCAACATGACGACGTTGCTGAGATCCAACGCGCCTTTCTCAATAAGGTCGATCACGCGGCCGGGAGTGCCGACAACGACCTGCGCACCGCGCTTAAGCGCACCGATCTGAGGGCCGTAGGCGGAGCCCCCATAGACGGGTACGACATCGATATCGCGGCTCTGAGCGGCGAAATCAGAAATCGCCTGAGCGGACTGCATTGCCAATTCGCGCGTAGGCGCAAGAACAAGTGCCTGCACATGGCGTTGATCTGAATCAATTAAAGCTAAGAGCGGCAGGCCAAAGGCTGCGGTCTTTCCAGTTCCCGTCTGAGCAATTCCAACGACATCATGGAAGTCAAGAAGCGCTGGGATTGCCTCAGCCTGGATAGGGGTTGGAACCTCATAGCCCATGTTGGTGATGGCTTTGAGAAGATCATCGGGCAGTCCAAGATCTGCGAAAGTAGTCTCGGTAGTGTTTTCGGGTGCAGTGGACACAGTTTTCCTTACAATTAGCGTCGCTCAGGGTCGACTTCACGGATGAAGCGCGACCCCACACCGTTTTCACCGCCGAGGCTATGCTCGACCACCATTGGGTAGCGCCTCGTTGCCTAGCAAGGCTATCAGGTCAATGCCCCGGAAACAGTAGTGCCTTCGGTGAGATCGCACACCGAAGGCACTAAAACGACTTAGGAATCCATTTCGTCCGTAGGACGGATCGCAGGACGCAGATCGTCTTCAGGAGGTTGCCAACTGTAGATGTCAGCCTCTACCTGTTCGCCTGAGCGAATATCCTTCACAGTATCAGCGCTTCCATCCGAACCGGGGAACCATACGAAGGGGATCCCTCGCTTATCAGCGAACTTAATTTGCTTGCCGAATTTTGCGGCGCTAGGTGCCACATCGGTAGGGATACCACGCCTACGCAAGATAGTTGCCAAGGCATTGCAGTGCCTACGCTCTGACTCATCAGCAACGGCAATAACGACGCAGGTCGGTACTTTCCGCGAAGCGGAAACCATATCCTGCGAAAGAATTCGCGAGACGAGACGAGAAACGCCAATTGAGAGTCCTACTCCCGGGTAGGTCCGCTTCCCGTCCTTGGCAAGTGAGTCATAGCGCCCACCGGAGCAAATAGAGCCAAGATCTTCATGACCCACAATTTCGCTTTCGTAAACCGAACCGGTGTAATAGTCGAGGCCACGAGCAATCTTGAGATCAGCGATGATAACTCCCGGCATTGCAGCATTTGCCTCGTCAACAAGAGCACAAAGCTCAGTGAGCCCTTGATCAAGAGTTTCACTGGAAACGCCTAAAGCAGCTACTTCCTTCTGAAGATGTGAAGCATCTTCAGTACGAATCTTCGCCATGCGTAGAAGAACGTCAATCTGCTTGGGGCTCAACCCTGCCTCGGTCAGTTCTTCCCTCACACCCTCTGGACCGATCTTGTCGAGCTTGTCCAATCCCCGAAGTGCCGATTCAACATCACTCACACCAATGCCTTCACAAACTCCCTGAACAACCTTGCGGTTATTCACGAGAACATGAATAGGCGGGATCGGTAAAGACATCAAGGCCTCGGCCATGACAAGAGGAAGGTCGACTTCGTAGTGGAAGGGCAACTCCCCCAAACCAACGACATCGATATCAGCCTGAGTAAACTCACGGAAACGTCCGTCCTGCGGGCGTTCTCCGCGCCATACCTTCTGAATCTGGTAACGCTTGAAGGGGAAATCCAGCTCGTTTGCGTTCTCAATGACGTATCTTGCGAAGGGCACGGTTAAATCAAAGTGAAGGCCCATCTGGCGTTCTTTGGAAGAGCGCTGTCCCTCATCTTTCAGCGCCTGTAAGCGATCAAGAACATAGATCTCTTTCGAGGTTTCGCCCTTGGATTGAAGCTGTTCAAGTGTTTCAACCGCTCGAGTTTCGATACCCGCAAATCCATGGAGCTCAAATACAGAACGGATGTGATCAAGAATCGCTTGTTCAACGATGCGGCCCTGTGGGAGCCACTCGGGAAATCCTGAAAGTGAAGTACGTGCCATAATCCCTATTCTTTCACGGAGGAGCTCAGCTGTCGGCCCGAGCCCCGGGTACGACAAGAGAGAGAAATTAACCGATGCTCTTCGCGCGACGTAGATAGGCATTATTCGCCAATTCATCACCCATCGTCGTCGCTACAGAGTGCCCCGGGAAAAGAATCGTCTGCGGATCAATCACATTTGCAAGGGTTCGCAAAGTATGCCGCATCTGGGTCTCGTCACCGCCAGGCATATCAGTTCGTCCCACCGAACCAGCAAAAATAACGTCGCCACTGAGCGCCCATGGAACAACAACCCCCGTGTCTAGAGCGCGTACGCCATTCCAATAGACAGTAAGTGCCGAGGCTCCCAAGAAAAGCGCCGAACCTTCAGTATGCCCGGGAGCTGGGACCATGCGGAGAACAAGGCCAGGAACATACTCAAAGGAGTCGACCGGGCATTCCTTGATCACTGAAGGCTTGCGCCATCCTTCACTCACTTCTTCCGGAAGCGGGAGCGAAACGTAGGATGCAGGATCATCGAGGCGGTATGCGTCCGGTCCGGGGATCCACACAGGAGCGGGCCCCTCCGGGGCCCACGATGCAACCTCAGCACAGTCCCACACATGGTCAGCATGACCATGTGTCACTAAAACCGCGCCGACGTATGCTCCGTCTTCCTCAAGTGCCCGACGAATTTCTTCACGCACGCCAAAAGAAGGATCGACAACAAGCGCTCCCACTTGCCCGTCTCCCTGAGACTGAGGCGTAATCACACAGCAATTCGCTCCATAGAAGGGAGTCGGGATAACGTGGATTCGAATGTTCTCGTTCACGACAGAGACGAGGAAATCTGATCGAACCAAGCCTGCTTCGTTTCCAGTGCCTGCGTCAGCTCGCGAACCTTCACCTCATCACCCGAAGTCTTCGCTTCTTCAAGGTCAGCGCGCAACTGATCGAGCTGTTCTTCAAGCTGACCAAGCATTCCCGTGGCACGAGCACGAGTCTCAGGATTCGTACGGCGCCATTCAGCTTCTTCAGCCTTACGAAGCTCGTCCTCAACTGCACGAAGCCGGGCTTCGATCTTACGGAAGTGCTCTGAAGGAACACGACCAATTTCAGCCCAACGGTCTTGAATCGACCTCAGAGCAGACTTGGCCTCTTCGTGGTCACTGATTGGCAGAAGCGCTTCAGCTTCCTTCAGTAGTTCTTCTTTCGCACTCAGGTTCGCTTGGTACTCAGAATCAACAGCAAGATCGTTGCGATGACGCGCATCGAAGAATGCCTGCTGGGCGGCGCGGAAACGTGCCCACAGTGCATCATCTTCACGACGCGAAGCACGCGGTGCGCGCTTCCATTGCTCCATCAATTCGCGGAAGGCATTGGACGTTTCACCCCAATTGGTCGAGTCCTTCAAGGCTTCTGCACGAGCAATAATTTCTTCCTTGACGCGCTTTGCCTGTCCCTGTCGCTCATCGAGCTCAGAGAAATACTGCCGACGACGACGATCAAATTGCGTACGGGTCGCAGAGAACCGCTTCCACAGTTCGTCTTCTGCGGCCTTATCCAAGCGCGGTCCACGACGCTGGAGTTGCTTCCATTCTTCAAGCAGATCGCGCAGAACCTGACCCGATTGCTTCCAGTGAATCTTGCTGGACTCTTTAGCAAGAATTGCCTCCGCGCGCTCAACAAGAGCAGTGCGCTCTTCCAGAGCGTGTTCCTTTGCGAGGCGACGTTCTTCCTTCGCTTCTTCCTTACGCGCTTGCGCCCTTTCCTCTACAGCTTGGACGCGTGTGCGCAGCGCCGGAAGATCACCAATAGCATTGGGCAGTTCAACAGCTTCCTTGAGTGTGGCAAGAGTCTGGTCGATTTCCTTCGGCCCAAGGCTCGCCAAACGGTCTTCAAAGAGCTTAATCGTCGCTTCGAGGTCCGCGTAGCGACGCGTGTAAAGCGCGAAAGGATCCGATGGAAGGCCCTCGGGGAAGGATCCGATCATTCGCTCAGTATCACCGTCTTGAACCCACACATTTCCCTGGGAATCAATTCGACCAAAGTCGATCGAAAGCTCGGTCGTTCCGGCCGGTTCGACAGTACGTGCAGCGGCGACTTCAGGCTCAGCGGCCTGGGTTTCAGGCGAAGTAGTCACGATATTCCTTCGAGGTTGGGACAGTTTCCCATCCGACGCGATGCATGGATTTTCCACACAGGCATACCTTCAGCGGTACATGCTCCATCCTAAAGGAAAAAACCGCCAATCTCATAAAAAATAGGGTGACGTCTCACGAGGTTGCCTCAAAATGAGACAGGGTAACTAACTCGTGGAGGTCGAAACACGTACCGCTTCGAACACCCCATCCACACGCCGGAGCGCAGCGAGAACCGCATTCAAATGGCTCATTTCAGCCAAATGGAAGCTAAATCGCGCAGTTGCGACCTGGTCTCGCGTTGAAACAGTAGACGCAGAGACGATATTGACTCGATATTCGGTCATAACTTTCGTCAGATCTGCAAGCAACCCGGGGCGGTCCAGAGCTTTCGTCTGAATTTGAACGAGATACTGTGCTTGAGAATGCTCGTTACTCCACGAAACCCTGACAAAACGCTCCGGATGCAGTCCTTCCAGACGTACAGCATTGGGGCACGAGCGCTGGTGGACAGAGACGCCTTGACCGCGGGTAATAAAACCGACGATGTCATCACCGGGAACTGGTGTGCAGCACCGTGCAAGTTTCACCCACACCTCATTAGCGTTCATCCCATCAACGCTCACGCCTTGTCCCTTCGCGTTGAGCTCAGGGGCAGAATGGAGATGTCCTCCCGGGGTGACTGCCTCGGAGAGTGTTTCTTCGGTGCCATCTCCCCCACCGAGATTTTCAACAAGCTTCGAGACAATATTCTGCGCAGAAATATGGCCATCGCCAACGGCTGCATAGAGACCAGAAATATCTGGATATCCCAGTGATGTCGCGACTGAAAGAACGGAATCGTGGTTCATCAGACGCTGCAAAGGCAAGTTTTGTTTGCGCATTGCGCGCGCAATACTTTCCTTACCCGCCTCTACTGCTTCTTCTTTTCGTTCTCGCGAAAACCATGCTTTGATCTTTGACCGAGCACGCGGCGAAGCAACAAAAGCAAGCCAGTCGCGCGAAGGACCAGCTTTATCTGACTTTGAAGTGACGACTTCAACGGTTTGCCCGGACTCAAGTCGAGTATTAAGCGGGACGAGGCGGCCGTTAACCTTTGCGCCTACAGTCCGATTTCCAACCTCTGTGTGCACTGAGTATGCAAAGTCCACGGGAGTTGCCCCGCGAGGAAGTACGACCACTTCTCCCTTAGGTGTGAAGACATAGACTTCGTCGCCAGAAATCTCATATCGAAGCGAATCAAGGAATTCTTCGGGATCCCCCGTTTCACGTTCCATATCAACCAGTGCGCGCAACCAGTTCATCTGTTCATCAGCGCTCATCCGGTCAGAATCCAAAGAGTTTGCATTCGGATTCTGCTTGTATTTCCAGTGTGCCGCGACGCCATGTTCTGCATGTTCGTGCATCTCATAGGTGCGAATCTGAATTTCAACCGGTTTACCGCCCGGGCCGATCACCGTTGTGTGCAGCGACTGATAGAAGTTGAACTTCGGCATCGCAATGTAGTCTTTAAAGCGCCCTGGAATTGGATTCCATCTTCCGTGAAGCGCCCCTAGAACCGCATAGCAGTCACGGACGGTTTCGACCAACACGCGCACTGCGACAAGATCAAAGATCTCATCAAATGCCTTATTGCGGACGATCATCTTCTGATAAATCGAATAGTGATTCTTAGGGCGCCCGGTCACCGTTCCCTGTGTACCTGAGCGTCGCAAATCTTCTTCGATCTGAGAAATAACTTCGCGTAAGTAAAGATCGCGCTCAGGTGCTCGTTCCGCAACCAGATGGTCAATCTCTTCATAAATTTCGGGATAAAGGATTTTGAAAGAACGCTCTTCCAATTCCCATTTGATCATATTCATCCCGAGGCGGTGCGCTAAGGGTGCGTAGATTTCGAGAGTTTCCCGCGCTTTCTTCTTCGCCGATTCGACGGGGACAAAACGCCAGGTACGGGCGTTGTGAAGACGATCGGCAAGCTTAATGAGGAGCACTCGAATATCGCGGCTCATCGCGACAATCATCTTGCGCAGAGTTTCGGACTGCGCACGTTCGCCGTAACGAATCTTATCGAGTTTAGTGACCCCATCAACCAGCTGAGCAATAGCTGGACCGAAATCAGCTGTGAGCTGGTCAAGACTGTAGTCGGTATCTTCAACCGTATCGTGAAGAAGAGCTGCAGCAAGCGTAGGTGAAGTCATACCAACTTCAGCCAAGATTGTCGCTACTGCAACGGGATGAGTGATGTACGGTTCGCCGCTCTTACGCATCTGGCCGCGGTGTGCTTTCTCGGCAGTCGCATAGGCGCGCTCAATCAGGGAAACATCAGCTTTCGGATGGTTGGCACGAAGAGCGCGAACCAAAGGTTCAATCTCTGGCGTCGTGATCTTCGAACGAGCACCGAACCACACCAGACCTGAACGCACACGTGACCCGGCCGCAGGTGGCCGGGTCACGTTGTCATTTTGCTCACTCATTCCTCAATGATACAAGCGATCATCGGGAATGAAAGCCTCGAGTTAGAAAACGACAGCAGTTTCAACCTTAACGTGAGGTTCAAGCTTGGATCGTCCGCCAAGAGCTTCAAGTTCCAAAAGGATTGCGACGGCCTCTACCTTCGCACCACACTGTTCGAGAAGCCTGACAGAAGCAGCTGCCGTTCCGCCAGTAGCCAAAACATCATCAACGACTAAGACACGCGCGCCTTCTTCAACGAGACCCGGATTAAGCTCCATCCGAGCCTTACCGTATTCAAGCTCGTAATCGATGCCGATTACCGGACCGGGAAGCTTTCCTCCCTTACGCACAGTGATCATTCCAATGCCGAGCGCAGTCGCCAAAGGTGCTGCAAGGATAAAACCGCGAGATTCCAGGCCTGCAACCGCGTCGATACTCCCGCGGTAGTGGTCAGCCAGCAAGCGAATCAATTCCGCGAAGGCACCGCCATCCGCCAAAAGAGGGGTGATATCGCGGAAAAGCACGCCTTCTTCAGGGAAGTCTTGCACTTCGCGGAGATGGGTGCGGACAAGTTCGCTAACTTCTGCTCCGAGCTCTGCGCTCATCAGCGGGCCTTCTTCCTCTTGGGTTGGGCTTCATTTCCAAGGCGACGACCAGGCTGGACCGGGGCCACACGTACATCGTCACCGGAATGACCTTCGCGTTCGCGTCGCTTCGCGACCAAAGCATCGTGTTCCTTGGTTGACGAGCGGCGTTCTTCCAGCATAACCAACAAGGGCGAAGCAATGAAGATCGAGGAATACGTTCCGACGATCATACCGACGAACAGAGCAAGAGAAATGTCGGTCAATGTGCCCGCACCCAGAAGAATCGAACCGATGACAAGAATTGAGCCAACCGGAAGCAAGGCCACGATCGAGGTATTGAGCGAACGTACCATTGTCTGGTTCACAGCAAGGTTGACCATGTCGCCATAGGTATAGCGATTTTGATCGTTAATGCCCTTTGTGAGTTCTCGAACCTTATCGAACACCACGACGGTGTCATAAAGCGAATAACCCAAAATCGTTAGGAAGCCGATAACTGTTGCTGGCGAAACCTCAACACGAGTAACTGCGAAGAAACCAATCGTCGTCGCGATATCGTGGAAGAGCGCGAAAATCGCCGCGACGGACATCGTCCACGATCTGAAGTATGCAGCCATCAGCACTGCGACAAGCGTCAAGAAAATTAGAAGCGATTGCGCAGCTTTAGCAGTAACATCGCGCCCCCAGGAAGGACCGATAGACGCAGACTGAACATCCTTCGCATCGACCTTGTAGGCGCTTGCAAGGGCTTCGCGAACGTCGAGTGTCTTTTGCGAATCCAAAGATTCGGTCTGGACTCGAATGCCGTCAACGCCGACAGAGGAGACACGAACTTCAGAGGCAAGGTTTCCCTTTTGGATAGCATCGTATGCCGGCTGCTGGGAAGTATCAGAAAGACCCGTCAAAGTGAATTGTGAACCGCCGGTGAATTCGAATGACCGATTAAGCCCGAAGATTCCAATGAGAATCGCACAAATTACTATCACGGCCAAGGCTGCTCGGACAAAAATCCGACGCTTCGGGACAATCCGATAGGACTTCTCGCCCGAATAAAGGGCGTTGCCCCACTGGGCATAACTCATCATTGTTCTTCTCCTGCCTGCTCGGAAGAAGTGTTGTCCTCGGCTTCTTGACTCCCCTGCTCGGCCAAACGTGCTGCACGCTTACGTTCTGCCAGAGAAAGCGGCTGGCCCTCAGCGTTGGTCTCGGGAGTGCTGCTAGCTGAACCAGCACCCGAAATCACGACTCGGCCTCGGCCGGCATAGGTAACCGCCGAACGGGCACCGAGGTGCTCGGGGTCAAGACCGGAGAGCTTATGTCCCCCACCGAAGAACTCGGTACGGATGAGCAACTCCATCATCGGGTGTGTGAAGAGGAAGATCACGATCAGGTCGACGACTGTGGTCACGCCAAGGGTAAATGCGAAGCCCTGAACGCCACCAACAGCCAGGATGTAAAGAACCACTGCAGCAACGAGGTTGACCGCATCCGAAACCAAAATGGTTCGCTTGGCGCGATCCCAACCTTCATCGACAGCGGCGCTGAGCGGACGGCCATCACGCACTTCGTCGCGAATACGCTCGAAATACACGATGAAGGAGTCTGCTGTCACACCGACTGAAACGATCAAGCCGGCAATACCCGCAAGCGACAGACGGTATCCGACTGCCCATGACAAGACCGTGATGACGAGGTAAGTCAAGCCGCCCGCGACGACAAGCGAACCAGCAGAGATGATTGCCAAGCCTCGGTACTGCCAAATCATGTAAAGCACAACAAGAACCAGACCAACCAAGCCTGCCCACAGGCCCTTCTCCAAGTGCTCGGAGCCAAGGGTTGCCGAAATCTGCTGCTCAGATTGGACCTCGAAGTTCAACGGGAGCGAACCGAAGCTCAACTGGTTAGCAAGAGCAGCGGCACTCTTTGCAGTGAAGTTACCCGTAATCTGCGCGGTACCAGTGGTAATCTCAGCGTTCATCGACGGCGCGGTGATCACTTGGCCGTCCAAAACAACGGCAAAGTGATTCCGGTCCGGATTACCGTAGCTCGTCCCACTCTGTGTGTCATTACGCAGATCGTAAAGACGCTTTGAAGCCTCAGCAAACTGCTTGGTTCCCTCAGCGTTGAAGGTCAGATCAACGCCCCACTCACCGGTGGAGTGTCCCTGAGAGTTCATGACCATCCCGGCAGTGGCTTTAGAGAGGTTCGAACCTGAAACATCAACGGGACCAAGCAGGTACTTAATCTGTCCGTTTGAATCACATGCAGCATAGGGCTTATCGGCAGGTCCTTCGGTGCGACCACCGCGGCCGGTCGTGCAATCAAGAGTGTACAGATCGTAGATAGCTTGCTCGGTCGCCCACTTCAGATCTGAGTTGTTCTCAGGCTGTTCAGTGGGAGTATCCGAGAGCTGACCATCCTTATTCTGATCGGCCAGTTCTCTTGCTTGCTCAGGGCTCAGCGCGGAGCTAACAGTTGAGGGGCTCGCCGAGGCCGAGGGAGATGCAGATTCGCTGGGCGTGGCAGACTCAGACGCTGAGGGCGTTGGGCTTGCAGAAGCCTCAGGATTGTTCACCTGCGTCTGATCACTAGAATCGGTCGCGCTCGGGGTCGGGTTACTTTGCGATTGAGTAACCGCGGGAAGCATCGCTAGAACCGGGCGGAAATTCATCTGGGAGGACGAGCGGATCAGGTTCAGAGTTTCCTGTGAAGGAGTACCCGGAATCGACACCGAGATATTCGATGAGCCCAGGGAAGAGATCTCGGACTCGGATACACCTGAGGCGTCGATACGCTGACGAATGATATTGATCGCCTCGGTAATGTCGTTCTCAGTAACCTCGCGATCCCCCCCTCCAGAAGCAACCGGAGTCAGGATCAACTGCGTACCACCCTGCAAGTCCAAAGCAAGCGAAGGAGTGTATGAAGCACCTTTATTCGTTAGTTTTCCAACAACAAGAGATGCTGTACCAAGAACAAAAATAAAGATCAGGGTAAATAGAGCGCGCCAAGGATGGCGCTTTTGAGTTGTCACGATGGTCTACCTTTAGTTCCCCTCGGGATCACTTCGTCTCGGCCGAATCGTCCTGCGAATCCAAGCCGAGAACCGGCTCTTCTTCAGAGTCACCAGAAGCGTCGTCTTTCTCTGCATCAGTGATCTGGAACGGAAGTTCCTCAGCCACGTCCAGAATTGCCCGCTGATCCCAATAAGTTTCGTGGCCACCGGGGGTCTCAAGAATGACGATCTCACCATCTTGGTCAACGAAACGTCCCCAGAATCCAGAGCGCATACGAACCCACGCTCCGGGGACCATCATTTCCTTACGACGTGCTTCAGCCTTCTTTTCCTGTTCAGCCATACGCTTTCGAGCGCGACTATTAAAAATAAACATGACGACAAGCATCAGGGCGGCGAAAAGCAGGAACGGTGTATTCACGATCAATCTTTCTTCTTGGGGTAGGAATGCATGAAAGCTATCCGCATACAGTGTAATAGGAAGCAGCACATTTGGGTGACATCCCAATGTAAAAACGAGATTACTCAAAAAGAGCAGATTCAGCTGGTGGCGCTAAACCAAGGTGTTTCCACGCTTTAGCGGTTGCCATCCGACCGCGTGTCGTCCTCAGAATAAAACCTTCACGAACCAAATAGGGCTCTGCGACAGTCTCGACGGTTTCTGCTTCCTCGCCAACAGTCACTGCAAGGGTGGTAAGACCAACCGGCCCTCCCGCAAATCGGCGACACATTGCGTCAAGAACGGCACGGTCCAGACGGTCAAGGCCAAACGCATCGACCTCGAAGAGCTCAAGAGCACCTCGCGCGGCCTCAAGCGTGAGCTGACCATTGCCTCGGACTTGAGCGTAATCAACAACACGACGCAGCAGCCTATTGGCGATTCGAGGAGTGCCCCTAGAACGCGAGGCGATTTCATGGGCTGCTTGCGCATCAATGGGAGTAGAAAGAAGCTCTGCAGAACGCCGAACAACCATTTCAAGGTCTTCCGTCGAGTAAAACTCGAGATGAGCGGTGAAACCAAAGCGATCACGAAGTGGTGCAGGAAGAAGGCCAGAACGAGTTGTCGCACCAACAACAGTGAAGGGCGGGAGGGTCAGCGGAATCGACGTCGCACCAGGACCTTTACCAACGACTACATCGACTCGGAAATCCTCCATTGCGAGGTAAAGCATTTCCTCAGCGGTACGGGCAAGCCGATGAATCTCATCAATGAAGAGAACATCACCTTCCTGAAGCCCCGATAAAATTGCCGCTAAATCACCAGCATGTTGAATCGCTGGTCCTGAAGTGAGGCGCAGAGATGTCCCCATTTCAGCAGCGATGATCATTGCCAGTGTCGTCTTGCCCAGTCCAGGCGGTCCCGCTAGTAGGACGTGATCGGCGCTCGCACCACGAGCTCGCGCAGCATCCAGCACTAACTGAAGCTGATCACGGACAACCTTCTGGCCAACAAATTCGCTCAAACGCTTGGGGCGGAGCGCAGCCTCGGCGGCCCTCTCAAGTTCTCCCGCGTCTGGAGCAACGATATTGACAGAGGTCTCGAACTCACCGGCCATTTGCGCCTCCCAGCTTAATCAATGCTGCGCGTAAGAGATCCGACGCATTGAGACCATTTCCACCTAACTCGGCCAGCGCAGCGTCTGCCTTTGCATCATTCCATCCCAAGCCAATCAGCGCTGCCTTTACCTCTGCTTCGACTACTCCCGACATTGGTGCCGAGGCCTGAGGAAGTTCAGCCGGGAGTCCGAGCTTATCGCCCAGCTCCACAAGCATGCGCGAGGCAACCTTCTTACCAACACCGGGGATCCTAGCAAGAGCTGCGGTATCTTGATCTGCCACAGCCCGCCGTAGATCATTCGGGGTGAAAACAGAAAGAGCTGCCAGGCCAATCCTGGGGCCGATACCGCTTACTGACATGAGAATTTCGAATACTTCGCGCTCTTCTTCAGTCTTGAACCCATAGAGTGTTAAAGAATCTTCACGAACAATCAGATGGGTATAGAGCTCAACATCATCACCTTTGTGGAGTTCACTGGCAAAAGGTGGAGTGACGAAAACCTGAAAGCCGATACCTCCGTGGACAACAACGACGTCACCCACACCGATGCGTGCGATGCTGCCGAGAACTCGGGAAATCATGCTTTCTCCTCAACAATGCTCTTGATGGGACCGAACATACGTACGATACCCTAGCTACGTCGACGACGGGGGTCGACCGCGCCGGTTCGGCGCTGTGCAGCTTGAGCCTCTGCCCACATTTGTTGTGCTGGAGTCAGACTCCCCCTAGCCGAAAGCTTTCCTGACTGAGAAACGGCAACTGTAGAGTCTCCCCGAGCTCCAAGCAATCCAGTCCCTCGCCATGCATGGCAGATTGCGATAGCTAATGAGTCAGCGGCATCAGCGGGTTTCGGGGGCTTATCTAATCCCAGAATACGAGCAACCATGTGCTGTACCTGCGCCTTATCAGCATTGCCATTCCCCGTCACTGCGCTTTTTACTTCTGATGGGGTATGTATCGCCATGGGAAGTCCAGCTCGTCCCGCAGCGGCGAGTGCAACTCCCATAACCTGCATAGTCGTCGAAACCGAACGAAGATTGTCCTGAGCGAAAACCTGTTCGATGGCAACGACCTCAGGTTCGTATAGGGAGATTACATGATCAATTGCATCAGCGATCTTGGCTAACCGAAAATGCTGGGCTAGTTCGGTTGAAGACCGGGCAACTCCGACAAAAACCATCGACGCACGCCGAGAGGGATCGACGTCAACAACGCCCAAGCCACAGCGTGTAATACCCGGGTCAATTCCCAAAACTCGCATGATTAAGATTCTCGCTGAACCATCCGTGTAAAGAGTTCGTGGAAGCGCCAGTCCGTGCCGATCTCCGGGTGGAAGGAGGTTGCGAGTGCCTGACCGCTGCGGACAGCAACAATAGGTCCATCGGGAGTATTTCCGGCGCGTGCGAGCACGTCGACAGACTCACCCACTGACTCAACCCAAGGCGCCCTAATAAAGACGGCGGGGAAAGGCTTGCCCTCGATGCCTTTGATATCAAGCTCTTCTTCGTAAGAGTCCACCTGACGGCCAAAGGCATTTCGACGCACAACCATGTCGATGGCGCCAAATGAACGCTGGTCCTCCCTGCCATCAAGAATCGTCGTCGCTAGCATAATCATTCCCGCGCATGTCCCATAGACCGGCATGCCGTTCGATATCTGCTCAGCGAGCTGATCAAAAATGCCGAATGAAAGCAGCAGATTGGACATTGTTGTCGATTCGCCGCCAGGAATGACCAAACCGTCAACAGACGCGAGTTCCTCGCTACGTCGCACTAGGACAGCGCGGGCGCCGGATTCTTCCAGCGCCCGCACATGTTCGGCGACATCACCCTGAAGGGCGAGAATGCCAATATTTACCATCCGCGTTCAGCCAATCGATGGTCAACGGGAAGGTCGTCAACATTAATACCAACCATTGCTTCACCAAGCCCACGCGAAACCTCTGCAATGACCGAAGGATCATCGTAGAAAGTCGTCGCCTTGACGATAGCGGCCGCACGCTTCGCAGGATCACCCGACTTGAAAATGCCAGAGCCAACAAAGACGCCTTCGGCACCCAGCTGCATCATCATGGCAGCGTCGGCGGGGGTGGCAATGCCACCGGCCGTGAAGAGCACGACGGGGAGGCGACCCTCGCGAGCAACCTCAGCAACAAGCTCGTAGGGTGCCTGGAGTTCCTTGGCCGCAACGTAGAGCTCATCCTCGGGCAAGGAGGTCAAGTGGCGGATCTCGTCGCGAATCTTGCGCATATGCGTCGTCGCGTTGGAAACGTCACCGGTGCCGGCCTCGCCCTTAGAACGGATCATGGCCGCGCCCTCGTTGATACGGCGCAGCGCCTCACCGAGGTTGGTCGCACCGCAGACGAAGGGGACAGTGAACTTCCACTTGTCGATGTGGTGGCTGTAGTCGGCGGGGGTCAGCACCTCGGACTCGTCGATGTAGTCAACACCAAGGGACTGCAGAACCTGTGCTTCAACAAAGTGACCGATGCGAGCCTTTGCCATAACCGGAATGGAGACAGCGTTGATAATGCCGTCAATCAGATCAGGATCTGACATCCGAGCAACACCGCCCTGCGCGCGAATATCCGCAGGGACACGCTCGAGTGCCATAACTGCAACGGCACCAGCATCTTCAGCGATCTTCGCTTGCTCAGGAGTGACGACATCCATGATGACACCGCCCTTGAGCATCTGAGCCATTCCGCGCTTGACCTGAGGGGTTCCAACCTCGCGAGTTGCCGTCTGCTCAGTCATCACTCACTCCTCTTCTTCCAGCTGGGCCTGCACCTCATCAGAAAGAGACATATTGGTATAGATGTTCTGCACATCGTCAGAATCTTCAAGTGCGTCAATGAGCTTATTGACCTTAAGCGCACCTTCAAGATCGAGTTCAACTTCGGTGGAGGCGACAAATTGAACTTCCGCCGAGTCATAGTCAATACCCGCTTCCTGCAGCGCCTTGCGGACTGCAACGACATCGCTGGGCTCGCACTCAATAACGAAGCCCTCACCGAGGTCTTCAACTTCTTCGGCACCGGCGTCAAGAACGGCTTCCATGATGGAGTCTTCGTCTACACCATCTGCAGCGGGCACCTCAATGACACCACGCCTCGAGAACAGGTAGGCAACCGAACCTGGATCGGCTAGCGAGCCGCCGTGACGAGTGAATCCCAGACGAACATCGGATGCCGCACGATTACGGTTGTCAGTCAAACACTCAACCAAGAAGGCGACACCATTGGGGCCATATCCTTCGTACATGATGGTTTCGTAATTTGCACCACCGGCTTCTGCACCCGAACCACGCTTGACGGCGCGATCGATGTTATCTGCGGGAACAGAGTTCTTCTTTGCCTTCTGAATAGCATCAAAGAGGGTGGGATTTCCGGCGGGGTCACCGCCACCGGTACGAGCAGCAACTTCAATATTCTTAATCAGTCGTGCGAAGAGCTTACCGCGCTTGGCGTCAATCGCCGCCTTCTTGTGCTTGGTAGTCGCCCACTTAGAGTGTCCCGACATTACTTCTCCCTTTTGGGCTGGATTAATACTGTGCCAGTTTACAGCTCATACCCTCACTTCCCCACCGGGCGCGCGTTTTATGGGACAATGCACCTCGCCAGCATTGTGGATGTTCGCAGAAAATCCAAGTATTGACCTGGCTCTTCCAGGAGGGAACATGTCTTTAGGACGCGGTATCGAGCACTGCGTATGCTCTGCAAGAGAATGCGAAACTTCAGCGGTTTTCATCATCGAATGGTCAAATCCGAAGATTCATACCGGTCGGACTAAGAAGTGGCTTTCATGCGAAGCACACCGGCAATTCCTCATCGATTACCTCAAGTACCGGAACTTTCCCTATGAAGTGCGCACTTATAATCCGCCGCAGACTGGAGCCACGTCTCAGTCACCGCAAAGTTGATCCCCGTCCCAACTGAGCGCAGAAAGAGAAGCAAAACTCCCATCACTACTGAGGGCGCGAATCTCTTCGATATCAACGTTAAACACCACAATTCCGGTATTTGACATAAAGCGAGTAAGCGGAATTCCCCGGCGAATATCCTCACTGAGATATGCAGAAATTACGCGGATCAGACCTCCATGAGCAACAAGCGCACCAGTCCCCTCGCCCCCCGCTAAGCGGTAAGCGCGTTCCATCACGGCTTGAATTTCGGGGATGACCCGCCCGAGAAACTCGTAACCATCCTCAGCGCCGGGCATGCGATGCGAAAAATCTCCTTGCATCCACGCTGCGCAGGCTTCCACATAAATCCTGATTGCGACGGGATCGCATGACATCTCAAGATCACCGGCACTCACTTCGCGAATCTGTGCCGTCACTACTGGTTTCACTCCAAAAAGTTCACACAACGGTTCCGCTGTCTGCTGCGTACGTTTCATCGCAGAAACAGTGAGGGCATCCAATCGTCCTGCCACTTCACGTACAAAACGCTCTTTCAGGCTCTCGGCCTGTGAAAGCCCAAGTTCGGTCAGCGGCAAGCCCGGGAGGCGAGTATCCAAAGAGGCTGTGATGTTTGCTGGAGTTTGTCCATGTCTAATTAATGCAAGTTTCATGCCGCTCCCCTACTGCTACACCTAGATTCACGAGATATTCCAAAACAGTTTCTCAAAAACCTCCCGCATTTTACGTGAGGAGGTCAGCCATTTCGTCGTCATTTCTTCACGCTCATCGCGCGCATAACCCATGAGCATAGCCATCGCAACAAGTTGCTCACTATTTGAGGGAATAACATCGTTTTTTGAGGCAGACGGGCCAGCCGCTATGACCCGGGCGCGCCTCAGTTCTTGCCCAAATTCCCAAGTCGAGGCCGCACGTTGGTAGTCGCTTTGGGTGAGTTTTCCTCTGTGAAGTAGTGCCAGCAAAGCTTGTCTTGTAGAGGATGTACGCAGGTCGCCGTGCTCACTGCCCGACTGTAATTGCAGAAGTTCGACAAGCCATTGGATGTCAGAAAGACCTCCGGGGCCAAGTTTGATGTGCATCCGCGGGTCAATCCCCCCGGGAATTCTTTCTCGTTCGACACGGACCTTCATTAATTGAATATCACGGGTTTCATCGTCACTCAAAGGCGAGTGGAAACAATATGCTTGCGCAAATTGATACAGCGCATCTGCGGTGTTCCCGGTACCAAGGGGACGCAGACGAACAAGCATTTGTTTCTCCCACACCTGCGCCCAGCGTTCGTAATACTCCGTATAGGAGTCGAGAGTGCGCACTAAGGCTCCGTTTTTTCCCTCGGGACGCAGAGCAAAATCTAAAGCTACAGGCAGAGCCCGGCTTGATGCAGAAAGCAATTGCTTAAGCCGCGTGATTCGATCATGCGCACGTCGTAGAGCGTTGGTATCACCGCTATCGGCAACGACGGCAAGAACATCCAAATCAGATGTATAGGACAGCTCCCGCGCCCCATAACTACCCAAAGCGCACAGCTCGATGTGCATATCGGGAACGTGCTCTTCACCGTCGTCAAAAATATTAAAGGTTTCGAGCGCCGAGAGCACACACGCATCGGCAACAACACAAAGGTCCCTACCCACCCCTTCTTTTGAACCTGTGGCCTCGCGAAGTGCAATACGCAAAACTTCACGCGTACGAATAAGGCGAATCTTCTCAATCGCCTCGTCAATGTTCCCCGCCCTTCCCGCAACCGAACGCATTTGGCGGGAAAGCACCTCGAATGAAGGTGTCGCAAGCAATTCAGGTGAATCAAGCCAAGAGACGGCCTCGGGGAAAAGACGGATTAAGGAACCAATCCAAGCGGATGCGGAAAGAACCCGACACAGCTGCGAGGCCGCATAATCGCTATCGCGTAGAAGCGCTAAATACCAATGAGAATCACCAATCTCATCGGAAAGAACCCTGAAATTAAGCAAGCCCATATCGGGGTCTGCACCATCGGCAATCCATGAGAGTAATACGGGAAGGAGATGACGCTGAATCATCGCTCGCCGGGAGGTTCCCGCGCATAGAGACTCGATATGTTTGAGGGCGCTGCGCGGGTCCAAGTAACCGATCGCTCGTAGACGATCCATGGCTCCTTGGTCATCAAGATGAATAAGATCCTCATCCAGACGAGCGCTTGCAGCAATAATTGGCCGGAAGAATACCGAATGGTGAAGCTCGCGCACCCGCAATCGAAGTGCCCGAAGCTGCTCATGAAGCTGCTCAACTGTGGCGGGCATTCCGTGAAGCGAACGCAGAAGGCGTTTGAGTTGGCGAGGACTACTGGGAAGTGTATGGGTTCGGTGCATCCTAAGCAGCTGGGAGCGATGCTCAAGGGTACGCAAGAACGCATAGGCCTGCCGAAGATTAGCAGCATCCGTACGTGCAATATATCCACGTGCACTTAATGCTTCGAGTGCACCAAGAGTCGATCGCTGTCTGATCTGGATATCGTTTCTCCCGTGGACCAACTGCAGAAATTGAATTGAAAATTCGATATCACGCAGTCCCCCCACGCCCAGTTTCAATTCACTGTCACGCACCTTCGCCGGCACTGAGTTTTCAACTTGAGCGCGCATCGAACGAACGTCGTCAACAAAACCTGGACGCGCCGAGGCTTCCCAGATAAAGGGCGCAGCATACTCAAGAAAACGCGCACCAACTTCCATGTTGCCAGCACAGGGACGCGCCTTGAGGAGCGCTTGAAACTCCCAGTTTTGCGCCCAGCGTTCCCAGTAGGCTCGGTAAGAATCAATGGTGCGCACAAGTGCGCCATCACGGCCCTCCGGACGTAAATTCGCATCCAGGCTCCACAGCGGCGCCTCTTTGCCGGGACTGGAGCAGATGGATGCTACAAGACTTGCGATACGCGTTGCGCGCTCGAGGCGTAAGCGAGTAACTTCTGTGTCTTCCGTGGGTGCGCTATCCGCTAGGACGTACATGACATCAACATCGGAAACATAATTGAGCTCACCTCCCCCAGTCTTTCCCATGGCAATAATGCACAAAGGCACCTCAGCATCGGGGTCTTCTAGTCGGCTAGCAATGTAGAGGGCGCCTTGAAGAGCCTCGTCTGCAGCTAGCGAGAGACGTCCAGTAATAGATTCAACATGGTCGGGTGCGTAGGGGTCCTCGGCCAAGAGATCATCTGCGATGATGTCAAAAAGCCTTCTTCGATAGATCATCCGAAGGTACGAGGCCGCCTCTTCGCAGCGAGAATCAAGAGCACCGTCCGCAGCCGTCTCAGGCCATCCTTTGGGTAGCAGTCGTTGGAGTTCATCGGTCATACAGAGCTTTGTCGCGCCGGGAGCATCTGGAAGGAAGAAACCCGGGTTCTGGAGAAGGTAGTCTCCCCACCACGATGAGAAACCGAGGACCACAGCAAGACGTCTGGCACTGGCAGCATCATTTTGTAGCAGGTTGGTCAGCCAAGGGGCTTCATCGTGTGCTCTTGCGCAGAAAACCGCGAACTGTTCGATATCCGCACATATTTCAAGTGAGTCAATATGGTCAATATCGCTCAGACCAGAGGATTCGAAGAGTGTACGAATACGCTCAGGCTGAGTCACGCCATAACGGCGTAATTGCCGATCAGAGATCATCCATTGACCTTGAGGAATTGACGGAGTTCTGCCGGAGTAATCTGCCGACGGTACTCGCGCCACTCATTCTCTTTTTCGCGAAGAAGGTGCTCGAAAACCTGCTCCCCCAGTGCTTCGGCAACTAAATCCGATGAACGCATCGCACGCAGGGCATCAGAAAGCGACGAAGGTAGCGGGTGAATGCCTAAAATCTGACGCTCTGTTTCACTGAGTTGCCACACATTGTCCTCTGCTTCTTCAGCGAGAGGCATTTTGTTTTCGATACCGTCAAGACCAGCGCTAATAAGCACAGCGAGTGCAAGATAGGGATTTGCTGCAGGATCAAGTCCCCGATATTCAATGCGCGCGCTGCTCCTCTTTGAAGGCTTATAGACGGGAACGCGAACGAGCGCCGAACGATTATTGTGACCCCAACAAATATAGGAAGGCGCTTCTCCCCCGCCCCATAGGCGCTTATAGGAATTCACATGCTGATTGGTAATCGCGGCTATTTCACGCGCATGGTGGAGCAGACCGGCAATGAAATAGCGACCAATCTCTGAGAGCTGGTAGCGCCCGGAAGGATCGTAGAAAGCATTTTCATCCCCTTCGAACAGGGAAAGATGGGTGTGCATTCCCGATCCTGGGCGATCAATGAAGGGCTTTGGCATAAAGGTAGCGAGCATTCCCTCAGCCAGTGCTACCTCTTCAATCAACGTCCGGGCAGTCATGATGTTATCGGCAGCATGAAGAGCATCAACTGCACGAAGATCAACTTCATTTTGGCCAGGCCCACCTTCATGGTGCGAGAACTCTACCTGGATACCTGTCTCTTCTAGAGCACGAACAATCTTGCGTCGAAAATCATTAGATAGCCCGCGAGTCACATGATCGAAATAGCCCGCTTGGTCAACCGGTTCAAGATGATTGATATCGACCGGCTGACGAAGCAGGTAAAACTCAATCTCCGGGTGGGCGAAGACTGAGAAGCCCATCTCCGAGGCACGCTGAACTGCGCGCTCGAGCGCGCCTCGGGGATCGGCTGGTGATGGCAAACCATCCGGGGTGAGGACATCACAGAACATCCGCCCGTGAACATCAGTGCCATCTTTTGTATGCAGACGCTGAAAAGTGCCAGCATCAGGGCGCAAGAGCATATCGGATTCGTAGACGCGAGTCAGACCTTCAATGGAAGATCCGTCAAAACCGATTCCCTCGCTAAAAGCCTCTTCGAGTTCTCCGGGATCGATCGAGACCGATTTGAGCACTCCAGCGACATCCGTAAACCACAAACGGATGAGCCGGATATCTTCCTGGGCAACACTACGAAGGACCTGTTCCTGCTGCTGTTTCATCTGCTTACCTTAGGAGCGACCAAAACCCTTGGAGATGGCATCCAGTGCACCGGTGAGATCCGAAGGAAGAACCCACAACTTTGAAGCCTGACCATTAGCAATGCGAGGCAGCATCTCCAAGTACTTGTAGGACAACAGTTCAGGAGTTGCATGCCCCTGATTGATCGCATTGAAGACAACGGAAATTGCTTCCGCTTCACCCTCTGCGCGGAGGATCTGCGCTTGGCGTGCACCCTCAGCTTGAAGAATCAGTGCTTCCTTCTCACCACGTGCTTGAAGCACTTGGGCTTCCTGCTGCGCTGATGCGGCAAGAACCGCAGCCTGCTTAGCACCTTCTGCCTTCTTAATTTGCGCCTCACGCTCGGCTTCAGCGGTCAAGATGGTGGCGCGCTTCGTACGTTCGGCGGTAATTTGCTGCACCATTGCAGAGAGAACATTCGGCGGTGGCTCAATTGACTTGAGCTCAACGCGTGTCACGCGAATACCCCACGGACCGGTTGCTTCATCAAGCACACCACGAAGTTGCTTGTTGATGGATTCACGGCTGGTCTGAGTTTCTTCCAGATCCAAGGAACCGATGAGGTTACGAAGAGTAGTTGCAGTCAGCTGTTCGATCGCCTGCAGGAAGTTAGCGACTTCGTAGGTTGCACTACGAGGATCGGTAATCTGGAAATAGATGACCGAATCAATTTCAACCATCGCCTGGTCTGCAGTAATCACGGACTGCGAAGGGAAATTGACAACCTGTTCGCGCAAATCGATGCGTGCAGCAACGCGATCAACGAAGGGAACAAGCAGGTGAATCCCACCATGCAGAACGGAACGGAAACGACCAAGTCGTTCCACGACATATGCTTCAGACTGCGGGACAATACGAACAGCGCGAGCGATAGCGATCATGACGAAAATCGCCAGCACAGCCCCGACTATCATTACGATGCTCCCGACGGGATCTTCATTCATCAGTCGCTCCCCTTTCTATGAGTAAACCGAATGAAATTAAGAGTGAAGTGGTTGAACAACTGCGGTGGCACCGTCAATGGCGACAACCGTCACCTCGGCGCCGACAGGAATCAAACCTTCGGCACTTCGTGCACTCCACTCACCACCTGAAAACTGAATTCGACCATCACGTTCACCCACCAATTGGGTGACGTAACCGGTCTTACCGATCAACGCATCAGCATTGGTTCGAACATCCTCACCTGAGCGTTGAATACGTCCTTTCATCAACGGACGAATCGCGAAGATCAAAAGTATTGAAACAACGACGAAAACGACGAACTGGGCTAGGGTTCCTCCACCGAAGAGCGCGACAAAACCTGCCGCGATTGCAGCGATGGCAAACATTAGGAAAACGAAGGTAATACTCAAGAGCTCGACGATGCCGAAGACGAGCGCGGCAAGAAACCACATCCACCATGCAATCATTGGTTTTCACCTACTTCTGTGTACCGAAAAATTGATCAACGGCGTAATCCACGAGCGAACCAACGGCCGTTTTCGTTCTCTACGCTGAGTGCTAGTTCGAAGGCATCTGAAAGTACTCGGCCATTCAGCACCTCATTGACTGTGCCGGCAGCGAAGATCTCTCCGCCTTTCATCACCGCTGCGTGGGTAACCCCCTGTGGAATTTCTTCAAGGTGATGCGTCACCAAAATAACCTGAGGGGCATTCTTTCCTGCGATGATCTCTTCCATCGCGGCAACGAGAAGCTCTCGCGCTCCAAGGTCGAGACCAGCAGTGGGTTCATCAAGAATGAGCACTTCGGGATCCGACATCAAGCCGCGTGCAAGAACAATCCTTTGGCGTTCACCCTCAGACAAGGTGTGGAAAGGACGTTCCTCAAGGTGATCAACACTGAAAAGACCGAGCAAGTCACGAGCACGCCGGGTATCGATATCTTCGTAAGTCTCTGCGAAGGGTGCAGAGACCCCCCACGCTGCTGAGCGCACCACATCAATCACGCGCATACTTGCACGTAGTCGTTGGGTGGTCGACAAAGATACTAACGAACAGCGCGATGCAAGTTCTTGGGGCTGGAGATCATTGATCGGATTGCCATCAAAACGAACACTTCCGCTTGTCGGTTGAACTTTTCCGCTCGCAACCCGAACAAGAGAAGTTTTTCCTGCCCCATTTGCACCCAGAACGGCCCACTGCTCGCCGCGATGGGTATTCCACGTGATGTTGGTCAGAATCTGCGTTTCGCCACGCGTTAAAGCAACGTCATCGAGCTCAATTACCGTATTCATTGTCTTAGTATCCCGCAGCTCACATTAGGTGTCCTCTTCAAAGCCATCAGCTCAGTGAACGAGCTTTTGATAAAGCGCGACAGTCTTATCACCGATCGCATCCCACGAGAATAATTCACGTGCGCGGCGCAAACCTGCTTGCCCCATTTGTTGAGCCTTCTGAGGCGACGACAGCACCTCGATCAAGCGATCAGCCATATCGCGTTCAAATTGTTCAGGATCCAGCGGGGTCCCGGTCCCATCATGAAGCTGCTCGATCGGCACAAGATAACCTGTCTCACCATCGACAATGACATCTGGAATACCGCCCGTTGCTGTTCCAACAACAGGCAGACCAACAGCCATAGCCTCCAAATTAACGATGCCAAGAGGCTCATAGATCGAAGGAGTAATAAAGACAGTCGCGGCATCTAAGAGGGCAATAAGATCGGCACGAGGGAGCATTTCGGAGATCAAAACGACACCATTACGACTATCGCGTAGCTCGGCCACTAGTCCTTCAA
This sequence comes from uncultured Actinomyces sp., assembly GCF_963542285.1. Lineage (GTDB taxonomy): Bacteria > Actinomycetota > Actinomycetes > Actinomycetales > Actinomycetaceae > Pauljensenia. The sequence goes on along the minus strand of NZ_CAUTWQ010000005.1, from coordinate 28,060 downwards.
CTTCGGCGGCAATCTGCGGCGTATCTGGCGCACCAGCGCAGAGGATTACCTGGACTTCCTCGGGAAGACGACGTGCAGCGCGCAGGAAGTAGGGCAGTCCCTTCTGGCGAGTAATTCGCCCAACGAAAATCACTGAAGGCCTGTCCGGATCTACACCCCAGTGATCAAGGACCTTAACCTGATGTTCTTTCTCAACATCGGTTGTTGGAATATGCCATTGAGACAGATCAATTCCGTTATGGATGACATGAACACGTTCGGGATCCACGGCGGGGTAGGCGCGCAAAATGTCCTCGCGCATTCCGTGTGAAACCGCAACAATACCAGCCGCGGCCTCGTAGGCAGAACGCTCAACGAAAGAGGAAACGCGGTACCCACCACCGAGCTGCTCAGCCTTCCATGGGCGCAGCGGCTCCAGCGAATGAGCCGTGACAACGTGGGGAATATCGTTCATCAAGGACGATAGGTGCCCGGCAAAATTTGCATACCACGTATGTGAGTGCACGAGATCAGCGCCAACCGTATCGGCCGCAATGGCGATATCAACGCCAAGCGTGCGTAGAGCAGGGTTGGCATGTGCCAGCTCCGGGAGATCCGAATATCCGATGACGTCTCCCGCATCTTCGCGAGGACCGTCAAAAGCGTGAATACGAAGCTCATCCACTCGAGAGCGAAGAACCTTAGCTAATTCAGTAACATGAACTCCCGCGCCTCCGTAAATATGTGGCGGGTATTCTCTGGTCAACAAGTCAACGCGCATGTGAGCTCCTTCGACGCATGGGTGCTTCTAGCTTAGCGGAAATTTCTCTCTCAATATGTTCTTCACCACGTTCTAAAATCGGCAACCAAAAAGAGGAATTTACGCATACTCTAGAGCCATGGCTAAAAATCATGTTCTCGCGATCGTTCTAGCCGGAGGCGAAGGTAAAAGGCTGATGCCTCTCACCATGGATCGGGCAAAGCCTGCCGTTCCCTTCGGTGGTCATTACCGACTCATTGATTTCTCACTGTCAAATATGGTCAATTCCGGCTATATGAAGATCGTTGTACTGACTCAGTACAAATCGCATTCATTAGACAGGCACGTAACTCGTACCTGGTACACCTCTCCTCTGCTTGGCAATTTCATTGCCCCAGTTCCCGCCCAACAGCGTCGTGGGCCACACTGGTACTTGGGAAGCGCGGATGCTATCTACCAGTCACTCAACATCGTTGATGATGAAAATCCCGACTATATTGTCATCACTGGTGCTGACAATATTTACCGTATGGACTTCTCACAGATGGTCCAACACCACATCGATTCCGGGCTTCCCGCAACAGTCGCAGGAATTCGCCAGCCCATCGAAGTAGCATCGGCCCTCGGGGTAATCGAAGGCAAGGATGGCCACGTCGATAGGTTCGTTGAAAAGCCTCAGAATCCAGTTGGCCTCGAGGATGATCCCACCCAAGTTCTGGCTTCGATGGGCAACTACGTCTTCACAACTCAGGATCTGATTGCCGCGCTTCGGGAAGATGCTGAGGACCCCCTGTCGAAGCACGATATGGGCGGGAATATTATTCCGTGGTTCGTTGAGCGTGGTATGTGCGGCTACTACGACTTCAAGGACAACAACGTTCCCGGTTCGACGGATCGAGACCGCGATTACTGGCGTGATGTCGGTACCTTGGACGCCTACTATGAGGCAAATATGGACCTCATTAGTGTTCATCCGGTCTTTAACCTCTACAACAGGGATTGGCCCACGATGACGCTTTTGGATGGCTCATTGCCTCCTGCGAAGTTCGTTTATGGAGATGAGCATTCGCGGATGGGACACGCAGTGGACTCCTTCGTTTCGCCCGGAGTGATTATTTCGGGTGGCGAGGTTTACCACTCCATCGTTTCTCCAAATTCCTATGTCCACTCATGGGCGCAAGTCACTGACTCGGTGATCATGCACGGTGTGCGTGTCGGGCGTTCCTCACAGGTCGTGAAGACAATCCTGGATAAGAACGTCGTCGTTGAAGAAGGCGCGATCGTCGGTGTCGATTTGGAACACGATCTCGAACGCGGCTTCACAGTCACGGAATCAGGAATCACCGTCGTCCCCAAGGGAACAATAGTGACCCGTTAGTTCGTGAGAACCTAGTGAGCCCCCTGCGTGGATCATCACCGCAGGGGGCTCACTCTAGTTATTCAATGATGTTTACAGCTCCATCCCACCCGTTAAGACATTGCCCAATAAGATCACACAGTGAGCGTGGGTATACCTCATGGTTCTCGGCATATTTCTCGAGTTCATGAAGATCCCACCAACGGTATTCATCGATGACTCGTTGTTCTTCTGGGGTCCAATGAGAATCACTGAGAGGCTGCGCGTGAACGCGTGCCCAGAAAATTTCTTCATCTTGGCGAGCAGTAAGACTCTTAAAGTCAAATATTGCCTGTCGACGTGCGACCGGCCCAATGAGTTCATTCTGCCGAAGTTGTATACCGGTCTCTTCGAAGACTTCTCGTAGGGCAGTTTCTTGGCTTGTTTCCCCGTCCTCAACTCCCCCACCAACGGTGAACCACCATGAGCGCGTGGGATTATCAGCGTCGTGTCCTCTTACAAGAAGAACACGATTTCCTTCGTCGATGAGGATTACCCGCGCTGCGTTTCGATGTGGGAAGCCTTCCTCATCACGAGGCCACTGTAGAACGCTCACGCGCTCACCCGTCGTGCCGCTTGCGAAAGTTCCGTCAACGAGAGGAACTTCTTCCGCGCTTCAACCGCTTTCGTCAGCAGTTCACGATCGTAAGCATCGCGTGCGGGATCTTCACGCTTTCTTAAAGGACGCGCATACTCATCAAGACCAATGGCGGCAAGAGAATTCAAAAAGAAATTCATTGCTTTACGGGCCTCTGAACCTGCGCTAGCAGCCCACTTGATGGCATTTCGACGCTGCGCACGGTCGGTAACCATTTGAAGCTCAACAGGAAGCACCCAGCCTTGAACGACATAAGGAGTTAATCCCTGCTGGATATGTTTTGCTTCACGTGAAGATTGCGTAATCAGATAGATCAACCAACACGTAAAAATCGGAACCTCAATGGTGATGTAAGAATGGAACCAACCGCCGACACCATTACTGCTCGCAAGAAAATTCCATAGACCATGGAAGAACACCGCGGTTAGGTAACCAAGTACGACTCGAATAGTGCTCCACAATGCACCGTAGCGACGAATCAAAACAAGTGCGATGGCCATTCCAGTAAAAGAGGTTGCCATCGGATGGACGAATGGCGAAAGGATACCTCGGGTAAAAACCGTCGTTGTCAGCATAAATGCACCGGAAGAGCTGGTTCTCAGAAAGTACTGAATATTCTCAATGAAAGCAAACCCTGCACCAACGATGCCTCCGCAGATCAGACCGTCAAGTCGCGAATTAATGGAATTTCGGCGTGCAAGGACGAAGATGATGACACCAATGCCCTTGAAGAATTCTTCAGCAACCGGTGCAACAAAAACAGCCACGATGACCGCTGCAGAATCTTGATCACCGAGTGTGCGAGCAATATCTAGATTTAAGGTGCTATTGACGACCAACGAAGAAAGCGTTGCGACACCTGCTCCCCAAATGAAGCAGATGAAATTAGATTTCCAGCCCTCACGCTCCCATCGATCAAGGTAACTCAGCACTCCGAGGACAATAACAAGCGGGATTAATGCCAAGGTCGTCATGACTGCAGCGGAGACAACACCACCCGTACGTACGTACGTCACCATGAGAACAATGACACCGATGGTTCCCAAAATTGTGAAGATAATTTCAAGGAAAGGCAGCGAGCGGACACGTTGAGGAATTCGCCATGTGGGAGCTTGCGCGGGTGCGGGGTCTTCAGGACCGAATAGTTCAGCTTCGGTCGTTCTGATCTTCTTCAGCCGATAGTCCTCACCGGGACCTCCCCAACGCGGGTGTGTTTCACTCATTTAAAAGCCGTATCCGTCTTCAATCGTGTCGTCATCAAAATCAATTGTCTGCGCCATTGGCGCATGTCCTGCAAGATGTGCAATCCGTACCCAGCTTCTCTCACGAATCTTATGCGTCTGAGTAACGTAAAGGTTATGCATTGATCGCGCTAGTTGGACCTTATAGGAGACCTGGTCCAGTTCGCGCAGTTCGCGAGACCAATAATCATCGCCATCAATCTCTTTACGGAGCTCTACGTTAAGTGCGCTTCGAAGAATTCTTGAAAGTTGCGACTGAATCTCAAAAAATTCGATGACCTTCTCACGTGTTTGGGTGTCGCGGATGCTTGCCTCGCTTGTTCGTCGATCTAGTCCATCGGCAACAAGAGGAATCATCTGCCGGCGCGCCCTGGTCGAAGTCTCCCGGATCTCTTGAGATTCGTCAGAGGTGAACCCCGGATAGTCAGCGATCCTCTCGCTATAGCGTGCTCGTTCATCAAGAAGAAATGCCAGCGAATCCCTCGTCGTTAAAATCCGCCAATGAAGACGGTCAAGTCGTGTTGCAAGAATTGCTGATTGACGCACAACAATCGCCAGTGCGACCAAAACAAGAACCAAGAGAACAAGGGTCAAAGTATTACTCATCGTCTTCGGCCTCGTTCCTGCCACGGATAAGATCGAGCGTCGTCGGGTCCGATGGCTGCGCTTGCGCAGAGGCTAAGACGGTCTGATACAAGGCTAAGACTTGGTCGGTGACCGTATCCCATCCATAACGGGAACTCGCAATTTTTCCGCGGTGCGCAAGCATTGCGAGTCCCTCAGAGTCACTAAGAAGTTTGACTAGTTGACGAGCCAGATCCTGACTATTTCCGGCCTCAAATAGGGCACCTACTTCTCCTTGTTCAAGGACTGCTCTAAAGGCCTCGAGATCAGAGGCAAGTACTGCACAACCGGCTGCCATTGCCTCGACAAGAACAATTCCAAAGGATTCCCCACCGGTTTGGGGAGCAACATAAACACTTGCGCCCTTCAGTAACGAAGCCTTATCTTCATCGCTCACACCACCAAGGAATTCGACTGAGTCCCCAAAACGCTCCAATTGTGAGCGGTATTCATGTGCATTTCCGCGTCCAGCAATAAGAAAGCGGGCACCTGGGATTTCTGCAAGCACCGTTTCGATCGCTGCAGAGAAGACTGGCAATCCCTTCCGGGGTTCATCAAGACGGCCGAGGAAAACAACGACCGGGCGCTGTGGAGTTGCTTCCCATTCGGGTTTGATCTGGGCCTGCTCGAAGAAATGAGTATCAACCCCATTGGGGATAATCACCGCATCGCCACCATTATGCTCAACGAGCGTCCGGCGTGCTTCTGCTGAAACAGCAATACGGGCAGCAAGTTTTTCCAATAGCGGGTCAAGCGCAGAGGAAGAAACGGAACGAGAGAAGGAATAATCCAATGCTGCATGGAAAGTTCCAACAACCGGAATCTCGGCTGCACGCAACGCCAACATTGAAATAGAGGGTACTTCTGGTTCGTGGACATGAAGAAGATCAAAGTAGCCTTCATCAATCCAACGTTTCGTTCGTATGTTAGCCAAAGGAGTAAAGGAGAGACGTGCGACTGAACCATTAAAAGGAACAGCGACCGATGAACCCACGGTGGTGATCCACTCGGGAAGATCATCAGTATTTTTCGCAGGAGTGAGGACGCTCACCTCGTGTCCACGCTTCATTAGCTCCAGCGCGAAATCGCGGATGTGGAACTGAACGCCACCCGGCACATCCCAGGAGTAGGGGTTAACGATACCGACTCTCACCTATTCTCCTTTCTGTGCCGCACGCTTACGCGCCCGAGCCAAGCGCTCCGGATCTAAATCCTCAACAAAAACTGCTTGCATCATATGCCACTCACGAATCCGACGTTGAAGAATCGGAAGGAGCGCAGTCACCCATTTCTGGGTGAGCTCAGGTACGTCTAAGTCCTCGACCTGTGGATCATAGAGATTCTCAGTAACTTCTAAACGCACAAATTCTGGGCTACCAGAAGCATCAACATCTGACACAACCCCAGCTATGAGCGGGGCGTTGAGCGCTCGTGCAAGTGCTGCTGGCCCCGCGGCAACCAAAGCAGATTTGGTACCGAACTCAACCTCGATACCGGTTCCGGAGATATCGCGGTCAGCAAGAAGCGGGATCACAAGGTTTTTCCTGCCCTTTGCTTGCTCAAGCAAGGAATGAAAAACACTATCTCCCGGTGAGACCCCGATAATCTCCATCCCGACGTCCGTGCGCAGCTTCACGAAGGCATCGAAAAGCTCAGGAGGATTCAATCTCTCGGCAACAGTGAGTACGGAAATGCCCTGCGCGCACACAGCAGCACCTACACGATCGAAGGTTCCCGCATGCGGTAAAGCCAAAACAACTGGACCTTCGCTGGCAAGACGAAGGAATTCTTGTGCCTGGCTGAGATCAACACGTGCACGAAGCTTCTCACCAACGCTGCCACCAAAACTCAACTGCTCAACATACGCATTGATATGCGAGCACACGGCATCTCGAAGCTCACGTTGTGAAATCTTGCGTCCGAGAACACGCTCATGGTTGGCTCGCATTCTGCGCACGCTGGAACCATTGAGAAGACACATGAGATCGGCTCCACGTCTGCCGAGCCATGTGACCAAGGAGAAAGGTAGTCGAGGAACTACTCGGAAAGCCCATACCAAGGCACGCCCTGACATTAGGACTCCTGGGGTGAAGGAAGATGCGTTGCTGTGAAATGCACCCGCTGGATAACAGTAACGATCGATGCAAAAGCAACCCAGCATAGCCCTGCGGCAAAGAAGAAGGCTGGAGCACCCCAACCGTAAAGAGCTGCTCCCAATAGAGCAACAATCAATCGATCAGTACGCTCTGCAATCCCCACTTTGGCAATAACACCGACAGACTCTGCGCGCGCACGGGCATAGGGAACGGTCGCCGCGCCAACAATCGCGATGAGGCCCGCGATAATCGCTACTGTTCGCGTTGTCGAAGGTTCCATGGTGAAGACGGCGAAAGCGACAAGAGAAGCAAAAACAGCACCGTCCCCCAGGCGGTCCATCGTCGAGTCGAGGAAAGCACCAAAAGGCGACGATGTCCCACTCATTCGAGCGAGAACACCATCAATCGAGTCGCAGAAAAGAACGACAGCGAGAGCAAGGGCTCCTTGCCAAAGGTAGCCAAACGGGAAGGTCGTGACAGCAACCGCGATCGTCACAACGGTTCCGGCAATAGTCACCATATTGGGAGTAATGTGCGCTGCTAAGAGCACTCTCGCGACAGGAGTAAAAATAGCTTTCGTTATCGAGCGTCCGTGGTTTCCAAGCACTATTCCTCCGATGATATGGGCCATGCAGCGGCTAGCCGAGCACGCGCATCCTCAAGTAGTTCAGGCACTGCCTTGGTACGGGCAATGATTGGGAAGAAGTTTGCGTCTCCTGCCCACCTGGGAACAACGTGTTGATGGAGATGGGCAGCGATCCCCGCACCCGCAACATCACCTTGGTTCATACCCAGATTGAATCCTGCGGGATTCGCCGTCGCACGCTCCACACGCATTGCAGTGGCAGTCAAACGACCGAGTTCAATACGTTCTTCGTCAGTCAGATCCGTGTAGTCAGAGACATGGCGGTAGGGACAGACCAAGAGATGCCCGGAGTTATACGGGAAGAGATTCATCAGAACGAAACAGCTCACACCGCGATGAACGATGAGCCCCTCTTCGTCTGTGCGCGATGGCGCAACACAAAAAGGACACTCTTCCGACGAGGAATCGGCGGGCTTGTGATCGCCATTAATATAGGCCATTCGGTACGGCGTCCATAAACGGTCGAAACCGTCGGGAACGCCAGCGAATTCCCGGGAATCCTCGGTCGGAAGAGTGTCACTCATTGCTATCAGTCCTCAGCGCTGGGATCAGCGTTATTGCGGGTCGTGATGTGGTGAGCAATACGCTCAACCGCCTCGTCAACGGGAACACCATTGAGCTGGGATCCATCGCGGAAACGGAAGGACACTGCCTGCGCTTCTTGGTCTTCCCCGCCCGCAATCAAAGTGAAGGGAACCTTCTGCTTTGCGGCGTTACGGATCTTCTTGCCAAAGCGATCATCGGAATGATCGACTTCGACGCGAATACCACGCTCGCGCAAACGCTGAGCAACCGTATCCACGTACTCATCGAAGGCCTCGGCAACGGGAACAAGGCGTACCTGCACGGGCGAGAGCCACGCTGGGAATGCTCCTGCATAGTGTTCGGTCAGCACACCGATGAAGCGTTCAATCGAACCGAACTTCGCCGAGTGAATCATAACCGGCTCGCGGTGGCTTCCATCGGGAGCGGTGTACTCCAGACCGAAACGGTGCGGTTGGTTGAAGTCGTATTGAATCGTCGACATCTGCCAGGTACGACCAATTGCGTCCTTGGCCTGAATCGAAATCTTAGGACCGTAGAATGCAGCACCGCCCGGATCAGGAACAGTATCCAAACCGGTTTCTTCTGCGCAGCGACGCAAGATTTCGGTGGCTTCCTCCCACTGCTCATCAGTTCCGATGAACTTATCCTTCTTCTTCCCATCGGTATCACGGGTAGAGAGCTCGAGGTAGAAGTCGTTCAAACCGAAATCGCGAAGAAGCGTCAAGATGAAGTTCAACAGGTGCTTAATTTCATCACCCGCTTGCTCGGGCATCACATAGGAGTGCGAATCATCCTGAGTGATGGAGCGAACGCGAGTGAGCCCCTGAAGAACACCGGACTTCTCATTGCGGTACACAGTGCCGAACTCAAAGAAGCGCAGCGGAAGCTCGCGGTACGAACGGCCTCGGCTCCTGAAGATCAGGTTGTGCATGGGGCAGTTCATGGCCTTGAGGTAGTACAGCTGACCGTCATCATCCATGGGCGGGAACATCCCATCCGCATAGTACGGAAGGTGACCCGAGGTGTGGAAGAGATCTTCCTTTGAGATGTGGGGGGTACCCACATAGAGGAATCCGTTTTCAATGTGGGCTTCGCGCACGTAATCTTCCATAACGCGCTTGAGCACGCCACCCTTGGGGTGGAAAACGGGAAGACCAGCACCAAGCTCCTCTGGGAAGGAGAAAAGATCAAGCTCAGCACCGAGACGACGGTGATCGCGTCGTTCAGCTTCCTTGAGTCGTTCTTGGTAAGCGATAAGGTCGTCTTTCGAGGCCCAGGCAGTTCCGTAAATTCGCTGCAGTTGATCGTTAGCTTGGTCACCGCGCCAGTAAGCGGATGAAGACTTGGTCAACGCAAATCCGTTACCAATGAGTTTTGTCGAAGGCAGGTGCGGACCACGGCAGAGGTCTTTCCAAGCGGTGGTCCCATCACGGCGGACATTGTCGTAAATGGTGAGTTCCGCACCACCAACCTCAACAGAAGCATCCTCTGCTCCCCCACCCTTAGTGGTGATGAGCTCAAGCTTGTAGGGCTGATCGGCAAGTTCTTCGCGTGCTTCTTCCTCAGTGACAACGCGGCGACGGAAAGCCTGGCCTTCCTTCACAATTCGCTTCATGCGTTTTTCAATATCGCGCATGAGCTCAGGAGTGACGGAATCAATATTCCCGAAGTCATAGTAGAAGCCGTCAGTGATGAAGGGTCCAATTCCCAAATTCACATCGGGGAAGATCTCTTGGACTGCCTGCGCCATAACGTGAGTGCAGGAGTGACGCAGGATCTCTAGGCCTGCTGGGGAATTCAGAGTAATTGCGTCAACAATTGCGCCGGCAGGAATTTCGCGGGAAAGATCCCATGCGTTCCCATCGACCGTCATCGCGACGACATCACTGCGGGATTCGTAGTACTGCGTTCCGGTGCAGCCTTCTTCAATTTCGACCGCAACACCATCAATAGTTGCGTTGATAACAGGCACGAGCTGTGCTCCTTCGGGTTCTGGCGTCTTGCGCCATCTCTACCCACTGACTGCACGCATACGATGGCGTGTCAAACGCTCTTTCGAGAATCAGCAGGCTTGGACCCTTCTATCGTAGCCGCCTCGCCCCAATGTCACGAACGAAGAGCACGCTTAATTGAGAGTAGATTTCGCAGACCCGCATACAGACGCGGACGCAAAGGCAGATCCCATGCTCCCGGGACGTCCGTATAGCCCTGCGCAAAACTCAACTTGTATTTCCCGACTGTAAATAGTTCGGGAACCCGAGGTGAGTGAATTCCCATCAGGTCAATACCGCCATTGACATCAAGCTCAGGTCCCAATATGACGGCACACTGAACATCAAGCTCAGGCATTACTCCCAATTTGCGAGCCTTCGCAGTCGTTGCGCCGTAATAGCATTCAGCCTGACGATCGTTGATAAGGATCAAATTCCATGCGACCACTTCCCCATCGACTCGGAGGACGAAGAGGCGTGAATGCTCAGGGCCAAGGATTTTCAACATAGTTGAGTAGACCTGGGCGGGGTGAGGACTGAAACCATCGCGCTCGGCGGTCTCTTTCAGTACCTCGTAGTACTCAGCGAAATCTTCCGCAGCCTGATCGCGCTCGTCAGCAATCGTTGTCTGGACTTCAGCCAATGCTTTGCGTGAACGCCGGAGCTGACGGCGTCCTTCCTTTGGCATATCTGCAAGGATCTTTTCCTCGTCACCACCATAGGAACGGATGATGACGGTGCGGTCGTAGGTAATAATCTGCATGACATCGCGAAGATCGGTGTCATTAAAAATCGCATTGAGGCGAATAAAAACGATCGATGAGTCTTTCTGACGAACGTAACGTCCAAGCGCATCACGAAAAGCACGTTCGCGGCTCGGTGTGGCCTCCTTGAGCCACACCGGTCCGTGTTTCGCCCAAAGGTAGCGTGCACCTCGCATTGAGTACTCGTAGAGCGCGACAAGAGCAATGCGCTTGCCATTTTCTAAATACTCAAAACGTCCCCAGAGCTTGCGCCCCTCAACTGCCTCGTACTGCTCCCAAATTGCGGACTGTTCAATGGGCAGAGGAGTCACTCCGGCAGCGCCAATACGCATTTCCTCGGCAGTGATCTCACGAAGCTGTGAATCTGTCATAAGAAAAGTCCCCTTAGAATGAACGATCGTTCGCTTGAGGGTAGTACCTATGGAACTTTCGATAGTGATTGAGTTTTTGCAGGTGAAGTGTCAGTGAGCGACGCAGGTCCGAATCGGCTGAGTAGAAGAGCGGATCGAAACGCTTCCCGCCTCGAATCAAACTACGCACTCGCTGGGCAAGTTCGGGCTCTCGGATGTATCGCAAGAGCAATCGATCGGGAACCATCGAATAGAGGATTTCCTCGTGTACTTCTTCAGGGCTATGTTCCACACCGCGAACAAGATCATCAACCATTGGAATCATGGGGTTATGTCCCGCCGCGGTCATATACCAAGAGTTCCGCCCAATTCGCGGATTCACTTCAAAGAAAAGCGCGCGACCATCACGTGGATCAATCTTCACATCGAAGTTAGCAAAGCCACGATAGTTCGCTGCCTCAAGAATGCGTCGTGCATCCTCCCACAACTGAGGAAACGCCTCGGTAATCATTGCAACGGGATTACCAATCATGGTTGGCGCGTGGTCTTCCAAGAGAACACGCGCGGAACCAATCAAGGTCATATGCCCGTGAGAGTCGACATAGGCGGTGACTGAACGCATCTGCGTGTTATCTCCAGGAATCAGTTCCTGAACAATAAAGTCACCACGGAAGCCAACACGTCCCAAAAGATCCCAGAGGTCGTTCAGTTCCTCTTGGCTCTCGACAAACCAGATCTTGCGTTTTCCTTCAAATTCCAAGGCATCGTAATCATTACCGCGCGCAGCTTTTGCCACCACGGGGAAATCAAACGGAATTTCGGGACGGACAGGAGCCTCGGAAGAAAAATTACGGAAAGAAACCACACGCGTCGCCGGCGTGGGTACTCCCAGTTCATCACAAAGCTGAGCAAAGGCGCCCTTATCCGTCACGCGGTCAATAACGTCCATTGAGGGAAATGGGAGTGCGTAATGTTGGCTCAGAGCATCCCAATGACGCGCAACAAATTCAGAATGAAGGTCATGATTAGCAACAAGGACCAGAGAACGATCCGAATAGGTATCGGCTAGTTTCCCAAGCGTTGCCAGAAGGTCCTCATCGGAAGCATGCGCAACGATCGGCTCAACCCGGCAAAAGGCAGAACGCGAGATCGCAACAGTCGGCGCGTGAGACAGTACGATCGAAGTCACACCATAGGCCTCGTGGAAAGAACGCGCAAGAGCATAAACTCCAAAATCTCCGCCCAAAAGTACAGGCTGCACAACAGGGGCATCGGCCACGGTCATTGCTTCTCTTTCTCTGTAACAGGTGAACCCCTCCAGCATAGCGGAAGGGGTTCACGGACACGTCGCTACTCGCTCAGACGTTAAAACCAATCGCACGCAACTGTTCGCGACCATCGCTTGTGATTCGATCAGGGCCCCAAGCAGGCATCCAGACCCAATTGATCAAGACATCATCCGAGAGCGAAGCCAGTACCATCTGAGCCTGGCGCTCGATAATGTCAGTCAGAGGGCATGCCGCGGAGGTCAAGGTCATGTCGATAACAATTGAATCATCCGTTGCAACCTTGACACCGTAAACCAAACCAAGGTCAACAATATTGATGCCTAGTTCGGGATCGATGACATCTTTGAGTGCCTCAAGTACATCAAGGCCGGCGATGCTTCCGCCCTCGATGATGTCAGTTCCTTCGACATTAAATACATGCGCCGAGGCCGCATCGGGAGCAGAAGCAGAACCCTGCTCGGACGTGGCAGAGCTTGCAACTGCAGAAGGCGCAGGGGCGAAGCGCTGCTCGACAGCATCAGTTTGTGCCATCGGGTTGGAAGAGGTATCCATTACTCGTTTTCTCCTGCAATATCGGTTCCTAGCTGCGCGAGAGCATCGCGCAATGCATACCATCCAAGGAGCGCGCACTTCACACGATTCGGGAACTGTGACGTTCCCTCCAATGCAGCGGCATCACCAAGGATGTCGAGGGTATCGTCATCCACGCCCAGTCCGCGTGAATGCATCATTTTCTCCATGGCAGCATAGAGCTCACGGACATGCTCCAAATCAGCTCCGCTCACCATGTCATGGAGCATCGAGAGAGATGCTTGTGAAATCGAGCAGCCATCACCATCCCATGTCAGTGCCTCGATCTGACCGGAGTCAGACAGAGTCACACCAAGTGTAGTCTCGTCTCCACAAGTCGGATTCACCTGATGCGATGAGGCTGCAAGACTTGAGGGATCACCAGTCCCGTGGCGCTCACGCGCATGATCAAGAATCACCTGCTGATACATCTGTTCAAGGCTTGACATCATTTGCCTCCGAAGTAGGAACGAACCTGTCCTAAGGCATCGATGAAACGATCAATCTCTTCACGAGTTGTTGTCGGTCCAACGGATGCTCTCGTCGAGGAACGGACTCCAAAGAAGTGATGCAATGGAATGGCACAATGATGGCCGACTCGCACCGCGATGTCCTGCGAATCCAAGACCTGTCCAACATCATGCGGGTGGACTCCCTCAACGGCGAATGCGACGACACCGATCCGTTCTTTATCCGCACCCGGTCCCAACACGCGAACACCGTCAATTCCAGAGATGCCTTCAAGCATGTAGGAAGTCAGAATGCGTTCGTGCTCAGCAATACGTTCCATACCGATACCACTGAGGTATTGAAGAGCAGCACTCCAGCCAACGATCTGAGCAATCGGCTGGCTACCGGCTTCAAAACGCTCGGGGGCAGGCATAAAAGTCGAGGACTCCATGGTGACATCCTCGATCATCGAACCACCGGTCAGAACAGGGGGCATCTGTGAAAGAAGCTCGGCTCTGCCCCACAGTGCTCCGATACCGGTTGGGCCCAGCATCTTATGCGAGGAGAAGACCGCAAAGTCAACTCCGAGTTCCCTGACATCGACCGGCATGTGTGCACTGGACTGACAAGTATCAAGAAGCACAAGAGCGCCGCATTGACGTGCACGCGAAACGATCGCCTCAACAGGAGAAACCGCACCGGTCACATTCGACACATGTGTGAAGGCAACCAGACGCGTGTGATCATCAATTACCCCAAGAGTCTCACAATCAATCCGGCCATCTTCATGAAGGTCGAGCCAGCGAAGCTCCGTCCCGGTTGCAGCACAGAGCTGCTGCCATGGAACTAGGTTTGCATGATGTTCTGCTCGGGTAATAACAATGTTATCTCCCGCCGCAAGCTTGACAGGTGACGGCTTCGCAGCACTGTCTAGCGATGCATTTCGCATTGCTAGTGCAACTAAATTAATTGCCTCTGTAGCGTTCTTTGTCCAAACGATCTCATTGGCACGACCACCAATAAAATCAGCCAGAATCGAGCGTCCTTCTTCGAAGGCAGCAGTCGACTCGTCACCCAGCAGATGCGTCCCACGATGTACTGCGCCATTGCTGGTGCGGTAGAAATTACTGATCGCATCGATGACCTGTACGGGCTTTTGCGAAGTCGCACTGAAATCGAGATAGGCAATGGGCCTGCCACCGCGGCCGACCCTCCCGAGGATGGGAAAGTCAGCACGCAGCCGCGAGAGTTCTTGAAGCGAAAAGTCTTCAGTCACCGGAAAAGCTCACTTCTCCAGGTAGGAATCGTAGCCATTCTCTTCCAGCTCATCAGCAAGTTCAGGACCACCCTGAGCTGCAACCTGACCGTTGACAAAAACATGAACATGGCTGGGCTTGATGTAGCGCAGAATACGGGTGTAGTGCGTAATGAGCATAACTCCGCAGCCGGTATTGCCATGGACACGATTAACGCCTTCCGAAACGATGCGGAGCGCATCGACATCCAAGCCAGAGTCGGTCTCGTCAAGGATCGCGAAGGAGGGCTTGAGCAGCTCCATCTGGAGAATCTCAAGGCGCTTCTTTTCACCACCGGAGAAGCCAACATTAACGTCACGTTCTGCGAAGGAAGGATCCATCCGCAGATTCTCCATAGCCTGATTCACGTCCTTCACCCACTGACGAATCTGGGGAGCGTGACCGTCAACCGCAGTCTTTGCTGTACGCAGGAAGTTCGAAACCGAAACACCAGCAACTTCGACCGGGTACTGCATTGCCAAGAAAAGGCCAGCCTTCGCGCGTTCATCAACGCTCATGTCCAGAATCGAAGCATCATCGAGGTAAGCCTCGCCACTGGTGATTTCATAGGCGGGGTGTCCTGCAAGAGCGTAGGCAAGAGTTGACTTGCCCGAGCCGTTGGGGCCCATAATTGCGTGAAT
Organism: uncultured Actinomyces sp.; assembly: GCF_963542285.1. Classification (GTDB taxonomy): domain Bacteria; phylum Actinomycetota; class Actinomycetes; order Actinomycetales; family Actinomycetaceae; genus Pauljensenia. Next base: position 12,824 of record NZ_CAUTWQ010000005.1, on the reverse strand, counting down.
CTCACCGGAGTTAATGGTCAGGTTCACACCCTTCAGAATTTCCTTTGGTCCTTCAGCGGTCTCAACGGATGCGTGAAGGTCTTTAATAGTCAAAGTCGACATTTTTTCTCCTCTTCGGCGCTAGACGCCGCACTGTAGTTGTCGTCCTACTGTCGTGTAGCCTCAGGCGCCAAGAGCGGCGCGTTCCAGTTCCTTTTCAATTGCGTTCATCAGGTGTTCTTGAACCTGCGGAACGCCGATTTGTTCAATAAGTTCGGCGAAGAATCCACGAACGACCAAACGACGTGCATCAGCTTCGTCGATGCCGCGGCTCATCAGGTAGAAGAGCTGTTCATCATCAAAGCGTCCGGTTGCGGATGCATGTCCAGCACCGACGATTTCACCGTTCTCAATTTCGAGGTTAGGAACGGAGTCGGCCTTCGCTCCCTCACTCAGCACAAGGTTACGGTTGAGCTCGTAGGTATCGGTTCCATCGGCAGCTTCGCGGATCAGGCAGTCCCCAATCCACACTGAGTGTGCGTCCTTCCCCTGAAGTGCACCCTTGTATGTGACGCGCGAGTAGCAATTGGGCTGCGAGTGGTCAACGAAGACTCGGTGCTCAAGGTGCTGACCAGAGTCGACGAAGTAGAGGCCGAGCATGGTCAATTCGCCACCAGGACCGCGATAGTCAGTATCGGAGCAGATACGTACGAGGTCGCCACCAAGGCTAACGACGATGTGACGAACCTTAGCGTCACGACCAATCGCAATGCGGTGATTCGATGCGTGTACGTAGGTGTCGTCCCATTCCTGAATTGAGACGATTGTCAGATCCGAGGCGTCACCTGCCTCAATCTCAACGGTCTGGTTCAGCGCACCTTCGCCGCCGCCTCGGTGATTAATAACAACGGTTGCGGCAGATTGGCTTCCAATACTGACAAGCAGATGCTGAACGCGGGAGTGCTCGTCACCGTCAATATCAATCATGACGGGGTCAGTGACCTCGGTACGTGGAGGAACAGTGACGATTTGTGCCCGGGTGAAAGCATTCCACGCAACAACCGACGTGCGGTCGCCAGGAGCGAGAACACTTCCCAGACGCGAATCATCGCGCCCGACCTCTTCAACAGTCACTTCAGCAGGTGCATTCACCTGCAAGCCCAAGGGCTGTGACTCAAAGAAGCCCGGATCAAAGAGTTTCTCAATTCGACGAAGCGGAGTAAAACGCCAATCTTCTTCGCGCCCATGAGGGGCAGGAATCTCTTCAAGCGAGAAAGAAGTGGGGCGATCGCCTCGGGACGAATGCGCTACGGGTGCTCCCGCTCCGTGAGAATGCGGACGGGCAGCGGTCTCTTGGGTCGTCATCAGCCAACAGATCCTTCCATCTGCAACTCAATGAGTCGGTTCAATTCAAGGGCATATTCCATGGGGAGTTCCTTAGCGATCGGCTCAACAAAGCCGCGGACGATTGTCGCCATCGCCTCGTTCTCATCCAAACCGCGGCTCATCAAATAGAAAAGCTGATCGGCGGAAACCTTAGAAACAGTAGCTTCGTGTCCCATTTCGACGTCATCGGTACGGACATCGACGTAGGGATAGGTATCAGTACGCGATACCTTGTCCACAAGAAGCGCGTCACACAGCACGTTGGACTTCGAGTGACGGGCACGTGCATTGATCTGAACAAGGCCGCGGTAAGAAGTGCGGCCACCACCACGAGACACCGACTTCGACACGATCGAAGAAGAAGTGTGGGGTGCCATGTGAACCATCTTTGCACCGGTGTCTTGCTGCTGCCCCGGACCAGCGAAACCAATGGAGAGAGTTTCACCGCGAGCATGCTCACCCATGAGGAAGCAAGCAGGGTACTTCATCGTGATGGCAGCACCCATATTGCCGTCGACCCATTCCATTGTGCCGCCTTCTTCGACCATTGCACGTTGAGTCACAAGGTTCAGCACGTTTGTCGACCAGTTCTGCACCGTGGTGTAACGAACACGCGCATCCTTCTTCACAAAAATCTCAATGACACCGGAGTGCAAAGAGTTCTCATCGTAAATAGGAGCGGTACAGCCTTCGACGTAGTGAACGTAGGAACCTTCATCAGCAATAATCAGGGTTCGCTCAAACTGTCCCATTGCCTGGGTGTTGATACGGAAGTAGGCCTGGAGAGGAATATTGACGTGTACACCCGGCGGGACGTAAACGAAGGAACCACCAGACCATGCTGCGGTATTCAGAGCAGAAAACTTGTTGTCTCCAGCCGGAACGCACTTACCGAAGTACTCTTCGAAAATCTCCGGATGCTCGCGCAAACCAGTGTCGGTGTCAGTGAAGATTACGCCCTGCTTCTCCAAGTCATCTTGGATCTGCTGGTAGACGACCTCGGATTCATACTGAGCAGCAACGCCAGAAACCAAGCGGTTCTTCTCAGCCTCGGGAATACCCAGACGATCATAGGTATCACGAATTTCTTCAGGGAGATCTTCCCAGTCATTCACCTGACGATCAGTGGGACGCACGTAGTACTTAAAGGCATCGAAATCGACACCCGAAAGATCAGGACCCCACGTCGGCATTGGCTTACGCTCGAATAACTCCAGCGCCTTCAAACGCCGTTCGCGCATCCACTGCGGTTCGTCCTTTACATCAGAGATGAAACGGACAACCGACTCGTTAATACCAAGGGGGACATCTTTCGAATAGTCATCGTTATCGTGCCACCCGTACTCGTAGGCGCCGATGGAGCTAATGATCTCATCGTCACTCATCTGAGTAGTTGCGTCGGTGACCGGTGGTGACTGGGTCATATTTTTCCTCGTCAATTCGGTTATTTCAATGATGGGCTGCTACTTGCGAAGAGCAGCTCGCGCAGCGGGAGAGATGACAGGTGCAGAAACCGGAATATTGGTTGTGCACACGTGTTCCCCACCCGCAAGTGTTGCAAGTCGTTGAACGTGAACATTGAGCAGTCGCGAAAACGCAGCAGTCTCTGCTTCACACAGCTGTGGAAAGTCCCCTGCAACCTGCCTAATTGGGCAATGCCCCTGACAGAGCTGTACAGCGTAGCCGCCGCGACCAATATCGCGAACCGTTGCTGCGTAGCCATCTGCAGTAAGTGCATCTGCGAGAGCTTGTGCACGCAGTCTCGGGTCGCTACCTGCCTCACGTACCGTAGCCGTATAACGCCTCTCGATTTCTCGAGAGCGAGCTGCAGCAAAAGAATCAATTGCTTCTCCCCCACCAACTTGCCCAAGGTAACTAAGGGCTTTCGAGGCGAGGTCTGAGTAACTTTCGGCAAGTTTTTCATGCGCCCGAGCAGTAGCAACATAGTGACGCGCGGGACGTCCGCGCCCACGTCGCCCAACCTGTCCCGGTTCATGCTCAGCAATTTCGTTATCAGAAAGCAAGATGGTGAGGTGACGACGCACTGCTGCGGTCGTCAGTCCGAGAATGCGCGCAATTGTCGAGGCAGTTACCGGCCCCTTCTCAACAACAAGGTCACGTACCTGCTGCCGGGTGCGCGCATCACTGCTCTCCACGGCGCCCTCCAAGCGAATTACATTCACGACTGTTGAATCTCATGAAAAGCATACGCTCTTTATGAAACATTTTCGTTGCGAAATACGGCTCGATTGGCGCGACTCGCATCACAAGTCTTAGGTCAAAGGTCCTTCAGTTAGCGAAGCCATTGAGATGAAAGGCCGCGGAGCTGCCAGCCTCGACGGCGCGCAGCATCTGTTGCGAGGACAGCAGAAACGGTTGACGCATTATGAAGGCGCCCATCAAGTGCCGCGGTTACGGCATCATCAAGGCTCACCCACTGGTATTCAAAATCAGCTTCTTCATCCTCGCGGTTAAAAGTTTGACCTGTTGACTCTAGGCCTCGCGCAAGAAAGATTCGAATTGATTCAGACGAACATCCTGGGGAATTAAAGATATCGAGAAGAACGTCCCAGTGTTCTGCCGTCAAATCAGCTTCTTCAGCCAATTCTCTCTGAGCACCAATCAGCGGGTCTTCCCCCGGAATATCAAGGAGTCCGGCGGGCACTTCCCACAGTTTTGCGCGGACCGGATGACGATACTGGCGTTCCAGAAGAATTTCCTCATTGCCATCATCTCCGCGAAGCGCAACGATGACCACTGCACCAGGATGTCCCATGTATTCACGAACAATGGTTTGTTGAGAGTGCGCAAGAGTCAGCTCATCACGTTGGATATCGAAGACTTTTCCTTCGAAAACTGTTTGAGACGACACTAGGCGAACAGGGACATGCTCATCTTGAAATTCATTCACGGCTCTATTATCCCTCACTGAGCGGGAGGGAAAACCGAGGTCGCGCCACTACCGACACCGAAGGAACGCGCACTTGAGTGGGCATCCTTAAGGGCCAAGACCGCGCAAATCGTTCCCTGTGTCGTTCCAACCTGATCGACAGTGGTTGCCGCAACGTTTGCATTACGGAGGGCGCTAATGGTGGAACGGTCACTTGAAGCATCACCAAGAATAACGCCGCCAACCGGCGCATTTCCGATCATCTTCGCCAAGCCTTCCCATGATGCTTGTGACGCCAAGGGAGCTGCGGTCGAAGTCTCATTCGCAGATGTCGTGTTTGCTCTGGGACCGATAACGACGATTGCCTGAGCACTACCCTGAGGATCCTTAGAAATCTTCATAACGGGGGTGTCTCCACCCGTGAGGATTTGCTTAACAAGATCAGGCTCAGATCCAGTTTGAGTCAATGAAGACACGATTGCCTGCGCAATCACTGCCTCGGCCCCTGCATCTGCTGGCAAACCACTCAAGTGCGAAGCAAGAGGCGTCGATAAAGTACTACGGAAAGTCGCAGAATCTGCGCTCAGCCACGTATTCGTCAGCTCGGCCTCGCCCGAAACCTGCGCGCCAGCCTGTCCGAGGGTTTGACGCATTGAGTCAACATCCGCAGAATCTGTCCCCGGCACTGTCACTAGCGCGACCGAAACCCCATTGAGAGAACCGTTGAGTCGACTCTGTGCGAGTTCAGAAACAGCACGTGCTTCGATCTTGCCGTTGTTCTGGGCCTGGGCAAGTGCCTCGTTTGACGAGGCCGTGGTGGCGTTTGACGCCAAGCCTGAAGAAATTCGCGACTGAAGCGGTCCCGCACCGAGGACAACGCCTAGGCACAGCGCAACAAACACCGCGGTCAAAGAAACAATGTGATAGCGAAAATTCACCATGAGATATCTTCCTTAAGCAGTGAGTGCGCCAGCCCAGTTGGCTAGCTCAGAGGTTGCTGAATTCGTCGGGGACCACAGGTGCGAAACCCAATCCCACACTCCGGTAAATAGGTCGTGTCCCCAAGGAGTTGACCAGAGCGCAACACCCATTGAGATTAGAAGAACGCACGACAAGAGGAAGAGCGAACCAGCGCGTATACGGCTTCGATAAGTTGCACTGACAGCCCGCGCTGGAATCAAAAGATCACCGGCTCGCAAACGAATAAAGAACGCGGGCGTGACAACCGAACGCGAGAGTTCAAGATAGTCCTCAAGCTCGCGTGCATCTCCCGCAACAACAATCGCGGCCGGATCCATAAAGCTCAGAACGCTGATCGCCACATCAACTGCTGCTGCAGTGAGATCGACCTGATGATAGTCGACGCCCATACGATTGAGGCGATCGCGCCCTTGATCACCATCGTGAGCACGCGGAACAATAATTTCTGCGCCGCTGCGCAGGATCCTATCTGGCACCTCAGTCATATCACCGACAATGATTGCCGGCTTTAGATGCGCACGCCGCGCGCGAAGTGCACCCCCCTCAACCGCGACGACAATAGGCTGCGTGTCGCGAATCCACTGACGAAGATCTTTCAATTGCTGGCTGGATCGCGGGGAATCACAAACTAGAAGAACCTGCTGACCCGCAATCTTGGTCGATAGCTTCGGATAGCCTTCGCCATGAAGAACCGCAGCACCTTCATTTTCTAGGAATGCGGCTGTGGATGCTTCAAAAGCCTGTAGTTGGTCGGAAAGAGTCTGATCAGCATCGGGAAGCTCATCCTCTAGCGGAGAGCGCGAATCGTACCGGTTTCCCTGCGCGATTCGCTTTCCCTTACTTTGAATTTCAGAACCAACGATCCTCACCGTATCGCCGTCTTTGAGGGCCCACACATCTGGTCCGCAATCGTCAATCAGCACAATGCCTGCATCAAGAAGTGCCTGGGGGCCGCGGCTTCGAACGCGACCGGTCACCGAAAGCAGTGCATTAATCACAACTCGCGCGCCGCTTTCAATAAGAAGTTCCGCGTCTGCCTGAGTGAGATCGTTGTCCTCAATCAGTAAAAAATCACCGTTGTCGAGCTGAGGAATCTTCTGGTGTAGGTCTCTGGCGATCCATACACGTCCCTCAATCGAGGTAGCATCGCTACCTGAAAATCCTGATTTTTCTTCTGTCACGCCTTCGATTGTGGCATGTCCTGGCCTAGGAGCTCATAAGCATGTCGGCGCGCCGCCTCAGAGTGCGCATCCCCACTCATCATGCGCGCAAGCTCAGCGGCGCGTTCTTCGCCCTCAAGCACACGGATTGAGGTTCGGCCATCCAATTTCTCGATATAGAGATGCTGATCAGCATAAGCGGCAACCTGCGCGAGATGAGTCACGACAATGACTTGGTGATGTTCAGCAAGACGAGCAAGACGAGCCCCGACTTCCACTGCCGTTTTCCCACCAATTCCTGAGTCAATCTCATCAAAGATAAAGGTGACATCACTGTCAGACTCCCCCAAAATCACTTCTAAGGCAAGCATGACGCGAGAGAGTTCACCTCCGGAGGCACCCACGCCTAGGGGGCGCGGCGGCGCTTGCGGATGCGGCTGGAGAAGCATTACGGGGTCTTCAAGACCATGCGACTGCGGAGTGTGTTCCTCCCAATCGACGCTAAAAGACGCATCAGGCATCGAAAGAGAGTGAAGTTCGTGTGTCACCTTTGAACTGAGTTCTTCCGCCAATTGTCGGCGCGACTGAGCCAGCGCTTCACCAACTACGAGGACCTGTGTTTGAGCTTTCTCAAGCTCCTTCTCCACAACCTCTGGACTGTCGTGTTGTGCAGTTAGTGCTTCGAGGCGTGAACGCGCGTTCTTCTCCCACTCGAGAAGTGAGGGAATATCACTTGCTCTTCCCTCCATGAGTTGACGCAGGGAGGAGCGGCGAGAGTGCAACGCAGCCAAGGCCTCGGGATCGGCTTCAACAGTTGAGAGGTAGTGTGCTAGATCATCACGGACACTGGCCAGTTCCATTGAGGACTGCTTAAAGCGCTGTCCGATAGAGGCAAGTGCATGGTCCAGACGCGCCCCCATCCGAAGCGAATCAAGAGCACGACCAATCAAATCGAGGATGCCATCGGTGTCTTCATCTCCATCAAGGAACTTAACTGCAGTGCCAACATGACGGCGGAGATCTTCCGTGTTGGTGAGGCGCTGAATCTTCGAAAGGATCTCTTCTTCTTCGCCTTCTTGAGGCTTGAGAGAATCAAAAAGTGCCAACGCGCTCGAAAGCTCAGAAATCTCTTCCTGTCGGTCACTCGAAGAACGCCTCAGTTCACGCAAACGCGAGCTAAGATCGACGGCTTGCTTCCATGCCGCGCTGTACTCATTGATCAGATTCTGGTGCCCGTCTCCACCGTAGGAATCCAGAGCCTCTCGTTGAGCGCTCGTCGAACGAAGACGAAGCTGATCTGATTGACCATGAATAGTGACAAGGGAACCAACGATCCTCGAGAGAGCAGCAGCCGGCATCGCGCGTCCTCCGAGGGCAGCACGCGATCGTCCGTTTCTCGGAATTGTCCTCGAAACATAGAGGAGGTCGTCATCGAGCTGTGCGCCCATCTCTTCCAGTTCGTCAGCAAGAGCGCGCGGAACCGAAAAAACCCCGTCAACACTTCCACGATCAGAGGCATTTTCGTCGCTGCTTTGACGAACAATCTGGGGGTCGGCTCGTCCCCCTAAAAGCAGGTTGAGGGAAGTAAGAACCATGGTCTTGCCTGCACCTGTCTCCCCGGTCAGCACGGTAAAACGTGGACCGAAATCGACATGAGAGCTTTCGATAACTCCCAGGTTCTCGATATCCAAAGACTCGATCACTTGGCGTTTCCTTCCGGGTTCCTCCATCCACGGACAGGCAAGTTAAACTTCGTCACCAGACGCTCAGCGAAAGGAGTATGCTCCATTCGAACCAGGCGCACTGGATTTTGCGATACTCGTGCGACTACTGAGGTACCGGCGGGTGCAATCGTTCGACGGAGACCATCGCACCAGACTTCAGGAGCACTCCAATGCTCTTCATTAATCACAACTTCAATCGTCGACCCGGGACCCACAACCAGCGGTCGAGTGAAAAGCCCATGCGCCGCAATCGGAGAAATCACAACAGCTTCCGTATCGGGCCACACAACCGGACCACCGGCAGAGAAAGAATAGGCGGTCGATCCCGTGGGTGTCGCGAGGATCATTCCATCTGCACCATATGTTGAAACGTCCTGGCCATCGACAACCAATACAAGGTGTACAGGGTGCGCAGGATCGGTGTGTTTCACAACCGCATCATTAAGCGCCCAATCGGTGATGAGATTTTCACCGGGGAGCTTGATGGAAATATCCAGAGTTGAGCGTTTTTCCTCGTGGTACTCCCCCAGCGCAAGGCGATGCATGAGGGTGGGAATTGACTCCGGCGAGGCCTCGGCAAGGAAACCCATATGGCCAGCATTGATGCCGAGCAGGGGAATATTGAAGCGCCGAGCTGATTCAGCAGCCGCAAGGATAGTGCCATCTCCACCCATCGCTAGGACCAGATCAGGCCCATGATCATTGGTAAGGTTCTCCGCCTCATCTTCACTAATAACTTCTATTCCAAGTTGCGTGAGCTCACGCACTGCCACTTCAGTTGCGGCAATAGCAGCAGGGCGTTGAACGTGCCGAACCATGAGAATTCTTTTCATGAATACCCTTCTCCCTATGCATCCTTTTGCATGTGAGTGCCGGCACTGCGTCCTGCAGGACCCTCGTCAATGGCTTTTTGAATCGATTCAGGGATCTGAGAATCCTCAAGGGCTTCAGGATGGTTTGCGCGCATAGAAACAAAATACTCGACGTTCCCAGATGGGCCGGGAAGCGGCGATGCTTGAACAGCGGCAATCCCCAAACCGAGGCCTCGTGCACAGTCGATCACCTGAGTAATTGTTTCGCGGTGATGATCAAGGTTGCGCACAACCCCACCGCTACCCAAACGATCTTTTCCAATCTCAAATTGTGGTTTGACCATTAACAGGAAGTCAGCACCGGGTGCGGCAACACTCACAAGGGCCGGAAGAACGAGTGTCAAAGAAATGAAAGAGAGATCCCCGACAACCAGCTCTGGGGGTGGGAGGATATCGCCTGCCTTCATTAGGCGCACATTGGTTCGATCCATAACTTCGACTCGCGGATCACTCTGAAGACGCCATGCCAGTTGTCCATAACCAACATCGACGGCGACAACGCTAGCTGCACCGCGACGAAGAAGCACGTCAGTAAAACCGCCGGTAGATGCTCCTGCATCCATACATCGACGCCCCTGGACAATCGGCGCGTGTTCACCCAACGCATCCAATGCACCCGCAAGCTTAAAAGCTCCGCGAGAGACATAATCGGGATCATCGCCCTGAGTAATCACCAATGCCTGGGCTGGATCCATTTGACGAGCAGGTTTTTCAACAACCTGCCCATCGAGAAGAACCCTTCTCTGGGCAATGAGTTCTTGCGCATGAGAACGCGAACGGACCATCTTGCGCCGAACAAGCTCAGAATCGATACGCCGTAATTTCATCAGTTTAGGTGTCCTTCTAGTTCACCACGAAGGCGTTGATCGAGCTGTCGAAGCAGTTCGATCTGCTGCGCAACGGGAAGCTCATCAAAGTTATCAGGCAATGATGAGCCGCCCGCCTCGCTTGCCTCTAAGGACACGATCAGTCGTCCTCTCCGTCAAGATCGCTGGTCTGAGCCAGAAGCTCTTGGAGGTCTTCTTCACCGGGGAGGAACTCTAGGGTTTCAGCCACGCCAGAGACATTCTCTTCGGGAACGACTCCTTCTTCGGATTCCTCAACAGGCTCATCGAGAGCTTCGAAGAAACCCGAAGGATCGTCATTAGGTACCACAACCAAAGTCGGGCACACAATCTCAATCTCTGACGGCGAATCCCATGCAGCTGCTGCAAGAGCGCGGTAGGAGTCCATACTGATGACGGCTCCTTCTCGCAACTCAACGTCATCAAGGGTCAAGTGTCCATCACGACGCAGGCGTGCAACCTGAGAAATACCGCAAGTCCACGTTCCGTCAGCATGGTGCTTGGGAGAAGGATGCTCTTCAAGTAGTCCGCGCATATCCAATGCGAGGTAGCTTGGACGCTGTCCACGAGGCGCACAAATCACTGCACGGGCATCATGAACACCGGTGAGCACGTGGAGCGCAGGAATACCCGCAGCGACCGCGCCGAGGATATCGGTTTCAAGTCGGTCACCGACTGCGATCGGGTTTTGGCTCTCGATCAGTTCTGCACCACGCTGGTAGATTCCAGGTTCTGGCTTACCCGCAGCAATCGGACGCTTGCGAGTTGCATAGCTGACTGCACGTACTAATGCACCATTGCCCAGTGCGAATCCGCGCTCTTGTGGAAGCGTGGCATCCAAGTTGGTTGCAAAGAACTGAGCACCGCGTTCCAAGGCAAAAGCAGCCTCAGTAAGCTGGGCCCACGTAACCGACGCATCAAAGCCCTGAACGACTGCTTCAGGCTGATCGTCTGCGCTCTCTACCAAGACATAACCTGCCTCGCGAAGAGCCTGACGCAGTCCCTCTCCACCAACAACGTAGACTGAGGCACCCTCATCGAGGTGTTCGCTCATCACTGCAATGACATCCATGGCAGAGGTCATAATGTCAGATGGCTGTGCCTTGAACCCAAGCTCATCAAGCTGGGCAGCAATCATCGCTGGGGTGCGTGAAGCGTTATTGGTGACAAAACCAATCTTCAGACCTGCTTCACGAGCCTCTTCGGCTGCCTGTGCGGCATGCTCGATTGGAAGCTTGCCCGCGTACGCAGTGCCATCCAGGTCCAAAAGGGCTGCATCAAAGTTGGTGTAAAGAGCACCCTTCGAGCCCTTGAGAGGTGAACGACGATCATCCACATCGGCATCTGCAAAGAGGCCAACATCGACGATATCCGGGTCTTCTTCCTCTTCTGGAATTTCAGCCTCCACCTGAGCTGCTTCTTCTTCACGTCCGAGTTCACGAAGACGATCTGCCTTCACTGACATAAGACGGCGAAGGAATTCAGGATCCGCATCCGAGCCGAGTGTTGCAATCGCATCATCAACGATGACAAGACCAACTTCGTTTTGTCCCAGATCGGCACGTGCACCGGAGGAAACAAGCACGAGTTCGACTTGTTCTGCAAGATCAAGCTGGGAAGTGTCAGTCTGGTCGATAATTTCGATGGCGCGCTCAGGGCGTCCCAATCCACGTTCGCAGTCTGCTTCGATGGCGCGCAAGGAAAGATCACCACGGAGGCGTCGCATAGCACGAACCTCGCGCAGTGCTTCCTCGTAGTGGCCAGCAGCGTAAGCAGTAAGGGCCGAGGCCTCGCGGACAACGTCGACACGTCCCGCGCGCGATGCTGCAGCCTTTGCGTGCTTATAAGCAAGCTCAGGATCGAGGTCGATCAGTTGGCCCGCCATCACAAGTTGGCGCGCAACGATATCGCGATTGATTCCTGAAAGCGTGGACAGTGCGCGAAGCGCGTCTTTATCAAGTTCTTCAGCAGAAACGCCTGCGGGAATCGTAGGTTCGTCACCATTGGGAGCGGTGTATTCGTCGCGCGAACGCGGCGCGCTCGAACGTTGGGTATCACGGAAATTACGTCCTCCGCGCTGATCATCACGACGATCACGAGAGAAACCACGCGAATCACGATCAAAGCGGCCAGAACGCTCACCACTCTGGCGACGATCACCATACTCAGAAGAACGGAAATCGCGATCAGAACGCTCAAAACGACGTCCTCCGCGCTGATCACCGCGTTCATTACGGTCAAAACGACGATCCGAACGCTGACCATCACGACGATCACGAGAGAAACCACGCGAATCACGCGAATCCCGATCAAAGCGGCCAGAACGCTCACCACCCTGGCGACGATCACCATACTCAGAAGAACGGAAATCGCGATCAGAACGCTCAAAACGACGTCCTCCGCGCTGATCACCGCGTTCATTACGGTCAAAACGACGATCCGAACGCTGACCATCACGACGATCGTAACGATCTTCCCGGTTACCTCCAGAAAAACCGTCGCGGCCGTTACGACGGTCTGAAGAATCAAAACGACGCGGTCCACGAGAGGAATCCCCGCGAGAGTACGAACCGTTGCCTCCACGGGAAGTACGTCCACGACGCTGCGAGGAGTCAAACCTATCTGCCACAATTCCTACTTTCTTGGGGTCCGATGACCGCACCTATCTTGAATTAAAACTATGAACCTAACCAGCATAGTGGGCTGTGCGGAATCAAGCTAGTGGGCATAAGGGGCTATGGAAAGGCGACTCGTGTGGCTTTCATCGCTAGAGCGACAAACCAGCCGACTCGAAAAGGAGGAAATATGTATACGAACCTGCGAGTTCACGCTTAAAAGAGAGACCACCTATGCAGGCATTGTGTTTGCGCGTGGTTGTGCATGTAAAGGGGGGTGGGGTCTTGGAATGTTGTGTTCCAAGACCCCACCCCTTTTGAAGAGTGTTGTGGCGGTGTCCTACTCTCCCACACCCTCCCAGGTGCAGTACC
>NZ_CAUTWQ010000004.1:0-131076 GCF_963542285.1 uncultured Actinomyces sp. | reverse complement strand
CTCCCCCCTCGCGCACGTAGTAAGGACCCAGCGAAAGCTGGGTCCTTTTGTTTCAGCCGCGACTCCTAGTCCGCCCCATGCGCAAAGCAGCGCATTGCGCGCCTCGCTTATCTAAACTGTGAGGCCGGCTGACGCCCTCAGGCGCCAACCGGCCTCGTAAAAATCAGCAGTTCAGTCCTGCTCGACGCCTGCAAGGAGCTCGCGCACCCAGCTTCGCGCGCGTCGATAGTCCTCGTCATCTTGGGGGACATCCGCGCTATTGACCGTCGAGCTGGGGTACGAACCCATGAATCGCACATCCGGAGACACGCGATACAACCCGCGCAGTGCCGCCTGAATATGTTCCTGAGCGATGTGTCCAACCATGTCAATCGAGAAAGTATAGGCACCCAAACCATCGCCACTGGGACGCGATTCGATTCGTGACAGGTCAACGTCATGCACCGAGAACTGTTCAAGCAAACGCATGAGCGATCCCGCTTGGTTCACAGGCAGCGCAACTTGAATGGTCGTCTTGTCATGTCCCGTCGGAGCTGTCAGGGCTCCTTCAATTGGCCTTCTCACGCATACAAAACGCGTGATAGCACCCGGATTATCCGCAACATCCGTGAACACCGATTCCAAACCGTAACGATCCACCGAGGTTGCGTTACACAGAACCGCGTCGAATGCGCTTTCGCCCGAACCCAAGGTCTCGGCCGCTGCTGCAGTCGAGGTCGTGGGGACGTGAACAACGCCGGGGAAGGTTTCCTCAGCCCAGTTTCGGCACTGCGCCCACGCGTGCGGGTGGGTTCCAATCTTGCGAATATCCGATACTTGGGTTCCGGGTCGAACAGCCAGGTGGAAGGTAATCGGCACCAACATTTCCGCGCGAATCACCAGCTGAGGGTAGTCTGCCAGGGCATCGAGCGTTGCATTGACGCCGCCTTCGATGGAGTTCTCAATGGGCACAACTGCCCAGTCTGCCCTTCCTTCACGCACGGCCTTCATCGCCAAAGGAGGAGAAGTCAGCGGAATGAGTTCTGCTTCTTCGGGAGCAACCTGACGCAGGGCTTGCTCGGTAAAGGTTCCAAATGGGCCAAGAAATGCGATTCGCGGCGTACTCACTCGGCGTGCTCCTCTGGCGCGAGGGTCTCGGTTTCACCGGCCTCAGCGTGCTCGCCTGAACGCTTCTTTCCGACGATCTCAATGACCACGGGCAGAACCGAGACGAGGATGATGACACCCAGGATCAAGGTCAGGTTGTCATGCACGAAGGGAACATTACCCAGAAGTGAGCCAACGAGAATGAATCCCGCGCCCCAGATCAAGGCACCCAGGGTGTTGAAGATCAGGAACTTGGCGTAGGGGTAGCGCGCCATTCCCGCTGCGATCGGAATGAAGGTACGAACGAAGGGGATGAAACGACCAATGACCAGCGAACGCCCGCCGTAGTCACGGAAGTATCGTTCTGCCTTTTCCAAGTGCTCGGTCTTCAAGATTCGAGCATCCGGTTTGAAGAACTTGCGTCCCCACTTTGCGCCAAGGAAGTAACCGATCTGTGCGCCGATGAAGGCCGCAACAACAACCATGATGATCAGTGTCGGCAGGTGTAGGCCCAGTCGGTCGTGCAGCAAACCTGCTGTGAAGAGTAGAGATTCTCCGGGAAGAACGGGGAAAAGAACACCCGACTCAACGAGGACGATGAGCATTGTTCCCCACAAAACCCACGGTCCCATTGCGACCAGCAGACTTTCGGGGTCCTTGAACCAGTTGATGAAGGTATCCAGACCTGAGGCATTGACCATGGCGGCAGCAAGCATGCAGATTTCCTTAAACTCGGGCACCGTTCACCTAAAGAGTGCACGGCATGTTACGAAGTCAACCCTACCGGTCTTTACACAACAGATAGGATGTCATCCATGGAGAATTCCGAGGAACTGGTCACGTCTGACATCACCGAGGCCCCCACATCCTCTGTGGAACCACCGGTGGATCCCCCTGAATCCGAGTTTGAGGATGCACCTGAATCGACTACACCCATTTCCTTGCACTCTCAGCTTCCCGAACCCGTTTTCTTTGCCGATCACCTACTTTCCCGTCGTCGGCGCCGGTCTGATCTCAACGAGGCCATCATGTGCCTTGTGGGAATTGTTCTTGTGTGGGGCCTAGGATTCGTTGCATCTTCAACTACAGAAGGCGTCGCTCAAGACGTTCTACGAGTCACAGTGATCCGTGATCTCCTCCTGATGCCCCTGTCGCTCTTGGAGGGCCTGACTATCTTGGTCACCCCAATCGCCGTCATTGGAATGTTGCTTTTCCGCCGACAGGTCTCCACTGCCATCGAAGCTCTCGCCACCGCCTTGATCGCTGGCGTGGCCTCGTATGTAATCTTGCTGGGACTTCGCCAACTCCCTGAAACCATCACTGGCCCACTCAGGGTCACGAACGTGGAGAACGGACAGACGGCCTCGCACATCGCGATCAACCTGGTCGCAATCGCTCTCATTGCCCTCTTCACAGCTGCGGGTGAAGCGGAAACACTTCGTTCAGTCCGCTGGTCCCACTGGGCTCTGGGCGTCATCATCGTCATTTGGGTACTTCGCGGGCAACTCACTCTTCCATCCGCGTTAATCTCCGTTCTTCTTGGTCGCACTTTTGGTGTCTCGTCGCGTTTCTTCTTGGGCTTCCAAGACCGCAGTGCCTCGGGTGGCCAGATTGTGAAGGCGCTGCTCTCGATCCGGATTATTCCCTCACGCGTCATCCGCACAGACCTTCTTCCCGCGGGAGTCACGCTCGACACATGGACTATTACGGAAACACCACACGGCCACTTCCATATGGAGACCGCTGAAGCTGATTCAGCGGAATACACGATTGCCCGCCGGCCACCGGTCGACGGAAACCGCCACTACCAGGTCTGGGATACCTACGGCGTTCCATACGAAATCACTATTTTGGATCCGGGCCGCGGTATGACCGGCACTCTCCTGGAAGTATGGAACAACGTTCGCCTGCGCGGGATTTCTCGCTGGGTTTCCCCCTCGGTGAAAGCAGCTGCAGAGCGTTCCATGCTGACCGCTATTTCAGCTAAACGTTCCGGTGTTCACTTGCCCGAGCCCATGGGTATTGCTCAAGCTGGAAACTCGATCATGACGGCGATGCGAGCTCTTCCCCCGACAGCTTCCCTCAAGGATCTGGCCGACACCGACGCATTGAGCGATGACATTCTTGATCAGGCGTGGAAGCAGCTCCTCTTGGCACACTCTCACGCAATCAGCCACCGCCACATCGCCCCTTCCTCCGTCGTACTCGACCAGTCCTCAGAGGTTTGGCTGATCCACTGGGATGAAGGTGAGGTTGCAACTACTGAGCTCAACCAACGCATTGATATTGCTCAGCTCCTCACCCTTCTTGCTATCTATGCTGGGCCCGAGCGAGCTCTGGCCTCGGCACGACGAAACCTCACTGAAGCGGAATTGGTCGCCTGCGCACCGGTTCTTCAAAAGCCGGTTCTTCCTTCCGAGGTTTCCTCCGCTCTTCGACGCAGTGATCTTCTGGATCGCCTGCGCGAGGCGATAGTGGCCGACACCCCGCAAGAATCCGTTCAGCCCGCAAACCTTCAGCGCTTCGCACCCAGGACAATGATTACCTTCGGTGTTCTGGCAGTTGCGGTTGTCGTATTGATGGGTTCGCTCAACTTCTCCGATATCGTCGCTGCGGTGAAGCAGGCAAGCCCTATTTGGATCGCTGTCGCTTTCGCTTTCGCAGCAACAGCTTGGGTTGGAGGAGCCGTTCCCCTGGTCGCTTTCAGCCAAGAGAAGGTCAAATTCGGCGATGCCATCTTGGCTCAGATCGCGGCTTCGATCATCACTCTTGTTGCCCCCGCTGGAATCGGTCCGGCGGCGCTCAACCTGCGTTTCCTGACAAAGCAGAAGATGTCGACAGCCGCTGCCGTCACCACCGTTACTTTGCAACAGATTTCCCAGTTCCTGGTGACCGTTTCATTGTTGGTCATCGTGCTGTTCTTCTCGGGTTCGTCGCTTTCGGTTTCACTCCCCTACGGCGCGATTATTGCCGGAACCGCTGTCGTAGCTGTGATTGTCATCGTGTGCATTTCGATTCCGAAGATCCGAAAGTTCATCTGGTCGAAGATCGAGCCAACATGGAAGCAGGTGTATCCGCGTCTTCTGTGGGTTGCCGGTCAGCCTCAGCGCCTCCTCGCGGTGCTCGGTGGAAACCTGCTCATGAATATCGGTTTCGTTGGAGCCTTCTGGGCTTCCTTGACCGCAATGGGCGGGTCACTGAACTTGGTGACGCTCTCCATCACCTACTTGGCCTCGAACTCGCTGGGTTCTGTCGTCCCCTCCCCCGGTGGCATCGGTCCGGTCGAGGCCGCACTCACCGGTGGCCTTCAAGTTGCCGGAATCGCCGTGTCCATGGCTCTTCCGACTGCAATCATCTACCGTCTGGTGACCTTCTACGGCCGCGCTCCCTTCGGCTGGCTTGCCCTGAAGATCATGCAGAAGCGAAACCTGATCTAATTCCCTGCCAACCTTGCTGCATATCGACAGAGCGACATGCAGCAGCCAGTCAAGATTTTTCAGCCCTTCACAGCCCCCGACACCATGCCGGTCGACATCCGATTCTGAACGAAAATGAACAGGATCAACACGGGGATTGTGATGAGTGTTGAGCCCGCCATCACACCACCCCAGTCCGAACCTTGCAGGCCCTGTTGGAAAGATTGCAGCCACAAAGGCAAAGTCACTGCCGAATCGCGAGAGAGCACAATCAGGGCCAGCGTGTATTCATTCCAGGAGTGAAGGAAGGCAAATACCGAGGTCGATACCAAACCCGGTGCGAGAAGCGGTAAGGTCACACGCATGAATGCTTGGATACGCGTGCATCCATCGATCATTGCGGCCTGCTCGAGCTCCTCAGGGACAGCCTCGACATAACCGCGCATCATCCAGGTGACGAAGGGCAGCACACCACCCACGTACAGTAATGACAGGCCAGCAACCGAGTTCAACAAAGCCCATGAGTCCAGCATCCTGTACTGGGAAATAAAGAGTGCTTCGGCAGGGATCATCTGAATCACAAGGATTGCAACGATCAGAGTCCGACGGCCTCGGAAATTAAAACGTGCCAAGGCCAGAGCTGCAAGAAGTGAGCACAGGGTTGTTGCCACAACGGTGATGACTGCCGCGCTCAAGGACATGAGCAACGCGGAGTGAAATGCGGGAGATGAGAGCACCTTGGCGAAGTGTTCGGTGGTCAGCGGCGCGGGGATCAGCTTCGGTGGGCTCGACAGGAGGTTTTTCTCGGTTTGGAATGCTGAGTTCACCATCCAATACACGGGAAGGAGCCAGACGAGCGAAGTGATCACCAAAATCGCGTTGACTGCAATCTTGCTGGGATGGATTTTCTTGCGATTGAGGGGACGAGGCGCAGCCTGGTGTGCGCGTTCCCGAACCTGTGCGGCGCTCATCGTGCGTCCCCCTTCGTGAAGAGCATGTGAATATATTTCGCTGTAATCACTACGGTGATCAGCAAGATGACCGTTGCAAGGGCCGAGGCCATCCCATAGTTACCCTGAGAGATACCGAGGCGGTACACGTAGGTACCTAGAAGGTTTGTCTCAGTCGAAATCGAACCCGACTGCTGAAGAACGTAGATGTGGGTGAAGACACGCAGGTCCCAAATCACCTGAAGGACACCAATGAGTGCGATCACTGGAGAAATCGACGGGAAGATCACGTAACGAAGGCGTGAAATATAGCCGGCTCCGTCAATCTGTGCGGCCTCAAGCAAAGAGTCATCGATCTGCGTGACAGCCGCGTAAATGGAGATCGTCGCTAGGGGCATGGATGCCCAGATGATGATTGCCGAGGCGACTAAGAAGAAGGTCCAATACGAAGCTGAGAGCCACGCGAACCCCTTGAAGGGAAGACCAATCGATGCCAAAAGGAAGTTGATCAGACCAAAGTTCGGGTCGACCAACCATTGCCACACAGTAAGAGAGGCAAGAAGTGGCATTGCCCAGACAACAATCAGAGTGGAGTTCATGAAGGTTCTGGCAGCAGGAGAGGCCGCTCGCATCATGAGCGCTAGGGAGATTGCACCGACCATGGTCAATCCCGCAGTCCACGCGCAGAAGGCGAGGGATTTTGCCAGGACAGACCAGAAATAGGAGTCGGAGAGAATCGCAATGTAGTTATCCAGCCCCACCCATGTTGGTGGCTTCCCGAATTGCTGTTCCAATCCGAATTTTTGGAACGACATAAGGAACTGGCGAACCATGGGGTATCCCAGAACAACCAGGACCAAAATAACGGCTGGGCTGAGAAGGAGGAAGGGTGCCAGCGTGCGCGTGAGTTTCTTGCGTGGACTGCCCGCACACACTGGGCTTTGCGAGGAGGTCATCGTTGCTCTCTCCGACTGTTGGGAAGGTTCGGGGAGTCGCCCGTAAAAGGTCGGACGACTCCCCGATTCGGATGCGCCTTTCTGTCTATCCTTCAGATTGGCGCGAGATATGAAGGAGTATCGCTCCTACTGCTTGTTCAGCGTGGTATCGAGCTTCGCGCCTGCATCCTTTGCAACTGTCTTCACGTCCTTGCCCTGGGCGATTTCGGTGAAGAAGTCTCGGATGACGTTATCGCCTGCAACGACGCCCCACTGAGGTGTGTTCGGCGTGAGCTTGGAGTTCTCGATAACAGTGGTGGAGATGTCCGCAAATGCACCTTCCGAGGCCGAACCGTACTGGGTATTACCGGGAGTCCATCCAGCCTTGGCAACCATGGTCTGGAAGTTCTCAGAGAAGATCACTTCAAGGGCCTTCTTGGCCAGCTCGGGATTCTGCGCGTTTGATGCCAGCGAAATGGAGGAGCCACCTGCGAAGGTCTGTCCGACGCTTCCTTCCTTGACTCCGGGGATCGGCATGACGCCAACCTTTCCTGCGTCCCACAGTTCCTTATCGATCTTCTTGGCAACCGAGCCAGTGCCGACCAAAATACCGACTTTGTTCTCATTGAAGTACTTCTGGAAGCTCTTCTGCGAAGCGGAGGAGTCCATCGCGTATGCGGTACCGTCCTTGAAAATCTTCTGAACACGCTCGAGTGAGGCGACGGTGGCCGGATCGCTGAGCTTTTCTTGCCACTTCCCATTGCTCAAGGTTGCGTAGTCGCCACCGCCGGCGAACATCAGGGACTCGACACCGTGAATATCTACTGCCGACAGGTACATGCCGGAGAATCCTTCGACGTTATCGGGGTTGGCCTTACCCAGCTTGATTGCCGCGTCTGCCAGCTCATCGATGGTCTTCGGGACAGCGATGTTTGCCTTTTCGAAAAGATCCTTACGGTAGATAATTCCGCGAGCGCCCGCATACAGCGGAAGTGCGTAAAGCTTGTTATCCCAACGTCCTGCATCGATGAAGGACTGAATAAGCTTGTCGCCACCGACCTTGTTATAGAGATCATCGACGGGTGCGAATGCGCCGACCGATGCGAAGACCGCGGTCTGGGTGTTACCGGTTTCGACCAGATCAGGGCTTTCTGACTTGGAAGCCAGCGAGGTTTGCAGCTTGGAGACGATTCCGTCCCAAGGCTGGATTTCAACCTTGAGGGTGTTTCCGGGGTTCTGTTCTGCGAAGGTCTTTTCCAGATATGCGATGGCGTCGTCCGAAATCGAGCCTTCCATGAACCACACGCGCACGGTCTTTCCGGTCAGCGCGGAGGTGTCAGAAGATGCGCTTGCATCGGGGGTCGAAGACTTTCCGCATGCGGCGAGGCCGAGGCTAAGGACACATGCTGTGGCCAGAGCGATCACACGCCTTCTGGTTGTGTGCTGAGACATCTTAATTTCCTCTCAAACACTACGCGCCTGTGCGTAGATGAGTTTTAGTATCACTGCCGACAAAAAGTTTGTCAAGGAGCGTAACACTTTTGTTATGCGACAGAGCGGACGATCGATTCGACGATTTCCTCATCGTGAACGATCACCCGGAAGGCTGCAGCAGCCATTTCCTGTGCCGAGGCCGGCTCCCCCGCGCAGGAAAAACGAACGTTGTGCGCAGACAGAGGAAGGCCTCGGCGACGAACGATGCGACGAAGCGGCTCGAGAAGGTGAGCGCCCACCTTTGCGAGCTCTCCCCCAAGGACGATTTCCTCTGGATCAAGAAGATTAGTCACGGTGACCATTGCAACACCCAGCTGTTCACCAATTTCTTCAACCAAGCTCACGCAGGCATGATCGCCATCATTCACAGCATCAACAAAATCGGATACCCCCGCATTTTCGCCCAGAATTGGTCGAAGACGAGCAAGGATTGCGGGGGTCGACACATACTGCTGCAGACAGCCCCTATTCGAGCATTCGCAAGGAATTCCCATGGGATCAATACTGATATGCCCCAGCTCGCCCGCTCCCCCATGCCCCCCTCGAATCAGTGCCCCATCCAGCACATATCCCATGGTGATACCGTGAGAAAGATGGACGTAGGCCATAGAGGACGCCGGCTCGTCCATTCGCTCATACTCAACAAAAGCGGCAAGTCGCGCCGTATTCTCGACGCAAATCGGAGCATCCAGTAGTGCGCCCATCGCCTTAAGCGGATTGGTGCCCTTCCACATTGACGAGGCCGCACTCCCGACCACTTCACCCGTGCGAACGTTGATCTGAGTATTAACCGCAACGTGACCCGCACGCACCATAGGATCGCCAAGCTGGGCACGCATGACAGACAGCGGCGCTGCGACGTGCGAGAGGCGAACTTTTCCGCTTTCGTGAGGCTTTTCTGCGATTTCGCGAGAACTGAGAAGGCGGCCATCAACACTGCCGATCGAAATTAACGTCCGATCAATCCAGAAGACAACCGACACCAGAACACCCACTTTTTCCGTGAGTTTGACGGTGGATTTCAATGGAGATTCTCCATCATCGGCCATGTATCCCTCGGCAATGAGGTCCTGGACCAGATTCGTGACGGTTGTGCGAGAAACCGAAAGACTGCGAGCCAAGGCAGCGCGATGCTGCGGTCCCTGCATCACAAGAGCTGCAATTGCGCGCTCTTTATTTGTACTCAGCACTTTTACTCCATTCAGACCTTGGCACACACAGAATCTGATGTTACGATTCGTAACACTAAAGTCGGTTGACCTAATTAAAGAGGATTAACGTGTCACCCTCAATGATCCCACATGATCGCGAATGCACACCAGCCTTCGCATGGCGTGGATTTATGCTCGATTGCGCACGGACATTCTGGCAGCCCGAGCTTATCCACGAGATCATTACTCTGCTGGGACGCTATGGCTTCAACCGCCTTCACCTTCATCTCACCGATGATGCTGGCTGGCGTATCCAGATCCCCGAATTCCCTGAACTCACCCAAACGGGTGCGCATTTACCGCGCGAAGCTTTCGACTGGTACGACAATGTCGACTCGGATAAACGCACGGTCATGATCGCGAGCGCTCCACAAGACTCCACGTGTGGCTATTACACGGATGATGAGATCCGGGAAATTATCACCCACGCTTCCTCAGAAGGAATTGAGGTCATCCCAGAAATTGACCTTCCCGGTCACATGCATGCAGCAATTCGCTCCTACCCCGAGCTGGGAGATCCAGCATTGGCGAAGCTCCCTCCCGAGCATTGGAGCCATCGTAATGACCTTCTTTGGCCCACAGATCAATCCTGGGCTTTGATTGATGCCGCACTCACCCACGTCGCTCTTCTCTTCCCATCGCCGATCATTCATATCGGCGGGGACGAATGTCGTTTCGAGGCCTGGGAAAACGATCACGCCTTGATGGATTCTCTAGCATCCCAAGGAATTCATAGCGGACGTGAGCTCCAAGAATCCATGACTCGACGCGCACTCGAAATCCTTCATTCTCTGGGTAAGCACGCTGCCGGTTGGGATGAACTCACCGAAATCGCCCCGGCAGATGTTCTTGATGACACTCTCATCATCGCGTGGCGAGGATTCGGTGAAGGACCCCGACGCGCAGCGCTCTCTGGACAACCATGGGTATATGGATGCTGCGACCAGCTCTATCTGAATCGCCTGGCTGGAGAGGCCTCGGATGAACCGGCGGCAATGTTCGGAGTGATTACTCCCAAACGAATCCTCACCGAGGTCATGGAGGAGATCACACAAGCGGCCTCCGCGCCAATTGGCATTCAAAGTGCACTGTGGTGCGAATTCGTTCCCACACGTGAGCAGTTGTACTACCAGCTTTTCCCGCGTTTGCTTGCCGTCGCCGAAGTTGCCTGGCACGGCCTCGACGCCCTAGATGGCACCGAGATGCGCGAGAGGATCGATACGGAAATGGAATGGCTGGCCTCGCAAGGGGTACTAGGCCGCAGCCGCAGTTAGGCGATCAGCTCCAGAGCCGCCTTCACCGCATCCTCAACGCTTCCCTCGCTGGGGTAGACCAGAGAGGTATCCGCCATGATTCCAATGATGTTCGGGTACGACAGTGCTTCTTGAACGCGGTCGCGAAGTGCGGCCACGCCCACGCTGAAGTCCACTCGCAAAACGATGGGCAGAGTGGTCGCATGGGCAAGGCGCTTCAGGTCCTCACACAGCGGGAGCATAAGCCATGTCAGTCCCGAGGTCGTTCCCAGACCCGATGCGATCGCGGTTGCTAGGCAGATGGAATCCATATCGAGGTGGGTGCGGACACGACCGGATTCGTCGCGACTTGAGATCACGGCTTCAAGCAGGGCAATTCTGCCCGAGGCGTTGAGCGCGCATACGCCGCGAGCGCAGCGAGACAAAGTATGAGAGGAACCCTCATCGCTGTAGTCCAAGCGGAGCAGCATCTTGCCGCCATCCAAGCGAGACTCATGGATTCCCGCGATGTCGTAGCCGCTCATGACGTCGTCTAATTCGAAAGAAGAGTCAGCTAAGCCGCCTCGGTTCATTGAGCCGATGACGAACTTTTCCTTGAGCACTCCAGCGATCGCCAGGTCTTCGACAAGATCAGCTGCGCCCACGCAACCCTTGAGTCCTTCGATGGCGAAGGCCTGGCACAGACGGTCGAGCAGATCCCAGCGGTCTTCCTATGCCCGAGGATTGCCTCCCGCCGCCAAGTTTCCACGAGCGGGGTCGTCGGCAGCGATCATGAGGAATTTTGCGGTGGGACGGATCCCCATTCCGCGCTCGCGCATCACGAAACCGATTTGCTCGGGGTGATTGACCCTCATATCGATGATCTGATTGATATCAATACTCATCGTTCGTCTTCTTTCCGCACATCCGCGCAGGCATCCATGCGGGCGGGGACGTCGTCGTTAAAACCATAGATTGTTGTTGCGGCCGCATCGACGCGGTCGCGGTCACAGTATCACCAAAATTCCGCGCACTAAAAATTTGCAGCGAGGCCAGGCAGCACTTTTGCGGGGTCGCGCGCCTCCTTCTGCGTCCTATTGGCGTTCAGATTTGGCGAGATTCTCGCGAATGGCCCGGCCGATCTTTTCGTGGGTATCTTCCTGAATCCACCGTGAATCCAAGCCAAAGTGCGATCCCGCGTTTTTCTCATCCTCGCGAAGCCCTAAAATCGCTTCCCACAGCGGAATGAGTTCTTCGTGATAGGTGTGCCCATGACCACCCGGAGCCGTACCCGCAACCGGCATATCGACGAGGACCTGAATGTAGGTCGCACCTCGCGTGTAATGCATATGGGGGCTGACATCCCCGTCAACCTTTTCTGAAATCCAGTCGGGCTTGTGCCACACTAACTCCGAATTCCACCAAACCACCGGATCCGAGGGATGCTGGGCATAGACAACCCTGGGATAGTTCCAATCGCCGAGTTCGCGACCGTAAACATCTGCCCAAAGATTCTCTGGAACATTAACGAAACGTACGTGGCGGCCATTTGCAACAACGGGGGCAACCTCGGGACTGCCTCGGTGACGGATGGCAGTCAGTTCCGCGTGCATCGGCGTAAAGGCAGGAGTTCCCACCCACAGCGCACCGTCAGTCCGACTTAAAACATCGACAATTCCCGAGAAGACATGTTGCGAGGCGTAGGCACCTAAAGATTCTCCGCAGACAAAAAGCGCTGGCCTACGGTCTTCTGGAATCTCATCCACCGCGCGACGAATCGTTTCAAAGAGAATGACCGCTGCTTCTTCAGAAACATCCAGATCCGTCAGGAAGTTAATCGAGGAAGGAACGAAGGAGTACTGCATCGAGGCCGTCGCACAATTCCCACGAGTCAAGTACTCCAGGGGTTGAACCTGCCATTCGTCAACCCATCCAGATCCCGTCGAAGTGGCAATCAAAATGACAGCGCGTTCAAAAGCACCCGTCCGATGCAATTCTTCGACAACAAGATCAGCGGCACTTTGCAGGCTCTGTCCTTCTTCGGGCATCCCTGCATACACGCGAATGGGCTCCATAGCCGAGCAACCCGTAACGGCCTCGATATCGGCACGACTGGGACCACGCCCAAGGAACACGCGCCCCTGGCCGCCAACGGACTCCCAGCTCGAGTAGGACGAAGGCGAACCCGAACGCTCGGCCACCTGGGGCTGGACAATCCCCTTTGCCGTGCGGTTATTCATCTTTCGCGCATGACGGGTGAAGAAATTAATACCCAGCTTCAGAAGGACCTGCGAGGTCAAGGCATACACAATGACGACAAGAATGAGCAGTGAAAGAGCCAGCGCGAAAACCATATTCATCCACTGGCTCAGAACACTAACAATTGCCCGGCCAATCCACTGTAAGCACCAAGCAATACCGAGCAAAGCCAGCATCAGAATGAAGGCGCAGAAAGTTCCCAAGAGGTATTCCCCCAAGGTCTCACCACGCATTCCGACCAGATAATTGGCACGCTTGCGCTCGCGATAGGACTGGAGCAACCAGCGGAGGAACCACAAGAAGAACCCCAGCAGTAGTACAGCCCTAAAAGCAATCGATACCGATTGTGGAGCGCTAATCTCAACACCAAGCCTGGGCACAACCAGGGCATAGAAACGCTGGATCGTCAGTCCAACGATGTAACCAACAGCCGAGAGAACACCGGAGGCAACCGCGTGCCACTGCCACGATCGGGCAAGAAGAGAAGGCGAAACGGATACGCCGTACATCACCAGCGCACCGACGACGCCAATTAGTGAAATATCCATAACACCTCCTCTGAATATGTCTCATTCTGCCTGATCTGCAACCCAGACGAGCGTGAAATAGGGAAGTTTCACAGTGGAGTGAGGCTCAAAGCCCAGGTGTTCATAGAGGTACCAGCGCAGATTCTCTTGCATTTTTTCGCGCCCCGCAGCGGTGGAACGCAAGTAGGACGAGCGCGTTGTCCCCAGCTCCATAATGGCTTCGGGCGTCATGGAATCATTCCAATCGAAACGATTCAATACCGGTTGGGACCAGTGTTCTCCCAGGGTCGGAGGACGGTCGGGACGGTGAACATCACCCGAACGCATAATTCTCGTGAGCCTGTGGACCCATGGGATTGTCACATCCATTTGATTCCACACAATCATCAACTGCCCACCGGGACGCACAATTCTGTGCATTTCCTGCCCCGCTGCCTGCGGGTCCACCCAATGCCACGATTGTGCGAATACGGCGCGGTCAACACTCGCATCCGGCAGCCCAGTTGCCTCAGCGCAGGCATCAAGGACCTGCACATTCTCATCGTGTCCCAGGAGCTTCACCAGTTGTTCGCGCATCGCCTGAGCTGGCTCAACTGCGATCACCTTCGCCCCGCGCTCAAGAAGCTCCGCGGTCAGTTTTCCCGTTCCCGCACCGACATCCGCAATGGTGAGTTCCGAGGCCTTCTCCCCCGCAAGAATCGTATCGATCGCCTCGCGCGGGTAGCTTGGACGAACAGCACCATAGGAGTCTGTCGCATGTTGAAAGGGATTGGTCACGAGTGAAGCCTAGTGGATTGTCCCCCGAGATGCCCGAACCTGAACCCGCTGACCAACAGAAGGGATCGGATCACCGAAAGGAACTCGCATCAACTCTGGTTCTGTAGCAGGAGAAGATTCCAGCTGAACGGGAATCACAGAGAATCCCCGTCCGCGCCTCAGCACAGTACCGCGCACAACCGCCCAGAGCTCACCTTCTGTGCCAGCAAGCTCCAGTTCTTCCTTCTCGACTCCCAAAAAGCGCGCAACTTCCATGTCTCCCGGGTCCTCCCACACGGCCTCGGGACTATCAAGGCGACGAAGATGACCGGCGATCATCACGCCAATCTGATCGGCAACGGTAAAAGCCTCATCCTGGTCATGGGTGACGTAGATGCTCGTGATTCCTTCGCCTGTGATAATTTCACGCAATTCGACCGACAAACTTTCACGCATTGAACGATCTAGCGCGGAAAGCGGTTCATCCAAGAGAAGGAGACGAGGTCGTGGGGCCAAAGCGCGGGCCAAGGCCACTCGCTGCGCCTGACCTCCCGACAAGGATTCAATACTGCGCGACGCAAACCCCTCCAGACCAACGATCGCAAGGACTTCAGCGACTCTGCGCTCACGCTGATCACGTGACAGATGACGCAGGCCATAGGCGACATTTCCTTCGACACTGCGATGCGGGAAGAGCTGCCCGTCCTGGAACATCAAGCCAAAACCACGCCTATACGTAGGAGTGCGAAGAATTGACTGTCCGGACCACTGAATATCGCCCTGCTGAGGACGTTCAAGGCCCGCGATTGCGCGCAACAAAGTCGACTTTCCACATCCACTTGGGCCGAGAAGCGCGGTGATTTGGCCAGACTTCAGAGAAAAAGAGACACCGTCTACCGCACGGAAAGAACCGTAATCAACGCTCACATCGATGCACTCTAAAGCCGTCGAATCGGTCATAGTCTGTCTCCAATCTCCGCTGGACGCAGCCATTCCATACAGGTAATCAGCAGTGCACACACCGCTGCAAGAAGGACACAAGAAGCCATCGCCACGCCCTGATCTAAGGCATCAGGGCGCGAAATCAAACGATAGATGACCACGGGAAGCGTGACTGCATCCCCCTTGGCAAGGAAAGAGGTCGCACCAAACTCACCCAATGACGTCGCAATCGCAAAACCCGCAGCGATTCCCACGGAGCGCGCAAGGACCGGCCCATCGATTGTTACTAAAACTCGAGAATCGCTGGCCCCCAAACTTGCCGCAGCTTCGCGGAGCCGGGGGTTAATTGCTCGCAAAGAGGGCGCGATGAGGCGAACAACCAGAGGAAGAGCAACGACGGCCTGCGCACAGGGCACCAGGATCCAGGAACTGCGCAGATCGAGAGGCGGGCGATTCATGGTGATGAGGAATCCAAAACCAACCGTCACGGCAGAAACACCCAAAGGAAGCATGAAGACGCTTTCCACCACAGCTAATGCACTTCGTCCCACTCGTGAACGGGGATGACGCGTCACAAGAAGAACCACGCAAACGCCCACACTCAAAGCAATAACCATTGCAACAAGGGCGACAAGAAGCGAATGTCCCAAAGCCTGCAGGGGTGAGACACGAAGAGCGGGAGTGAAGGAAGAATCTGCCAACTTCGCGTAGTGCTCAAAGGTTAAACGGCCTCGTCGGTGAAGGGAACGCCACACCAGTGCGGCCAGGGGCAGAAGGACAAGCACGCAAATAACAAAACCGCTGAAAACCAGTGCCCACAGATCTCCCGCGCTCACGGGCCTCTCTGCCCGAGGCGCACCCAAAGTTGCCGCGTTCTTCCCGCGTCTGCGCGCGGCCTCGGCAATGATCAAGGACAGTGCAATGACAACTAACTGAACAATGGACAGCACCGAGGCGCTGCGAAGATCCAAGAACTGCGTGGTGAGCATATAGATTTCGGACTCGACGGTCGTGAGCTTCGAACCACCCAAAATCAACACAATCCCGAAGGAAGTCGCGCAATACAAGAAGACCAACGAGGCCGCAGAGGCGATCGCGGGAAGGAGCGCCGGAAGGGTGACACTCAGGAAAACGCGGCGTGGAGGAGCCCCCAGACATGAGGCGACCTGAGCGGGACGCTCATCTAATTGGGACCAAAAACTGCCAACATTGCGCACAACCAGCGAGTAATTGAAAAACACCATTGCTGCGACGACCGCGGTCATCGTGCCATCCAGCCCCAAGAAGCCTAGCCACCCCTGAGGCGCAAGAAGAGAGCGAAAAGCAACACCCACAACAACTGTGGGCAGAACAAAGGGCACCGAAATGACTGCGCGAAAGAATCGACGTCCAGGGAAACGACAGCAGTACAGGGCGTAGGCACCCGGAATTCCCAAAATCAATGAAAAGGTCGTACCCAGAAGGGCCATCCACAGGGTACGGCCAATGACTTTCCAGGTTCGAGAAGCCCCCAAAAGCTCACCTAGGCCCGAAAGGTCAATCCCACCGCCTTCAGCACTAAATCCCTGAGCGATGAGAGTCGCCGCTGGCCACGCAAAAAACAGCGTAAGAAACGCCAGGGGGACGCCGAGGGCCACTGCCCCGGCGCCCACCCTAAGCGCACGCTGTCGAAAATCTGTCACCCAAGAACCGTTTCTTGCCAGGACTTGAGCCAAGCGGTCGAGTTCTTCTCAACCTCCTGAGGATCAACACGCAGGGGCTTATCGGCCAGAGGGCCAAACTTTTGCAGAGCCTCGGGTGCCTGACCTTTGTAGGGGTGCATGTAGGTTGCCTTCGAAATTGCACTCTGGACTTCGTCAGAGAGCAGGAATTCGATGAATTTCTTTGCTCCTTCGGGGTTCTTCGCTCCCTTGAGGACACCGGCATATTCAACCTGGCGGAAGCAGGTATCGGTGATGACACCGGTCGAGCTTTCGGTTCCTGCATCATTGACCGCATAGGCGGGAGAGGAACCGTAGGACACCATCATGGGGTAGCTGCCCTTGCCTTCACCAGCGCTGTAGTCAACATTGAATGCCTGCGACCAGCCCTCGGTGATCTTCACGCCGTTGTCCTTGAGTGACTTCCAGTACTGGGTGTACCCATCGGGACCAAACTTTGCGATCGTTGCCAGCATGAATGCCATTCCCGGAGTTGATGATGCCGGGTTCATGGCGACAAGCATGTCCTTGTATTGAGGCTTCGTCAGGTCTTCGAAGCTTGTCGGCACAGCAAGCTGGTGATCGGCGAACCACTTCTTGTCGTAGTTCACGCAGACATCGCCGCGATCGATGGGAACCAGACCGGGTTCGCCCTGGAAATTGTCATCTGCGTTGGGCGAAGTGATATGTGCATCCTCGATGATTCCCTGACCGCCAATACGGGTTGAAACCGTATTATCTAGGCCGAAAACTGCGTCTCCCAGGGGTGAATCCTTGGTAAGAACCAGCTGATTGGCCAGCTCCCCTCCGTTACCGATTGCTTGGATTTTCGCAGTGATTCCGGTCTTCTCATGAAACTTATCCAGAAGATCTTGGGGGAAGTCGAATGAATCGTAGGCAAGAATAGTGACACTTTGATCACCCTGTGTCGAGGCCGTGCCAGCCTGCGTTGCAGCACCATCCTGAGCGCTTCCCGCGCAAGCTGCAAGAGAGCCTGCTGCAACCAAAAATATCGAAGTTGATGCGATCAAACGGACGCGACGGTGCGCCAAAAAAATAGACATTATCTTCCTCCGCTAATGGTGGAGGGCTGGACTGCCTCGGGGGAGGCAGTCTGGAGATTGCGACTTCCTACGCCGGCATAATCCGGATCAGGTGTAAGGGTCTGCATTCGCACTCTCAGCCCACGGTGGGCTCCCCTGTCTTACTCGGCAAGCATAGCGCATCAAGCAGAGAGGGATGTACGGCCTCGGCGACCCAGAGAACGGTGGCGACGAATCACACCGACAACAGTGATGCCAACCATCCACGCAGCCGACATCAATAGCCCCTGCAGACTTTCCATATCCAAGGAGAGCACGACGACCATTGCAGCAATGAAGGCGATAAACACCCAGGCGGAGAAGACGCCGCCAGGAAGCGGGAAGGGCGAATTCCGATGTTTGTCCGGGTACTTGCGCACGTAGAACAGGTAGGCAATAACAATCAAAACCCATACAACCATGAAGAGGGTTGCCGACATTGCGGTCACCACGGTGAAAACGCTCAAGATTGAATCACCAAAACCCAGAAGAACAGCGGCGGAAAGCAAGAACACACACGAAAGGAAAAGTGCATTCTGGGGGACGTGGCGCTTTGACAGACGACCAAAGAATGGTGCCGCATCACCCTGAAGTGAGAGGGAGAAGAGCATCCTCGAGGTGGAGTAGATCCCCGAGTTGGCCGACGAGGCCGCAGAAGTTAGCACCACCAAGTTCACCAGTGAGGCAGCTGCGCCCAGTCCCGTCATTGAGAACATCGTGACGAAAGGCGACTGTGTCTTATCAATCTGATCCCAGGGCGTCACCATCATGATGACCGCAAGAGAGCAGATGTAGAACAGAACAACACGAACGGGAATCGAGTTGATCGCCTTGGGAAGAGTTTGCGTGGGGTTCGAGGTTTCGGCGACGGCCGTTCCAACAAGCTCAATACCAACGAAAGCAAAAACTGCGATCTGGAAGCCACCCAGAAATCCGCTCAGTCCTGTTGGGAATAGGCCTCCGTGACTCCACAAGTTCGAAACCGCTGCGGTTGTACCGTTGCTGTCACGCATACCGATGGCGATCATCACGACGCCGACGACAATCAGAGCAATGATTGCAACGATCTTAATCATCGCAAACCAGAATTCGGTCTCTCCGAAAGCCTTGACAGTCATCGCATTGAGTGCGAAAAGAAGCAGTGCTGTAGCAAGAACGGGAATCCACGCGGGAAGGTTCGGAAACCAATAACGCACGTAACCGGTAACGGCAACGACGTCAGCAATACCTGTAACCACCCAGCACAGCCAGTAGGTCCATCCCATGACAAACCCTAGGGTTGGGCCGAGAAAGTGCCGAATGATATCGGCAAAAGTGCCGTATCTCTTATCCGAGAGGAGGATCTCGCCCATCGCTCGCATGAACAGGAAGAGCGCGCTGCCAATGATCAGATAAACCAGAAGGATCGAGGGACCAGAAGTTGCAATGGTCTTTCCAGAGCCCATGAAGAGGCCGGTACCGATTGCGCCGCCAATAGCGATGAGCTGGATATGGCGGTTCGTTAGATTGCGCTGAAGCTCGCGGCCCGAGGCGTCGCCGAAGCTCTGCTCATCGTGTTCGCTGGTGCTCATTGTGATCCGTTCTCCCAGTTGAGCTTTCCACGCTAGCATGCCCCGCCTGGATAGATAGGGGAAAATGGCTTCTATGAGTGAAGTGATCATTTCCGTCGCCATTGTTCCCACCGAGCGTGCACGCCGATATGGGCATCAGCTTGCCTCACATATGGGACGAAAAATCGACGCACAGTGGGATGATGAATCAGCTCGCGGAACGCTGATCTTCACTCGTGAGGGGATGCCCGGTGGCGAGTGCACAATCTCGTGTACAGACCAGCACTTGCGTCTTGAGCTGAAGACTTCTCCCGAGGCCGTGGCGCACCTTGAATTTGTCGTCGGGATTCACCTGGCTCGCTTTGGGTATCACGACGGGCTCGAGGTTGCGTGGATGAGGAAGAATCCTAGCGATGGTGAGGAAACTCCCGGAACCACGCAGGGTCCCTTAACAGCAGAGGATATCGAGCGTCACCGGCGCTCTAAGTAATCCTTCGCGCTATCAACGGCCTGATCCCACAAGCCGGCTTCGTCTTCCCAAAGCTGGTAGGCCTCGTCCTCATCATCGCTGAGGGCAGCAATTCCCGATTCCTCAACGTGAAGTGCGATCTTGCCTTTTTCTTCTGAGAGTGAGACCTCGATAGTCGTCAGTGTCTCTTCGGGAAATTCATCACTGGCCACGGGGTACCAGCGGAAGCGCACAACATCCATGGGATCTTCGTCGAGTTTTTCGACAAGCCATGTTCCCGCTTCCGGATCGGTAACGTGGTACAGCCCGTCATCACCGTGCTCAACATCATGGTCGCCCAGCGGTCCATCATTGATCCACCAGCCGGGCTCAGAGACCAGGGCCCAGGCATTCTCGATGGTGGTGTCAATGAGCACGTCGGCTTCAACACTATCCGTGTTCTGACCGGGAGTTTCTGTTTCGTCATCACCGAAGAAGTCCATAGCTCAACGTTAGCGAGCTAAGGTCCCGCTGCCAAGGCCATCGGAGAAATTGACGATAGGGCAAGCCTCTACGGACCTAGACGGTCCCACTCATTTCGACGCGCATCTTTGAGGAACCAGCGCTTCTAGGAGTCAGCCCCGCACTGAAGATCGGAACTGGGAACGGCGTTACGCAGGAAGTAACCTTCAACAGCTGTCGCCACACACTTGCTTCCGTTCTTCGAGTACGCGGTGTGGTTCCAACCGTCCCAAGTCACTAACACGCCCGACGACAGCTGCTTCGCCAGATTCTGGGACATCACGTAGGGGGTTGCAGGATCATGAGTCGTACCAACAACCATGATGGGGGCTGCACCCTCAGCCTTGATTGCCTGGCGCTTCGCATGCGTGGTCGGCCAGCCTTCAAGTGCGGCAGAGGTGAAGCCGGCCAGATCACCAAAGATCATCAGCTCTTGCTTAAGTGCTGTCGC
Organism: uncultured Actinomyces sp.; assembly: GCF_963542285.1. Classification (GTDB taxonomy): domain Bacteria; phylum Actinomycetota; class Actinomycetes; order Actinomycetales; family Actinomycetaceae; genus Pauljensenia. The sequence continues at coordinate 110,515 of NZ_CAUTWQ010000004.1, read as the reverse complement.
GTCCTTCTCCCACTGGGCTGCGTTACCAACAGGCTCGAAGTCCAAGGAGTTAATAGCAACGATCGCATCCATCGAATTCGATGAGTAGCTTCCGTCCTTATTGCGTTCGCTCAGCAAGTCCGCAACATAGAGCAGCGTCGAGCCGTCCTCTGAGTTCAGCGCTTGCTGCATTCCCTGCGTGAGAATTGAGTACGTCTGCGTCGAGTACAGCAGCCCAACGACAGCGCTCATTGCGAGGTCGTGAGTGAGCGGGCGATTCGGATCTGAGGTTTGAAGCGGAGAGTTGTACAGGCTGTCGAAGAAGTTCTTCATCTGCTTCATGCCGGCATCTGCATCGCCCTTGAGTGGGCAGTTACGTGCTGCCTGGCAATCCTCCACCCAGTGACGCAGGGAAGCCTCAAATCCACGCATCTGCATGGCGGAGAGCTCATCACCGCTCACCGAGGGGTCAAGCGCACCGTCGAGCACCATGTGACCCACGTTTCCGGGGAATTGCTCGGCATAGGTGGCGCCCAGGAAAGTTCCGTAGGAGTAGCCCAGGTAGTTGAATTTCTCTTGTCCAAGCAGCGCACGAACCATATCGAAGTCCTTCGATGCATTCACGGTGTCGATGTGCTTGAAGATGTCACCGCTGAGGTCTTGACAGCCCTTGGCGAGATCTCGAGAAGTATCTTCTGCGAGCTTGATCATTTCCGCGGGACTTGCGTTTGGGTCGATCGGGTTTCGCGTTCCAGCTGCGTCGCCGTCACGCTCTTCATCAGTTCGGCAACGAACAGGGGTTGATGCTCCGACGCCTCGCGGATCCAGAGCAACAATGTCAAAAGCTGAGACAAGCCCCGTGCCCAAAGAGCTGGTGACCTGTGAAGTAATTGCGGACACCGATGCTCCACCGGGACCGCCAAGGTTGTAGAAAAGAGCCTTGCCTTCACTCTGATCTCCGCGGTGGACCGCCAATGCAAGGGTGATTTGATTCCCATCGAGGTTCTCCCAGTCCAGCGGTGCAGTCAGCGACGCACACTGATACTTGTCGATATCGCGCGGTGCAGACACCCCGGTGCTTGTGATTTCCGAGGCCTCACACTGTCGCCAATTGAGCGGCTGAGAGTAAAACTGCTCTTTCGTGGGCTTGCCGGGAAGCGGGTCTGCCGCATGCGCGACCGTCACCTTGTTTTGGTTCGAGGTGCCTGCATTGGCGCTGGTGGCAGCCTGATCGATGGCATTCTTCGCGTAGTATGCGATGCCAAAGTTTGTGGCAAGCGCAAGTACGATCAACACGGAGACGATCAGGCGGGAGCGTGAATTCATGCCTCTACCCTATTCGATGTCTAGACCTGCGGTCGAAGTGAGAGTGCCATCGACTCCAAAATCAGAGGTACTGACATGTTTGTTGTCAGCCGCTTTCGAGCTTCCTCAATTGCTTGGACTCTCTTCATGGTCTGCTGCGGGGTGGATTGAGAACAGAGCTGGTCGATGAGATCTAGGCAGTCATCATTGATCGGTTCTTGATCCGTTCCCAATTGACGCAGGAGAACGTCCCTATAGATTCCCAAGAGGTCGACGAGGGCTCGGTCAAGAGAATCTTGAATGGCTCGCTTTGAGCGTCGCTTCTGGTCTTCTTCGAGTTCACGGATACGTGCGCGCTGATGCGAGGCCGGGCTCTGGCCTTCTTCCATTCCCAATTGGCGCATGAGTTCGGCCTTTTCGCGGGCGTTGCGTTCTTCAGATTGGGATTCTGCTTGAGTTTTCGCAATGGAGAGGAGGTCCTCTGCAGCAAAGACCGCTTCACCAACAGAACGCACCTGTGCCGGGGCAGTGATGATCTGCCGGCGACGCTGACGCATCTTGGGGTCTTTCGCGAGGGCCCGAGCCAAGCCGATATGCGATTGGGCTGCACGGGCTGCGGATAGCGCATCCGCAGGATCAACACCGTCACGACGAACAAGAAGGTCCGCGACAGCGTGCGGATCTGGAATTCGCAGTCCCAGATGCCGACATCGCGAACGGATGGTGGTGATCATGTCTTCTGCACTGGGAGCACAGAGCAGCCACACTGTGCGCTCTGGCGGTTCTTCAATTGCCTTAAGGAGAACATTCGCCGTGCGTTCCATCATGCGGTCAGCATCTTCAATGACGATGACCCGCCAACGTCCCTGTGAAGGTGCGGTCTGTGCACGCAAGACGATCTGGCGAACCTCATCGATACGAATTTGCGTGGATTCCGTGGTGAGGATCGAGACATCGCCATTTGTCCGAGCAACTGTGGTGCGGCATCCTGGACACTGTCCGCATCCGGGGAACTCTCCGGTGCACTGAAGGGCCGCTGCAAAAGCGATTGCCGCAACCGAACGCCCCGAACCGGGAGGCCCCGTGATGAGCCATGCATGGGTCATTGAGCGAGATGGGTCATCAGTGGGCTGAGTAAGCGACGAGGCATCTGCGCGCACGGAGCCGGACGTTTCCACAGCTGGATGCACCTCTTGGGCGTGGTCGACGATTGCTCGGGCGCCTTGAGCCGCCTGTTGCAATACCGCCAGGGCATGTTCCTGGCCGACCAATTCATCCCAAACGCTCACAGAAGAATGCCATCCTCTTCCAGAAGAGCCCAGAGCGTTGCCTGAGACTCAACGGGCTTGGTGTCTTCTGCAGCTTCTTCGGGCAATCCCTGGAACGCCGCATCAACACGTTCTTCCAGAACTCCACGAATTTCACTGAAAACCTGATCTTCAGTTCCCACGCCATCGATGACGACGATGCGATCCGCTTCAGAGTCCGCAAGCGCCAAGTACTGGTGACGTACGCGCTCATGAAATTCCATAGATTCGCGTTCCATTCGGTCCGGTTCGCCACCGCGACGCCTGGCGGCAACTTCCGGCGGAACGTCAATCAGCAAAGTGAGATCGGGGAGCAAACTTTCCGTTGCCCACATAGACAGGCTGCGGATTTCATCCACACCTAAGCTGCGCGCAGCTCCCTGATAAGCCAAAGACGAGTCGATGTAGCGATCGACCAGAACAATTTCCCCACGTTCAAGGGCCGGCCTGATCAGGGTTGCGACATGGTAGGCACGATCAGCGGCATACAGAAGTGCTTCGGTGCGGGGATCAACATCTTCCGGTCCGTTCTGAACCAATTGACGCAAAGTCGTCCCCAGCTCTGTTCCACCGGGTTCTCGGGTGACAACCACCTGTTGTCCGCGTTCTTCAAACCACTGGCGAACCCGCTGAATTTGGGTACTTTTACCGGTCCCATCTCCCCCTTCGAAGGTGATGAAGAGTCCGCGCCCCGCCTGTGCACCACTACCCATTGATCTCATGTCTCTATCTTGACAGTGCCCACCCGCATTTGCGTCCATTTTGGCAGCGGGTGGGCGAAAGAAAATTCCTTCTCGTTACTTCTTTGCCGAAGTCTTCTTCGTTGTGCGCCGAGTTGTTGTCTTCTTCGCAGTCGTCTTACGGGTGCGCTTGGGAGCCGGACCCTTCGCGCGCTTATCGGCCAGAAGTTCGTAGGCGCGTTCAGCGGTCAAATCCTCGACGGTTTCGGCGCGAGGAACGGTCACATTAGTTTCACCGTCGGTGATGTAGGGACCGAAACGGCCGTCCTTAACGGTGACCTTCTTGCCCGAAACCGGGTCCTCGCCAAACTCACGCAGCGGCGGCTTGGCAGCCCCACGGCCTCGTTGCTTGGGCTGAGAGTAAATCTCAAGCGCCTCATCCAAGGTGATCGTCAAAAGCTGATCCTCACTGGGAAGGGTGCGTGAATCGCTCCCCTTCTTCAGGTACGGGCCGTAGCGACCGTTTTGCGCGGTAATGACCTCACCGTCAGAGGGATCAACACCGACCTCGCGCGGAAGCGACAGCAGCGCAAGCGCATCCTCCAGCGTGATGGTCGCCAGATCCATCGACTTGAACAACGAGGCCGTGCGCGGTTTTGCCGCAGCCTTCTTCCGCGTCTTCTTCGCGGGCTTCCCATCTTCAGAAGCTTCCGCTTCTTCGACTTCTTCGGGCAGAATCTCCGTCACGTAGGGACCGTAGCGGCCGTTCTTCGCAACCAGCATGTGCCCACTTGCGGGATCGATTCCCAATTCGCGTCCATCATCTGCAGCAAGCGCGAAGAGTTCCGCGATCTTCTCTTCGGTCAGTTCATCGGGAGCGACCTCAGGCGGCACATTTGCGCGCGTCCCATCGGCTTTCTCCATGTAGGGTCCGTAACGCCCCACTCGCAAGGTGACACCATTTCCCATGTCAATGGAGTTCACTGCGCGAGCATCAATATCGTCTCCCAGGGATTCAACCTGGAACTTCAGGCCGTCAGCGTCGCCCTTACCGTCTGCACCGAAGTAGAAGGTGCTCAAGAACTCGTGGCGATCTTCGCTTCCCGCCGCGATCTGGTCCAGATCGTTTTCCATCGATGCCGTGAAGTCGTAGTCAACTAGGTTCGACAGGTTCTCTTCCATCAGTCGCGTGACCGAGAAGGCCAGCCAAGTCGGAACCAAGTACTGGCCCCGGTGGGTGACGTAGCCGCGATCACCAATGGTTTGAATCGTTGCCGCATAGGTCGAGGGGCGACCAATTCCGAGCTCTTCCATGGTCTTCACCAAGGTCGCTTCGGTGTAGCGTCCCGGGGGCTGAGTCTGGTGTCCCTGCGCCTGCGCCTCTTCAAGCAGCGCAACTTCCCCTTCGCTCACCTGCGGGAGGGTCTTCTCAGCATCGGTTGTTTCCGCGTCGTAGCGTCCCTTGTCCTGGCCTTCTTGGTAGGCAAGTCTGAAGCCGGGGGAAGTAATAACAGTTCCCGAGGCGCTGGACAGTACTGCGTGAGGCTGACCCTCGACCTCGACATCGGTCCGCACTCGGATAGTTGCGGTAAAGCCAAGGGCATCCGCCATCTGCGAAGCGACGGTTCGCTTCCAGATCAAGTCATACAGTGCAAGCTGCTGACGATTCAAAACCGAGGCAACTTGTGCGGGAGTGCGGAAGTGATCCCCGGCCGGGCGAATGGCCTCGTGAGCTTCTTGCGCCCCCTTAGAGGTGGTGCCGTAGATGCGCGGTTTCTCAGCCACGGCCTCGGCCCCATAAAGTTCCGTGGCTTGCTGGCGAGCAGCCTTGATGGCCTGCGAAGACAGGGCCGTAGAGTCGGTACGCATGTAGGTGATGAAACCCGACTCGTACAGGGACTGAGCGGTCCGCATCGTCGAAGAAGCGTTCCAGTGGAGCTTGCGGGAAGCTTCCTGCTGCAGCGTCGAAGTCGTGAAGGGCGCTGCCGGGCGGCGGCGGTAGGGCTTCTGCTGGACAGAATCGATCGCGGAATCACGCGCGGCCTCGAGCGCTGCGGCGAAGAGCGGCGCAGAATGGGCATCCAGGTGGAAGGCCTCGTTCTTCACAGCCTTCGCGGAAAGCCGACCGTTTTCATCAAAGTCAGAACCGGTTGCAACGGGGGAAGCGTCAATGTGCGAAACCTTTGCGCCAAAAGACTGACCCGAAGCGGCAAACTGGGTATCGATCGACCAGTACTCGGCACTCACATGCGCCATGCGGTCGCGCTCGCGATCCACAACCAAGCGCGTTGCGACCGATTGCACACGGCCAGCGGACAGGGAGGGGCGAATCTTGCGCCAGAGCAGCGGCGAAACTTCGTAGCCGTAAAGACGGTCAAGGATTCGGCGAGTTTCTTGGGCGTCAACAAGGTCTGTGTCGAGCTCGCGAGTATTTTCCAGAGCGCGTTGGATCGCTTCCTTCGTGATTTCGTGGAAGACCATGCGGCGCACGGGAACCTTGGGCTTAAGGACTTGCAGAAGGTGCCAAGCGATAGCCTCACCTTCGCGGTCCTCATCAGTCGCCAGGAAGAGTTCGTCTGACTCTTTCAGGAGCTTCTTGAGCTCGGTGACCTTTTTCTTCTTGTCGGGATTGACAACGTAGTAAGGAGTGAAACCATCCTCAACGTCGACGGCGAAGCGCCCGTAGGGGCCCTTCTTCATATCGGCAGGAAGCTCAGAGGGCTGTGGCAGGTCGCGAATGTGACCGATCGAGGCGGTCACGTGGTAGTCGGGTCCCAAGTATCCTTCGATCGTCGCCGCCTTGGCGGGAGACTCCACGATTACCAGCTTGGTCGCTGCCATTGTTTGTCCCTTCCGTTGCTACCTCGTATTTGTAGCACTTTTTGCTGGTCCTCCGATGGCGAGCGCCGGCGGAGTACCACTGGGTAGGACCTTACCGCGTTACGGGGCTTTCCGGGAACCGATGTGCTTTTCCGCGCGTCTTTTGTGGATAATTCCCGAGGCCTAGGTGGCGTCTTGCGGGCGGGCGCACACCATATCCATCGGCAGCAGATCAACTAGAGACATGCCATAAGCATCTGTACAATATTTTGTACATAGGCGAGCAGAGGAGCATCCATGAAGACCATGACCTACAGCGAGTCGCGCGCACGCTACGCCGAGGTCCTCGACCAAGTCGTCAACGACCGCGAGGAAATCATCATCACCCGCCAAGGTCACGAGAGCGCCGTCATCATGGCCCTTGACGAGTACGAGTCCCTCATGGAGACCGTCTACCTCATGCAGTCCCCCGCAAACGCCCGCCACCTGCGCGAATCGATCGCACGTCACCGCGCTGGCGAGGGTGTCGTCCATGACCTCGTTGAGCCCGACGAGGACTGACCATGCACATCACGTGGGACGAGGAAGCCTGGAACGACTACGTCTGGTGGCAGTTCGAGGACCGCAAGACCCTCAAGCGCATCAACGTACTCATCAAAGACATCCAAAGCAACGGAAACGAGGGTATTGGCAAACCTGAACCCCTCCGCTACGAGTTTTCGGGATATTGGTCGCGCAGGATCAACTCACGTCACCGCCTGATCTACCAGATCAGCGACGACGGTAAAACCCCTTGGATCATCTCCTGCCGCTATCACTACGGCCAGTAGCCCCCCGCAGTTTTAAAGCAGCGCACTGCCTAGGCGGCAGATGTTATCGATGTAGTGCTTGTACCAGGGAAGCGCGTTCCATTCCTCAAGGCTGAGCAGTCGCGAAGATGCTTCGATTCGCTTGTTATTCCCCTCCAGAAGTTGGACAAGATGAGGATCCTGAGCCAAAAGCATTACTTCGTAATTCAAACCGAAGGATCGGTAATCCATATTCGATGAGCCGATAGCGGCAAGCTCCCCGTCGATCACCACATACTTCGAATGGAGCATATGGGGTGGCGCATACAGGTGGATATTAACTCCTGATACTAAAAGAGGCTCGTAGTATGCACGCTGAGCATGTCCTACCAAGAACTGGTCGAATTGCTCGGAAACGTAAAGATGGACGTCAACCCCCGACATCGCTGCGCAAGTCAACGCCGTCAGGAGTGACTCATCCGGAATGAAGTACGGGCTGGCGATAGAGACATGCTGCCGAGCCTGTGAGATCATCGAAACGAACATCCGCAGGTTGGGCTCTGTCGGGTAGGCCGGCCCTGAGGGAATGATTTGCATGGGTTGGCCTTGAGTTGATGTCACCTGATCAAGGTTAAGATCGTCGACCGTTAGCTCTTCGCCCGAGGCGTAGTACCAGTCCGCCGCGAACACTGCCTCCATCTGGCGAACAATATCGCCACGTACTTCAACCGAAGTGTCGTGGTATTCAATCCCTGCTTTTTGATAGGCGGGAGTGTTATAGTCCGCGGCCACCATATTGTGCGAACCGATAAATCCGAATTTACCGTCAATCAGCAGAAGTTTGCGGTGGTTGCGCAGGTCTGGCCGTCGAATTTCCCCCTTGAACAGATTGAAGGGAAGCATGATGTGCCATTGGATGCCGGATTCGTCCAAGATTCGACAAAAGTCGCGCCAGCCCGGAATTGTTCGCACCCCGTGATGGTCTACCAGTAAACGCACGGTCACCCCGCGAGCGCAGGCACGAACCAGGGCTTTGTAGAGCGGATCAGTGGAATGATCCCACGAGGTCTGGAAGTACAGAACATTCACGTGATGAGTCGCTTGATCGACCTCGCGGGCCATCGCCTTGAAAGTCTCATCGGTGTCATTGAGAAGCTCAACAACTTCTCCGCTGCTAGCTGGAAAGGAGGTCTGCTTCCTATTGAGCTGCATTAACGAGGCCGTTCGCTCAGCCAGAGCGCTGATGCCTTCGTCAATTTCTGTGGATTCATGGGGGTTTCCGCCAGTGTGCGCTTTGTGAGAAGCCGCGCCCAGAATGCGCTTAACCAATTGATGCGCCTGTGGATCAGAGCGCAGAGACTTTCCCATTGCCCACCAAGATCCGAAGATCAGATAGAGCGGAACGCCGACAACTGGCCATAAGAAAATGAGCAACAGCCACGCGGTTGACGTGGATGCACGCCTCCGCTTCGGGACTACGCCCAATGCGATCAGTCGAATCGCTAATTCGAATGTGCCAACGAGGAGCCACACCCACAGGGGCGGCTGCTGGGTTAGCGGCGGAGGGAGAGGCATCTCAGTTACTCCTGATTCGATTCGACTCGAAGGAATCCCCAACGAATTAAGGTCCGTACCTGTGGGAAAAGTTCATCCTGAAGCTGCCGGGAATCGCATTCCAATAGGGCTGCAAGAGCCCCGCAGATCTGACCAACGCTGAGTTCGCCATCTGATGCACCGACCAAGGCACTCAAAGCAGTGGTCGAGGCAACCGATTGCCCAAGCCCTCCCCCTTGGTGTAGGACCAAGGCGGAAGGATCATTCGCTCCAGGCAGGAAGTGCCGTTCTTCCGTCACATCGGAAGCGAAGTACAGGTGAAGATCGCTGAGATCATCGGGAAGCCGCAAGGATGCAAGCGCGCGCTGGACGTCTTCGCCGGATGGGGATTTTCCCCCTTCAAGTTCATCGCATTCGCATACGCCGGCACGCTGCGTATCGAGCTTGCGCAGGGCGACCATGCCCATACCAATTTCGACGACTCCTGCCTGAACGAAATCATCAAGCCACTGGGCGTATTCGCGTTCGTAGTCTTCGCGCTGATGCAATTGCTGACCAGAATCGCGAAGCCACATTTCAACGTAGTGAGCGGGATCAAGCCGATCGCGCTGCACAATCCATGCGTCGACGGGAAGGTCTTCGACCCATGAGCGCACGACATTTTCCCAGTCATCGGGGTGTCCCAATCGTCCAGGAATTTCCCAATTTGCAAGGAGTTGCGTCACGCCGCCGGGCTTGAGGTAGTTCGGGCTTTCCCGGATCACCGTGCGCACTAGATGATCGCGGCTCATTCCGCCGTCTCGGTATTCCAGAACCCCCGAGGTGCGAAGTGAATCTGGGGTGATGACAAAGGGCGGGTTCGAGGCGATCAGATCGAATTCTTCGCCTTCGACCGGTTCAAAGAGGGATCCTTGGCGAACATCTAATTCGACACCATTGAGCGCGGCGTTGAAGCGCGTGATCTCACAGGCTCGCGCCGACAGGTCTGTTGCGACAACGCGAGTAGCGTGTGTGGCCAAATACAAGGCTTGGATTCCGCATCCGCACCCCAGGTCCAAGGCGGATTCGACAGGAGTTCGAAGTGTCGCCTTCAAGAGCGAGGTCGTTGCCCCGCCGATTCCCAGAACGTGGTCCGGGCGAATGGGTTCACCCGTCACGTCTTCACCTAGGTCCGACAGGATCCACCAGTTTTTGAGGCCGCCTTGAAGCTGTGCCGCGTGAGGACGCAGGTCGTAATTTGCTTTGAAAAGTTGCTGGTCCGAAGGCGATTCCACATCGAGTGCGGGAAAAATCAATCCTAAGTCGACCGCGCCGCGCACCCCAAGAGTGGGCAGAGCCTGGGCAAGAGCATCCCCACTTTCCGCGCAACCTAAGACAAAGAATCGGGTCAAGACCGCAGCTGGGGAATCTTTCCGCTGAAGTTCGCGAAGGGCCGGAACCCTTTGGTTACGCATGAGCGCAGCGCGCGCCGTGGGGCTGATCATGGTCTCCAGCGCGTCGACACTCCACCCGGCGCTCCCCAGGTCGGCGGCCAAGCGGGCGATCAATCCGGGTTCCAATCCCGGTGTCGGACTGGGAAGAGTGTCAATCAGTGATTCCGTCATAGCATTACTTTCTCACGCCTGACCTGCATCTGCGTCGACTTATTCATGCAAGTTCTCACGCATATATTCCCACGTGCTTCCACACCGCGCAGGCCGCCCCACTCGCCCAATAGAATGCCTGTGTCCCTAAGGAAAAGGATGAGTGGATGTTTGGCGGACTGGTAGCGCTATTGGACGATATTGCGACTCTGGCAAAAGCAACGGCTTCGTCTATCGACGATGTCGCATCGAGCGCGGTGAAGGTATCGTCCAAAGCGGTTGGCGTTGTGATCGATGACACCGCTGTTACTCCACAGTACGTCTCCAGGCTTTCCCCCAAGCGCGAGCTGCCGATTATTGGGAAAATCGCCAAGGCCTCGTTGATCAACAAGCTGGTCATCATTTTACCCATCGCGCTCTTACTCACTTGGTTCGCGCCTGCGGTGCTGCCCTACCTACTGATCGCGGGCGGAGCATATCTGTGTTTTGAGGGGGCCGAGAAAGTTCTCGAGTCCCTCCATTGGCTCCCCGAACACGAGGCGACCACTGGAGAAGCCCCGCAAAGCCCTGAGGAGGTTGAGAAGGGGATTATTTCCTCCGCCTCGCGCACCGATCTCATTCTTTCCTCAGAAATCATGCTGGTCTCCATGGACGGGCTGAACACCGAATCCATGTCGATGCGCGTTGCAGTCCTGATCGCGGTCGCTTTCTTCATGACGTTCTTTGTCTACGGGATCGTTGCACTCCTGGTACGAATGGATGATTTCGGGCTTCGCTTGGCTAAGGGCGCGACTCATCCGGACGATAATCGCCCCGGTCCTGTGGATAATATCGGTCGTGGAATTGTGCGCGTGATGCCCAAGGTTTTCAACGCAATCGGCGTTGTTGGAACGGTTGCGATGCTGTGGGTCGGCGGCCACCTGGTCATCGAAAACCTCGCGAAGGTGGGCGTCGAGGTCTTCCACAACGTGGTGTCGACGATCGAGCACGCGCTCGCTTCGGGCGGCGGTTTCCTTGGCTGGCTCGTTGAGACCGCGTGTGCGGCAGTGTTTGGCATCGTGCTCGGCTCGCTGATCACCGGAGTTGTCGTTGGGGTTTCCCATCTTTTCCGCCGAGGCCGAGGCCACTGAGCCTTTCCCGTTCCCCTTTTGTGTGATGCGTTGAGCGCTGAGTGAACTCGCCCACCTCTTTACCCACACCTAAGGACTTAAGTACTAGGCTTGAGGTATCAACCCCTAACTGTAAGGAGAGCCCGATGAGCGTTTACACCCTTCCCGAACTTCCCTACGATTACGCGGCACTGGAGCCCCACATCTCTGCAAAGATCATGGAGCTGCACCACGATAAGCACCACGCCAACTACGTTGCTGGCGCAAACACCGCACTGGAGAAGCTGGAAGCAGCCCGCGAAGCTGGTGACTTTGCCGCGATCAACCTGTGGGAAAAGAACCTGGCTTTCAACCTGGGTGGACACACCAACCACTCGATTTTCTGGACGAATATGACCGGTGATGGTTCGTCTCGTCCTGAAGGTGATCTGGCCGACGCAATCAACGAATTCTTCGGTTCTTTCGAAGGCTTCCAGGCACAGTTCGCCGCTGCAGCTCTTGGCCTGCAGGGCTCCGGCTGGGCCGTTCTCGCATGGGATACTTTGGGCAAGCGCCTCGTGACCTTCCAGCTGACCGATCAGCAGGGCAATATCCCGGTTGCAACCGTTCCGCTGCTCATGCTGGACATGTGGGAGCACGCTTTCTACCTGGACTACCTCAACGTCAAGGCCGACTACGTCAAGGCCTGGTGGAACGTGGTGAACTGGGAGAACGTTGCACAGCGTTTCGCTCAGGCACGCCTGTCTTCCGGTTTGGTGAACGCTTACGCAGGTTTGTCGGACTTGGGTTCGCAGGCTTCGCAGCTGGGCACCGCAGCTCTTGAAAACGTCAAGAACTGGTGGAGGACTCGGAACTGAGCTCCCTAACTTGTTAACGGTTGTGGCCCTCGCCTAAAGGCGAGGGCCACAACTCTATCCACTGGTGTAGTTACCGGCTGCACAGAGGCTTTAGCCCAGACGTGTCTGGAGCTCTCGGTATTGTGCAAGCTTTTGCTGAACATCAGCGATGTAGCTGATCAGCATGACTTCATCGACGCGGTGATTGCGCGCAAAGTTCGCAATCGTCTGGGCGACCTGGTCGTAGGTGCCGATGATGATCGAACGATCGCGCTGTGCCCATCGCAGTGCGTCTTCCCGGTCTTCGGCGCTCATCTGCTCGGGGCGTTGGAAGCGCACGGGACGTCCCAGTCGTAAACACATACGGAAGCTCAATGCGGGAAGGGCTTGTTCTAGGGCTTCCGCTTCAGTTTCTGCAGCGCTCACCGCGAGCGCTGATAGGGTCTGTCCTTGGCCCTCACCCAGGTTTTCGGGCAGGTGTGCACGGTAATGGTCCATGACCTCGGGCTGTTGCTGACCGCTGAAGAACTGCGCGTAGGCGTAGTTCATGTTTCGAGTCCCCGCCCAGGCCGCACTCTGGCCTGAAGAACCCAGCAGCCACAGTTCGGGAAGCTCATCGGGGTGCGGATAGACACCAACAGAGGTGTAGGGATGTCCCTCGGGCAGGGTTCCTCGCATGAAAGCCAAAGTTTCGTCGATCAGAGCATTGATCGACCCAGGATCAATCGTTGCCCCCTGGTTGAGTGCGCGGGCGGAGATCATGTCTCCACCGGGGGCACGTCCCAATCCCATGTCAACGCGGCCGGGGAACAAAGTTGCCAGGGTGAAGAACTTTTCTGCCATCTGCAAGCTGCCCTGGTGCATGGCCATCACGCCACCCGAACCAATGCGAATACGCGAGGTCCGGTCCAGAAGGTGAGTCATCACCAGCTCAGGGGCAGAGGACATAAAGACCGGTGTGTTGTGGTGCTCTGCGATCCAGAAGCGGTGGAAATTCAATTCTTCCAGCCCGCGAGCCAAGGACACCATGTCTTCCACTGCCTGATGCGGAGTCGACCCGTCAAAAAGCGGAACCTGTTCCAGTGCTGAGAGGCGCATTGTTACCCTTCCGTTTCACACAATACCCGCAACTTAAACGCGGTTATTCCTGAGGATATTCCCCTAGGAAGGAGTGCGCCGACCGAGCGGTTGTCCGCATAAGCGTCAGTACAAGTGCCAACTAGGAAAGCAGGCGTCACCCAGCCGGCAAGCTCACACTCACCTCAGCGGAAAGCGGCGCCACGCCTCGGCGGAATCGCGGGCATGCCCAAGCCGACCACGCGGTGTCCCTCGCCATCAGAGGAACCACCACCGGATCCGCACCCGCAACCACCGCAGGAGGCACCGGCAACGGCCTCGCCACCCAGGTCTTCGGAATCGAAATCAATCCCGACCAACTGCAGCACACCATCGTCTTCACCATCGCGCTCGGCGGCATTGTGCTGTTGTACAGCGGTTGCCAGCATCAGTTTGATTCGGTTCAGCTGATTGACTTCCGAGGCGCCCGGGTCGTAGTCGACAGCGACGATATTCGCCTGTGGGTAACGGTTACGCAGCGCACGGAACATACCCTTTCCAACGATGTGGTTCGGCAGGCATGCAAATGGCTGCGCGCAGATGATGTTCGGGCATCCGTGTTCGATCATGTCGACCATCTCAGCCGTCAGGTACCAGCCCTCACCAGCCTGATTACCGAGGCGTGCAATGTCTTCCGAACGCGAGATCATCTCTTCGATATCGCGATGGGCTTCGAACTTCCCATTCGTCTCTTCGAAGGCGCGATGGACCGGAACCTCATACTTCTTGAGGAGCCACAGAGCCATGGGTAAGATTTTGCGCTGTTTGCCGTCGATACCCAGGTTCTCGTAATCCCACTCCGCGGTCGCAACCGAATTGTGGAAGAACTGCATGAGGCCAGGAAGCTCAGCTTCACAGCCCTCAGCCTCGATGACGTCAACCGCGTGGTTATTCGCATCGGGGTGGAACTTTACAAGGATCTCTCCCACCAGCCCAACGCGAGGTTTACGCGGAATATCACGCAATTCCAGGGCGTCAAACTCAGCAACGCAGCGCTTGATCAGCGTCGAATAGCGCAGGCGCCCCGTCAGGAGACCCGTCGGACCGACGCGTCCCAAGGTCTCAGAGCGATCGCTCACAACCCACTCGCGCACGATCTGATCCCAGCGGCGGTACAGTTCCATCGCACTTCCGGGCACGGCCTCGTAGGGACGCACGCGAAGAAGCATGGACTGGATCGCATCACCGATGACGAAGGCTTGAATCGCCTTGTGGATATGGCGAATTCCGATCTTGAAGCCAGGGTTGTCTTCTAAGCCTTGAACGGAAAGAGCAATGACCGGGACCTGCGGATATCCCGCATCGCGAAGGCCCTTACGCAGCAGTGCGGCGTAGTTCGTTGCACGGCACATACCGCCCGTCTGAGTGATACCGACCGCGGTCTTATCAGGATCCGCGCGCCCCGATACAAACTCGTCAATAAGCTGACCGATGACGACGATCGCCGGGTAGCAAGAGTCATTGTTGACGTACTTCAGGCCCGTTTCCATGGTCTGGCGACTGGTGTGCTCAAGGACTCGAACATTGAGCCCCGCGCGCCTGAACAGCGGCTCGAGGAAACGGAAGTGGATAGGCGACATCTGCGGGGCAAGGATTTCGTATCCCGCATCGCGCATTTCCTCGGTAAAGACGGCTCGCGCTTCGATGTGTCCAGCCTTGACCTGCTCGGATTCTTCGCGCGCAGCAACGGATGCGGGGTCCTCGTGCACCGCGGTGTTGATCGTTCCCGAGGCCATGGTTCCTCGCTCCGCAACGGCCGCTTCCAGGGAACGCAAGCGGATCTTCGCGGCACCCAGGTTCGATACCTCGTCAATCTTGAGGACCGTGTGAACATCGCCTCGGCCCTCGAGGATTTCTTGAACCTGGTCGGCGGTGATTGCGTCAACGCCACAACCGAAGGAGTTGAGCTGAACCATCTCAAGGTCAGGCTCATCGCCCACGCGGGCAGCGGCCTCGTACAGGCGCGAATGGTAGGACCACTGATCGCGCACGCGAAGGGGCCGCTCCAAGCGCTGGTCAATGATGGAGTCCTCGGTGAGAACAGCCATTCCCAGGCCAATGATGACCTCGGGGATACCGTGGTTGATTTCGGGGTCGAGGTGGTAGGGACGGCCCGCCAAGACGATTCCGCGTACTCCATGTTCGCGCATCCACTCGAGTGCTTCGCGGCCCTTTTCCTTGATTTCAGCCTTGACCGCGGCGTCTTCTTCCCACGCCTTGTCCAGTGCACGGGTCATTTCTTCAACGCTAATGTCGTAGCCAAACTGCGCGAAGGTCCGCACGAGGTGGGCGGGTAAGTAATCACGGTTGCCGAAGTTGATGAAGGGGCTAATAAACTTCACGCCCGGCTCATTCAGGCGTTCCATATTGTTGCGGATCACTTCGGGGTAGGTTGCAACGACCGGGCAGTTGAAATTGTTATCCGCATCGGTGAGCTTTTGCTCGAAATCAACGCAGGGGTACCAGATCGTTGTAATCCCCTTATCTAACAGGGATTCGATGTGTCCGTGGACGAGCTTGGCCGGATAGCACACGTTTTCGGAAGGGATCGATTCCATTCCCTGCTCGAATAGTTCGTGGTTGCTTCGCCCGGAGATCATCACGCGGAAACCGAGTTCGGTGAGCATCGTGAACCAGAAGGGGTAGTTCTCGTACATGCCCAGAACACGGGGAATGCCGATGTCTCCGCGGAATGCCTTGGCTTCGGTGAGGCGCCGGTATCCGAAAATCCTCTTGTACTTCCAGTCATAGAGGTTGGGAAGGTCCGACTTACGTGGAACCTTCTCGAGGCTTGCCCCGCGTTCGCAACGGTTACCCGATACGTGCCTTTCTCCATTGGAGAAGGTCGAGATCGTCATCTGGCAGTGGTTTTGGCACAGGCGGCAGGTCTTGCGCGTGGTCTCGACCTGGAAGTCCTCGAGGTCTTCCACGCGAGCGAGTGTCGACTCACCTTCGCCACTGTCGTGCATGCGGGCCGTGAGCGCTGCGCCGTAAGCTCCCATGAGTCCGGCAATATCGGGGCGAACGACCTCGCGGCCGGTCAGCAGCTCGAATGCGCGAAGAACCGAGTCATTGAGGAAGGTTCCTCCCTGAACGACGACACGTTCGCCTAGATCCGAGGGATCCTTGAGCTTGATGACCTTGTACAGGGCATTTCGCACGACCGAGTAGGACAAGCCGGCGCTGATGTCGCGCACGTCCGCGCCTTCTTTTTGCGCCTGCTTGACCGATGAATTCATGAAGACCGTGCAGCGCGTTCCCAAGTCGACGGGGCTGCTCGATTCCATGGCCATCTGCGCGAAGTTTCGCACGTCGGTTCCCATGGTCTGCGCGAAGGTTTGCAGGAAGGACCCACAACCTGAGGAGCAGGCCTCGTTGACAGAAATTGAATCGACTGCGTGATCCTTGATCCGCAGGTATTTCATGTCCTGGCCACCGATGTCGATGACCGAGGTGACGCCGGGCTGGATGAATTCCGCGGCGCGATAGTGCGCCATAGTTTCGATTTCGCCCTCGTCCATGGTCAGGGCCGCGGTGACCAGACCTTCACCGTATCCGGTTGCGCAGGATCGACCAATCACAGTCCCTTCGGGCAGTTCCGAGCGAACGCGGCGGACGATGTTCACGGCCGCAGCGACGGGGTCGCCTTCGTTTGAGGCGTAGTGGGTGAAGACAATCCTGTCGTCTTCGTCGATGACGACGGCTTTGATGGTGGTTGAACCTGCGTCAATTCCAAGCCAGCAGCGCCCGCGGGCTTGCGAGAGGTCGGCCTTGGGGATGACTTCTTGTGCGTGACGCTGGACGAATTCTTCCTTCTCTTCTGGGGTCGCGAAGAGGGGCCGCATGCGAGCGGATTCCGCTTCGACGTGTGCGGTGGCGAGGCGGTCGATCAGTTGCTCGAGCGCGGTTCCTTCTTCTTCGCCTCGTTTCTTTGCTTCTTTCGAGGCCAAGAGTGCGGCCCCAATAGCGACGTACAGTTGCGCGTTTTCCGGGGTGATAAAAGAGTCTGCCTTGGGGAGCAGGGTCTTGTAGGCCTCGCGAAGTTGAGGGAGGAAGTGCAGCGGGCCGCCAAGGAACATGACGTTTCCGCGGATGGGGCGACCGCAGGCGAGACCTGCAATGGTTTGGGTTGCGACCGCGCTGAAGATCGAGGCCGCGAGGTCCTCGTGAGCGGCGCCCTGGTTGATCAGTGGCTGGATATCCGATTTCGCGAAGACACCGCAGCGCGAGGCGATCGGGTAGAGCTGAGTGTGCGCTTCGGCCAGCGCGTTCAGTCCCGAGGCGTCGGTGTGGAGCAGCGTGGCCATCTGGTCGATGAAGGCTCCGGTTCCACCCGCACAGGTTCCGTTCATGCGCTGTTCAGGGGTGGGGTGAAGGTAGGTGAGTTTTGCGTCTTCACCGCCCAATTCGATGACGACGTCGACTTCTGGGTGGAGCCGCTGGGTGGATTCTGTTCCCGCGATAACTTCCTGAACGAAGGGGATGCCCATCGCTCGGGCTGTCGTCAGGCCGCCAGAACCGGTGATCGCAGCTTGGACGACCAGTCCCGGGTAGATGTCCTCGATGTCTTCGAGGAGGTGTCCAAGTTCGGCGCGAACATCTGCGTTGTGGCGGCGATAGTCGGAGAAGAGGATGCGATTGCCATCCAAAACAACGGCTTTGACCGTCGTTGACCCCACGTCAATACCAAGCTGGCACGGGTGATCCGGCGTGCTTTCGACGTGTAGACGCGAGCCTTCAATGATCTGCGTATCCATGCTGCGAAACTATGACGCAGATTTCTAATTTCCAAACTGTTGAAATTAGACTGATGGCATGAGTGAAGCACGGGAGATAAAGGCACAAAAACAGCGAAAAGAGCCTTCGGATTCCCTGAAGGAGCCCTCAGAAGTTTCATCAGATGGTGAAACTTCTGAATTGAATAAAGAAACATCTCCTCTTTCCAAAATCCATCGAGGGCCCTCCGCCTCCCGCGGAGAAATCAAGAAACGCATCATCGAAGCCGCGCGCAGCGAGTTTGTCACCCGAGGCTACGACCACACGACAATGAGGTCGGTTGCCCGTAGCGCGGGCTGTGATCCTGCACTGATCACCTACTACTTCAACACCAAGCAAAAGCTCTTCCGCGCCTGCATGGATCTTCCCCTGGACCCTGCCTCGGAAATCATCGCGCTTCTTACCCCAGGCCCACAGGGAGCTGCCACACGCTTAGTCGACTACATCCTGGACCTCTACGAGCACACGCTGACTTCAGATACACTCTTGGCACTCATGCGTGCACTGATCACTGATACCTCAACCTCCCAGCGCTTCCGCACATATATCCGAAGCGATGTCTTAGAGCAGATCAGCCAATTCCTTGCCGCGGACCCTGAACGGGCTCGACGCCTTGGCGAGGAACTCGAGATCATCCTTTCCATGCTGTACGGCGTCGTTACCATGCGCTACATCATTGCTCTAGAACCCCTGGCAACCATGCCACGTCAACGCATCCACGAAAGCCTGACCCCTCTTGTGCAACAGCGCATCGATCACATATTCGCCTCACTTCTTCCGCAATAAAACGCCACTTTCGGCGCGCGCACGGCATCAATCCGCAAGGCTGTTGGCACAATTGGAGCATGACAACTCACGCTCCCACTGCTGAAGAACGCGCAGCATTTGTCGCCCCCCGGCCCAAGCGTCACTGGTGGCAAACGCGTAAGGGCACCGCAGCCGGAACCGCTGGGGGAAAAGTCGTCTATTTCGCCCGAAGTGCAACCGTTATTGATCCCTTCACCCAGGCTCACTACCTAGACCGCTCAGATCTTGCTTTCCGCGCGGATTCAACGGTCGCTGTTTTCGACCCCCAGGCTGCACGCCGCCATCATGTCGCATGCGCTCTTTCTGGTATCAGTCCACTCGATGAAGGTTCGGTGTGGATGCCGACCGGCAGCAGGACTACCCTGATCAGCCCGGACGAAGTCCTCAACCCCTCCCTCACGCTCCTCCAAAACTTGGTGATTCCGTGCGCGACGATGGGGCAAACCCTTGATCCCGAGGTCATCGAGTCAACGGCTTCTCGCCTTGGCATTGATCTCACGCGTTCCGCCACTGATCTTTCCGCCTCTGAGTTGCTGGATTTCCAGGTGTTGCGCGCGATCGTGTACCGCGCAAACCTGGTGATCATCAGCGACCTTCCCGCCGATGTCGACCAGGGTGATTTCCTTGACGAGTTCTTCGATGCTCTCACTCCCCTGCGTTCCAGCGGCGCGTGTGTCGTTTTCTTTACCGATCTTGCCGAAGTTGCCGAGCGCGCCGACCGTCTTCTCATCATTGCGAATAGTACGGTCGCCGCAGACACCGGAAAGGTTGACGCGCAATTCATCCGCATGGCCTACGAGGCGATCAACGAAGACCCCTCCTCCTACCTTGGACCGATTCCACGCGCGGGCGATCCGATTCTTCCACCTTCTTCCCCCAGCGACGAGGCCAGTTCCCCCGCCGACGCCGGCACCGCGGTAGACGCTCCCGACCTTCCCCACGAAGACGACGAGGCGTCAGAAGAAGAAGCCCACCCTGCGAAGGAGAGCAGTCACGAGGAATCCAGCTCGGCCTCGAAGATCGAGGAAGAGGACGAGGAACCCGCGATTACGCCCAATTGGCACCCGCTGACTACTCGGGTTGTGCGCACAGCAGACTCTCCGCTCCCCGAGCCAGTGACTTCACAGTGGGAGGACAATCCCGAGACTGCCGAGATTGCTCTCGCTGCAATTGCTGAGGCACAGCGTTTCCATCGCATTGATCAGGCGCGCGCTTCATTGGGTGATGAACTCAAAGAACAACTTAACGAAGATTTGCCTTCCGGTTCTGAGGCAAGCCCCGAGGAACTCGCACTGATCAAACACGCACAAAAAATCTTGGGCGAGCTCCCCGGTTCGGTGATGCCGGATGAGGATTCTGTACCCGAGTCGGATGCTAAGTGACACGTATTCGTGTCAAAATTAAAGAGTGACTGCACTTCGGTGCCCATCTTCGTAGGAAGCGATGAAGGTATGAGTAATTACCGTCCCTCTTTGGGGCAGGTTCCGTCTGAGCCCAAACCCCCCAGCATTGGCGAGCTTTTCGGCCGTATGACGGCGCAAATCTCCACGCTCATCCGCGGAGAAATTGAACTGACGAAGACCAAGGCGATGACCTTCCTCAACTTCACAAAAGCGGGGATCATTGCACTTGTTATTGCGGGCGTTTTCGCGCTCTACGGCTTGGGATGGCTTCTGCACAGCGCAGAGCTTGCCCTAGCTTTGATCCTTCCCGCTTGGGCAGCGTCACTCATTGTGTGCGGCGTGATCTTCTTGATCGTGATCATCTTCGCTCTGGTTGGCATCTCGAAGCTGAAGAAGTCCAGCCAGCACATTCCCGCACCCCAGCAGGGCCTGAAGGAAAATGTGGATGCCGTGAAGAAAGGGGCTCAAAAGTGAGCAACGAGCAGACTCCAGCGGACCTGAGCGCAGATGAGATTGAAGCCCAGCTACGTATGACGCGTATTGAGCTCACCAACACGGTTGATCAGCTTGTGACACAACTTCACCCTTCGTACCAGATTGAGCAGGCAAAGCAGAATGCTCAGGCAAAGGTTGAGGAACTGAAGGAACGTGCTCGCTCAACTTGGGAACTGGCACGCGAAGGTGACACTGACGCGATTCGTACTCTGGGAATTGCCGCGTGCTCTGTCGTGGCGGTTGTCGGCCTTGTTGCATGGCGTATTACTTCGCGCGTGAGGCGTTCGGGTTCTCAGAACTCCCGCTGAAGGCGTAATTTGGCCCCATCCAACACTTCGGGTGGGGATCGGGCATCGTTTTTAGGTATGATGTTCCCACGAAACATTTTGAACACCTAGGGCACCGCTTGTGCGGACCCGACCGAAGTAGAGGGGGTCGACGCCATGGGGCGCGGCCGTCAAAAGGCCAAGCAGACGAAAGTCGCACGCAAGCTGAAGTATTTCAGCCCTGACACCGACCTGGATGCACTCCAAAGGGAGCTTGCAGCCGGGCATGAGACGCATAGTGAAGAGCAGACAGACGAAGACGATCTGTACGCACGCTACGCTGATTACGCCGAAGATGACCAGGATTCCCAGGATGACCACTGGGATGACGAGGACTACTGGACGTCCCCTTCCTCGCAATCGCGAAAGTAGCTGAGCTCTTCCGCTTTAAGACATACGGAAACACCGTCAGACGGGTTTGTGACACCCTGCTGACGGTGTTTTTGTATCCACTTCAATTTCTAAGGGGTAAGGCCATGTAGGGCATCGAGAAGCTCCCTGAAGGCTTAAGGGGCATCATTACTCTTCCCCCGGATAAAACACAGTCCCGGTGGCGATTTCTCGCCACCGGGACCAGCGTTATAGCGTCAGTGCGCTAGATGGGTTCAGCCCATCTTGCGACGCGTTGCAACTGCAGCGCCACCGGCGATCAGTGCTGCCATTCCAAGGCCCAGCAGAATTCCGCTGTCTGCACCGGTCTTTGCCAGGGAAGACTTGGGGTTCTTCGGCTTCTTGGGCTGCTCAGAAGGCGTCGAGGGAGGAGTCGACTCGGTCGGTGCGGGAGGCACCGAGGTGGTGGTCGACGGAGACGGCTCGGGCGTGGTGGTGCTCGGGGTCGGCTCAGGCGTCGGAGTCGTCGTGGACGGCGTCGGTGCAGGTGTCGTTGTGGAAGGCGTCGGCACCGGGGTAGTCGTAGACGGGGTGGGCGCCGGAGTGGTCGTCGACGGAGTCGGAGACGGGGTCGGCGTCGTCGTCGAAGGTGTCGGCGAAGGCGTCGGGGTCGTCGTGGACGGCGTCGGAGACGGGGTCGGCGTGGTGGTCGACGGCGTCGGGGTCGGCTTCGGCTTGGTCACGTTGGTCACCGTTGCGGTGTAGTCCTTTTCAGGGTTAACCGTCAGGGTTGCGGTCTTCTTGTCGGCACCCAAGGTGATGCCATCAGCTTCACTGAAGACACCTGAGGTCGCGTTATCCCACAGAACACTTGCATCGGGAAGGTTCTTTTCCTTGATGGTGACCTTTGTTCCGATAGGCAGCTTGTCCGGGTAGGTGTAGGTCTGTCCCTTCTTAACAGTGACCGTTTCAGTCCGGTCAACACCGGGGCCCTTCAGGGTGACCTCGAAAGTGAAGTCCGGGTTCTCGGTCAGCGCTGCGGCAGAGTCATCGACCTTCTTAGCGATGGAGAAGACCTGACGTGCTGCGGCACCCGCATCTGCGCCAAGGACGACATCCTGAGCAGAGACCGTGCGGCTTTCCATGTCATCCGCAGTGATAGTCGCGGTGTTCCAGTAGTGGCCGGAAACAAGCTCGGGGGTGTGACCGTACAGAACAATGATCGCGAACTTATTTGCGGGAACCTCGGGAAGCTTGATTTCCAGCTTGTTCGCCGAGCAGCTAATGGTCGCATTCTGACGAATTGCTCCACCGGACACATCTGCTCCGTCGTAGCCGTTGGCGACCGAGTCGACAAGCTTAAGATTCGCTTCGTTGTTCTTCAACAGCGGTTCAAGATCATCGCAGTTGAAGTCCCACTTCGTGTCTTCGGAGTTGTCAACAACGCTGACGTTCTTCAGACCAGTGTCGCCACCAGGAACCGTGATACGCCACGCGAGCGTGCGGTTCCTGTTGTACTGGTTGAAGAGCCAGCCGTCCTTGCGGAAATCCACGCCAACGCCGATGCCAGGCTGAATATTGACGTCAACCGACTTTGTCTCGGTCAGCTTGAAAGGCTGCGTCTTACCAACCTCATTCGTGGACAGGGTCAGCTGTGCGGTGGTAATCACCCAACCGTCCCAAGAGGCTGCGCCTTCGGCCGCATCGTTAAAGACAACCTTGACGTTACCATCCTGATCCCAGGTGCCACAGCCAATAACTGTGCCCGTCGAAGACTTCACGTCGAAGTTGAAGGGCACGACCGGCTTAGCGGACTGAGTTGAAACCTTGTATTGGAAGTACTCGCCGGCATGGACCTTCGAGCTGGTGGACCAGGTCACCTTGAAACCAACGGTCGCTCCGACAGTGAAACTTGTCTTCGGGGTGCCGCTTTGATCAGTCAGCTCAGGGTCACTGATCGTCATTTTCGACGTGATATCCGTGGTGGGCGCCGGACAGGTTGCGGCATGAGCGGCGGGAGCGGCAGCGTCAGAGAAGATCTCAATGGCACCGATTCCACCAACCGCAAGCGTGAGTGCTGCGAGCGCAGAAACCGCGCGCTTAGTGCGGAGGGTCGTCATAGGAAAAACTCCAAAAATCCAAAGTTTGACAGATTCAAAAATATATTACAGCTATTCAGAGTTAAATTCCTAGTGTTTTCTCAGCTAAATTTATTCAGATTTCATCCATAAATATTTCATAAAGAAACCAGGAAGTCGTCCTCGTCAACCGCAGTTCCACCCGTAATTCCAAGGATAATTGCTGCTGCAGACTCTATATCGCGAGTCGAACGCATACGCTCCAAACGCTCGGAACGAGTGACGATATTCTCAGGGACCTCAACATTTCCCTTAGGAAGCCACCGCAGTCGATATTCAATAACCGCTCCCTGCGCCCATTCTTCCCAGCGCAAGACATGAGGAACCTGCTCAACCTGATGCACCTCGACCATCATGATCGACTGATTCCCAATAGGACTGAGCAAAGCAAAACCGTCAACAACTTGTTCAGCACTGAGTGCACGTTCACGATCTCGCGCTAAGGCTTCTCGCAACTCATCACTCAACTCATGCACCACGGAACGCAGCTCTCGTTCAGCCTCGGCATCGCGACGACTTTGGCGGGAAGGCTCTTCCTGCGCACCAGCAACTAACTCACGCGAATCAATCGTCTCTGGGAAAGCCCCAGCCAAGGCCTCGGCAAGCTCAGCGGGACCCACCCAACGCGGTGAATACACGGCCAAGGACACTGCGGAATCAGGATCGGGCTGCATAACAACGCCACTCCCGGCAATGCGCACAGCCCCGGCCAAGCGCCGAGCCATCCGCTCCAGCACCAGCAAGACCTGATATTCAAGGCCGACGGGCAATCCCTCCGGGAAAGCCGCAGCCCAGCGGTCACTCGCCGCAAGCTCAGGCGGTGCAGGCTCCCCGCGCATCGGCTCGCACTCCACAACCCAGGCGTGAGTGAGATCTGCACCCAAGCCAAGAGGGCCTCGAACGTTGACGGGAAGCGCCCAAGGGCCAGAAAGCTCTACTCCCCCTCGAAGGTGCAGGCGGCCGGGCGCAACCCAATGGGCCTCGTCCCACGCGGAAACAGCCAGGGCCTCAAGCTCATCATCTTCAACCGACGCACCCACGCAGAAGAGGTGATTCGCCAGTCCCAACTCAACAGGAAGCGGCAAAACCTCGCGCGCAGCGGAGCTGGTACCCATAGATACGCGCGCAACATGGTCATCAAGGCGAATCTCGCCGGTGCCATTTACTCTCAGCGCGGTGTCGAAAGCATGCATCCCCCCGACTGAGGTCATCGAGGTTTCAGTCAAAGGGTGCGAAGCCGTCTGGCTCAAAGAGGAGTGAACACCTCGCGCGGAATCATGAGCCTGCCCAGCAGGAGCCGCGTCCAAACGCTCGCGATACGACCGGCGTTTGGGGGGCAGCGATGCTTCTTGGCCCACGATCAACGCTCGATACGGGTGCGGCTAAAACGAAGGTGAGTACGCGAGGGCGTTGGCCCACGCTGGCCCTGGTAGTGCGAACCCAGGCCTTCGCTGCCGTAGGGGTGCTCGGCGGGCGAGGAGAGGTCGAAGAAGCACAGTTGACCGATCTTCATGCCCGGGTAGAGCAAGATCGGCATGGTTGCAGTATTCGACAGTTCCAAGGTGACGTGGCCAGAGAAGCCGGGATCAATGAAGCCAGCGGTTGAGTGCGTGAGCAGGCCCAAGCGCCCCAGCGAAGACTTTCCCTCAAGGCGCGCAGCAATGTCGTCGCCCAGTGTCACCAGCTCATAGGTTGCGCCCAGAACAAACTCACCGGGGTGCAGCACAAAGGGGTCGTCCGGTCCCACGTCCACACTGTGGGTCAGGTCAGATTGATCGGCAGCGGGATCGATCACCGGATAGCGGTGATTATCGAAGAGGCGGAAGAGTCGATCCAAACGCACGTCGATACTTGCGGGTTGAATCAGCGAGCGATCAAGCGGATCCAATTGAATACGTCCGCTATCAAGGCTTGCTGAAATATCGCGATCACTGAGCAGCATGGTGCCATTCTCGCACAGTTTGGGGTGAGCCTACGCGCCTCAGCGGGCGCGTTGGGTGACGGCTAAGCTACCTGTGTGCCTGTGACCGAAAGAGAAACTGCCCGTAGTGCCATCATGGAGTGGTACCGCCTTCATCGCCGCGATCTTCCCATGCGCGCCGATGACGTTTCTCCGTGGGGCACCCTTGTTTTTGAGGTGATGAGCCAGCAAACCCCCATCCCACGCGTTCAACCGATTTGGGAGCGCTGGATGAGTCTGTGGCCTACTCCCGCAGACCTTGCGAAAGCATCCCCGGCCGAGGTGCTTGTCGAGTGGAGCCACCTGGGCTACCCATCTCGAGCTCTTCGGCTTCGCGACTGCGCACTGAGTATCACGCGCGATTTCGGGGGCGTCCTCCCCTCCACCTACGAGGCCTTGCTAGAGCTGCCGGGAATTGGCCCCTACACCGCCAGTGCAATTGCATCCTTCCAATTCCATCAGCGCATCCCCGTCCTTGATACGAATATTCGGCGGGTCTTCGCGCGCATCTGCGACGGGGTTGAGTTTGCGCGACGCTCCGCACCTTCGCGCTCTGAGTTCGCTGCCGCGATGGAGTGGCTTCCCGAAGACGGCGCAGAATGCGCACTGTGGAATGTGGCGATCATGGAGTTCGGAGCGCTTGTCTGCACCCAACGCTCCCCCAAGTGCGAGGAATGCCCGCTGCGCACAAACTGTGCCTGGGCGGGGGCTGGTTTCCCACCCGCCGAGGTCCGGCCTCGTGGTCAGGCGTGGAAAGGGACGGACCGGCAGGCTCGGGGGCGAGTGATGGCGGCTTTGCGCGCCTCCCCCTTGGGAATTTCGATTGACGAGGCCGTCGCCGCGGCACGCTTAGAGGGCGCTGATCCGGAGCAGGCTCCTCGCGTCATTGAGGCTCTGATACGCGATGGCCTGGTTGCCGAAGAGGTAGCAACCAGGCACATCACTCTTCCTCGGGAGTGAGGAAGGGACCGGACCCTGGAGGGTGGGCCTAGCCCTTGACTGCTCCTGCCATTGCGAAACTTCCTCCGGAAACCTTCTGCATGATTGCGTACAGAACCAAAGCTGGGCTGGAATAGATCACCGCGAATGCGGCAAGCTTTCCATAAACAACGGCTCCGTGGGTTCCGAAGAACTGGTAAATAGCGACGGCAGCTGGCTGAATATCCGGATCAGTCGTCAAGATGAAGGGAACGAAGAAGTTCCCCCAGGTCGCGGTGAATATGAAGATAAAGACGACCAACAGACCGGGTTTCATCAGGGGAAGAACAATGGTTCGCAGCGCTTTGAGTGCGCTGGCGCCATCGACCCAGGCTGCTTCTTCAAGAGACACAGGGACAGAGTCCATGAAGTTCTTGAGCATCCACACGGCCATGGGCAGTGAGGTTGCAGTCATGAAGCAGATGATGCCGGGCATCGAATCGATCAGATCGAGGCTGACGAAGAGTGAATACACGGGAACCATCAGTGCCGTAATGGGCAAGCAGGTTCCAAAAAGAATCGTGTACATAAATCCGCGAGCGAAACGACTCTTGTAACGAGAAAGCGGGTAGGCCGCGAGTGCACCGACGACAACGGTCAAGATGGCCGTACCAAAGGAGAGGATCGCAGAATTCCACAGCGGCAGCCATGTGCGATCAAATGTCGCGATATCCGAGTAATTCGAGGTCGTGAAGTGCTCAGGAACGCTCAGGGATACGGTTGCCGTTGGGTTGAACGAGGCAAAAAGCACCCACGCCAATGGAATCAGGAATGAAATTCCGATCAATGCCAAGACGATGCTTGAGATCAAGCGAACCGTTTTCTCACGCGGATTAGCGACGGAGGGGATTTCCTTAGCTTGCGTAGCCATCAGTCCACCTCCGGCTTCAAGGCGCGAATGTAAACCATAGCGAAGAGCGCACCCAGCACAATGGTCACCGTGGCAATCGCAGTACCGTAGCCAATCAGAGAGTTCTTAAAGGCTTCTTGGTAGGCCATGACCGGCAGGGTTGTCGACTGAGTTCCCGGACCGCCGCCCGTCATCACCCACAGGAGCGTAAAAACGCCCAGGGTTTGAAGGGTGGTAAGGAGCAGGTTGGTGGAGATGGAGCCCTTGATCATAGGAAGGGTGACAAAGAAGAATCGCTGCCATCCTCGTGCCCCATCAACTTTTGCCGCTTCTTGAATTTCCGGTGGAACCTCAGCTAGAGCCGCGGAATACACCATCATTGAGAAGGCCGTACCACGCCAAATATTCGCCATGATGACCGAAAACATGGGGAAAGTCAGGAGCCAGGTTGTTCCGCCGAGGCCAATGTAACTGAGCAGGACGTTGAGCGTTCCGTCAGTAGAGAAGAAAGCATAGAGCGCGAAGGCAGCGACGATTTCGGGCATAACCCAGGCGATCACAACAACGCCACCGACAAGTGTGGAGAGGATCTTCGGTGCCTTGCGCATGAGCATTGCCAAAGCCAGACCCAAGATGTTCTGGCCGACAACCGCTGATGCAAATACAAAGATCACGGTAAGCAGGACTGCTTTCCAGAAAGCATTACTGGTCAGCAGTTCCGCATAGTTTTCGAGGCCAACAAATTCGGGATTTGCCGCTTTGTAGCCTGAAAGGGCGGCATTGGTCAAAGACCCATATACCGAGTATGCAATGGGACCGACGAGGAACACCGCCATAAGAGCAACTGCTGGAAACAGCAGGCCCATTCGGCCCGTTTGGCGGGCGATGCGAGAAATCAGTGTCTCGCGTCGCCCGCCAAGGGTCGCAGTGCTCTCGGTCCCCACACGAACCGAGGTGGACATGTTACTTCGCCGCTTCGATGTTCTTCTCGCCGACGATCTTTACCAAGCCCTCGTCATAGGCCTTTGCGGCCTGTTCGGGGGTCTGTTCCTTGGTGACCACGGATTCGGTGGCCGTCTGGATATTTGTGGAGATCTGCGGGTAGTCGGGAGTTGCGGGACGGAAGTGGGTGTACTCAACCAGTCCAGCGAAGAACTCGAAACTTGGGTTGGATGCAAGGTACTCGGGGTCAGAGACGATGTCCTTGCGCACGGCGATCGCGGAAGTTGCGATCGAGTACTGCAGGGAGCCCTCCTTGTTCAGCGCGGTCTTGACGAAATCAGCTGCCAATTCGGGATCCTTGGTTTGCGATCCAACGGAGAGGACCCAGCCACCGGAGAGCGTGGTGAATCCAGGTTCTTGTCCCTTCTGTGTCGGCATCTTGGCAAGGCCAATGGTTTCTTGCCATTCGGGCCACTTGGTCTCATCCTTCATCCAGACATAGGGCAGCCACGAGCCGTCAATATTGATGGCGAGCTTGCCCTGAGGCAGGAGTTCGGTGGAGACGCGGGTTCCGACAGCCTTGTCCAGTGCGACATCGTTAGAGGGCGCCAAGCCCTCCGAGTATGCGGTCTGGTAGAAGGTCAGGGCATCTTTGAAGCCCTGTGATCCGCTGACCCACTTGTTGGTGTCGGTGTTGTAGAGGGTGTCCTGAGTTCCATAGAGCAGCATTTCGAAGCCCTGCATGCTGGTCTGTTCGCCACCGGCGCGACCCGCATAGATGTTCATGGGGATGACATCGGGCACCTTTTCCTTAATGGTGCGGGCAGCGGAAAGTAAGTCGTCCCAGCTCTTGGGCTGCCAGTCAGTAGGAAGACCGGCCTGCTCGAAGATCTTCTTGTTGTAGTAGATACCGCGGGTATCGGTACCAAAAGGAACGCCGTAGATCTTGCCGTCGAGGCCCTTTGCGCCCTGGATTGAGCTTTCGGGGTACTGGCTCCACTCATCCCAGTTCTTCACGTACTGGTCGATGGGCAGCAGGTATCCGGCTGCAGCATCACTCATGACCTGGAAGGTGTCTTCGTAGATGATGTCGGGAGCCTTCGACTTCGACTTATTCATCAGCGCGAGCTTGGTGAAGTACTGGTCAGCGTCGGCTTCAACTGGCTGAAGATCGATGGTCACGCCCTGGTGGGTGGACTCAAATTCATCCTTTGCGCGCTTCATGAATTCGTCCATCTGCGGGAAGGACGCTGTCTTGTAATAGGCGACAACAAGCGACTTTCCTTCTGAGCTTCCAGATGTCGTCTTGTCCTTGGATCCAGAGCAGGCGGTCAGGCCCACAGCTGCGATACCGACTACGGCAACAGCCGCGAGTGCACGTCGTGCCATTGAACTCTCCTTTGATAGTTCGGTGACTTCCTTCGGTTTGCCTGCGGCTTCGCTGTCGCCCGGCTTCCCCGCGCCCCTATGACACGGAAGTCCTTGGTGTGAATTGTATTACTACGTAGAAACGGCTTTCCAGCCTCGATGATTACACTTCGGTCACGATCTTGACAAAGTTCCCTGAATATTTGGTGAGCGAATATTTGCAGCTCACGGGGCATATAGAGAAGGGTGCAACGTCGCCACACTGCCGACGTTACACCCTTCAATCGTCAAGACTAGGTTCCTCACTTAATCCCCACTAATAGTGAGAAAAGCACCCGGAGAACCAATGCCCCGACAATTACTTACTACCGACCTCATAGGACATATCTTCCAACTCGACTCCACGAGTTTCAGGAATGAACTTGACGACCAGCCAGATCAAGATCGCTCCCACAACTGCGTAGGAGAGGTAAGTTCCCGACAAACCAAATGCGCCCTTGAGAACGGGGAATAGGAAGGTCACCAACATGCCGCCAATCCAGTTTGCAGCGGTTGCCAGGCCTAGACCAGCAGTACGGATTTGGTTCGGGAAAACTTCACCGAGGAACACCCAGAGGACAACTCCCCAGGTTCCACAGAAGACGATGTAGACCATGTGTGCTGCAATCAGTGCAAAGTAAGCCCAAGCCATCGGCAGCTGGAGGTTACCTTCTGGAGTCAGGGTTCCCTGTGCAAATGCAATGGCAGCAGCAACCATGAAAATAAACATTCCAATGGCGCCCCAGAGCAGAAGGGGACGACGACCAACCTTATCGATAACACTCATACCAAAAACGGTCATTCCGATACCGATCACGGAAGTGACAACCGGAATGAACACGGAGATATTTCCAGTAAAACCAACCGTCGACCACAGGTCCGTTGCATACAGAAGGATGTTGTTGATACCTGCCATCTGGATCAGGAAACCGAACGCAACGGCGATCCAAACAATAGGCTTCAAACCAAATTTCTTATCAAAAAGATCCGAAACGCGCGGTCGGTGCTCCGAAAGCGAAGCTCGAATTTCTTTGATGCGCTCGACAGGATGCGCATCGGCACCGACCTCAACAATGATTTTCTGTGCTTCTTCAGTCTTCCCGATCGAAACCAAGTAACGCGGAGACTCAGGCAGAGTGAGAGCCATAATGCCGTAGAGAACAGCAGGAAGAAGTTCAGACATAAACATCCAGCGCCACGTGTGGAGTCCAAACCAAGCAACAGACTCGGCAGAACCTGTGACCTGAACCAAGATGTAGTTAGAAATGAACGCACCAAAAATACCGAATGCAATGGCAAGCTGCTGGAGCGTTCCCAGACGTCCGCGCTTATCGGCAGGCGCCACTTCAGCTATGTACGCGGGGCCGATAACCGCAGAAATTCCGACGCCAAAACCACCCAGAAGTCGCCAGAGCACAAGTGCCGTCAACGAGAAGGAAAGACCCGACATCAACGCTGAGATCGAGTACAGGATGGACGCGAAGACCATGACACGAACACGGCCAAAACGGTTCGATGCAGGACCCGCAAACCAAGCACCGATCGCTGCTCCAAGGCTAACAATGGACACGACCAGACCTGTTTGCCAGGTCGTTAGGCCAAATCCCACTTCTGCACCGGTAAATGCTGCGACTGCTCCGTTAATGACTGCAACGTCAAAACCGAAGAGGAATCCGCCCAGTGCCGCGGCAATCGCAACGCCCCAAAGTCGTCGGGTCTGATTGCTCGACATTTCAGTTCCTTTCTGAATTTTCACTCATAAAACGAGTCATGAGTATTTGGATTTCTGCCCACGTCACTGAGTCCGGAAGCGAGAGCGACCCGTGGAAGGTACCCGCGAACATGTGCAATTCTGAGATGCAACCAGCGGAAACTAAGCCGGTCGCAAGTGATATTCCTTCATCGCGCAAAGGGTCAACCGGATTGACCACTATGAGCGCAGGAGGGAACCCCTTTTCTTTAAAAACTGGACTTGGTACAGGGAAAGCCGCCGTTTTAAGTGCAGACGGAATCTCCTCCACTTCTCCGTTACCTTCTACGCCTAGGGGTAGACCATAGAAATGGCGCCAAGAATCAGCCGCTGCTCGTCGCGTCCAGATAGGGCCATCAGCAAACAATGTGCTTGAAGGAGTTGCTAAATCAGGATCGATGCATGGCTCTAGCAGAACGATCCCTCTGATTGCAGATGCCAAGGCATTCTTAGCTTCTACATGTCCATTATTTTGGTTCCGGTCACCGACCCCAAAGATTCGAGAAACCATTGAGTACGCGAGGCCTGCCCCGGCAGAGTCCCCGAAAATGAAAATTCTTCGATGCTCCCCAAAGCGCTGAACCGCTTCCTTAAGGGAAGAGATGCAGTCATCTACAGCCATCGGGAAGGGAAATTCGGGTGCTAGCCGATATTCGGGAGAGATAACAATCATTCCAAATCGACTGGCCAACGCATCGTTCTTTGCGTCATCAAAAGCCGCTCGACCTGCAACGTAACCACCACCGTGAATAGAAACTAGCAACGGTGCTTCATCAGACACGCTCTTAGGGATAAAAGCGCGCCCTAGGGAGGTAACTTCCAATGTATTTTCAGGATCGTATGGCGTGGCTAGCAAAGCATCGCCACCTGCCCGCATGGCACTAAGATCCCACGTTGTTTGTTCCGGGGTCGCCTCAATTACCGGCAAAAGCTCGGGACGAATGAAATAAGGAACTTCACACATCTTTGATCAATTCTTCTTAAGGGCATCTAGGAATGAATTAACTGCCCCGTAGAACGGTTCGGGGACGGAACGACGGATGCAATGCCGAGCAGTCGAGATGACATGGGTTGTAATGTTTCGGTTTTCCAATACATCGATGGCCTCAGCTCCAGCCGGCCCAATAAGGACATCATCACCATCACCTGTGATAAGTAGCGTAGGCACCTTCAATGCAGAAAGGATTTCTTCCCGAGCGCGTGCGCCCCCAACTACTCCTCGCTTAAGGAACTCGCGATCGGCTTGTGCCTTCCCCTGTGCCCATCCCGCGGCCTCCGAGGGGCTCCACAGTGGATAGTCCTTAAGAAGAAGGGCTATTTCACGCCCAAGATTCTGGGTCACTTCATCGCACCTCGCAACGAGGCTAGGGCCCAGTTCCCGAAAATCTTCGCGTTGCCTAGGAGTTAGAAGAGCAGGGTCCTCCAGAACTAATGCATCAATATGGACCAAGCCCCGCGAAACAAGCTCAGCAGCAGTAGCACCTCCCATTGAGTGTCCCATCAAAACAACGAAGGGTGCAGGATTCTTTGCTTCGGTGCTATTAATCAGCGCTGCCGTACTCTGTACGAGGGCTTCGAATGGATCCAATAGTTCCCCATCCGAAAAACGTGGAGAACAGCCATGGCCCAAAGCATCAACGCAGACAACTTCAAAAGTCTCAGACCAGCGTTGACTAATGTCGCTCAGCGATGCGGCGTTATCAGTGACGCCATGAAGGGCATAGATCCGCCCTCGAATAGGAATACCGGATGTATTTACGGCAAGCTTTGCCGGTGTCATGATTCCTCCTCAGTGAGTATCACGTGCCACATGCTAGCACCGACCTCCCTAGGGCAGTCAAAATACAAAACTGCAGATCAAGAGCGGTAGTACGATACAGCTGTGGATTCAAAATATCTGAGAATTTTCTCCACGCTCATTGACGAGATGGAGAGGATGCCTCCAGGAGAGCAGCTTCAAAGCGAACGCGAGCTCTCGCAACGTTTTCAGGTTTCACCCATGACAGTACGTCGCGCTCTTCATAAGCTGTCAACAGAGGGATACACCTCAGCCATACCCGGAAAAGGCACATTTGTACGCAAGTGTTTCTATGCAAAGCGTGCTGACACATCATCATTTACCGATTCAATGCTTGCCGCTGGGAAAGTTGCGTCGGCGCACCTGATAAGCGCGACATTAAGGCAGGCGACACGGGGAGAAGAAGAAGCACTAGGAATTGATAAAGATACTTTTATCTACGCGATTTCCCGCATCCGCTTTGGGAATGATGTTCCCCTATGCGTCGAAGACTCAATCATCCGGTCGGACTATTTTCCAAAGCTCTTAGGAGAAGACCTAACTGGTTCTCTCTACGAAATATTTACAAAGAAATACAGCATTACTCCTATGAAAACCCGCTTTCGCATCAAGGCAGCGCTAGCAAGTGAACCACTCTGTCAACAACTTAAAGTGAGTGCTCCGGCACCAGTCTTAATAGCAACAACAGCTACTGCGGACCAAAATGGGCGAGTTTTCGAGATCTGTACGTCCACATACCGCGGGGATTCGTACGAGATTACTATCTAAACAGTTAGTAACCATCACTTAG
The DNA here is from genome assembly GCF_963542285.1 of uncultured Actinomyces sp. GTDB lineage: Bacteria > Actinomycetota > Actinomycetes > Actinomycetales > Actinomycetaceae > Pauljensenia. The sequence continues at coordinate 76,688 of NZ_CAUTWQ010000004.1, read as the reverse complement.
CTAGAGCGAGCTTTGCAATAAAGGACTCGACCGCAGCATAGAAGGGTTCAGGCGTTGAGCGACGCACGCAGTGCCGAGCCGTGGGGATCAGAAGGGTAGTGACCTTCTTTAAGCCCAATTTATCGATGTCAGCAACACCAGCTGGGCCGATGACAACATCGTCTCCATCCCCTGTAATCAGCAAAGTCGGGGTCTGAAGAGATTCCAGAATTTCCTTTCGCGTGCGCGCACTACTGACGGCAATATTCGATAGGAAATTGCGATCCACCTGCACCTTTGCCTGCGCCCATCCGGTTGCTTCGGCGCGGCTCCACAGCGGATAGTCCTTCAGAAGCTGTTCAACCTCGTATCCAAGATTGTCGCTCACGTGATCGCACCACTTCACCAGATGCTCACCAAATGCCTCGGAATCTCGCTGATTTTCGGCAGTAAATAGTGCCGGATCCTCCAGTACCAACGCATCAACATGGGCCAGGCCTCGTGAAACAATATCGGCGCTGGTCGCGCCACCCATCGAATGCCCCATCAATAGGACAAAGGGGGCAGGATCATCAGCTTCAATACGGTTAATCACATCGGCCGCGCTCTGCACCAAGGCCTCGAAAGGATCCTCAAGCTGCTCGGGGGTAAAACGAGGGGAGCACCCGTGCCCCAAAGCATCAATGCAGACGACCTCGAACTCACCGGACCAACGCTCACTGACATCGCATAGGGCAGCAGCATTATCTGTCACCCCATGAAGCGCATAGATACGTCCCTTGGTGGGGGTTCCACTGGTATTGATAGCAAGTTTTGCCGGCGTCATTGCTTCTCCTCCATGAGCATCTGCTCCATGTGCAGGAAGCATACAGGATTCATGAGGAGATCTTGACCACCCTGAGATCCGAACATGAGTCTGAACCAAGCGAGAGCGATTGGACAAGGTGGTTTTCTCATGAATGCTCACACAAGTGGCGCTTGGGAGGGACAGGACCTCGCCGATCAATCAGTAGCGGATCGCGTCGATCGGCTTGATACGCACGGCCGCGAGCGCCGGGATGATGCCGCACAGGGCGCCGATGCTCGTGGAGATGGCGACGCCCGCAATGGCGGCGCCGGCGGGGAATGCCGGGGTGTCGCTGAGCGTGACGCCCAGGGCCTCGAGGGGCAGGAATCGCACGACGACGACCGCGATGCCCACGCCGATGACGCCGGCGACGAAGGTGGCGACGACCGACTCCATGAAGACCGCGAAGAAAACGCGCGCTGCGGAGGCGCCGACAGCCCGGCGGATGCCGATCTCGCGCACGCGCTGGCGCACGGTCACGATCGCAACGTTGAGCAGGCCCAGGGCGCCCAGGAACACGATGATGCCGCCGATGACCATGATGACCTTGGAAATGGTGCCCAGCTGTTCCTCGCCGATGTCCTCGTGTTCGCCGCCGGAGACGGAGACCTTCCATCCCTCGCCGAGGATCGAGGCCAGGGCGCGCGGCAGGTTCTCGCGAGCCAGATCAGCGTTCTCGGTGCCCACCCACGCAATCATGGACGGGGCACTCATCTGCGGGAAGGAGACGCGCGCCGCGTCGTAGTGCGCGAACACGGTGGGCACGTCGTAGGAGCTCTTGGACTTGGTGACGCCGACGACGCGCATCGCAGTGCCGTCACTCGTGTGCAGGACGATCGGAACTTGGTCGATGGGGGCGCGCCCCAGCTGGTTCCACAGGGTTTCGGAGATGACGACGGGGACCAGGCGCTGGTCGGCGTCGCTGCTCACGACCCAGCGTCCGGCGAGCATGCGGGTGCGGAAGATGACCTCGTAGGAGGGGTCGACGCCCTGGAATGTCACGCCGTCGACCATGTCGGCAATGTTCGTCAGGGGGTATCCGCGGAATTGTCCGCTGGAGCGAGCCTGTCGCGTTTCGACGATGTCACCGCCGCCGCTGGAGAAGCGCGACCAGTAGTGAATATCTGTGCGCTCGGCCAGGGTCCCCATGGCCTCGCCGATCATGTCCTTCTCGTCGGGGCGCTTCGCCGTCTGCGCGCCATCGGCCGCCGGTCCTTCCGCGGCATTCGAGGAGCTTTCGGGGGTCAGGCGCAGGGTGACGGAGCGCCCCTCGTACAGTTCCGCCAACTCGCGCGAGGACTGCAAGAGCAGGTCGCCGAGCGCGATGACGATCGTCATGGCGGCCACGGCCGCGACCACACCCACGAGGGAGAGGACGACGCGCGCCTTCTGGACCTTGACCTCACCCCAGGCCTCGATAAGAGCGCCCAGGAGCTGACTCACGGCATTCACTGCTCACCCTCCTCCGATGTCCCGGGGAACGAGGCCTGCCCGACCTCCGGGTCGCCCGAGTGCCCGACCTCCGCGCGGTGAGTAAGAGCGGCAGGATCCTCGACCTCATGCAGCGTGCCGTCGTAGAGCTCGTACGCGCGCTGCGCCCGCGCGGCCACCGCCATGTCGTGCGTGATGACGATGAGCGCGGCGTTGGACTCGCGGGCGACCTCCTCGAGGAGGGCCATGACGACGCGGCCCGTGTCCGGGTCGAGCGCACCCGTCGGCTCGTCGGCGAGGATGATGCGCGGGCGGCGCACGAGTGCGCGCGCAATCGCGATGCGCTGCTGCTCACCGCCACTCATCTCGCCCGGGTAGGAGTCCGCGCGCTCACCTAGGCCCACGCGCTCAAGCATGTCGACGGCGATCGAGCGCCTGCGCAGCAGCTGGGGGCCGGGGGCGTACAGGAGAGGAACCTCAACATTTTCGGCGGCGGTGCGCGCCGAGAAGATGTTGAATTGCTGGAACACGAAGCCGAAGTCTTCCCCGCGCATGCGCGCGCGGCGCCCCTCGCCCAGGCGCGTGGTGTCCACGCCGTCCAGCTCGTACGTGCCCGAGGTGGGGGTGTCCAGGAGGCCAATAATGTTGAGCATCGTGGACTTACCCGTGCCCGAGCGGCCCACGATGGAGACGTGCTCGCCCTGGGCAACGTCCAGGTTGACACCGCGCAGAATATGCAAGTCATCCCCGTCAGGCAGGGTCACCGTGCGGGTCACGTCCCGCAGGCACACGAGACTCATTGCGTGCCCGCCGAGTTACCCGAGCCTCCAGCCATGCCGGAGTCCATGCCGTCAGGGCCGGTCTGGCCGTCCTGATTATCCTTATTCGAGGTCGGGGTGAACTCGAGGATCTCCTCGCCCTCCGTCAGTCCCTTCTTGATCTCGACCATCTTGCCGTCCGTGATGCCCAGCGTGACGGCGCGCTTCTCAGGCTTCGTCGGGTCATCGGTCGGCAGGTAGACGGAGCCGGACTGGTAGCGGCCCTCGACCGCGGAGATCGGCACCGCGAGGACGCCCGTCGCCGATCCGGCCGTCATTTCGAGGGTGACCTGCAGGCCGGCGAACACCGTCTGGTTGGAGGGGATCGCGCAGCGGGCCTTCAGGTCCGTCGAGGCCGAAGTCCCGTTGTCGGACCCGGTGTTCGATTTCAGGTCCTGTGCCTTGCCGGTCGAACTCACTACCTTCACACCCGAGCACTCGAAGGGTGCGGGGCCGTTCTTAATGGTAACGGTCGCCGTCGAAGGAGCATCCTGCATGCGGTACATCTGGTCCGCGCTCAGGGAGGCGACCGCGGAGAAGGTCGCGGGCGCGACCGTCGCAACCGTGTCGCCGATCGCGAACTGCTGGCCAACGAGCACGCCCGTCGACACCGTTCCGTCACCGGGCGAGACGACGGTCTCGTACTTATAGGTCGGATCCGCGGTCTCGACGCTCACGTTACCTTCCTCGTCGGTAACCTGGCGGGTCTCGCCGGGAATCTCCTTGCGGATCTGGAGGAGCGCGTCACCCTTGGAAACCTTGTCGCCGTCATTGACGAAGGTGCGCACGACGTTGCCGTCCAGGGTCGCGCGGGCTACGACCGGCTCGTCGGGCTGAATCGTGCCCGTCAGGGTCACCGTATTGGTGATGTCCGCGCGCCCGACGGAGATTGTCATCTGCCCGAAGGACCCGCCCGGATCCAGGCTGTCGCTCGTCTGCTTCTCCTGCGCGGCCGGGAAGAACGCAAACTTCACCAAGGCCACAGCGATTACTACCCAAGCAAGAACTTTGACAACATCGAGCACCTGGGCGGTGCGGATCTTTTGTGCCACGTACATCTCCTTCGACGAGCGGTATTGCCCAATTGTAGGGTGCATCTCATTCTCACAGCAACGCTATCCCGCCCTTCAGAGATTTCTCGAGGAGCGTCCCGCCTGCTGGGCGTCGCACATCCTTGCCCCTACGTTGGATGACGAATCCACGAAAGGCATCACCTAGCTGAGAGCAAATGCCTCAGTCTTCGCGGCGCCCATAGCTCGCGGGATCGACGGGCCGTTGATATTTCGGCAGTCCGTCAACTACCAGCAGGTACGAGTCCATAACAAGCTCGCGGATGAGTTCCTCGTGAATCCCCGGGCCCGGCATGACGGTAATCCAGTGCTTCTTATTCATGTGGTAACCCGGAGTGATTGAGACAAAGCTCTCACAGAGTGCCCGCGCCTCCTGCGGATCGGCCTTGAGATTCACCATCCGCTTCCCGCGATTGGTTGAGATCATGAACCATTTACCGCATACTCGCGCGACCTCCCACTCCTCATTGAAGGGATAGAGCTCGCTTGCGGGAAGCTCGAGCGCAGCGTCGACGACAGCCTTCCAAAGCTGTTCATCATCTAGGTCAGGCTGCACGCTAGCATCCCCCATTCAGCACGTCGTCCGAGTAACAAAAAGCGGGCCGCAAGGGGCCGCTAGCAGAGTCGACCAGCGCCTACGGCGCTTTGGTCACGCACTTAATGATAAGGCGTTCACTGCGTTAGTGGTGTAATGCGACTACGGCAGCGTTTAACCTCAATCTCTTATTTCCTGGCTCCGATAGCGTCTGCTTCGTTGAATTGGTACAGCTGCCCGACTTCGAGCACAGATGAGTTCGCTTATCCGAACCACAACACTATCCACACCCATGTTGCTTGGGCGAGTACGGTCTTGAGTGCTTGCGAGTTGCCGCTCCAAACGAGGACGCCGCCAAGTAGGCGCCCCTCCGCGACAAGCCCTACACCATTCCCGGAACTACCACTGCAGATACACGCATTTCGTAAAATCTTGCAGGAAAATAGGATACCCACACCCAACACGTCTTGGTCAGTGACATGGTTGACCCCGACTTGCGTCCTGCTAGACGCGACAAACTCACCCCCACGTTGAGCTCTTCAAAAGCGGCACGAAAAGATTACATTCCCCACAGACAGTCCCGCAAAAAGATGACCTCCGACAACAGCCGCAGACTGGCATCAATTTACCGAAATCCCCCCAGTTCAACACGGAAAGACTGGCGAAAGTCGCGACCTGAGCAGACATCAACTCATCAAGGAACACTCCTCCACACGGTTACCTAGGTAACTGCTTGACCAATAGTCACAAATCCAAGTGTAAATCCCTTACGCTAACCTAGCCCTTAGACAGTATGAACGAAGAAGTGAACTGCTAGAAGAGCCGAGCAATCAAAAAGTGCACGCCAAACTCAAGTAGGAGTGCTGACGACAATCTAATACCCCTCACTGCAGCCCGAGAGCACTTCTTCGGAAGCCTTGCGAGACTGCCTACCGACGAACGCCCAGTAATTCGGAATTCCGACATATCGCCTACCCAAATTCCAGAAGAGGCGTAAGGATCGGGGCAGTTAACCTTCAGCTTCGACACCTCAACTAAGAAATCCGCTAGATACTGCAGGACACACGGTCTCTCTTCAACCCTCGGACAGATTTACGGGCAGACAATGGGGAGACGCTACGTCTCCTCGCGACCGCCTCGAGCATCAGGTTGAGGCGGCCAAGGCAGCAATGACATTCCACACTGAAGCAAGCGAGGAGGAGATATGAGCGAGCAGAGACAACTAGTGAAGTCGAAGCAGCGCGTGGCCGACCACGGCGAGGTATTTACTCCGGAGTGGATGGTCAACGACATGCTTGACTTGGTCAAGGACGAGTCGGAGCGTATCGACGCCCGAGTCCTGGAACCAGCCTGCGGTGAGGGAGCCTTCCTCCAAGAGATCCTGCGCCGCAAGCTCTCAACTGTCCACGCCCGCTACGGCAAGAACGACTTCGAGCGCCGCCACTACGCACTCCTGGCCCTGATGAGTACCTACGGCATCGAGCTGCTTGCCGACAACGCTGAGATCTGCCGCTCCAACCTTCTCGCAATCTTCACGGACTTCATCGGCGAGGATCCAGACGGCACGTGGGCGGCGGCGGCTCGTACAGTTCTGGCAATCAACATCGTTCAGGCCGATGCTCTGACCATGACGATCCCCAGCGGCGAGCCCCTGACTTTCGCCGAGTGGGGCTACCTTGGGGCGGGTAAGTTCCAGCGGCGTGACTTCCAGTATCAGGATTTGACAAAGCGTGCGGCTTTTGGGGAGGACACCTTGTTCGGCTCCATGGACATGGCCGAAATCTTCGCCCCCGATACCTCATTCCCCCCAGTGACTGTGGCCGAGATTGCCGAAAGAGGAGCGCAGCCAGCATGAGCGTGTCGAACCTCCTGTTGAACAAGCACAACCCTGATGTGCTCACCTGCATCGCGAACCTCTCGAACGATGAGGTGTTCACACCTCCAGAGATGGCTGCCGCAATGCTTGACCTCGCCGCCGAGGCGTGGGCGCGTGACCACAATGGGGAGAACCTGTGGGCGAACCCGAACGCCCGGGTGCTAGATCCGTTCGTAAAAACCGGGGTATTTTTGCGGGAGGCGACTCACCGATTCAACGATGGATTGGCTTCCCTGATCCCAGATCCTCAGGAGCGAGTCAACCACATCCTCACCAAGCAGATCTTCGGGATCGCTATCACTGAGCTCACCGCTCTCATGGCCCGCCGCAGTGTGTACTGCTCGAAGTACGCCAACAGTGAGCACTCCATCTGCACTGCCTTCGATACCCCAGAGGGAAATATCTGGTTTGAACGCACCGAACACACTTGGGATGACAAGACTGGGCGTCGCTCAGCCGAAATCGATCCCTTTACGGGAGAAGAAATCATTGTTCGTCATGGGCGCCGGTGTACTTTCTGCGGGGCTGGAGAAGAGGACTATGGGCGCGGCGAGGATCTCGAGACCCACGCCTACGCCTTCATCCACACAAACAACATTAAGCAACGAATCAACGAAGTATTTGGAGCTAGCATGCATTTTGACCTGATCGTCGGCAACCCTCCATACCAGCTTGGATCTGCAGGTGGCACAAGAGATATTCCGATCTATCAGAAGTTCGTGGCCCAAGCCAAAGAACTTGACCCCCAGCTTCTCACTATGGTCATCCCCTCACGCTGGATGGCGACAGGGTTGGGACTCAATGAATTTCGCCAGTATATGCTGAGCGATCGCAAGCTCTCGGTACTTGTGGACTATCAAAACGCTGCAGAGGTATTTCCGGGTGTTGGACTCAACGGCGGTGCATGCTATTTCCTCCGCGATGCCACACACGATGGAGATTGTGAAGTCACTACCATCCGTGGGGGTATCGCATCATCCCCAACCATCAGGCGACTCGACGAATTCGACATCCTGGTACGCGACGCCGAAGCTCTGCCCATTCTCCGAAAGGTCCTGGCAGACAACCCGATGTCGATTAATTCGATTCTCGCACGCGACAAAGAGTTTGGCTGGACTTCAAACTTTCGAGACTTCAGCGTTCACCCTCAGGAAGGTCTAATTCCGATTCACTACATCGAAAAAATGCAGCGCAAAGTTGGCTATATTAGTCGCGCGCAAGTCACCAAGAGCGTCGAGCTCATAGACAAATGGAAAGTACTGGTACCTGCTGTCGGTTCCGGACGAGAGCGAGAAAAAGCCGGCGTTGATCTTGTGCTTGGACCTTCACAAATTGTCGCTGCCCCATCAGTTTGTACACAATCCTTTCTTTTCTTTTACTCCGACACTGAGGCTGAGGCTGTTTCAATCCGCTCATATTATTCAACGAAATTCTTCCGGTTCCTCGTTTCCCTTAGAAAGATCACGCAACATGCAACCCACTCAACATATTCGTGGGTTCCGATGCAATCGTGGGACAGGGAATGGACTGATGAGGAACTTTATGCCAAGTACGGACTTTCGGATGAGGAAGTTTCTTACATTGAATCGTTGATTCGTCCGATGGAGTTGGACTGATGGCCAGGCGGGATGAGGAGCTCCTTCCCTCAAAGCCCTCGGCGCGCCTGCGGATCTATGCCTGGTCTCCGAAGAATCCTCCATCCGGCTATGAGGGGCTCATTAAGGTCGGGCAGACAACGAAAGAAGACGTCCGCGACCGAATCCGTGAGTCGCAGGGGCAGATGCAGCAGGAGTTCACCCTGCACGTCGACATCATTGCGGAGCGTGAGGATGGCAGTATCTTCCGCGATAAGGACGTCATCCAGCGCCTGAAGGCGAAGGGTTTTGAGAACCCGCATTTTGGGTCTGCGACGGAGTGGGTGCGCTGTAAGCCTGCTGATGTGCTCACTGCTATTGCAGAACTCCGCGCCGGGGTGGAGTACACGGGCGAGCGCTACCAGACCTTCGCGATGCGCCCCGAGCAAGCCCGAGCCGTGGAGCAAACTCTCGCCTATTACAGCTCCATCTGGGAGGAGGATCCGGGTGCGGTCCCGCGCTTCTTATGGAATGCGAAGATGCGCTTCGGCAAGACCTTCACCACCTATCAGCTCGCCAAGCGCATGGGTGCCAAGCGCGTCCTCGTCGTCACATTTAAACCCGCCGTGCAAGACGCCTGGCGTGAAGACCTGGCTAGCCACGTGGACTTTGAGGGCTGGCAGTATCTCAGTGCCAAAGCACTGTCCGAGGGTGCGCACATTGCCGGCGATCAGCCTCTGGTGTATTTCGGCTCCTTCCAGGACCTCCTCGGGCGGGACAAGAAGACCGACCTGATCAAGCCGAAGAACGAGTGGATTCACACCGTCAACTGGGATCTCGTGGTTTTCGACGAGTACCACTTCGGTGCCTGGCGGGAGAACGCCAAAGCTCTCTTCGAAGGTGAGGATGAGAAGGAAGCTGCCAAGGAACTCAAAGCTGAGTACCACGAGGGGCTAGCTGCCTTCGACGAAGAGCTCGACGAGCTAGGTAGTGATGAGGATGACTTTCTTCCCATTACGACACGCTCCTACCTCTACCTCTCGGGCACACCCTTCAAGGCTCTGGCAACGGGTGAGTTCATCGAGGAGCAGATCTTCAACTGGACCTACACCGACGAGCAGAATGCGAAACGCGAATGGGTGCGCGAGCACCCCGGCGAATGGAACCCGTATGCGGCTCTGCCGGAAATGCGGCTGCTCACCTACCGGATGCCTGATGACCTGGTGGCTATCGCACATCAGGGTGAGTTCGACGAGTTCGACCTCAACACCTTCTTCGAAGCCGCAGGCAGTAATGAGACTGCGCGGTTCGCGCACGAGTCTGACGTACAGAAGTGGCTGGACCTCATCCGTGGTGAGCATGCGCCCACGCAGATGGACATGCTCAAAGCCGGTGGCCGCCCGCCCTTCCCGTACGCTGATGCCCGCCTGCTCCCGTACCTCCAGCATTCGTTCTGGTACTTGCCGAACGTTGCTGCCTGCCAGGCCATGGCGAACCTGCTCGCTGCCCGGCACAACACCTTCTGGCACCAGTATCAGGTGATCGTCGCTGCTGGAGCGGGCGCTGGGGTTGGGGTTGAAGCACTCCCGCCCGTGCGTGAGGCAATCGGGGATGGTCACGACACCAAGACCATTACGCTTTCGTGCGGCAAGCTGACGACCGGGGTGACCGTCAAGCAATGGTCATCAATCCTGATGCTGCGCAACCTCACCAGCCCGGAGTCCTACTTCCAGGCCGCTTTCCGGGTGCAGTCCCCGTGGGCCATCAAGAACCCTGACGGGGATGACCCGAACCGGGAGGAGATCCTCAAGCCAGTCGGTTTCGTTTTCGACTTCGCACCCACTCGTGCTCTGCGCCAGATCGCCGACTACGGCACGGGGCTTCACCCCGAGGCGAAGAGCCCCGAGCATGCCGTCGCCGAGCTCGTCAACTACCTGCCAGTGCTGGCCTACGACGGTGCCTCGATGAAGGAGATTGACGCAGGCGAGGTGCTCGATATCGCCATGTCTGGCACCTCAGCCACCCTACTGGCGAAGAAGTGGGAGTCCGCGATCCTGGTCAACGTCGACAATATGACGCTCAAGAAGATCATGAACGACGAGCGCGCTATGGAAGCCATCCTCAATATTGAAGGCTTCCGTGCTCTCGGCGCAGGCATCTTCGAGACCGTGGTGAACAAGAGCGAGGCGGTATCTAAGACCAAGAGGGAAAAGGGCGACTCGCTGACCAAGAAGGAGAAGAAGGAACTCTCCGCAGAGGAGAAGGAATACAAGTCCAAGCGCAAGCAGATCCAGGAAAAGCTCATCAAGTTCGCCACCCGGATCCCTGCCTTCATGTACCTCACCGACTTCAGGGAGAACACGCTCTTCGACGTCATCACCAAGATCGAACCAGATCTGTTCAAGCGGGTTACCGGCCTGTCCGTTGAGGATTTCAACCTCCTGGTGAACCTGGGAGTCTTCAACTCCATCCACATGAACCAGGCGGTCTTTGCGTTCCGCCGCTACGAGGATGCCTCACTGTCCTACGTGGGCTACGCCTCCCATGCGGAACAGAAGCGCCGTGAAGACCTGCACCAAGTCGGCCTCTACGACACCGTCATCACCCTTAATGTGGAGTAAATATGACCGGCATTATTTCCATTGTCCTGTCCGCCATTGCGGTTGTTATAGCATTCTGGGCAGCTATTGAATCGCATCGAGCCAATTCGAGAGCAGATGAGTCAAACCAGATCGCAGATAAGGCCAATGAAATAAGCTCTCAAGCTCTTGAGCTCGCACAACGCGAGGCTCCACCGCCGCTCAGCGAACTTATACAAGTCGACAAATCTAAGTGGACACTAAGGAATCAGTCAGGGCAAACAATCGAGATTTGTTCAGTTTTACCTTTCCCGAAAGAGGCAGCGTGGACAGTGCACGTTCCGGAACTTCCTCAGATCATTGATTACGGAGATAAGCTCACCATAAAGATTCTAGGGGTCATGGACCAGCGTGTAGAAATGCTAATCATTGAATGGCGATTTGTAGGTTCTGCCGAGTGCCAGCAGTCACGGCGCAACATCCCTTAAATTAAGTGGTAAGCCATTTCCTTTTACGACGAAGCCATCTTTTTTGACACTTCGTACTTGATCGGCCTGACAGCACCCTAAGAGATCACTCCTAGCCGGTAATCTACCAGCACCAAGAGTCCCAAGCAGCTTCACGCGACCGGACCCTGCACCATGAACAAGCACACCAGCACAGCGAAGACGTCGTCTCGAGATGCTTACTAGAAAAGCCACAAATCTAAGTATCCAGAGTGACGTCCTTTTGGAGCGGGCGACGGGAATCGAACCCGCGCTGTCAGCTTGGGAAGCTGAAGTTCTACCATTGAACTACGCCCGCGAAGCGCCTGATACCAATCGGTATGACCGGCACAACTCGTTCATCATAGCGGCTCCCCCGGCTGCAGTCCAAAGCATGACCTCTAGACTTAAAGGCGTGACTTCACCCAACCCGCGCCCCGTCGTTGCCGCTGCAATCTTTGATCGCCTCCCCCACCCAAGCGCGCTTTTGTGCGCTTCCCGCTCCTATCCAGAAGATTTACGAGGCCTCTTCGAGCTCCCCGGCGGAAAGGTTGAGGAAGGGGAAGACCCCGTGCGCGGCCTCGTACGCGAAATCGACGAAGAACTGGGGTGCGCACTGAGGATTGCTGAACCGGTCCTCACCCCCGAGGGAAAGTGGTGGCCGATCCTCAACGGTCGGGTGATGGCGGTGTGGGGATGCACCCTTGCTGACCCCACCCAAACCTTGACTCCGGGAGCCTCGCATCTCGAGTTACTGTGGACTCCTCTTGATCAAGTGATGGATTTACCGTGGATCCCTGCTGATTTCCCCATCGTCCAGGCGGCAATCAATCAGTTCTCATCTGGGAAATCCATGTGAATCGGCGAATGATCAAGACAGATCCAGAATTTCTGTCAGAATAGCTTTATGCCAAAAATTATTGGAGATTCGCTGGCCGACCATCGTGAGCTCACGCGCAACCGTCTCTTTGATGCACTTGCAAGCCTCCTTGCTGAGCAGCCATTCGATTCAATCTCCATGTCGCAGATCGCTTCGCGGGCAAAGGTTGGACGCACCGCGGTCTACAACCACTTCCCCGACAAGGAAGTCCTCCTTCTTGAGTTCATGCGTCGCGTCACTCTGCAGTTCTCCCAAAAACTCCAAGAAGCGCTTGATCAAGTTGATGATCCGCTTGCCCAACTGCGCATCTATATTCGTGCGCATTTGGAGATGACCACCCGTTATCACCTGAACTCGACCTTTAATCTGCGCGCTCAAGTTTCACGTGAAAACTCTGCGCACCTGCACGATCATGCGACAATTATTTCGACGCGGCTCTTGCAAATCCTTGCGCGCTGCATGGAAACAGGTGCAATTCCGCGGCAAAACCCCCACGTATTGATTCCACTCATTCATTCATGCCTTGCAGGGAATCGCCTTCCGGCCAACCCTCAGACCCGCGAAGCAACAATCCGCACTGTCCAAGCCTTCATCTTGCGAGGCATAGGGGCTGATGTTGAGGTTCCCTCTTCAGCTGAACGCCCGGGATCTTCCACCGCAGTTCAGGAGGCTTCGACTGCAGCAACGCCAGAAGGGGACGCTCGCGATAATTCGTATATGCGTTGTCCCGTCAGTGCCTGACATCGTGTGAATCAGCTAACTCCGATAGGATCGGGGAATAAGTGGCCGGCACGAACCGTTGAGCTGGACATGAAGCGGGGCACGTGCCCCAATACGAATCAAAGGAGTGCCCTTCAATGAGTACCATCGAGCTCACCACTGAAAACTTCAGCGAGACCGTTAATTCCGACAAGATTGTCCTGGTCGATTTCTGGGCGACTTGGTGCGGCCCGTGCCGTCAGTTCGGCCCCATCTTCGAGTCCGTCTCAGAGAAGCACCCCGACATCGTGTTCGGCAAGGTTGACACTGATGCGCAGCAGGAACTTGCTGCTTCCGCTCAGATTTCGTCGATCCCGACCCTGATGATCTTCCGCGAAGGTGTCCTGATCTTCCGTAACTCCGGCGCCCTTCCGGCCGCTGCTCTTGAGGATCTGATCTCTCAGGCAGAAGCCCTGAACATGGAAGAGGTTCACGCAGAAGCTCAGAAGCACCAGGAATCTCACAACGACTGATGCTTGAACACGGTGTGCGATCAATGTGCACACCGCCAAAACTCAAAGGGGGTTGGAGACGGCTTGGCCGTCTCCAACCCCCTTTTCTGTCTAATAAAAAGCAGCTTTGAGTGCTCAGCCAAGCAGTTCTTGAGCTACCAGCTCTGCTAGTTGAATCGCATTCAAAGCCGCTCCCTTGCGCAGGTTATCTCCGCTGACGACAAACACGATTCCGCGGTTATCCGGAACCGCTTGATCCTGACGAATACGGCCGACGAAGACATCGTCTTCGCCCGCGGCCTCGAGAGGGGTCGGAACGTCGACGACGCGAACGCCGGGAGCACTGCTGAGCGCAGCCACGGCCTCGTCACGAGAAATCGAGGAGGGGAACTCAGCGTGAACGGTCATGGTGTGCGCGGTCAGGACCGGCACGCGCACACAGGTCCCGCTCACCAGAAGATTCGGGACGTGAAGGATGCGACGCGATTCATTGCGAAGCTTCTGCTCTTCGTCGGTCTCAAAGCTGCCGTCATCGACAATCGAGCCGGCCAAAGGAACGACATCGAAAGCGATGGGCGCGACGTAGACCTCAGGGGTGCCGAAATCAACAGCGTGACCATCGGTGGTCAGCCCCTCAAGATTTTGATCGGCAGCTCCACGGACTTGGTCGATGAGCTCGCGAACGCCCTTGAGGCCAGAGCCGGAAACCGCCTGGTAGGAGGAGACAGTCAGTCGATCAATTCCGCCCGCAGCTTGCGCAAGTGGCTTAATTGCAGGCATGACAGCCATGGTCGTGCAATTCGGGTTTGCGATGATGCCCTTGGGGCGGTTCGCAACGTCGTCACCGTTGACCTCGGAGACGACCAGCGGGACCTCGGGGTCCTTACGCCATGCGGAGGAGTTGTCGACGACTACGGCGCCGGCTGCCGCGAACTTAGGGGCATACTCGCGCGAGGCCGTAGCTCCCGCGGAGAAGATCGCGATGTCGATCCCCGAGAAGTCAGCGGTTGCGACGTCCTCAACGACGACCTCTGTGCCCTTCCACGGCAGGGTAGATCCCGCCGAACGTGAAGATGCGAAGAAACGAATCGTTTCAACCGGGAAATTGCGCTCTTCCAAGATCGTGCGCATAACACGACCAACCTGGCCGGTCGCACCGACAACTGCAACAGTCAAACCTGACATTTTCAACCCTCTCTTACTAGCGATGGACCGACTCAGCGGCCAGTACCCGCGTACACAACGGCCTCGGAAACCTCAGCGTCCAAGCCGAAAGCGGAGTGAACAACGGCAACTGCACGATCCAGATCATCCAGCTTCGTCACAATCGACAGACGGATCTCGGAAGAGGAAATCAGATCAATATTGATTCCCGCCTCAGACAGGGCAGCGAAGAGTCGCGCGGCAACACCGGGATTCGTACGCATACCCGTTCCCACCAGCGAAAGCTTGCCGATATTCGGGTTGTAGCGCACCTCCTTGAAGCCAATCTCTTCCTTCGCGGACTCAAGCGCGTCTAGCGCAACCTGGGCATCGGCCTCGGGAATGGTGAAGGTGATGTTCGCGCGGGTCGGATCCGCAACGGGAATGTTCTGAACAATCATGTCGATGTTCGCGCCCGCAGCGGCGATCGTCTGAAAAACCATCGCGGCGCGGCCGGGGTGGTTCGGGACACCGGCAACCGTAATCTTGTCCTGGCCGCGGTCGTGGGCAATTCCAGAGATGATGGGCTGTTCCATCTTTCCTTCTTTCGGGTCGAGGAATGCGGCGTCAGGGACCAATCCCTTGAGCGCCGGCGAGGCCGGGCGGTCTGAAATCCAGGTTCCTTCCTTCTCGGAGAAGGAGGAACGAACGTGTAGGGGAACCTTGTAGCGGCGGGCGAATTCGACCGCGCGCAGGTGAAGAATCTTTGCACCATGCGCAGCAAGTTCCAGGGTTTCTTCCGTTGAGATCGAGCGCAGGCGGTGTGCCTTGGCAACGATTCGCGGATCAGCAGAGAACAGGCCGTCGACGTCGGTGTAAATCTCGCACACATCGGCGTGCAAGGCAGCCGCGAGCGCAACCGCGGTCGTATCGGAACCGCCTCGGCCCAAAGTCGTCACATCATCATCGTCAGAAATTCCTTGGAAACCGGCGACAATTGCGACCCGACCTTCAGAGATTGAACGGGCGACGCGTTCGGGGACCATGCCGGTGATCTGGGCGCGACCATAAGCGGAAGTCGTGTGGATTCCGGCCTGTGCGCCGGTGAAGGCCTGTGCGGGAACACCCAACTCGTTAATTGCCATGGACAGAAGGGACATCGAAATACGCTCGCCGGCGGTGAGAAGGATGTCCATCTCGCGTTCGGGTGCGTTGTCGGTAATCTGCGCGGCGGTGTCCAGGAGCTCGTCGGTTGTGTCGCCCATTGCTGAAACGACGACAACAAGCTTGTGTCCCGCGTTCCGAGTCTCAACGATGCGCTTTGCAACGCGTTTAATCGCTTCAACATCGGACACGGATGAGCCTCCGTACTTTTGCACGATGAGCGCCACGAGTGGTCCTAACTGTCTGCGTTTGGGTTATCTGTTCTTATCGTCCCTGAAAACTCGTAAATATGACGAGTACTGACCAACACGTGAACGTTTGTGTCAATTTATGAGCGTAACTTTCGGCACACTTGGCATATTCCTAGGACCAACGAATATGGTTGAGCTACATCCACGGAAGGAGTCCTCGATGCCGCACACGATTTACGGGACCCCGGTTGTTCACGGTGTCTCCTATGCGCCGCTTGTTTGGACGTCCCACCCAGCCCTTCCTTCCGACGATTTCACTCCCCTACCGCCCGAGGACCGCCCCGCCATTGCCGCATCCCTTGAGGAGGTCTGCAAGAAAGTCGGCGAGGAGCTCTTCGAGCGCTCAACGCAGGCACTGGGCGACGTCTCAGACGTCCTCGTCATGACCGCGTCTTTAGCGACTGACCCGACGTGGATCCGCGAAGCTCAGTCGTGGATCTTCTCCGGTGTTCCGGCGCCGCAATCAGTTGTTCGCGCGACCGATAAATTCGTCGAGGTTTTTCGTTCCTCCGGTGGTCTGATGCTGGAGCGCATCGCTGACCTCTACGACGTCCGTGACCTGGTCCTTGCTCACCTTGCCGAGGCCGACTCTGGGATGGCGTCAGGGGCGGGGACGCCAGTCGCTGCTTCTCAGAAAGCGGCCCCTTTCGCTCCCTATATTGTGTGCGCACGCGACCTATCCCCTTCGGATGCGGCGAGCCTTGATCCCAAGTATTGCGTTGGAATTGCAACGGAACTGGGCGGTCCGACCTCGCACACATCGATTATTGCGCGCCAGTTGGGGATCCCCTGCATCGTCGCCGTGCGCAACTTGAGTGAATTGCGCCAGGGGGATCTTGTATTGATGGATGCCTTTGTGGGGTCTTTGGCAACTGAGGTTCCTGCCGAAGAGGCACAGGCAGCGGTTCAGCGAGATCAAAAGCGCGCACAGGCGGTAGCTCATTGGAACGCGCCCGCTCACACCAGCGATGAACACCCAGTGAAGCTCTTGGCCAATATTCACGACCTCGCAAGCGCGCAGGCCGCGGCTCACTCCCCCCACCTTGAATCAATCGGCCTCTTGCGTTCAGAACTGGCCTTCTTGAACGCACACAGCGAGCCAACAATTGACGAGCAAGTGAACTTTTACTCCGGGGTTTTTGAGCAATTCCGCGGGCATTCGGTATGCGTGCGCACCCTGGATGCGGGTTCAGATAAGCCACTGGCCTATGCGACAATCCCCGGCGAAGACAATCCCGCGCTTGGCGTCCGAGGAATCCGAACCTCTGGTCCTCACCCGCAGATCCTTCACGACCAACTGGAAGCGATCGCTCTGGCAGCCATCCAACACCGAGAAACCTCGGTATCAATCATGGCTCCCATGATTTCAACGATTTCCGAAGCCCAGTGGTTCGCTTCGACCGTCCGTCAGCTTTCCGAACGCTTCGAGGTTGAACTGCGCGCGGGAATTATGATCGAGGTTCCAGCCGCGGCGCTTTTGATCGATTCCATGATGAAATACGTCGATTTCGTATCGATTGGGACGAATGATCTGACGCAGTACACGATGGCTGCAGATCGCATGTCACCTGACTTGGCCGAGTATTCCGATCCCTGGCAGCCCGCACCTTTGCGCCTGATTGCACAGGTTGCGCGCGCTGGCCTTGAGCACGGGGTAAGTGTGAGCGTGTGTGGCGAGGCCGCGGCAGACCCGCTGCTCGCCTGCGTTTTCGTTGGTATGGGTATCCCCGCGCTGTCGATGCCGCGCTTGGCAATTCCCTCGGTGGGCGCGCAGCTTGCTCAGGTCAGTCTGGCACAGTGCCGCTTAGCTGCCGCTTCCGTTGTCGAGGCCTCTGATCCCGGCGAGGCGCGCTACCGTGCACGCGGGGCGCTCCAGGTGGAGTTTTAGGCCTCGCGAGAATAGGTCCAAAAAGCCTGCAATTTGGCCGAAGAAATGCTGTACTATCAGCGATGACGACGTCGTTATCAGGAGAGTTACAGTGGGTCTGCGTGACATCATTCGCGATATTTCGAACTTAACCGTACCCGGAAACATTGATCGCACAGTTCAGTCCCACGTCGAGGCCGTGCAATCGCGCGTCGGTGCGGTTCAGTCTCGCGTGGAGTCCTTCCTTCAGCCCTTCAATGGCTCTGCTGCCCCAGTTGTTCCTACTCCCACAGGTTCTTTCCCCACGTCTCCACTCGCCACAACTTCTCCCGCTGCGAATACCACCGAGTGCCTAGTCCCTCGCTACAACGGGCGCTTCCTCTTCGAATGGATCGATGACATCAAAGCTCTCAAGCGCTCGGGAGACCTCGACCAGGCGCTGGCGCTTGCCCAAGCTTGCCTCACAGAAATGGTCAAAGCTGCACTCCAAAACCCTCAATGCGTTATGGAATACTACGTCGCGCAGGTAACCATCATTCAGCACAAGATGAAGGACTACTCTGGCGAGCTCGCAACCTTGGACAGATGGTTCTCGCTGGGTCTTCCCGCGCCTCGCGAGGATTACCGCATCGACCTTCAGAAGCGCCGCGCCAAAGCACAGGAAATGCTTGCTAAACAACGCGGTGAGGATGCCTCCGCGTATAACGCCGAATGGAAACGGCTCGTCGAGCTTGAAAAACACGTCAAAAACACAACGTATTTTGACGCGCCGACAACCGGTTACACATCAATCACCGGTGAAGAGCACTCAACCCCACGCATCACAGAGCAACACAGTCCGGACCGCCGCCCCTTCGCGCAGGCACGCTCATCTGCGCCCGCACGAGCGGCCTCGTCAAGAAGCGAGCAGCTACGCAGTTCAGCGTGGTCCGCTCCATCAAAAATCCTTGCGGCGCCAACCTTCGTCGCTGTCGATTTCGAGACCGCAAATCGCATGGGTGGCGTCTCTGCGTGCCAGATCGCACTTGTCAAAGTCCATCAGGGCCAAGTCATTGACCGCATGTCGACGCTGATTAAACCCCCTTCGGGTTACGATCACTTTGAATTCACGCACATCCACGGGATTACTGCCCACGACGTCCATCACTCCCCGTCATGGACAGATGTTGCACCCTATGCACTGCGTTTTTCTGCCGGACTTCCCATGTATGCGCACAACGCATCCTTCGATAAAAGAGTCTGGCAAGAGCTGGATGAGTTCTTCCGGACGCAGACGCTGCCAAGCGACTTCTTCTGTTCCTATCGGACGGCAAAGGATCTAGTCCCCGGATTGAGTGACTACAAACTGCCGACCGTCACACGTGCACTTGTTCCTGGTTTCCGTCTGAATCACCACGATGCAACCTCGGATGCCGAGGCCTGTGCGCTCATCGTTGCTGCTCTTCAACAAAGGAACCGCTACTGATTAACCATAGAGGCGCCCTTATCGATGTGAGGGCGCCTCTACTTCGTATTGGGTCTAGTTTTCTGCCGCCGGCAGGATCACCGAGAAGGTTGTTCCATGCTCGCCGGGCTTACCTTCACCTTCGCATAAGGTATCGACGTCCACTCGGCCACCCAAGGCCTCGGCAATCGAGGAAACGATCGACAGGCCCAGCCCCGAGGATCCCTTCCCCTGACGTGAGCGCGAAGTGTCGCCTCGGACGAAGCGATCAAAGACGGTCGCACGCAGCTCGGGCGCAATTCCCGGGCCATCATCGGCAACGCTCAGGCGCACAAACCCGGGCACCGAGGCCCCGCCGCCGATCATCTGCACTCCAACTTTTACGCGAGTGCCAGCGGGAGTGTGAATCCTAGCGTTATTCACCAGGTTTGCGAAGACCTGGCGAAGCGCAGACTCATCACCCAGCACGGTGCAGGAAGTGCAGGAATCGGCCTCGTCATCAATTTCGGGAAGGTCTAGGCTCCACTGGTGATCCGGACCTGCTGCATGGGCATCTGACACTGCATCGATAGCCAATGGGATCACGTCTACAGGATCGCTGGCCAGTTCACGTCCCGCATCAAGGCGAGCCAACAGCAGAAGATCCTCAACCAGACCGGACATGCGCGCGGACTCAGATGCGATTCGCGAAAGCGCAAGCTCTTGGTCCGTTGCTCCTCGTTGAAGAAGCTGCGTGTAACCCTGAATCGACGCCAAAGGAGTTCTGAGTTCGTGCGAGGCATCGGCAACGAATTGACGCAGGCGTTGCTCAGATTCTGCGCGAGCCTGAAGTGCGGTTTCAACATTGTCGATCATCGTATTTAGGGCGTAACCGACATCGCCGACCTCATCACCGGGCTGGGCGATGGAGTAATCAACGCGTTGGAAGTCCTCAACTGTTGGAGTGGCAATCAGGTCCTTGGAGCCGATGCTTCGCGCGGTTGCCGCTACCTCACCCAAGGGGAGCATTTCCCTGCGAATCCACTTGCGGCCGATGAAAGTTGCGCCGGCGATCACAACCAGTGCGATGAGGCCTTCAAGAGCCACCAACATGATTAGCGTCGAGTTATTGGCCGCCAAAGACAGGCCGACGACCAATGTCCGCGACTCTGATTGAGCGCACATGATCCTGAAAGTGCCAAAATTCGTCAGGCTGACATTGTGTCCGTCTCCATCGCAGTGCAAGGAGAGAATCTGCTGCTGAGCGGCACTATCGAGCTCCACCACATCAAATTGCTTGACGACGCCTGAAACGATCTCATCGTCGTCCTTAATGAGCTGCAACTGGCCTTCTGAAGAACCTGGACCCCGCAAGCCACGCGGTCCATGTTCACTTGGCGAAGCAGAGGAACTAGGAGAATTCGACTGTGATGGGGCGTGATCATCCTGGTTGTCCTGTGACCCGGCCGTCGGAGGAGGAGGGGGCGGAGGAACAGGTTGTTGCAAGCTGAGCTCTGCGTTCTCTTCAAGCCTGCTGAGCATGGATTCAAGCGAACTATCAACCTTGGAAGTCATCCACGAATGCATTGCAAGCGCCGAGGCAACAAGCATGGTGACCAACGCCAAAGCGACGGCTGCAGCAAGAAAACGACTCAGGCGAACAGTGAGAAGACGCGATCGCTTGCGCTTCGTTTGAGGAGCACTATGTGTGGGAACACGCGCTTGCGCTTCGCTATTCGAAGCTTGAGGGGTAGAGCTTGTCATTAGCGCTCCTAGGAGGCGGGCCTGAGGATATAACCGGCTCCCCTGACCGTGTGAATCATGGGTTCGCGGCCAGCGTCGATCTTCTTACGCAAATACGAAATGTAGAGCTCGACGATGTTCGCCTGACCACCAAAATCGTAGGACCACACGCGGTCGAGAATCTGCGACTTCGACAAGACAACGTTCGGGTTTTCCATGAAGTAGCGCAGGAGCTCAAATTCGGTGTTCGTCAGCGTAATTGCTTCACCGCCGCGCTCAACATCGTGGGAGTCCTCGTCCAGGGTCAGATCACCAACGGTCAGAACACGTTCAGCGGTGACCGAAGCCATTCCAGATCGGCGAAGCAGAGCGTCAATACGCGCAGTGACTTCATCGAGGTCAAAAGGCTTAGTGACGTAGTCATCTGCACCGGCACGTAGTCCCGCAACGCGATCTGCCACCGCGTCACGTGCCGTCAAAAACAGGACCGGAAGATGGGGCTTGCGCTTACGCAGGCGTTCCAAAGTTTCCATTCCGTCGAGGCCAGGCATCTGGATATCCAAAACCACAACATCGGGGTCAAAAGTATCGGCCTTATCCAGGGCTTCCCAACCGTTTGCTGCCGTTTGGGTTTCCCAGCCCTGGTGGCGCAGTGCTGATCCAAGTAGCTCGGCCAAGACCGATTCGTCATCCACAACAAGGACGCGCGCTGGTGTCCCATCGGGGCGAATAAAGCTAGACTCTGTTGTACTCACGTCGCGATCCTTTCACAGTTTCCGTGGAAATTCAGGACATATTGCGCCGGCCTTCCATTGCCCGTCCCAGGGTAATGGAATCCGCATATTCCAAATCGCCGCCCACGGGAAGTCCCATGGCAAGTCGCGTTGTCGTCACACCAATTGTCGAAAGGGTGCGCGCTAGGTACGAGGCGGTTGCCTCACCTTCAATATTCGGGTTTGTTGCGATGATGACCTCTTGAACAACACCATCTGACAGGCGTCCCAGAAGCTGACGAATACTGAGCTGATCGGGACCAATCCCGTGGATGGGATCAATAGCGCCACCCAGAACATGGTAGCGTCCGCGGAATACCCGTGAGTTCTCAATGGCCTGGATGTCCTTGGGTTCTTGGACAACACAGATCACGCTGGGATCACGCCGCGGATCACGACAGATCGAGCATTCATCGTCTTCGGTGAGGTTCCCGCAAACAACACAGTGCTTGACCTGATGACGGACCGCATTGATCGCAGTGGTCAGACGCTCGACATCCTCGGGCTCGGCCTCGAGAAGGTGCAAAGCCATACGCTGCGCGCTCTTTGGCCCCACTCCGGGAAGTTGTCCCAATTCATCGATGAGGTCTTGAAGAGCTCCTTCGTACATGCATCACCACCCACCCTGGTCGTCAGTCTTTTGCTCGATGATGGTTCCGCCCAAAATATCTAAAACTGCTGGAATTCCAAAGAGATTCGATTCGGACATATCCTGATCATCGATGCTGGCACTGTCATCCTCTGCCGCAGAAACGCTGGGAGTTGCGGGAATTTCCTGCGCTTCTTCCTCTGCCGAGGCTTCTGGTGAGGCCGCCGCTTCCTCTTCTTCACGCACGTCATCAGTTGAACGTGCGTCGTCATCTTCTTCCATGCGCGCAACACGCTGCGAAGGAAGTGGCGTAACTTCAGAGAAGTTTGGAACTTCAGGAGCTGACTCTTCTTCAAGCGGGTCAAAACTTGGAGGCTGAACGACAGTTTCACTCCAACCCGAAGTCGCGACAGGCTCATCCTGTGGTTCATCATCAGGTTCAGGTGATGGAGCAGGTACTTCCTGCGAATCCTGCTCTACCTCTTCAACCTGATCCCCCGGATCAAAAGGGGGCGGCGCCTGAGTATGCCAATCGTATGATTCTGGTGCCTGCGGATCATAGGGCTTCGAGGCATCGATCGGTTCCGCCGGAACATGGAATTCCGGTGCCGGTGCGGCTTCGTGCGCCGAAGCGTCGGAGTTGCCTAGCCCAGAGGGGACCGATTCTTGAGCAGGTGAAGCCTGAGCAGCTGTGGAGTGAACGGGGGCGGCCTGCGCCGGCATGCTCTGCACAGGAGCCGCGCTGGAGTGTGCATTAGCAGAAGGCGTTGAAACTGCCGGCCCGCCGCCGGACTGTCCCACCTGTGCACTGACGTGCAAACGAACACCCAAGACGTCATAGATCGTGTCCTCCACGATCTGCGCACGTCCCCCGTTTGTAAAGCTTGCGACCATTCCTTGGCTGGGGAAGAGGATGATCAATTGGTCTCCGTCCACGGCACCCAATTGCCCGTTTTGAGACAACAAACTCCACACAACCCTGCTGTGCGTGCCCAAACGCTCGACAACATCTCCCCAGCGTTGTCGCACAAGGTCCGCATTGGGTGCAGCGGGAGCATCAACAGGAGCGCTATGCGGCGCAGGTGATTCGCTATGAGCGGCAGGGCGAGTGACCTCCCAGCCTCCAGATGAGGGCTGAGACTGGGGTGCACGTTCTACCTGTCGAGGCGATTCAATGCGACCATCGGCGGAAGCTTTTGGCACCACCGAGGCGCCCTGGTGGTCTCCGCTCTTCTGGGCTTTCTTGCGTGCAAGAGCCTCACGCGCCTGACGAGCACCAAATGAACCCGAGCCAGCCGAGGCCTCGGCAGGGGCACCGCCCCCAACCAAGCCGACTCCGCCAGAGAGCGGTCCCGGGGTACCCGCCATCCCGCCAGCGAGCGCTGCAGGTGCTACTCCATAGGCACCAGCAGTGGCATCAACGCCTCCACCGGGCACTAAGATTCGGCCGATAAGCAACTCAAGCTGCAGTCTGGGTGAGGTTGCGCCAGTCATGGAGCGAAGGGCTTCGTCAGTGAGGTCAGCAGCGCGCGACAAGGCCTGCGTTCCCCAGTTCTTTGCCTGGACGCTCATACGTTCAAACTGATCGTGAGGCGTACCCACCAACACATCGTTGGCACCGTCACCCGCGACGGCAATAATCAACAGATCGCGCAAGCGCTGCAAGAAATCTTCGACAAAACGACGCGGGTCATGACCCGAAGACACCATTTTTTCGATCACACGATACGCAGCACCGCCGTCGCCCCCTGCAAGAGCATCGACAGTCTCATCCAAAAGCGCAGTATCCGTGTAGCCCAAGAGAGCAACAGCGGTCTTATATGCGATCTCGCCATCGATTGCGCCGGCCATCAACTGGTCCAAGACCGACAGAGAGTCACGCACAGAACCGCCACCGGCGCGGATAACCAGGGGAAGGACACCTTCACCGACGCGAATATGCTCCTCATCGCACAGGGTGTGCAGGTAGGGCTCCAAGATATCCGGTGGTACTAAGCGGAAAGGATAGTGATGCGTACGGGAACGGATGGTTCCAATGACTCGCTCAGGTTCCGTCGTCGCGAAGATAAACTTCACGTGCTCGGGCGGCTCTTCCACAAGCTTAAGCAGGGCATTGAAACCCTGAGGGCTGACCATGTGGGCTTCGTCGATGATGAAGACCTTGTAGCGGTCACGCACCGGCGCAAAAGTGGCGCGCTCACGTAGGTCACGCGCATCATCCACACCACCGTGCGAGGCGGCGTCGATTTCAACAACGTCGAGTGAACCCGGGCCACCGGTTGCCAGTTCACGACAGGACTCACATTGACCGCAAGGCGTATCCGTTGGACCTTCGGCACAGTTCAGGCAGCGCGCCAAAATACGCGCAGAGGTCGTCTTTCCACACCCGCGCGGACCAGAGAATAAGTACGCATGATTCACCCTGTGAGCACGCAGAGCAGCCTGGAGAGGTTTGGTCACGTGTTCCTGGCCGATGACCTGTTCAAAGGTATCGGGCCTGTACCGGCGATAAAGAGCTGTCGTCACACTTGAACTTTACGGCCCCGCGCGCTCATTTGCGTCCTGTTTTCACCACAAGCCGCAAGAACACAGCGAAAATCATAAAAGTGGAGGTCCAAGCAGTTTCCCACTTGGACCTCCACTCACTCACGTCTATGCCACCGACTCAGCGGCGGCGACGCACATTAGGAGATGCGGCCTCGGCGACGAAGTGCAAGGAGTGCACCACCGGCGATCAGTGCTGCAGCACCCAAGCCCAAGACTCCGGCCTCGGCACCCGTACGCGCCAACTTAGAACCGGGAGTCTTCGGGTTCGGCTGCTTCGGAGGCTGCGGAGCCGCAGGAACTTCCTTCTCCATGTATCCGAAGTCGACGTTCTCAACGGCCGAGTTCGACTCTCCAAGCTCAATGAGCTCGGACTGAGAATCCTTGAGCGTATCGGGATCAAGAGTCTGCTCCAGGCCGTTCAAGACACCGGTCGTATCAACCTTCACGCGGTACTTGCCATCGGGCAGGTGCGAGAACTTGTATGCGCCGTTGGAATCCGTGGTGGTGGTCTCCACGACGTTTCCGTTCTCGTCGAGCAAGGTCACCTTGACCGAGGGGAAGCGAGGATCGCTGGGATCCTTAACGCCGTTACGGGCTTCATCACGGAAGATCGTGCCGCTGATCGAGTTGTTCTCGATGTAACCGAAGTTCACACCGGTCTGGGTCGGGTTGTCCGCACCGATCGAAATCTTCCCCGAGGCGTTGTCCTTGGTTCCATCCGGGTCCTCAGTCTGGTCCATATCCTTGAGCGTTCCGGTCGTATCGACCTTGACTCGATAGTCACCCGCAGGCAGCTTGGAGAAGGAGTAGTTTCCATCCGCGTCGGTCGTGGTCGTTGCAACAACATTGCCCGAAGCATCGACCAGGTTCACGGTGACACCCGGGAAGACCGTTTCAGTTGCGTCCTTGGATTCGGAACGGTTCGAATCGCGGTAGACATTACCGGCGATCGAGTAGTCCGGAACGTAACCGAAGTTCACGCCGGACTTCTTCGGGTTGGCCTCGTTAAGAGTGATCTTCTGCGAGGCGCTGTCCTTAGTTCCGTCCGGATCCTCGGTCTGGTCAGTGTCAGTGAGCGCACCATCCTTCACAACCTTGATGGAGTACTCACCATCGGGCAGGTTAGAGAAGGAGTAGTGGCCGTTGGCATCGGTGGTCACTGTCGAAACGACGTTTCCATCCTTATCCAGCAGCTGAACGGTGACACCGGTGTAGCCGGGTTCGTTACCGTTTTGGGAACCATTTCGAGAATCGTCACGGTAGATGGTTCCTTCGATGGTGTTATCGGATACGTAACCGAAGTTGATGTTCTCGTGGATCGGATCATCAAGCTTGAGCGTGTACACGCCCGAGGTATTGTCCTTGGTTCCATCCGGATCTTCGGTCTGTACCAGGTCAGCCAGCACGCCGTCCTTGACGACGCGCACCTTGTAGTCGCCCGCTTCCAGGTTCTGGAAGGTGTAGGCACCCTGTGCATCGGTGGTCGTCGTGGCCACAACATCGCCCGCGTTGTTCAACAGCTGAACAGTGACACCCTGGTAGAGCTTTTCACCGGTGTCCAGCGAATCGGAACGGTTTCCGTCGCGGTAAACCGTTCCCTTAAGGGTGTAGTTTGCCGCGAAGCCGAAATTGACCTTGGTCTTTGCGGGATTGTCGTTATTCAGAGTGAACTGCTCAGTCGAGTTCTGAGTCTGCTCAAGCTTCTTCAGCAAGTCAGACTGTTCAATCTGAACCGCGTATTTGCCGGCAGGAAGCTTGCCGAAGGAGTAGGAGCCATCAGCCGCAGTCGTCGTGGTTGCGGTGATATTCCCATCCTTGTCCAGCAGGTTGACAGTGATTCCATCGAATCCCTGCTCGCCCGTACCCATCGAAGAGTTGCGGTCCTTGTCGTAGTAGACCGAACCGCTCACGGAGTAGTCCTTCGCGTAACCGAAATTCACATTGGTGACATCCGGATCATTACGCGTGAAGGTGATGGGCGTTGACTGCGAGTTCTTCGCGCCGCTGGGATCTTCGGTCTGTTCGAGGCCGGCCAGCTTGCCCGTCGTATCCACCTTGACGGTGTAGGTACCGTCGCTCAGGCCGGGGAAGTTGTAATTTCCCGAGGCGTCAGTGGTGGTGGTTGCGACAACGTTGCCCGAGCCGTCGACCAGGGTAACCGTCACGCCCGAGAGGTTGACGTCATCACCGTTCTTCGTCTTATCTCGGTTTTCATCCAGGTAGATGTTGCCCGAGATTGCATGCTTCTTCACGTACCCAAAATTGATGTTCTCACGAACCGGGTTATCCGCGTTAAGCGTGATCGCACCGGAGGCATTGTCCTTTGTACCGTCGGGATCCTCGGTCTGGGTCAGGTTGGCGAGTTCGCCATCCTTGACGACCTTTACCGTGTAGGTACCCGCGTTGAGCCCAGTGAAGGAGTAGTTACCATCTGCGTCAGTCGTCGTGGTGGCGACAACCGTGCCGGCCTCGTTCACCAAGTTAACGGTAACGCCATTGAAGCCCTCTTCACCGGCGGTGTAGGACGAGGAGTCGTTCTTATCGAAGTACACCTTGCCCGAGAGACGGTGCTTGACGGTGATCGTCGTGCTTGCCTTGTTGTTGTTCAGGTCGACGTCGTAGGGAGGCAGATCCTTGAATTCGACGTTGTTGGTGATGGTCTTGCCATCTGTTCCGTCGTTCAAGCGAACTGTCACGTACAGCGAGGCGTGGCTTCCCGCGGTCAGATCGCCGATGGTCCACACTCCGGTGTTGACATCGTAGGTGCCCGCAGCGGCTCCGGCCTCGCACGCATCCGGGGTACCCGACACGTAGCCGGTGGGGCACATGAAGGATTCGGACTTCACGAAGGTGACGCCGTCAGGCAGTTTCTCCGAAACCTTGGTGTTCGCGGAAAGGCCCTGACCCGTGTTTGCGGCGTCGACGCGGAAGGTTACTTCATCGCCGGGCGAGAGCGCCGAGGCATCGGAAGCAACGCTCTTGTTCAGCGCGACATCGAAGGCCGAGGCGATGGCGACCTTGAAGGGTTCGCTGGGGAAGACCGCTTGGTTCGAGGAGGCCTGGGTTGCTGCGATTGCAACCGATTCGTAGGCCACGCCATTAGCGTTATCGGGCGCCTTGATCGGGACGATCAGAGGGATCGATGCGCCGCCCTCGATCGGGGTGGTCTTGCCATTGATATAGATGCGGTAAGACTTAACGTCGCTCCACGAGCTCGGGTTCGAGGTCCAGTTGTTATCGCATCCCGCAGGAGCGTCAGCCATGGACTTTCCACGTTCCATGACCTCACCGCGGCAGGGGTTGTACGAGGTCGAGTACTCGATGGTGACCTGAGAGGGGTCAATTCCGTCGCCGGCCTGGACCTGGATCGGTCCGGTCATGATGGGTGCCCACTCGGAACCACGGCTTGCGCTGGTGCGAACCGCCGTGTCGCCGACGTGCGGCAGGGTGCCGTAAACGGTCATATCCGACAGGTTGGCGTTACCGGTGTTGGTCGGGGTGATACGGAAGGTACCATTTTCACCCTGGCGGATCAGGGAGGTGCCATCGTTGTACTTCATGTACACCGATCCGGGGACAGAGCCGAGGCTTTCGAGGACAACACCGGCGGCTGCCAGTTCGTTGACACTCATGCCTGAGGTCACGGGGCAGACCTTATCGGTGACAGAGCCATTGGAATTGATGTCATAGATATCGGTGGTGCCCGAGTAGAAGCAGGGATCGGCGTTCTGGTATTCGCGCTCTGCCGGAGAGATGAATGCCTGGTTCGTGTAGGTTCCGGGCTTCATCTTGTTGGTGACGAGGCCTCGCAAGGTGACGCTTGTGGCATCAACTCCCTTGAAGCCGGGCCACGTAATGGTCACCAATTGGCGCGAGCATCCGCTTGCGTCCGTCACCCAACGGGAGGAATCAACAGTTGCGGTGTAGCCCTTGGGTCCGCCTGCAACCGAGTTCTCAACGTAGGTCATGCCACAGGGAAGAAGGTCCGCAATAATCGGCTGAGCCGGTGCAGACATCGTCCGGTTGTTGGCAACGATCGAGAAGGTTACTTCCTGTCCCGGGGTTGCCTGAGAGTTCGCAATGGTCGACTTTGCGTTGTAGTACGAAGGACGCGAGGTTTCAAGCAGGAGGATGTCACAGAGGTTATCCGCGGGGATACCAATGGTGTGCGCTCCATCTTCGGACTTCATCGACAGGTCGGTGACACAGTTCTGAACGCGAACCCACGAGGGATCGGTTCCGGCCTTCCACGCATTGGAGTTCGTATCTGCCCGCACGTAGTCGGCGCCAGCTTCAGTTGTCGGAGTCTTTGCGTTGATCTGACCCTGGACGATGAAACGACCGCTCTCTGAGGGGCTCAGAGTCTGCTTGTAGTGGAACTTCGTGATGTATTCGTCGCTTGCCAGACCTGAAGCGTCAAACTTTTTCGAGGCCGTCAGGGTTTGCGTTCCCGTGTTGCCCTTGTTGGTCCAGTAGGTGAATTCGACCGGAGAAGTCGTGTTGAGCTCTGCCCCGCGAGCGAACATCAGAGGGTTAGCGCAGTCTGTCGATCCATCAGTCGGTGAGGTCAGGGCGCAGCTGAGGTAGTCGGTGTATTCCAGAACAACCGGCATATTCGAGGTGTTGTTGTACCAGTACAACCACATGCCGTTTTGACCACGCTTGAACTGCTGCAGTGCATTCTTCGAGAAGGTACCACCGTAAGTGACCTTGTCCGCAAAGTCGTGCGAGACCGAGGAATGAGCGGATACGGTCTTCGCGGGATCACCGTAGGGGCTACCCGTAACGGTTGCGGTGTTAGTAACCGTGTTATCTGCGCAGCTCGTTGGATAGTTCAGAGTGACATTGAGCTGGAGGTCGACGACGTTGGGAAGCAGAGTTCCAAGGTTCCAAGTCAAGGAGTGCGTCGCTGCGTCGTAGGTCGGTTCTACTCCAGTGAACTCAGATCCATCAGTTGAGCCCTGGGAAGTAGTGCTGACGTAGGTTGCACATGAGGGAAGCTTGTCGACAAGCTTCACATCGGTCATGGCGAGCTTGCCGCGGTTCGGACCAAGCGTTCCGGAGGTAATCGTCGGCGTCAACGAATAGGTAACGTTGCTTCCCTTCGGACCGATTGCCGTGGGCTTCTTTTTGGTCAACGCAAGGGTCGTTTCCGCCAGGTTAGTAACCTTCGTGTTGTCGGTCACGGTCGTGTCACCCGAAGTGAATGAGACCTCGGGAGAAACGGTCGACTGATCGGGCGTGTAGCTATTTGGCATCTCGAAGGTGATCACGGCCTGATAGGAGTTACCCGCCGGAATGCGTCCCATGTTGTAGGTAACGTAGGCGTCGGTTGTAGCCGTTCCCTGAGTGAGGTTGGCGCTCACTGCGGGTGTTCCTGAAGCGGCAGTTGCCGCAAGGTTTGCCGCCACTGCCTTATCCACAGCGTCACCACTCTGGTTAACAGCGTGAGGGATGCGCACCTTAATGACAGAGTCCACACAGTCCTCGGTCACCGAAGTACACGACCAAGAGACAGTGTATTTCTGAGTATCGCCGGAATTGTAGGAAGTCTTTTCCGGGGTAATGCTGACGTTGAGGACGGGAGTTGCGGCACGGCTGGGGTTATTTCCCAGTCCAAAGACCACGAGGGTTGCGACGATCAAGATGGACAGCATCTGACCGGCGCGGCGCCACATAGAGCGCGAACCGACGTTTTGCACTGTGTTCTCCTGTTGGAAGTAGAGATGGATCAGAACAAGTCTATTTGTAAAGAGCGAAGCCGTATATATAGATGCAGTTTTATATCGAGGAATAAGTGTCGGTCTGCATATATAGGCAAGTTTTCAAGGTGGACAAATTGGCTTCTTAATAGCCAAAATTAAGACTCCTATTTGATGGTTCAGATAGGGTGCCGCAACCACATGTGCGCACTTAGACAGCGCAGATTTCGCAATCGATGAGCACCTAGGTAAAAAGAATCCCCCGCGTACCCGGCAGCGCACCCTTATCCTTGCTGCATTCCTGCCCTGGGGAGGTTCGGATGATACCGTCACGCGGAGGATCCGGGAACAGTTTACACGGCACGGGCCGCAACCTGCGACCCGTGTTATTTATCGAAATTTTCTTCCAACTTCTCCACACCTTCTACCCCACTTATTTGGATGTTTATCAGGCTCGATATAAAATTGAATCCAGTTAGTTTCCCCAGGCACAACGAGTAAACATTTTGGTAGAAATCTGGAGAGTTTCAATGCGAATCACACTGACTCGTGCAGCGATCGCACTACTTTTCGTAGCAGCAACGCCGACTCCCGCGCCTTCCACGTCTCAACCTCCGGCACCGACTCAGCCCGCGACCCCGACAAGCAAGGTTCCGAGTCCTTCAGCTCCAGTTCCCACCACGCCTACCCCTACAGAGCCAACGATTCATTCACCAAAGCGCTCGGAGCTGGCTAAGACCGGTTTTGGATCAGAAGTACTCATCGCGGCGACCTTAGTCGCAACCGCTGGCGCAGCCACTTTCACAGCACGAAAGCAGCGCGGCGCAAAGAGTAGCTAGGCTAGACACATGGCGGCAGATACGACAACACCGTTCGTGCTCAACGCAATCGAAGCGCTTGACGCGATTGGCGCGCAAGAAGCGGTCGCGTTTTTACGTATGATGCTCGATTGTGACGGCCCCGATGTCGACGGAGTCGTGACCTCACTCATCGATTACGACATCGTCTCCCCAGACTGGGTAGAGCGACTGCAAGAAGTCAACCTCAACGCATCGGGACTTTACGACGAAGAACTCGCTGAGCTCCGCGAAGGCCTCGCGCTCAAGAAAAACCGGTAGCGTAGCCCCGCGCCTGATTTCCGCGGCCACATAGAGTCTCCGCCCGTCCGCACACTGCGGGCGGGCGGGGTCTTTTATTCCTGCCACAAGAACAACAAAAAGTAGCCCTTCTACAATTTTTGTTGCCCTTTTTTGCCCTTAATGACAGGAATAGCGGAAAAAGAAACGCAAAGACGAGCACGCTCCCTCAGCCTTTTCATCTGCAGGCCCCTGTGCGGTGGTAGTGCTTCCGGTGGCCATTAGTGGTTTCCTTCTATGCGGATGGGTATAAGAAAACCCGCTCCTATGCAGGTGCCGGTGGCATGAGAAAACCCCACTCGCAAGTCGCGGTGGGGTTTAGGGTTGGTTCAGTTAGCTATGCAGCAGTATCGGCATTTTGCGCTGCAAAGCCCGCGCGGAGTTCTTCGAGTTCAAAATCAAAAGCTCCGGCATACTCGTCATTAAAAGCAACGAGACGGTCAATCCAATCTTGGTTAACTTGCTTGTGCTCAACAAGCGCAACGACTGCGCCCTCTACGTCCGGGCCGTCGTATTCGAGCATTTCTAAGAAGACAGGAATATACTCGCGGTCGTCTAACGCTTCCAAAAGCGCGACCACATCAAGGACAAACTTTGTTGGGGTGTCACGCGATTCCATAGACGATGTATACCCTATCTAGTCGCTCTGATGGGATAGATACTCTTAATTTTGCCACGCTTTACTCCGTCGTAGGAGTAGGTGACTGCAATCTTGATTCCGTCGCGGAGAGTCGCAGGCTTCCGCTAACCAGACTCCACCTGCTTCTCAAAGTCGGCGAGCCAGTCTTCTGCATGACCGAACCTCAAAATTGATGGGGGCTTATTGGGGCCACTTTTACCGCCCCAAGCGTACCAATCGGCATATATCGGTTTTAATGCCATCAGCCAAAAACGTTGGAAACAAAAGGGAAACCCCGGAATCTCAACGAACCCGGGCTATTCCTGCGGAGGATGGGGGATTCGAACCCCCGAGGGCTTGCACCCAACACGCTTTCCAAGCGTGCGCCATAGGCCACTAGGCGAATCCTCCGGAGCGTGAAACACGCACCCCGTAATGCTAGCGGAATTCGTCGAAATCACGAAATTTTCACGCCAGCGTTCAGCGTGGAATCCCTCACGAAGAGCGCCAGAATAATGCCATCCAGACCAGGAACCAGATCAGAATCCCAACAACTCCGGCGATAATTGCCGCAATCGACGCCCTGCGTCCCACACCGTTCATACTCGTCGAACCGACAAGTCCAATGATTCCCAGAATCACGGCTGCAATCGCGGGAAAGAAGAATATTGAGAGCGCGCTTACCCACGCCGCAATATTTGCAATCGTATTGACCTGCGGTTTGGGAGACGTGTAACCGGGGCTTGCAAACACATCAAGCAACGAGGTGTCGTCACTGCCCGGGAATACCATGCTCTGCGGCTGTTCGGACTTTGGATGCTCTAAGTGTGGAGTTGGTCCGTAGGGGTCCAGGACGGTCGAGGCCGTTGCTGGATTGGCAGCATTGCTCGCGCTTGTCCCACTGCCGCCTGGAGCATAGGGATTGAGTGCCATGAATACCCTCCGATACTCCTGCGACCTACACACATTGATTCCTTCCTCAAGCATGCCATATCTCATGCCTTCACGGTCAATACCGCGGTATTAGGCCGCAACCGGAGGAAGGAGAACAGTCCTGTGAGGTGCCACATAGCGGGCACTTTCACCCAACACTCAGATTTCGGGCTATGCTGGTGTTCCGACCGGTTTCGGCCCAGACCTTTTAACTGATCGGAGATTTAGCAGCATGTCTGTTGCACAATCAGGATTCTTCCGCTGGAAACTTCATGGCGATGGCACCAGTATTGCTCCCGGGGACGTAGTTCTTCCTGGCGAACGTCTTTCTTGGCCTCGAACAATTGGAATTGGCGCACAACACGTCGTTGCAATGTTCGGGGCAACTTTTTTGGTTCCTTTGCTCACCGGGTTCCCACCGTCAACAACATTGTTCTTCTCGGCAATTGGAACGCTCCTCTTCTTCCTTATCACTGCAGGACGACTCCCAAGTTATTTGGGGTCGTCCTTCGCTTTAATTTCGCCGATCTTGGCAGTCTCCGGAACTAAGGAACTTGGCCCGAGCTTCGCACTGGGTGGCATCATCGCCACCGGCGCAACCCTGGCTCTTGTCGGCATCATCGTTCACTTCGCAGGTGTGCGCTGGATTGATGCGATCATGCCCCCGACCGTTACAGGCGCAATCGTTGCCCTCATCGGTCTGAACCTTGCACCCGCCGCATGGAACTGGGTGAAGACCGGTCCCATCACCGCAGTCGTCACAATCGTCTCAATCTGCTTGATCACGGTTCTGTTCAAGGGAATCATCGGCCGTCTCTCGATCCTCTTCGGTGTGCTCATCGGTTACATTGCCGCAGTTATCCAGCACGAGGTGAACTTCGATAGCGTTCGCGAGGCCGCTTGGTTCGGTCTTCCGCAATTCCACACCCCCTCCTTCTCCGTCTCTACCCTGGGCCTCTTCATCCCCGTGGTCTTCGTCCTCATCGCCGAAAACGTCGGTCACGTGAAGTCGGTTTCCGCAATGACCGGTGAAAACCTCGATGACCTGACGGGTCGCGCACTCTTCGCCGATGGTCTTTCCACCATGCTCGCAGGTGCGGGTGGCGGTTCCGGTACGACGACCTACGCCGAAAACATCGGTGTTATGGCGGCAACCCGCGTCTACTCGACGGCTGCCTACCTGGTCGCAGCGTGCTGCGCATTCCTGCTCTCGCTCATGCCGAAGTTCGGTGCGCTCATCGCAACGATTCCCCCCGGTGTCCTCGGTGGCGCTGGTACCGTCCTCTACGGCATGATCGGCATGCTCGGCGTTCGTATCTGGGTCCAGAACCGCGTTGACTTCGCCAACCCGGTCAACCTCAACACTGCTGCTATCGCTCTGATTGTCGCAATCGCCGACTTCACCTGGAACATCAGCGGCATGACCTTCGGTGGTATCGCCCTGGGCACCGCCGCTGCGATCATCGTCTACCACGGCATGCGCGGTATTTCGAAGCTGCGTGGAACCAACCTCGAGCAGGCTTCGCCCGCTTCGGCTCCGGCGGGATCCGAACTCGAGAGCGAACCCTACGCTTCACGTCATCGCTCCACTCAAGCCTGATCGTTTCTGATCGCTGTGGCCGGGGTGTCCGAAAGGACACCCCGGCCTTGGCATTTACCTCATTTCCGCTTAATACCAACCATTTCCCAGTGAACACAGCTCACTTACTAAACCGGACGTCCGTTACAGTTATGTGCTAACATCTGCTCATGCGCTCTGAATCGACACGGACCCGATGGGCATTTCTTCTTGTGATTTCGCTGGGGCTATTCATCGTCGCAGCCGATAACTCCATCCTCTACGTCGCTCTTCCTACCCTTCGATCTGAACTCCACACGACCCATCAGCAAGGCTTGTGGATTATCAACGCCTACCCTCTGGTTCTGGCCGGCCTTCTATTGGGAACTGGGACCCTGGGAGACAAGATCGGACACCGACGCATGTTCGAAGTCGGACTCGTAATCTTCGGTCTTGCATCCACTGCTGCAGCATTCGCACCAAATGTCGCGATCCTGATCGCTGCACGCGGCTTCCTTGGCGCAGGTGCCGCGGTGCTCATGCCTTCAACCCTTGCGCTCATCCGCCAGACCTTCCTTGAACCCCGCGAGCGCAACACCGCCATCGGCATCTGGGGATCGGTATCAACCGTCGGCTCGGCCGTCGGCCCACTCTTGGGTGGATTCCTTCTTACTCACACGTGGTGGGGAGCGGTCTTTCTGATCAACATTCCCATCGTCATCATCGCCTTGGTCAGCACTTACCTTCTTGCTCCCGACAATTACCCCAACCCCAAACGCAGCTGGGACTTCATGTCCTCCCTCTACGCGATGATCACCATGGTCGGCCTTATTCTCGCAATCGAAAACCTTGCTCACTCACCTATTGACACGACCCTTGTCGCGACCGGCATCGTCCTATTCATCATCGGGATGTTGCTCTTCACCCATCGCCAGCGTTACCTTGAGGTTCCACTTCTGACCCTTGATGTCTTCCGCAGCCGCCTCTTCACAGCGGGATTTTTGGGCGCATTCCTCGGTATGTTCGTGGTCTCTGGAATGGAAATCCTGACAACCCAGCGTTTCCAACTCTCAGCAGGTTTTACTCCGCTCCAAGCAGGCCTTGTCACAGGCGTCGTTGCTGTAGCAGCATTCCCGGGCGCTATCTTGGGCGGCCGCTACGTCGATCGCGTGGGATTTAGAACCGTCATTTCAGGCGGTTACGTCATTGCAAGCATCGCCGGAATCGTCGCGATCATCGCTATCAAGGAAAATCTCTTCCTCATCTTCATGATCGCGCTCGCACTCCTAGGTACAGGAACTGGCCTGGCTATGAGCGTTACCTCAACTGCAATCATCGGTTCAGTCCCAGCCCGCCGGACCGGCATGGCCTCGGCAATTGAATCGGTTTCCTACGAGTTTGGAACGATGCTTTCGGTGGCGGTCTTGGGTTCACTGATGTCACTGCTTTACACTCTCAATGCGGCTCCCGAAGTCGCCCACAACATGGACGCTTCCGCCCACGACCCAGTTCTTGCACCCATGGCCGCAAGCGCCATCGATACCGCCTATACATGGACACTATCCATTGCGATCGCAGTCGCCCTGAGCGCCGCAATCGCAACAGCCGTGCTCCTCAAAGACAATCCAAAGGAGACCAAGTATGCGCACGAGTAAAAAATCGCAGCTCATTCAGGCCGCCTTGGAGATCATTGATAAGAAGAGCCTGGACGCACTGACCTACGACTCCCTCGCGAAGGCCTCGGGAATGTCGAAATCCGGCCTTCTCTACCACTTCCCCTCTCGCACTGCGCTACTTTTGGCGCTCAACGAGCACTTGGCCTCGTCATGGAGGGCAAGCCTTCTCGAGGCCGCGGGAGCCCCTCCTGAGGAACTATCCGCCCGCGAACGCCTACGCGCCGTCGTCGAAGTACTCTCGCAAAGCGCGACCCGCGCAGACCTTCTTTTGGCGCTTGACACTCATACGAGTGAAGAAGGCGCCGAGGTGTGGGATGAGATCTTAGGCCCCTGGTTGCTTCCTCGCGAAGAAATTTTGGCCGATCCAGATATTTATCTGCTGTACATCATTGCCGACGGCCTGTGGGTGCACGATCACATCAATTCCTACGATCTGACCACACAGGAACGCCGCGCACTGATCACGGCTGCGTTAGCGTACTTGGATTCACTACCTGACGTTTCTCAGGCACACTTCTAAATCTCACCCGCGCGGGGTAGATCTCAGCTATTTCCGCAGCGGCAAGCAGGTGCTGGGGCCTTTAAGGTCATCATGATTTTCCTGAACACGCTGCAGATCCTCAGCGGTCAGGGCACCGTTGTAGAGCGAGCCCAAAAGGACCGTCACTCCCGGTTCGGTGTTATCGGTCAAGGTCACTCGCGATGAGGGGAAGAAGCGCGCGACGGTGTAGGCCGCATCAACAGACTGAGGACCAGCTTGAATCTGAGCCGAACCCGCATATTCAGGCGAGGAATTCGAAGGATCTGCCACCTGGAAGCCCACACTCTTGAGCATATCTGATGCATCGCGTGCAACACCCGAGCGTGACGTCGTATTGAAAACCTGCACCTTGATCGAGGTCGCGGCCAGAGGTTGAGTTTCCTCGCTAGGGCAGGGAATATCCCCTGTCGAGGCGTACTTAACTTCTGCTGAGAAGCCGTTAAGGAAGGGGATGGGAAGAATTCCCGAGAGCACCAAAAGGCTGAGGACACTGAGTCCAGCCATCACCGAAACGACGATCGAGAAGACCGAATTCTGCTTAAGCTGGCGTTCGCGGCGATAGAGTTCGCGGCGGGACAGTTGGGGTTGTGGTGCACTCACAGGACTAACCTACTTCACCGACGCTACTTTGTGCACGAATTACGCCGAATCTCAGTAGATCATCATTGTCAGAATCAGGGCAATAACAGCAATCACTGGAAGTGTTCCCTGCTTGATAGCTGCGCTTCGCTTATCCGGCGAGGTGACGAAGAGGAGAAGTGCTGCGGCGAGCATCGAGCCGGTCCCAAAGAGCATCAGGGCGAGGCCAACGGCCGGGGACGCGAACATGTAAACGAGGACCCCTACGAATACCTCAAGCGCAAGGAAGAGGTTGTAAAAGCCCTGGTTAAAAGCCATTTCTTTCGTATTTTTAGCCGCTTCTTCACTCATGTTGAAGGTTGCTCGGGTGCGCTCGGAGGTCCATGAGATTGACTCCATAGAGAAGATGAAAACATGGAGGAGTGCGGAAAGAATGGCAAAAGCCATTGCAATGATCATCATGGGAAAACTCCTTACGCATGTTGATGTTCGAGACTCAATGAGTGTACGCCGGATAGCAGTTGCCGGGAGTGCACCTTAAAGCACTCCCGGCAACGCTGCGGCACCGCACGCTCAACCCCACTTCAGCGCGCATAGCGGCCGCTCACACACTCGGCGCTCCCCCAAACACAGAGTCGCCGAGCACGTTGTTTCACGCAGGCCTGAATTCAAAGGATTCAAACCCCAGCTTCTTGATGTCTTCAGCCATCGCCTCGACTTCCATATCCCATGCGCGGTCCCCCGCATTGAAACCTTCTGCAGTACCCATGGCGCGAGCCTGCTGAAGTGCGAAATGCGTTGCACCCAAGTCCTTGACGCACGAGGCAACCTCACGGGCATCGCAAGGGCCATCCGGATACACCGTCAGGCGAACCTCGTAGGCAACACCCGAATCCAGCACTTCACCCAAGCTCTCCCACGCTTTCGGCCCCGCGTTGGGACGCCCAGCCACGGCCTCGTACGCGGGACCTGACATTGCTTTAATGTCAATGCCCACCCAATCGACCAAGTCGGAACGCAAAACCTCACGTAGACGCGAAGGATAGGGACCCGCGGTGTGCAGACCAACTTCGAAACCAAGCTCACGCACGCGCTGCATGGCCGGCAGAAGGGCCAACTGGCGCGTGGCCTCGCCACCGGAGAAGACCACCCCGTCCAGCAGACCAACTCGACGGCCCAGCAGATCCTCGATTTTCTCCCAGGACACAACTCCGGGAATCTTCGGATCGATAATCGCCTGATTGTGGCAATACGGACACGCCCAAGGACACCCTTGGGCGAATACCGTCGCCACAAATTTTCCCGGCCAGTCAACGCTGGACATGGGGCTCAGCCCCGCGATCTGCAGGTCCGAGGCAGTCAGGGTTGCAAGGCTCATCGCTGATCCACCGGCGGGAAAGCACTGACCAGTTCACCGTGATCTGAAGCTGCAGCCTCAGAGAACATGGTGCGCTCGTTGTACTCACCCTTCTTACCGATATTGAAGGATTTCACGGGGCGGAAGTAGCCCATGACTCGAGTCCAGACCTCACATTCTTGCGGTTCGCGCTCGGGGTGAGCCTCGGCGCACTTCTCGCAGGTCCAGTGTTCGCCGACAAGGTAACCGTGCACAGGACAGATCGAGAAGGTCGGGGTGATGGTGATGTAAGGGACCTTGAAGGCGGTGAGTGAACGACGCACCATCTCCTTGCAGGCCGCACCCGAGCTCATACGCTCGCCCATGTACAGGTGCAAAACCGTGCCGCCCGTGTACTTGCCCTGCAGGACTTCCTGATCTTCCAACGCCTGGAAAGGATCGTCGGTGTAACCAACGGGAAGCTGCGAGGAGTTCGTGTAGTAGGGCTGTTCATCGGTGCCGGCCTGGAGGATTCCCGGGTAGTGGAGGCGGTCGGCCTTCGCGAAGCGGTAGGTCGTGCCTTCGGCTGGAGTTGCCTCGAGGTTGTACATGTGGCCGGTCGCCTCTTGGAGCTCCACCATGCGCTCACGGATGTGATCGAGGATCGCGCAGCACATGTCGAAGCCGAACTTATCGGTGATGTCGTACTGGTCTCCCGTGAAGTTTCGAACCATCTCGTTCATGCCGTTGACGCCGATGGTTGAGAAGTGGTTATTCAAGTGTCCCAAGTAGCGCTTCGAGTAGGGGAACAAGCCGCGATCCATGTGGAACTGAATGGTTTCACGCTTGGCTTCCAGGGTCTGCGAACCCAGATCAATCAAGTGATCCAATTCCTTGACGAGGCCGTCCATGTCACCCGCGAAACGGTAGCCCAGGCGCGCCATATTGATTGTGACGACACCGATTGAGCCCGTCAGCTCTGCGGAACCGAAGAGGCCATTCCCGCGCTTGAGCAATTCACGCAGATCCAACTGCAGGCGGCAGCACATCGAGCGGATCATGTGGGGATCCAAGTCGGAATTAATGAAGTTTTGGAAGTAGGGAAGGCCGTACTTTGCGGTCATCTCGAAAAGCGCGTCAACATTTTCGCCCTCCCAATCAAAATCGGGAGTCATGTTGTAGGTCGGAATCGGGAAAGTGAAGACACGGCCATCTGCGTCTCCCCCCGTCATGACCTCAATGAAGGCGCGGTTAATGAGGTTCATTTCCTCTTGGAGCTCGCCATAAGTAAAGTCCACAATTTCGTCGCCAATGAGGGGGTGCTCATCGGCCAGATCATCCGGGCAGGTCCAGTCGAAGGTGAGATTCGTGAAGGGGCACTGGCTGCCCCAGCGCGAGGGAACATTGAGGTTGTAGATCAGTTCCTGCATGCTCTGGACGATCTGCTCGTAGGTCATGTTGTCCAGGCGAACGAAGGGGGCCATGTAGGTATCAAAGGAGGAGAAGGCCTGTGCACCGGCCCATTCGTTCTGAAGCGTACCGAGGAAGTTGACGATCTGGCCGCAGGCGGAGGAGAAGTGCTTGGGGGGTGCCGAGGCGATCGCGCCACTGACCCCGTTGAAGCCCTCCTGAATGAGGCGCTTGAGTGACCATCCCGCACAGTAACCCGCAAACATATCGAGGTCATGGATGTGGATATCACCGCTGCGGTGCGCTGCTCCCGCTTCGGGGGAGTAGACGCGCTCCAGCCAGTAGTTGGCAATCATCTTGCCGGCAGAGTTCAGGATCAGGCCACCCAGCGAGTAACCCTGATTGGCATTTGCATTGACGCGCCAATCGGAGCGGTCAAGGTATTCCTCGACGGTCGAAATCGCATCGATGTCATAGCGTGTTGTGGGAGATGTAGTCACGGTTTTCCTTTCCGAGCTTCAACACTGACATCGTGGTGGGGGCACAATATCTAGTGTGCGAGACGAACGCGTCCCACAATATCTAGTGGTTTCAGAAAAGGTATAGCTACGACATGCGGTGTGTTGCCATTCGATAAAAATGCGCAAATTACGAAAGTGGGTGAACGCATTGCGCGAGTGTCTGAACAGCTTGCGAATAAGTTAAATGAAACTAGTGCGAGCGTGCTTTCAACTCAAAAACGGCACTATTTCGCCGAAAGTCGGTCAACCTCGTGAATAACAAAACCTGCAACAGCGACAACAGCAAAGGATGAAATCCCGGCAAGAACATGCGCTCGGCGCGGAAGAGCATCCAAAAATTCTGCGTAGGTGATTCCACCCGAACCCATTTGTGCCAGATCATTGGGCGTCAACGCCCACACAGAATAGACAACTCCCAAAACTGTGATGAGTGCGCTGGCCATTGCAATGACAGCCATGGTTTTCTGGACGGGTACGCCGTGGCGAACGCGGGTCTCCAGCGGACACAAGATCAGCGCCCAAAAACCGCAGATTGCCATAGCAACAAGAACATCGGCGGGGCGGTGCCAGCCAAAAACCATGACGGAAATACCCACCAAGGATGTCCAGATATATCCGATCCACGCCGCGGGGCCTCGGAACCATTCGGGCGCGATCATCACCAATGCCAGCGCAAGGGACATTGCAACTGTCGTATGCCCCGACGGAAGCGAATTCAAAATAGCCGCGGACATGTGGAAATCCGGGCGATCAATGAGCAGCTTCGCGACCTGAGTCGTCGTATTAGCCGCAATAATCATGCCCAGCGCACGCCCCGCCAGTGTTGGACGACGACGTAGCCACGCAATCAAAACGATCAAACCACCAACAGCGACCATGGCGGGAACCGAAATAATGTGCGTCACGGTACTTCCGACAGTGCCTAAGGACTCCGCCCAGCGCATGGCAGCTTCCATCGACAAGGTGTCAATCGCCTGGCCTGTAACAGTAAAGACGGCAGCCCAAGCGACAAGGATGCTGAAGAGTGCACACCCTCCTGCAGCGAAAAGCCGACGCACGAGGCGAGGGCGGTAGCCGGGAGCCACAGTCCTTGGGGCAGTCCGAGCAGCAGCCACACCGGCACCCCCACCAGCACGTACGGTGCTACCACCCTGGCTTGATTGGCGAATGTTCGGTCGCCGTCGGGCAGCAGAAGAAGATGTTTCAGAAGTGGCACTCCCCAAGTTCTGGGGGCCAGAGAATCGCCTTGAGGAGGCCGAGGCCGCGAGCGCTTCCGGAACCTCTGCAGCATCCCCTGAGGGAGCATAGGCCTCGGATTCTTCGGGATTAAAGGAAGGATCAGGATAACCGGGAATGCGGTCGCTCATTTCGTCCCCCTTCCCTCATGCGACAACCAACTAGGTGGCAACCGTTTCGTTTCGCGTTCTTCGAAGGTCCTATTTTAGTCACCCATCTGGGGCATTTTCTATTGGAACACTTGGTTTTTCCTCGGTTGATGAAGGTGACATTTTGTCGCATTCTCAAGTTTCTATCTCGAGCCGCGCTCCGGTCATTCGGTTACAGTGGAGGAGTCAGCAGGCGTGAGTCACGGCGACTCGATGCCACTACCGACTCGGATCAGGGGTGCTACGTGTCGATTTCTCCGGTCAACACCGACCGCATTCGGGCAGTCTTGCACGGTCACGATCTGAATTTTGGTGAGTCTTCAGAGGAAGAGCTCGCTGTTCCGACACGAAATGCGATTTATTTCTGGAACACCTCAAACCCCCACATTCTGCAATTACGTGCGCACTGGCGCGGAATTGCCAACGATGATGCCGAATTTGCGTCGCTCATGGAAGAAGTTCGGCGCTGCAATGCAACCCGCACAGGCCCGAAGGCGTACTTGGCACCTTTCGAAGACGGTCGACGCTACGGGCTGATTGCCGAATGCAACATCGTTGCAACAAACGGTCTTTCGGAGGCCCAGCTCGATACCTTCTTCGAAACTTCAATGTCGATGATCATGGGATTCTTCTCCGATCTTGAAGAAACCCTTCCCGAATTCGTCACATGGAGTGATGAAGATTCGGATCGAGAATCATCGAGCGAGGCGAACACCATCTCGCTCCACCAGGGAGATCGATCATGAGCACGCTTCCAGGCCCCTATCCCGTACCCAAGGATTCGATCACGCCATACAAGGTGACTTTCGATCGCTTAATGCGCACTCTTTCTGAGCTGCAGTTCCAGGCTGATGTTTTGGCGGATAACCGCGCTGCTGGTGCCGTTTTTGACGGCGTGCCTTTCCTGCTCAGTATGGATTCGTCCGAGCGCTTCCTGTCGATTCGCGCGGTCTGGGATACCGACTTCGAGGCCGAAAAGGCCGGCCATCCGCTTTTCGCCGCAGCCGATTCATGGAACCGCGAGAAGTATTTCCCAACGGTTTATTGGATGCTTGATCCCGCCGGCTCTCTTCAGGTGTGCGCCGATTTCGCCGTTGACACTTCTGCCGGCCTATCGGATCAGCAGCTCACCGACCACTTGGGCGCAGGTATTTCAACCGGAATTGACGCGATCCGTTACATGCAAGAGGCTGCAACCCAGACCTTGGGTTGGGTCGCTCCAGAGGCAACTCCCTACTCTGCTTCGCCCGAGGCCTCGGCCTCCGCTGAGTCCTTCGCGCAGCCCCAGCCGGGTAGCCCTGCCTCCACTGATCCCGAGGCCGAGGGGCGCTCCGCTCATAGTGGTGCCGCTTTCGGGCTCTAATGGATTCACGCTCTGAGCACCTGCTCGAGATCATCCGCTCCCGAGGCACGCAGGGTCAGTTTGTCGATTACCGCTGCCTTCCGGCGCAAGATGCGTTGATTTCAGAGTGGCCCGAGTGGATTCCCGCACCTGTCGTATCTGCGTGGCGCCAAAGCGGAGTTAATGAACCGTGGCTTCACCAAGTGCACGCCCTTGAGTCGATCCATTCCGGACACGATGTTGTCATTGCGACCGGTACGGGGTCGGGCAAGTCTCTGGTCGCATGGACACCGATTCTTTCAGACCTAGTTCAAGCCGATGACTCCAACAGAATCTCCGATATTCACCGGCGTCCAAGCTGCCTTTACCTCTCGCCAACCAAAGCGCTTGCAGCAGACCAGCTTCATTCGCTGAACCGTCTTGTTGATGGCCTCGAACATGACATCGCCCTTGCACTTGCCGATGGGGATACTCCCCGTGAAGCCAAGGAATGGGCGCGCGCAAACGCCGATATCATCCTGACGAACCCGGACTACCTGCACTACGTCATGCTCCCCCGCCATGAGCGCTGGACTCGTTTTCTGGCATCGCTGCGCTACGTCATTGTTGACGAAATGCATCAGTGGCGAGGCGTCAGCGGGAGCCACATTTCTCTGGTTTTACGCCGACTTTTAAGAATCGCGCGCCACCTTGGTGCAGACGTCCAAGTCATCATGATGTCCGCAACTTTAGCCGATCCGCAATCCGTTGCTCAGACAATGATTGGCCGCGAAAACATCGACGCGATCACAGACGATACTTCCGGACGCGGAACTCACCACATCTTTATGTGGGAGGGCCGCGAGGTTCCGCGCGAAGAAGATGTATCAATTGACGCTTTCCTTTCTGCTCTTCGCGCTGCAGAGGCCGGCGAAGAAACGGTTCTTGAAGCTCCAACTCAGCGTCTTTCCGCCCAAACAGAGGCTTCGCTTTTGTGCGCAGAGCTTATTCGCGCCGATGCTCGACTGTTGACCTTTGTTCGCTCACGCGGTGGTGCCGAGGCCGTCGCTGCACAGACCCGCGACAAACTCCGCGACGCTCCAGAATTAGCATCGACCGTCGCTGCGTATAGGGGAGGCTTCCTTCCCGAAGAACGACGCGCCTTAGAATCTGCACTGCGTTCGGGTCAATTACGAGCACTTGCAACGACCTCTGCCTTAGAAATGGGTATCGACATCTCTGGGCTTGATGTCACCATCACAGCTGGATGGCCTGGGACTCGTGCATCATTTTGGCAACAGGTTGGGCGCTCCGGACGTGCTGGAGCAGATGGGATTTCTGTTCTTATTGCTGGCGATAACCCCCTTGATTCTTTCCTTGTTCATCACAGCGATGAGATTTTTTCCCCTGTCGAAGCAGCGGTATTAGATCCTCAAAACCCCTGGGTTTTGCGCGATCACCTGTGTGCCGCGGCTG
Source organism: uncultured Actinomyces sp. (assembly GCF_963542285.1). Classification (GTDB taxonomy): domain Bacteria; phylum Actinomycetota; class Actinomycetes; order Actinomycetales; family Actinomycetaceae; genus Pauljensenia. The sequence goes on along the minus strand of NZ_CAUTWQ010000004.1, from coordinate 31,710 downwards.
CCGAACTCCCCCTTCCCGACGACGAGGCAATTACGGTTTTCGGAAGTGGAGCTCCCGCTCTTTTAGCTGAGCTCGGTGAGGAAGGGCTACTGGTCCACCGAAGTGGAGGCTGGCGCTGGAATGTCAGCTCTTCTGATGGCCCATGGGAGAAAATCCAGATCCGCGGTAGTGGTGGCGATGTTCAAATTGTCGATACCCGAAGCGGAAGCATCATCGGTTCTGTCCCCCAAGATTCCGCGGATTCGCAGGTATTTCCGGATGCGATCTACGTGCACCAGGGACGAACCTTCCACGTCCTCTCTCTCGAAGAAGGACCCACACGTATCGCCTACGTCGAAGAAGTCCGCACACCGCTCAGGACCAGGGCCCAAGATGCGACCTCAGTGCGGGTTATCAGTATTGATGAAGAATGGGTCAGCCCAGATTCTCTTGTTCACTGGTATCGAGGGACTGTCGATGTCACCCGTCAAGTCACCGATTTCGACCTCCTTCGACTTCCAGGGCTGGAATACATCTCAAATACTCAACTCGATATGCCGGAGCGCACTTTACGCACCCAAGCCTGCTGGTACACCTTGACTCCTGCGACAATGGCAGCAATCGGGATCGATAAAGGCGATGTCTTAGGGGCTCTCCACGCAGCAGAGCATGCCTCGATCGCACTTCTTCCCCTACTGGCAAATTGCGACCGTTGGGATTTAGGTGGGCTTTCGACAAATCTCCACACGGATACCGATTTACCAACTGTTTTTGTTCACGATGCTTATCCGGGTGGTGCGGGCTATGCGCATTACGGTTTTGCCCACGCTCGTGAATGGATGGAGCGTACTTATCAGGCTGTTTCCGAGTGCAAATGCCACGACGGATGCCCCCGGTGTGTCCAGTCTCCAAAGTGTGGAAACGGGAATGAACCGCTCTCAAAGTCCGGTGCAGAGTGCCTTTTGGGCCTCCTCGTCGAGCATTCGCCTTTCGAAGAAATTCCCAGAAAACTTTCAGATACAAAATAGTATCCACACAGTATGACTTCCTATATTTAAGTCATCGAGAGTTGGATCCCACTTAAGTGGGGATGCCACACCGAAAGACTTTTCGGGAAACTCGCACTGTGTTGATGGGATGCTTGAGGGGCCAGCCGGGGGGCAGGCCCCTCAAGTGCATCTACAACACTTTCACCGTCGACTCCCGCTCGAGCCGAGCGAGCGACATTCCATCCCCACCCACTGCTCACACGCACCGTGACGATCGTGTCGACACTTTCACAGTGACATGAGCTCAGCATTGCTCCATTTTCTTGAGCAACTTCATGTGCTGCACGACAGGCTTTTTCCTCTACCGATTCCCACTGAGCTGTTGCGGATACATCTGCTCCCGCCAAGGCACTGAGATCCGCAATATTCTGGGCTCGATTCCCCGCTGCAAGAAGAGCGATGTACGCCAGTGCACTGCAGGCAAGAACGGAAAGGACAGCCAGAACTCCAACCACCATGATTGTCCCAGAGCCTTCATCCGAACCCCTCTTCTTGCTCATTCTCATTCACCACCTACCACAGTGCTTTCGCGCAACATCTGATATCTGCACTGCGAGTTCAATCCGATCATTCCCGCGGGGCCTCTATAGGGAGCTTGCGCTTTGCCGTAAATCCACCTCTCGTCTGCGGAGAACTCAAAGTGGGCCCCTGATATCCGAGTAGACATCAGGCTCGCAGTTTCCTGCCCATTCCCTCCGCGAGCGCTTTCGCGAATGCCGGCCGAAAGCGCAGTACACAAATTCTGAGTGGTCATGGCAGCAGCAAAGACTGAAAGGACAAGTGCAATCATGATGACTATCGAAAAGGTCCCCAGAGCAATTTCAACGCTGACCATGCCGTCATCCGAATGCTTTTCGGATGACGGCATGGAGCGGCCGCATCTCAGTTTCATGAAATACTCAATGCAGAGCTAATGAGATGTTCAAGGGCAGATTGCACGACACCGGACTTTAAAACCACTAAGAGCAAACCGGCGAATCCCGCTGTTGCCAATGCTCCAATCGCATATTCGACCGTTGTCGATCCTTCTTCTGGATCTGTCATCATTTCACTATTGGGATCACGATCATCGTGAAGTGTTTCTTCCGTCAACATGGGTCTTTCCTTTCTCTTCGATCCCATGTCTTGAGAGTGCACCGAGAGTCATTCGCAAATCTCTGCAGCCATGAAAATTGTGGATGAATCGTCGACACACAGAAACTGTGGACAACATTCGTGGGACTTCTTAGAAGCTATTTCGTGCCATCGTGAGAAGTACCGGCGCAACCCCTAGGAAGATGAAGGCTGGCAACATCAGTAGTCCCAAGGGCACAACCAATTTCACTCCCAATTCCTCTGCTCTGGCCCTCGCATCACTCAGTCTTTGATCTCTGCTCGCTTCCGCTAAGGCATGCAGCTGATGATCAACTGATGCTCCACGCGCCCATGCTTCTCGTAGAACCTCGGCAATGCTTGTTATCCCCTCACTGCATCCCTCCCAGGCACGGTCCCACCGCACACCAAGAGTCAAACAACTGGCGACTCTCACCAGCTCTTCGATTTGCGCTGAACGTCCAATGCACTCCAACGCGCGGGGAATTGACACTCCAGACTCCAATGCAGCGATCACCAGCTCAGAGATGATTGCGATATCTTCCTGCGCAACTTCCTCCCATTGACATGACGATCGGCGTATAAGACGAAGCGAGACCCATCGCCCCGCTCCCAAAAATGACAGTCCGATTAGTGCACACATCGAACCCACTCCCCCATCAACAAGCACAGGAAATGGGTTAATCCCCATGATGAATACCGCGAGCAGTGCCAGCAGTGGCAGTAAGTTGAGGATCTTCGCGGATAGGGCTGGGCCAGCACCAGCGACTCGTCGCGCCTTTTGAATGCGCTCAATATCATCAAAGTTTTGTGCCAAAGCATCCAAAACCGCTGACAAAGGAGCACCTAATTCGTAGGAAACCGCGCAGGCTGCAGTAACCATACGCGCATGCTCTCCAGCCTGTTTGAGAACAATGGAAGCAACCCCATAGGGAACTCCTTCTTCTCCTTCACCCACCTGTAGCCATGCGTCACGCGCGGACAACCCAGCACGAACCAAAGCACTGACTTTTCTCAGAGATTGCGCCGCTTCGGTAAGGATGGAATCTGAAGTACTCCCCCTCCAAGGTCGAGTGTGCACGTGTTGCAGATTCGACCAGTTTCGCTGCTGCCCACGCGTCAATGGATGCGGATCCCACATCAGAACACGCCGAAATGTCCTGGTCTGCATCAGGGGCCCTCAGTGAGCAATGCGCGCAGTCCTTCCCACGCTGGTCCGGGGGCTCCGCGGCCTCGGCAATCGCATCGATAGGCACAACTGCACGCAAGTACCCCATTTTCCATCCCAAAAATCCCGATCTGCGTCAGCTGACGGGTGCCACGCTTTGGACCGTGAGCAACACGCTCCATATGAACAACTACCTGAAATGCCGCCTTTGCCTGCAGATCCGTTGCTCGAGCATCCATTCCCGCGAGCGCCCCCAATGCTGCAAGCCGAGCGGGAACTTCTGCGGGAGTATTGGCATGAATCGTGGCAAAACTTCCGCGGTGCCCGGTATTCAAGGCAGTCATAATGTCACGAACTTCGATACCTCTGCATTCCCCTAAAACGATACGGTCCGGCCTCATACGCATGGCAGCTCGGACCAGTTCCGAAAGAGTCACTTCCCCGCGCCCCTGAGCATTAGCCTGTCTGGCTTGAAGGTGAACAACATGGGGATGTTGAGGATTCAATTCGCTCATTTCCTCGATACAGATCAGCCTCTGAGCATCGGGCAACGCCCCCAAAAGTGCAGCAAGCAGAGTGGTTTTCCCACTCCCCGTAGCCCCAGAAATGAGGATGTTGCAGCGCATATCAAGGGCGCGCATCAACACCTGATATGAGGTGTTGTCAATGCTTCCCATCTCACGCATCTGCCCAATGCTGAGACCATTTCTGGCAGGAATCCTCAGAGAAATCAGAGTTCCCCCGCCAGAAAGTGGTGGGATAACCGCGTGAAGACGAATCCCCATGGGTAAAACTCCATCAACGATCGGAGCCGCATCATCTAAACGCTTTCCGCAAATTCCCGCCATTGTGACGGCTAATTCACGCACTTCTTCTTCACTGTCAAAAGAGCATCCGGCCGGCTGAACCCCCTGCCCGCAATCGGCCCACACCTGCGTGGAATTCACCAAGATATCCGTAATTCCGGGAAGGTGAATCAAGGGAGCCAATATCTTTCCCAAGCCATTGAAACGAGCTTCGAGTTCTTCCAAATGCGTACCAAGCTCTTCAATTCCCATCCCGATAGGTTTGATAGGTATCGCAGCCTGGTCGTCCCCCTTTCCCGAATGCGCTACTACAAGGCAATCGTCGATCAGGCTCATTGCGTGCGCTCCACAATCTGTTCCCACAGTCGTGAGCGGGCACGTCTTCCTTTCCGCCCCTGCCGAGGCCTTATCCCCGCTGGATGCACCCCCATTCCTTCGGTGTGGGTAATTTGAGAGATTTGAGTCGAAGAGATTTGCCCGCTCAGTGGAGTTCGTGAAAAGAGTCCACCATGTGGAGGTGGTGCGATTAAGAGAAAACTTCGACATGGGAATGGAAATGACGCACTGAGAGCACACAGACGCGCGGCCCCAACAGCATCTCCCAAACCTATAAGAATGAGCGCATCGAAATTCCTTGCACTTTGTTCGCATTGGGCTCCCCATCTCCCCAGATCACACACCACACTGCGAGTTTCACGCAAAGCAGCAAGAAGCCCCGGGAGGCGTGAGTCATCTGATTCGGCATAACCGCATGAATCCCCGCCGACAAAAGGCACCCCCTGAGCACAGGGAAGACTATTCGCGATCGAGGGAAGGAAATAACGCTCACCTTTGCTCAAGCGTGACCATGTCACATGCCCATCCTCGGGAACAAGGATGTGTCCTCCACGGCCTCGTACAGGTCCCGGTCCCGAGCAATTCACTAAAACACTTCCCGTGTCCGCACACAGATCCCAGGCAAGGGCAGAGACCCCTACTCCCCCGCTCCAACCTGCGATTCCCACGCAAAGGTGGGAAGAATGCGGCGATACCGTAGCCTGCCAGCGCGCATGGTCTGCAAGTATGAGCTGCCCGATTGCCTTCTCACAACCTGGAAGGCGCAGCGAATCGCCAATAACCAACACGTGGATTCCACGGTGTTCCCACCGGGCTCGATCTTCGCTCCTACCAAGGACAGCGCAGATCACTTCCTCAACGCGGAATTCCGTTCGCTTACACTCTTTAGGATGACACTCGCGAGTATTAATCCCCAACAGCGCACAGACCGCACGCAATGATTGCTCAGCACCTTGCGAAAGTTCCCAAAATGCAACGTAGCCTTCGCTCTTCATGGTACGAGCGTGATTTTTCTTTCCACGGAATACCACCGCGTCCGCAAAATCTGTGGAAAACTAGAGCTAATCTCGCCCCTGTGGATAACACTGCTGTTTCCGCATCAAGCCAAGGTGTCAACGATGACCATCCTCAATAACAACACAGAAATTCTCAAACCTGCCTTGCCCGGTGCTAATCAGCACCCGGAAAGTGATACCCATATCGCGGCCTTTTTCGATCTTGACAAGACCATCTTGGCCACGGCCTCGGCAATGGCACTGAGCAGCCCGCTGGTTCACGCGGGAGTCATGAGCCGCTGGGATTCCCTGCGGGCAACCCTCGTCCAACTTCCCTACCTCTTCACGGGTGCTGACGATGAACGAATGCGGTCGATGATGCATGCCTTGGGTGAACTCACTCGAGGCTGGGACCCACAGTACGTTGAAAAAATCGTCAATAACGTCACAAATTCAACAATCGCACCCCTGTGTTACAGGGAAGCATTGGCACTGATCGATCACCACCGACTTCTGGGGCACCACGTTGTCATCGCATCTGCCTCACCGTTAGAGATCGTTCGCCCCATCGCTCACCTGCTTTCGATCCCCGATGCTTTATCCACGATCGTCGGACAGGGCCAAGACGGCTTGGCCGACGGAACTATTACCCACTTCAATCACGGGGAAGGCAAAGCCGAGGCCTGCGCAGCTCTGGCCCGCGAACGCGGCTGGGACTTGAATGAATCCTTTGCGTACAGCGATTCCATCTCTGACCTGCCGATGCTCGAATTAGTGGGAAACCCCAGGGCAGTGAACCCTGATCGAGCGCTTGCGGCGGTTGCACGCGAGCGCGAATGGCCAACGCTTTCCTTTACACAAACAGTGCGAATCCGGGGCCGTAAGCGCACCCGTCTTGCCCGAGCGATGATTCCCCTCGCTTTGGCAGGAGGAATAGGCATCGGCTATTGGGCACACCGCTCAATTCCCAGCTAGTACCGGCATACTTGATATATGTCCAGATTGTCCCTCCCGGTCGGCGCTGTCCTGCGTCCAGCGATCTTCGCTGTCATCTTTGCGCCCCTTGCCCTGATCCTCATGGGAATGTCGCTCGCGGATCTTCAGGCGCGAGCTGCGATTGGTGTTCCTTTAGCCTCGGTCGAGGGCATGATCGGCATGGCTTTTTCGGCCATTCTTCTGGCCATGATTTCTATCAACTGCGAACGCAATTCCATTGGTATGTTCATTGCTGCTGCATGGGCACTCGTCATTGGTTTCTTACAGACCTTTGGTTACCTTCGAGTCCACTTCCTTGTGGCCTCAAACCTTTCAACCAGCGATATTTCCGCCGCACAAACCTGGAATCTCTATCCCGTATGCGTCGCTGCGATCCTTTTTGGTGGCGGAGTTGCTTTGGCTCTGACTCACCGAGCGCGCGAAAACAGCCCGGATTCCGATCAGCTTGTGTCCTTTCAGCGCCACCAAGGTGAGCGAATCGCAGTCGCAGTGGCTTCACTTCCACTGGGAATTATTGCCGCCGTACTTCTCGTTCGCTGTGCTCCTGCCGATTCGCTTCCAATGGCTGCCAGCGGACTGCACGGCGTCATTGCACAGACTCCCATGCACACTTCGGAGGGCATTGCAGTTGCCGTTATCTTGGGAATAATCGCGCTAGTTTCGCGCTGGTCAATGATCGGCCCTCAGGTCGTCGCTTGGATCTACATCATCCCCGCCTTCCTTCTGATTCCCGTTGGAACAAGCCTCACCGGTGCTGTCGTGACCCCCGGAAAATCAATGGGAACCCAGATTTTGATGTCCGCTTCGACTATTGCCGCCTACGGAATGATCCTTGCAGCCTCAACCTTGGGAATTTACTGGGCTCGCCGCTACGCCCCCAACGACGCATCAAGTTCCAACCAAGTCGCGTAATCCAGCGCTTCTCGGCGGGTAATCCCCAAAAATCTTCGTTTTCTCGTTATCGTCAGCACGAGAAGAGGAGGTCCCATGTCTGATCAGGAACACAAGGAAGACGTTGACAAGGTGACGGAAGATACCGATCGTCCTTCTACCGGTGAGGAAACACCACTGACCGGCGAAGAAGTCACCCTTCCCGGTGAGGCATCTGCAGCCGAAGACATCGTCGGTGGCGCATCAGTCACCGAAACCAGTCAGGTTGAACCTGTCCACATGGGTGTCACCCCAACGTCCGTGGATGATGCTCTTGCGCAGCGTTCGACGTCTGAGCATTCCGAGGCCGAGCCTGAGTCAGCTCAGGAACAGCAGGATGCGCAGACCGAGGAATCCTCTTCAGACGAACCTTCGAGTGAAGAAACCTCTCAGGGCGATAGCCACGACTTAGCACACGATGAGAACACCGTGACCGAGTCTGAGCACACCTCCCACGACAACGTCGAACCTGAGCCGGCCTCGGAAAAGACTGAGGAAACTACTGAGGACAACGCAGAGCCCAAGGACGCATCCCCCGAAGAATCTGAGGAAGTTCCCGACTCCGCACACACCACAACGATCCCGGCTGCTTCCGAAGCCGCGGAAGAAGAGCCTGAGGACTCTCCTTCGGTGACCGAGGTTCCCGACGCCCTCTCGCGCCGCACACCTGCTCAGCCCGAAAACGCCGAGGAACTCGAGGACGAGCTTGAAAGCACCCAGGTTCGTAGGCGCGCATTCATTGCTCCGGCAGCGGAAAGCGCGACGACCGAAGCTTCGTGGAAGCCTCGTGAAGATAGCGGCGAGCGTACCGTTCCTCAAGAGACCCCCGAGAGCCTCGACGATGCACTTTTTGAGGGCGCAACAGTCGTTCCTGAAATGCCCTCTCGCGCGGCTGCTCACTGGAGCTCACTGGCTTTAGGCATCTTTGTTCTGCCCATCACTTGGTACCTCATTGCCGATGCCGGCGCTCGCATGACACTTCCCGGGGGCAATCCCGCAGCAACCGGCGTGATCAACTGGCTTGCTATCACCGAAGTCGCCATTGCTTTCGTGGCAGTTATTGCACTATTTGAAGCATTCAAGCGTTCCTCACTGGGCGCATGGATCGGTGGCCTCTGCTTCTTCGCAGCCGGCCTCCCCTGGGTTTTCGCCCCCGGATTTACCTCCGCACACACGGTTTCCACTCTGCACTTCCTGCAGAATTCCGGTGCCTTGGGCGCTAACCTTGCACACCACCTCCAAGCATCCGGATACTCCGGTCGCCTACTCTTCCTTGGACTTGCACTGCTTGGCATCGCATCCCTTTCGCATTCGGTTCGCCGCCGCGGACGCAATGAAGAGGCAATGCGCGAGCAAGTAGAACGCGTCAATCCCGCGGGTGCACACTTCACCGCCCGCGAACGTCGTCGCGCCGAAAAGGCAGCTGGTCTGCGGTGAAACCCGAGGTTTCTCGCGCGGTATTGGAAGCTCCCGGGCCCTGGGTTCACCGTCGGATCTCAGCCTCGGGAGCATCCTTCCATATCGCCGAAGCGGGACCCGAGGATGCTTCTTTTGCCGTTATCCTCCTTCACTCTTTCCCAATGACTTGGTGGACGTGGCGGGAGGTTATTCCCGCCTTCACGCAGGCCGGTATCCGCACCATTGCAATGGATCTTCGAGGCTTTGGTACCTCCGATCTTGCTCCGGGAGACGTCGAACTCACCCAGCTGGCGACGGACGTCGCTTGCGTGGCCTCGGCACTGGGAATTTCTTCCTACACGGTTGTCGGCAACGGCATGGGGGGCGTGGTCGCGTGGATGCTCGGCGCGCTTAAACCTGCGGGCTTGCAGGCGATTGTGCCGGTGTGTGCCCCTCATCCGCTGGGTCTGCACTTCCTGCGTGGGCTTTCTTCCCGAGGCCGAGGCCGCTGGTTCTCAACCCTCCTATCGCGCCGTCCTCGCGTAGCCTTCTTCGCGGCACGCTCAGCATGGATCGACCGTTCAATCTCTCAGTGGGCGGCGCCTTTTAACCGCGAGGAAATGCTAGAGAATGCGGAAGTCTACCGTGAGGCTCTTTCCCGTCACATCGCGGTTCGATCCGCGTGGGAATCACTGCGGGCAACGTTTAGGCCCTCATTTAGCTCCAAGAATGTTCTGACACGGAGCGTGACGGTACCCGTGCTTTCAATTCAAGCGCGCGACGACGGTTTATGGTCGCACGTTGATTTTGCTGATGATGTCCAAGCAACCAGCGGCGAATTCACCATGCGCGCAATTGGCGAATGCGGCCATTTCCCACAGGAAGAAAACCCTCAGGCTCTGATCCAGGCGATCCTTCCTTTCATCAAGGAATCCGCTCACTGTGCAGCTCAGAGTCAACTCTAAAGAAACGAATTTGCGCAAACTGTGTGCAAATATGTGATTTAGACCGTTCACCATGCATAATAGTTACGACTATCACACGGTGGCTCTTTTGTGCTGGGCTGCCGTCTTACCTGATTAGGACAGCTCAGTAGTCGGCGGCGCATGCTAGCGGCGCTCGCGAATAGAACGGAGTTCCGGCTTTATGTATGGAGATGCAAACTTCATCAACCAAGTCCCTCTCTTCAGTGGACTCGATGAGGCGCAACAGGCATCGCTGCAGCAGAAGATGGGTCAGACAACACTGCGACGCGGCGAAACCCTCTTCGAAGAAGGCGATCTTGGTGACCGTCTGTACATCGTGACCGAAGGCAAAGTGAAGCTGGGCCACACCTCGAATGACGGCCGCGAATCCCTGCTTGCAGTCCTTGGACCCGGCGAAATTCTCGGAGAACTGACGCTCTTTGATCCAGGCCCGCGCTCGACCACCGCAACCGCCGTGTCCCCCGCCACCCTGCTGCACCTGCTGCACAGCGACCTCATGGAGATCGTCGAAGCGAACCCGACCCTGGCCAAGCACATGCTCCGTGCACTGGCACAGCGCCTGCGTCGCACGAATGAATCGCTTTCCGATCTGGTCTTCTCCGACGTCCCCGGCCGCGTTGCTAAGGCGTTGCTTGATCTTGCAGATCGTTTCGGTACGGCAACCGATAAGGGCATTCACGTTCCTCACGACCTCACTCAGGAAGAACTGGCCCAGCTGGTCGGCGCGTCGCGTGAAACTGTCAACAAGTCCTTGGCAGATTTCGTTTCGCGCGGTTGGATCCGTCTGGAAGGCCGTGCGGTCACACTGCTTGATGTCGATCGTCTGGCACGCCGCGCACGCTAATCTTTAGCTCAATGCCTTCGGGGTCGAGCAGGTGATAAACCTGCTCGACCCCGATAGTTTATTGCGAAGAAAAATCCACAGGATCAGTCTTGCTTCGGACGCTTCAGATACGCGACCAAGCTATCTGAACCAGTTGGTCCTGGAACAACTTGGACGAGCTCCCAGCCATCGGCTCCCCACTGGTCGAGGATTGCCTTCGTTGCGTGGGTCAAAAGCGGAATTGTTGCATATTCCCATGTAGTCATAGCGCCATCCTACGGCACTCGCTGCGATTAGCCACGTGCAGCAACAGAAAGTGATGCCTCTCGTAATGCCTTGGCATTTGTACGAAGGTGTTTCATCGACAAGCTTTGGGGAACCCGCGGTTTGCGCAACTCAACTGCCAGAGGATCTCGAGAATGCATGAGCCACTCACTCCAGTCAGTCTTCTCTGGATAGACGCGTAAAATCACGCGGCGTTCGCGTTCGGTAAGACCGCCCCACACGCCGTAGGACATCTGTGACTGTAAGGCGTCTGCAAGGCACTCAAGGCGCACGGGGCATTCCATACAGCGCATACGAACTTGACGCTGAGCTGCGCCCTGCACAAACAGGGAGTCGGGTTCATCTTCGGCACACAGGGCATACTCAACCCAACCGTGGTCGTCAATCATGTGAAACTCCACCCTCTCCATGTGGTCGACATTGACCTCTTCCTCAGAGAGTACACATGAAATTTTCATAAGGGAAATTAGGACGGATTCGGTCCGTAATGTGGCAAAGAGAGCGAACGTTGACGTAATCCACCTCTTCCTCTCTCTTTCCGAGGCCTCTACACGTATCCTGTACCTATGGCTCAGTCGCATACACGCTTTGTTCGACCCGCACAGCTAGTGGCACTCTTGCTGTCATTCTTGGCAGCATCAACACTTGTCGGTGTGGTCAGTGCTGGTGTCTTGGTGCCGGCCGTCGGGACCGGTGCAATCACGGCGAAAGCAGGGATGGAGATCTTCGACGAGATCCCCACCGACATCCAGGTTGTCTCTCCCGCGACCGAGTCCACCATGCTCGATACGAACGGCCAAGTGATTGCCCGTTTCTACGATAAGCAGCGCATTGTCATCCCCTCGGACAAAATCGCGCCCATCATGAAGAAGGCAATCGTCGCCATTGAAGACCGACGCTTCTTCGAACACCACGGTGTCGACCCCACAGGTATTGCCCGTGCAATGGTCAATAACCTCGGTGATGACGGCGGGAAGCAGGGCGCATCGACCATTACCCAGCAATACGTTCGTAATGCCTTGGCCGAGAAGGGTTACATGGAAGGCGATGCCGACCAGGTCGAGGCCGCAACTGAGCAAACCACCGAACGTAAACTTCGCGAAATCAAGTACGCGCTTGCTGTCGAGAAGCAGATGGACAAGGATCAAATCCTGACTGGCTACTTGAATATCGCGCCCTTCGGTCCCATCACTTACGGTGTTGAGGCAGCCTCTCAGCTCTATTTCTCCAAGTCCGCCAACGAACTGACGATCGGTGAAGCCGCGCTCCTAGCCGGCCTCGTCCAGTCTCCCGTTCAGTACAACCCCCTTCAGCATCCCGAGGCCGCGCAAGAACGCCGTGATACCGTCCTTTCCGTCATGGCTGACCAGGGCGTCATTACAGAGGCCGAAGCAGCCGAGGCAAAGGCCGTGAACGTTACCGACATGCTTCACCCCACTGAGATTCGTGAGGGATGCTCGGGTGCTGGCGATGAAAATGCCTACTTCTGCTCCTATGTAGTGCGCCAGTTCCTTGCCGATGAGGCCTTTGGAAAGACCTCCATTGAGCGTGAGCGTCTTCTTAAGACCGGTGGACTGACCATCCGAACGACTTTGGATCCGAAGAAGCAGCATGCTGCCTACGAAGCCTTAACGACGACCATTCCACCCGACGATGCCTCCGGTTTGGATAACGCTTTGGTTTCCTTAGTCCCCCAAACGGGTGAAGTTGTAGCAATGGCCCAAAATACTGTCTACGGCGTGGGCGAAGACGAAACCATGTCGAACTATGCAGCTGATGGTTCCTTCCAGGTTGGATCAACCTTCAAGGTCTTCGTCTTGGCCCAATGGTACAAGGAAGGCCGCTCGGCTTATGAAACCATCGACGGGCGAACGAACTTCCCCAATGGCTCCTTCAAGTGTGATGGCGTTCCGATCCACACCGAAAGTTGGAACGTCGTCGACTTGGCCGGTAAGGACGGTGCCTTTAACGTCATCGGCGCAACGGGCCTTTCGGTGAACCACTCCTTCGTCAATATGGCGTCCAAGCTCAACTTCTGCGATATCTTCCAAGTTGCCGCTGACATGGGCATCGATGACGGAAACGGTGAACCAATCTTGGCAGTGCCCGGTAACATCTTGGGTTCCGGTTCTGCTTCACCGCTGACCATGGCACGCGCTTTCGCAGCCTTCGTCAATGACGGCAAGATGTGCCAGCCCTACTCCATCGCGAAGGTTACCGACCGTCAAGAGAACGTTCTTAAGGAAGGTTCTGCGAACTGCAAGCAGGTTATCGATTCGCAGGTCGCTCAAAAGGTTGCAACAACCCTGACGAAGTCGGCTAGCCAGTACTACACTGCTACGCGTTTGTCGGGCGATCGTCAATTTGCCGCCAAGTCCGGTACGACCGACTACTCGGCAAACACCTGGCTCACGGGATCGACCGCAGAACTCACCACTGCCGCATGGGTTGGTCACGGCAACGCCTCGACGACCCCGGTTCAAAACGTCCGAATCAACGGACGCTACTACTCGCAAATCTTCGGTGAAACTTTCGTCGGCCAAAATATCTGGGCTCCATACATGAGCGCGGCGCTGGAGGGCACCCCCAACCAGCCCATGCCCAATGCGAATATCGGAACCCCCCAGGCCGCACCTCGCCAAACTGAAGCTCCGACTCCCAGTGCAACTCCTGCCCCGCAACAGAATCCGCAGGGACAGCAACAACCCGGAAACAACGATGATGATGACGATGGGGATGAGTAAGAAATGACTTCACGTCGACTCGTCAAGCACGCATTCCGAGGCGCAGCCGCCCTTGCTCTGGGCGGTACCGCGGCTCTTGCCTGGGGAAGTGTCGAGCGGCGTCGACCTGTCCTTCGCCACTACGATGTTCCGCTTTCGGCACTGTCAACGCCCATGCTGCGCAGTCATCACCGAATGGCGAAGATCCTTCATTTCTCCGATCTACACCTTTTCGCAGGCCAAGAATTTCTTCTCGATTTCCTGCAAGAGATTCGCGACACCGAGCAATTCGATTACGTGATTTCTACCGGAGATAACTTCGGGAGTCCCGATGCGCTGAATTTGGTGATCCAGGCGCACGAAATTTTCTCTGATTTCCCTGGAGCCTTCGTTTTTGGTTCAAACGATTACTACTCGCCGAAACCCAGGAGCTGGACTCGCTACTTTCGGTCTCGTGAGTCAGGAAAGATCGAGCGCGCGGTAGACCTGCCGTGGACCGAACTTGCCGCACACCTACGAACGATGGGTTGGGCGGATTTGTCGAATTCTTCGGCACTTGTGGAGCCTTACCAGACGGAGACCACGACCGACGTTGACGAGTTCAGCTACGCAGCTGCTCCTCTTGCTCTGCTGGGTGTCGATGACCCGCACATTAACCGTGATTCCATCACTGGGCTATCGCAAAGTTGGCTATCGTCTGGAGCTATTCGCATGGGTGTAACCCATGCGCCCTACACGCGCGTGCTCAACTCAATGACCCACTTGGGTGCAGAAGTGATCCTTGCAGGCCACACTCACGGTGGTCAGATTGGGCTCCCTGGTGTGACCCCCCTGGTGACCAATTGCGATCTTCCCCGTGAGTTTGGCAAGGGATTGCACGTGTGGGAGTCCAGTGCCAGCGAGAATGCATGGCTGCACGTTTCCGCGGGCTTGGGTACATCCCCTTACGCTCGAGTGCGTATCGCCACCCGCCCCGAAGCCTCGATCTTGACAATTCACGACTGAACACCGGAGACGGGCAATACTCCAGACCTTGGCGTACAAAATTTTGCGCACCGGCTTCGGACGGCTATACTCAAACGGTCACGGGGTGTGGCGCAGCTTGGTAGCGCGCTTCGTTCGGGACGAAGAGGCCGTGGGTTCAAATCCCGCCACCCCGACGTGATTCCCGCAGCATCGTTTGGTGCTGCGGGTTTTTTCTACCCGTTACACAATCCCATCTTCTGCATCGTCGCGGGCATCTGTTTGATACGGCTGATAGCGTGAAGTTATGAACGCTTCTCGACCCTCTTCTTCTCGACCCTTCCTGGTGGCCGTGTGCCGACCAGACGGTATTCTTGCGCGAGATGAACTGGCGTCGATGAAGGCAATCGGTCAGCTCAGTGACAGCGATCTTCACCCACTTCCGTTAGTTGATGCCGCTTCACCGCACCCGGCCAGCGATATCGATTTGGACCAGTATTCGGGTGTCATCATTACCGGCTCTCCTTTTGGTTTCGAGCATCCTCATGAACAGAAGACTCCCGAGCACCTGCGCGTTGAAGAACGCATCGACGCCTTGACATCCATCCTTCTGGAGCGCGATTTCCCGACTTTCGGCATCTGTTTTGGCTTGCAATCCCTGGCTCGGACCTCGGGAGCACCCCTCGTTGAGGGCTTCTCTGAGGACCTCCAGGCCCCCGAAATTTCCTTGACCGAGGCCGGATTTGCCGACCCCCTCACCGGTAAGCTTCCGCCAAAATTTCACGCCTACACCGGTCACGCCGATGCCATTGGATCTATTCCACAGGGGGCCGAACTTCTGGCGACCGGAACTCGCTGCCACGTCCAGATCCTCCGCTGGGGAAAGAACATCTATGGCACGCAATTTCATCCGGAAATTACGCGAGATGGGATGCATCTACGCATTGAGACCTATGGTGACACCTACTATCCTGCAGAAGAGAAGCCCGCGGTAGTTGCGCGCTGCGACGCTGCGAATACTCAACCCGCCCACGACCTATTGGCATCCTTTATCCACCGCTACCAACAAGCTTGAGCAAGGGGAGCTATGGCCATCTCGTTCGCACAATCTGAACGTTCAACACTTGGTGTTGAGTGGGAACTCCAGCTTATCGATATCGATTCTGAAGACCTCCGCCAATGCGCGCAGGCAATCATCGCTCAAGTCTGTGCGCAGTATCCGGGAAATACGCTTGTTCACGGAGAAATGCTGCGCAATACAGTGGAATTAGTTTCTCGCAAACAGACACGTGTCCGCGATGCCATTGCCGATCTCAATGAGGGCTTAGAGATGCTTGAGCCAACTACATCGGCACTCCGCGTCGACCTCACAAGCGCAGGATCTCACCCATTTGCTAACCCTGCACACCAGCGAGTTTCAGACTCAAAACGCTATGCCGAATTGGTCAATCGCACCCAGTTCTGGGGTCGCCAAATGCTGATTTTTGGCACGCATGTTCACGTTGGGATTGAGGAGCGCGCCAAAGTTCTTCCCCTTCTCGCCTTCCTCTCCACTCAGCTCGGGCAAATCCAAGCCCTGACGGCCTCGTCACCCTATTGGGCGGGAACGGACACAGGCTACTGCGACAATCGCGCGATGGTTTTCCAGCAGCTTCCCACGGCTGGTGTCCCCCAGCTTTTTACCCGCTGGGAGGAATTGGAACATTACACTCGCGACATGATGCACACCGGCATCATTTCGAATTTTGATGAGATCCGTTGGGATATTCGCCCCTCACCTAGGCTAGGCACCCTGGAAGTACGCGTTTGCGATTCTTCCAGCAACGCGGCTGAAATTGGAGCGATCGCCGCCCTTATTCACTGCCTGGTTGAATACGGTTCACGTGCTCTTGATCGAGGCGAAGAACTTCCGACCACCTCACCGTGGTTCTTGGCTGAGAACAAGTGGCGTGCGGCGCGTTACGGGATGGATGCCATTCTCATCGAAGACATTCACGGTAATGAGCGTCACATCGACGAGCTGCTGGATGAAATGATTGAAAAACTGCGCCCTGTTGCTGAGGACCTTGATTGCGCACAGGAGTTGGATTTCATTTCAACGATGCGCAGCATTGGCGTGGGCTATCAGCGTCAGAAGGCAGTTGCCGATGCCTGCGGCAGTCTCGAGGCCGTCGTTTCGCACCTGCGTGCAGAGACTCGCGCCGGCCATCCGCTTGATCCGCAGGTGACCATTAACGCCTTCACGGAAGGTGCACACACGCCTCGTTCGGGGAACCATAACTAGGAACGGCTTTGGTATTCCAGCACTGCTGGGTATCCGAAAATTCTGGTGGATTCCAAGCACGACTCCAGCCTGCATGACATACAGGTGGGGCGACGCATGCGATATTCGCAGCGTCGCCCCACAAGTTTCAGGTCGGTACTACTCCGACGTGAAAGCAAGACTGTAATGCTGTCGGGTATTTCCCTTCAGCGCACGTTCAGCCCTGCTTTCCAAAGCGGCGGAAGAACATGGCCAATAGTGCACCAGAAAGGTTGTGCCAAACCGAGAAGACAGCACCGGGAAGCGCGGCCTCGGGGCTGAAGTACTTCGTCGCCAAGCCGGCTGCCAGACCCGAGTTCTGCATACCAACTTCGATTGCGGTCGTGCGGGCTGCACGGTAATCGCCGCCCGAGATACGGCCTGCGAAGTATCCGAAGAAGTAACCGAGCAGGTTGTGGAGGATAACCACGACGAAGACGATGAGTGCGGATTCCATGATCGTGTCGGCGGACTTGCCAACGACTGCTGCAAGCACGTAGGAGATGCCAAGGACGGAGATCCAGGGAAGAGCCGGGAGGATCTTTTCAACGTAGCGGCCAGCAAGCATACGGACGACGATGCCTGCGATAACCGGTATCAGAACGATCTGAACAATTGCGAGCGCCATGTTTTTTGCATCAACAGGCATGTACTGACCGGCCAGCCACTTGGTAAGCAGGGGGGTCATGAAGGGTGCCAGCAGGGTGGAAATCGATGTCATGGTCACCGAGAGTGCAACGTCACCCTTTGCCAGGTAGGAGATGACATTCGAGGCGGTACCACCCGGAGCACAACCGACCAGGATGACACCGGCTGCAATTGCCGGATCAAGGTGGAGCACTTTGGCCAGGAGGAAGGCGACTCCAGGCATAATGACGTACTGCGCGATAACACCGACAATGACGGGCAGGGGGCGCTTCACGACAAGTGCGAAGTCGGGAAGGGTCAGGGTCAGGCCCATGCCGAACATGATGATGCCCAGGCCGATGTTCACACCCGAGCCAAGCTTTGCTGCATGGGTCGGGAAAATCAGACCCAGAGCGAATGCCACAATAATAATGAGCGGGAATACGGTAACCGCAATGCGGGCGGAACGATCTTCTTGAGAAAGCTCGGGCTTTGAAGCAACCGAGGACGGAGCATGTTCTTCGCGTGTATCGTTTGTTGACATACCTATAACTATTGCGCTGTTGGCCCAGTTCAGAAAAAGTATGTCTCAGTGAATGGGATGTCGGTGAGCGCCGGCACAGAATTCGCGATTTTCTTAGGTTTGCCTTAGTGAATAGGGGCACTACACTGTTGCCCATGAATCAACGAGGATCACGGATACGCTCACTTATTCGCCGAGGATGGCTCTCAAACGAGCATGGCGCGTGGGTAATGACTGCCCTTCCCATCGCTGTCGGAATCTGCACCCTGAAACCTCAGCCCATTCAGTTCCTTTTACTTGCCGCATGGACAGCGGCCTACTGCAGCTATCACGCACTCACCCTGTACATGGCGGCTGCACCTCAACGTCGAAAAACCTACCTACCGGCGATGGCGACCTGGGCAGCAATCGCGGCTGCATGCGGGATCCCGGTCATCATTCTTCACCCGCGTCCTGTCGCGCGAATCCTGATCCCCGTAACAATCTTCTGTGCAATTGCAACATTCGAGGCGTGGAGAAAGCGCCGACGCTCACTACCCTCACACCTCGCAAGCGTTCTGGCCAGCTCATGCACCTATCCGCTGTCAGTGTGGGTTGTTGCTGAAGACTACTCACCACTCAAACTCTGGTGTGCGGCGGCCGCAATTGCGGCATACATGCTGGGCGCTACTCTCTACGTAAGATCGCTGATCCGAGGTGCCGGGGACACGCGCATGTTCGCCGTCTGTATTGCCTGGCACCTAGCGACACTAGTGGCTGGCCTTGTTGGCGTTGTGACCCACGTGATTCCGCTCTGGTCTTTGATCGCTTTTACCGTGCTTTCTGCGCGAGCAATCATTGTCCCCGCATTACAAAATTCGTCACGCATCAAGCTTCGCCCCGCGGTCATTGGGATTGGCGAATATCTGGCCTGCGCCTTGATGTTTAGCGCAGTTATGGCGATCGTCGCATAGTTCTTTGCTCAGAGATAGGCGATAATTAAGCGCATGAACTTTATTCTGCGTCTTATCGGAACCGGCTTGGGACTGTGGGTCTCGGCCAAACTTGTTCCTGGAATCGTCATTGCACAGGGCACGACCCTGACTGAAACAGTCATCATGCTGGGCCTGATCGCCTTGGTCTTCACCATCGTGAATTCGATCGTTCGCCCCTTGGTTTCAATCCTTGCCTTCCCCCTGTACATCCTCACTTTCGGACTCTTTGCTCTGGTGACTAATGGCATCGGTTTCATGGTGGCAAGCGGAGTTGCCCACTCTTTGGGTCTTCCTTTCTCTGTCTCTGGTATTGGGGCGGCAATTATCGGTGCGATCATCACCGCTATTGTCTCTTCGCTGTTTGGAAGCTTGACTGGAGCATCCAAGAAGGACTGATCCTTCCCTCACTCGCATCACGTCACTCGGCGGGTATCAAAGATATAGGAGCGCGTCTGCGTCCTATCGGTGATACCTAGCCGAGTTCTTCTTTGTTCTTCCCAGCGAATTACTTCCCCAATATTGGGGTTCTGTTGCGGATTCACCTGCTCGCATTCGCGGATCGCCTGCGTATAGGTTTCAATGTCGTGTGCAGCAATGGGATTTTCGCTGCCCTGCTTCACATCCAAGTGTTCGCTATCAAAATGCAAGGTGAGCGCATTTCCCCGATTAGTATTTGCCGCACCATCAAGGGCAGGAACGATATCACGTGTATTTTCCATATTGAGCATGGGAACGCCCGGATCAGGGTGAAAACCTGCGACGGGAGATCCCGCTGTCAGAACCGAGGCCACGCTGTAGCGTGAGCGAATATCGCTTTCGGAAGCCAGCTGAGCAGCGATGATTCCACCTTGTGAATGGCCAATGAACTCAACGGGTTCATCACTGCGAATTCCCGCCATATCCATAGCCGCCTTCACCGCACGAAGCTGATCTGAGTCAGATTGACCAACAGCTTGAAGGTTCGTCAGCATGTCCTGGGGATTATCCTCACCGGGTCCCCACTTCTGCGTTCCTCGAATCATCACAGACCATGAACGGCGTTCCTGACCCTGTTCATCTGTAGTGACATGCTGAAGGATCTCGATCTGGCCTTCATCCGCGCTTGAGCGCAGTTCTCCGATCCTTTCAAGGGCTGCCGAGGCCTGAAGTGGAGTGTTCACATGAGGGGGAGCTCCACTCCCCACTTGCGCGATTCCCGAGGCCGCCTGCTGGACCGTCGGTGCGTGTTTGGGGTAGGCAATAACGCTATGCGCCGCATAGAGGGCAACTCCAAAAGGTCCACAGTATGTACGTACTTTTCCACCATCAGCAACACCTTCTAATACCCGGGAACTTAACGGAGATCCCCCACCGGAAGTGGTCGGAAGCGCCTGTGCCGAGATCCGCACTCCACTGTGCCTGCCAAACATTAACCAGCCCATGGCCGCATAGAACGTTGATGCTTGGGCCGCGGCATCGCGCGTCACTTCTGCATTCTCATGCGAATTCGTACCACTGAGCATTCTGGCCACTTCACCAACGTCATACTGAGTTCGGATACCCAGCTCTGCATCTTTTGGTTGATGGACGAAGGAATAGCCGTGGGCTGCAACAATCGCCCCTCCGTGAACCAATCCAACAGGAGCCATGAGAAAGGGAAGGTTTGGATTCAGATACTTTCCGAAACGTCCAATCTTTTGCGAAAGCACTAAGCCACCGCCCCACGTATTTAATCCCAAACCGCCGTCTAAGCGGGCGCAGGTGCGCTGGTAGGCTCGGACATCGGCCTCGGCACCAGAGTGGATCCGCGCAACGTAGGCAAGCTTTTTCGCACAACTATCCATCCGCTCACTGAGGTGCGCGCCAAGTGAGTAAAAGTGGTCGGCCAGCTCTCCGCACTTGTGAATCCTTAAGTCTTGGATCATCCCAGCGAGCATATCCAGCTGCTCATTACAGGCATCTTTGATTTTCCTCATCGCGAGGACATCATCCACCAGTGCCTCAGTATCGATGCACGTCTGCGAAGAAGAGACAAGCATCCACGACACAGATTCATCGCTCATGACTGTCCCTCCAAACTGGCCATTTCTAATTGCGCAAGTTCTTTCAGCTGCGATGCCAGTGCGGACCAAGAATTCGATCCTTTCGCAATTTGATCAATTTCTGCGCGCGCACCTTCACTTCCGTTTCCAGTCCATGACGACAGTGAAAACTCATTCATTGTCGCGGCGATATCCGCACAATTGTCTGCGATTACCTGAAGCGACTGACATACCGTGAACATCCACATACGTGTCAGAGTATGAAGATGCTCTTCTCGCTTCAGACACATCACAATTTCTGTGGAAAACACCGATAAGCCGTCACGACTGTGCGTGAATACAAGGTTTCAAAACCTGGTCCCGTGGCAGCGCGGCCTCGGTCTGAGATGATTAAGACATGACTTCGCAGCAAGGATCCATGTTTTCGCCCGAAATGGGATACGCAGACCTAGCAGCAACTGGCCAGGCCCTGTCTCCGCTGGACGGTCGCTACCGCCCTCAAACCCAGGAACTGACCCAGTACCTTTCAGAGGCTGCACTCAATCGAACCCGAATTTTTGTCGAGATTGAGTGGATGATTGAGTTGCTGCGACGGGGCATCATCGCTCACGCACCCGAAATCTCTGATGCCGAATTGGACTACCTGCGTGCACTTCCTCAGACTTTCAACGCAGATTCCATTGCCGAACTCGCCCAGATCGAAGCCGAAACCCGCCACGACGTGAAGGCAGTCGAGTACTACATTGATCATCGCCTTGAGGCGGCGCGCGATGCTCTCGGTCCTGACACCGTACTTCCCTCACTTCGTCCGCTGGTCCATATTTTTGCGACCTCAGAGGACATCAATAACCTCTCGTACGCACTCAATGTTCAAGCTGCCGTTCGTCAAGTGTGGTTGCCTCGTGCACAGGCGCTATATTCGCGACTTCTTGAATTGGCTCAAAATGGCGCGGATGTTCCCATGCTCGCTCGTACCCACGGCCAACCGGCAACTCCGGTCACTATGGGTAAGGAATTGGCGGTTTTCGCCTATCGCCTCTCTCGCCAGCTCTCGCGAATTGAAGACGCGGAATACTTGGGCAAAATGAATGGAGCCACTGGAACTTGGGCCGCTCACCGCATTGCACTGCCCCAAATTCCCTGGCCACTTCTCACAAAAGATTTTGTGGAGCGCCTCGGTCTGACGTGGAACCCGTTGACGACTCAAATCGAGTCTCATGACTGGCAAAGCGAACTCTACAGCGATATTTCACGCTTCGGGCGCATCGCTCATAATCTTTCGACGGATTGTTGGACCTACATTTCTTTGGGTTATTTCCATCAAAAGCTTGGTGCGCAAGGGTCAACCGGCTCTTCGACGATGCCGCATAAGGTCAACCCGATTCGTTTTGAGAATGCCGAGGCTAATTTTGAGATTTCCTGCGCACTCTTGGAAACCCTTGCTCAGACTTTGGTGACATCGCGACTTCAGCGCGATCTGACGGATTCCTCAACTCAGCGCAATATCGGGGTGGCTTTGGGGCATTCACTTGTTGCGATTGATAATTTGACCCGTGGTTTAGAGGGGATTGAACTGAATTCACAGGTCATGGCTGAGGAATTGGCACAACATCCCGAAGTTCTTTCCGAGGCCATTCAACAGGTCATGCGTCTTGCCTCCCTTGAGGGGCGCGACGGTATGGAGAACCCCTACGAGCGCATGAAGGAGCTGACGCGCGGACACGATATCGGTATCCACCGTCTGCGTGATTTTGTATCTTCTTTGGATTTACCCGAAGACCAGAAGCGCCGACTCATGGAGCTCACTCCTGAGACTTACACGGGTTATGCACCCGATATGGTCGATTGGATCAGCGCAGAGTAACGCAGGTTTAGACGGGCTTCCAGCCACTATCAAATGCGGGTGCCCCTAAGCGCTCAAAGAGTTCTTCGGGGCGTACCTGGAGGGAAGAGTACCCCAGAGCGCGCATGTCGACGATGTCCTCATCACCGGATTGAAGCTTGCCTTCAATGACGATCGGCGCAATTTCGGGATTACGCCATGCTGCCTCTACAGCCGCAGCCAGTAGCCCCTGCGCAGCACGCGCACGAAGGTCTTCCGCTAGCTCCTCGCTACAAGCCGTCATCACTACAGTGAAGCAAACCACGGTTGGTTTCCCAAAGCCTTCGTTAACCTGGACTTCGCAGCGATCGACATCCCATGGAGCAGAATTCACATTGCCGTACTCACCGCGCGCAATCTGCTTTTCAAGGGTTGCGCGAAGCCTTGCCTCGATCATGCGGGCGAAGCGCTGAGAGCGCCCTTCCCTATCGCTTGGCCGCAGACGCGTAAGCGCAGCTCCCACTCCGAGCGTTGCGATTCCCATTGCAGCAAGACCCAGGGGGTTAGAAATCCGTGGGATATCGTCAGCGATGCGCTGGAGCGCCGACCCATTCATCATTCCCAGGATCCGCTTGAGTGATCTATTCGCTTCCATGCGTCACCCCATCGTGATTGTCATCAGCTTCTTGTGCATTACAGGTGAGTTGCCGAGAATGAATACCCTTCACCCGCGACCAAACCCCAGAATTTGGGTCATCGAGCTCTTGCCATACGTCATAGATGCGCACGCGAGTAGGCTCATCGCCCTGTGGGAGCATCGCTTGGAGCGTGCGAACCGCCTGCCCGACTCGATCCCACTGCGTGATGGCACTGCGACGCTCAAGGTGTCCCACCGTTTCGGTGTACGTCGATGAGGAATGTGCATAGTACAGGGCGCGCAAGCGTGGCTGAATGAGCTTTCGTCCCACCATGATCCGATGGTCGGGGGCACGAGCCGGTGTCCCGTCGGTAGACGGAATAACATCCTGATCGTGAGCAATATCGACCATGACAACATCCGGACGAATTCGTGTTCGCCTAGCGGGAGCTCCCATAGCGAGAATCGCACGGACATCAATTCCTGTTTCCTGTGCGGGTAGGCTTCCCAAATTAACCGCGATCAGACCGCCCTGAGAATGACCAGCAAGCATCACCGGCTCCGTAGCAAAGCCTTCGGGATCAACTCCTTCTTCACTCATCGCATGGTGAAGTGCTGCAATAATGCCCGCACGCATAGACGAAGGCATCCCCAATGCCTCTCGAATATTGGACTCCATGTCTGCCGGGTTGGGGGTTGATGGAGTATCAAAGTGCTGTGTTCCGGGAATTGAAACGAGCCAACGACGTGTCTTCCCCTGGCCTACGCACGTGATTTTGATGGATTGCCCATAGGTTCCAGCCCAGTACATGTCATCGATATCTGCTGCCATGTCTTGAAGCGAGCGCGGCGCCCAGAGACGCTTGACCTGAGAACGCGGTCGCCCTGGAATCTCAATAAAATCCTGGCCACCATCAGAATCAAAATACTTATCTGCATGTGCGGTTCCACCGGTCATTTGCCCCAGCGAAGTACCGACAATAAGCATTCCCGCCATCAGGGCTTCATAGCCATCACGAGGCGTGACCTGCGCCAAGCGTTGAAGCTTGCCTGTGCGGTCCAATCCAATGACAGAGTCCAGTGCCGCTGCTGCGTGAACGATTTTCCCGGCACTGCCAGCGATACCGCAGAGGACACGAACAAAAAGCGTGTCCAGTCCGGGGTCCCGGAAGAAGATCGATTGGGATTGTTCTGATACCTGTTCACCCAGACGATCTGACTCCATCCGCAGGCGCGAGCGAATATCCGCTGGAAGAAATCCCAATGTCGAGGCCCCCGCGACCGCGAGCGCGGAAAGTAGTTTGGGTGCAAGTGGAATCACTTTCACACGCAAGTAGAGAGAGGTGAAAGAGCCCGGCACACGACGCCGCGCGTAGTACGAGCGGTGGTGTTGTCGTCTCATGACCTCTCCTTCCCTTGGTGCAAGCCTAAGCCTCCTGACGTGCATCTGCGTCCAGATTGCGACAACGAGAGTTTCCTCATCTTTATTTCCTATTGACGCATATACCCCCCGGGGGTATATTTCAAGCACAAGGAGGATCACCATGGCTCACGGATATACCGAAGAAACCGAGCACTACCTCAAGCGCCTTCGCAGAATCGAAGGCCAACTGAGGGGGTTGCAACGAATGGTTGCAGAGGACACCTACTGCATTGATGTCCTCACTCAAATCTCGGCAGTGCAGTCAGCGCTGGACTCCGTCGCACTGGGCCTCCTTGAAGACCACATGAATCACTGCGTCCTTCACGCCGCTCAACACAGCGAAGAAGAAGGACGCGAAAAGATTCAAGAAGCGGCAAAGGCAATCGCGCGACTGGTGAAGTCCTAAGCGCACACCGTAACGTCTCTCCATTTTTTCACCACCAAAGAAAGGCGCCATCATGGCACAGGAAATTGATCGCACCGTCGAACTCTCCATCAACGGAATGACCTGCGGACACTGCGTCGCATCTGTCACCGAAGAACTGAGTCAGGTCCCCGGCGTCCTGAACGTCGAGGTCATCCTCAACTCCGGCGGAACCTCGAAGGCCACCGTTGTCACCAACACCGAACTCGATGACAACGCTCTGCGCGATGCTGTTTCCGAGGCCGGCTTCGAATTGGTTGGAATCGCTCGCGATTTCTGACCTCCTCAACCGGGGGTGCCACCAGGTGCCCCCGGATCTCCCGTAAACCACACACGACAGAATCGCTCAGAATGACTACTGAAACTCACCACACATCAACCGATACTGAGAGCGAGCACTTGGGAGACGGGTTGCTGCGGCGCGCTGCGGACCTGCGCAACCGCTTCCTTGTGACTCTCCCTTTCACCATCATTGTTCTGGGCCTGTCCATGGTTCCTCCACTTCAGTTCCCCGGCTGGCAGTGGGTCGTTGCTTTCGCCTCGCTACCCGTCGTGATCTGGGGTGCCGCCCCCTTCCACCGCGCCGCCTTCCAAGCGGGACGCCACGGATCTTCGACCATGGACACCCTGGTCTCCCTCGGCGTGATCGCATCGAGCCTATGGTCGTGGTACGCCCTGCTCTTTGGCGGCGCAGGCATGATCGGCATGCGCATGCAGATGTCGCTGATCCCTGCGCGCAGCCATGCAACGCACGCGGAAATCTATTTCGAGGGTGCCTGCGCAATCGTTACTTTCCTTCTGGCCGGCCGACTGATGGAGGCGCGCACCCGCTACCACTCCGGTGACGCCTTACGTTCTCTTCTTGAGCTCGGTGCAAAGGACGCAATCCTCGTTGAAGGAAACGGCGCGGATCGTCAGTTCCGCACCATCCCCGCAGCTGAACTTCGTGTCGGAGACCTCTTCCAGGTTCGTCCCGGCGACAAGGTTGCAACCGACGGCATCGTTGAAGAGGGCTCCAGTGCTTTGGATACCTCGCTCATGACGGGCGAATCTCTTCCCCGCGAAGTATCCCCCGGTAGCGCGGTGACCGGTGGAACCCTCAACACCTCAGGAGCCTTGATCGTCCGCGCAACCGCCGTTGGATCCGAAACCCAGCTGGCCCACATCGGCCAGATGATTACCGAGGCTCAGGCCACGAAGGCTCCCGTCCAACGTCTTGCGGACCGTATTTCTTCGGTTTTCGTTCCGACGATCATTGTGCTGTCCCTACTGACTTTGGCAGGCTGGCTCATCGCCGGAGCTGGCCTTCAAAGCGCAATCACCGCAGCCGTCGCTGTACTGGTTGTTGCCTGCCCCTGTGCTCTTGGTCTGGCTACGCCAACCGCCCTCCTTGTGGGTTCGGGCAAGGCCGCGCAGATGGGTATCCTCATTTCTTCCGCTGAGGTCCTTGAGCGCACGCGCAGCATCGACACGATCCTCCTTGATAAAACAGGCACCTTAACGAAGGGTGCCATGTCATTGGAGTCCGTGATCCTCCCCGATGGAAGCGCGAATTCTCCCGATGCCCAGTCCAGCGAGGATGCGCTGAGCGTGACCGCTTCACTGGAATC
This sequence comes from uncultured Actinomyces sp., assembly GCF_963542285.1. Lineage (GTDB taxonomy): Bacteria > Actinomycetota > Actinomycetes > Actinomycetales > Actinomycetaceae > Pauljensenia. The sequence goes on along the minus strand of NZ_CAUTWQ010000004.1, from coordinate 4,818 downwards.
GGCCTCGGAACACCCAATTGCCCGCGCGCTTACTACCGCCGCCCGCGAGCGCGAACTTCCCTCGCACCCGGTTCGCGAGCTGCGCAACCACCCGGGACTTGGAGTCTCTGCGCTCGCCGAAGACGGCGCACTCCTTCTGGCCGGCCGCGTGAGCTGGCTGGGTGAGCTTGGTATTTCCCTTCCTCAGTCTGCGCTTTCCGCCATTTCCGAGGCCGAGGCCACGGGAGCGACCGTTGTGGCCAGCGCGCGCGTTGAGGGCTGGCAGGAAACTTCCTCCGCTGGTGATACGGACTCGGCGCAGGCTTCGACACCCACGGAAGAGAACGAGGATGACGGGATCATCGTTGATATGGCCGTGGGCGGCATGACCTGTGCTTCCTGCGTTCGTAGAGTTGAGCGCAAGTTGGGCAAACTCGATGGCGTTCATGCGCAGGTCAACTTGGCAACTGAAAGTGCTCGAATCACCCTCACGCACAATTACAGCGACGCTGAGCTTGAAGAGGTTGTGAAGGCAGCGGGTTATGAACCTCAGGTGCGTTCACGTCGACTTGCTTCTGCCCAAGCACCCGCAGCGACACTCACGCCCCAGACACGCGAACTTCCCGAACACCTCGAGGGAGTACTTCTGGGTGCCTTCGTTGTGCGTGACACGGTGAAAGAGTCATCAAAGGATGCGATTGCCCAGCTCAAGGCCTTGGGAATCACTCCAACTTTGCTCACCGGCGACCATGAATCTTCAGCGCGCTTTGTTGCCTCGCAGGTCGGTATCGATTCGGTCATCGCGGGAGTCCTTCCCGCAGATAAGCGCGATGCAGTGATGCGCCTTCAAGAAGAAGGCCACCAGGTAGCCATGGTGGGTGATGGTGTTAATGACGCGGCCGCTCTGGCACAGGCCTCAACTCAGGGCTTGGGTATTGCCATGGGTTCGGGTGCCGATAGTGCAATCGCTGTCGCCGATATGACGCTGGTGAGCTCAGACCCGACGATGGCTGCCGCTGCGATTCGTATTTCGCGTGCAACCCTGAAGGTCATCAAAGAAAACCTGTTCTGGGCCTTCTTTTACAACGTCATTATGATTCCGCTTGCGATTTTCGGACTTCTCAACCCGATGCTTGCTTCGGCTGCGATGGCCATGTCCTCGGTGTGCGTTGTCCTCAACTCCATGAGGCTTCGCCGCGCACATTGATCGATCACTCTTATACTCGGTGCCCCCGCGATTTCTCGCGGGGGCACCGAGTGTCTTTCCTGATATGACGCTCAATCAGTTCCAGTAAAGCGCATTAGCTGATGCGTTTAGCAACCTGGAAACCACCCTGGTTATAAACCAATTCAAAACGATGCCCCGGATGCGCACCCTGCGCGTAGGACACGGCATCGACATTCTTCTGATCTCCCCACGCGGCTCCACGTTGGTCGACGACGACATAGTCAACGTCAACATTCTTAGCGGATCCCACCCAATACACTTCATGGCGTGGAACCAAGTAGGCAAGCAGGGTGAGATCAGTTTCGACCTTCGCATTATCGGGAATAAGCTCATCGATCTCTTGAGCCTGGGCCATTCGAGGACTCAGAGTTCCAAAACCCGGATTCGTCATCTGCCACATAGGAAGCTGCGGAGCGGTCACAAAAGCCGCAGCGCAGGGCAGAGCCAATGCAATTGTTGCCACCACAGGACGCTGCGCGCTGCTCACCCAACCCCAGCCTCGAGCTATCGAAGAATCCTGCTGCGAAGACCACCGGCGATGAACGTCCAGCAAGGCACCCAAGAGGATGGGGATCAAAATCGCGTTGTAGTGCCAGTGCTTCCAATCCCAGTAGTAGTCAACGGAACCCAAGAAACGCCAGGCAATTGTTGGCATGATGACCCAGAACCAGGGGGATGCCATACCAATGATGCCGGTCCCCAAAATCACCATGGCAATCACGCCGTACTTTTGGGCAGGCCATAGCGCACGCTCAATCAGAGTGACATCTCCCCGATTGCTGCTTCCATCCAAGCTGTAGGCCCAGGTACCTGAGGCATTAAAGGCGGGCAGAAGCAGCTTCACCGTCACGAAGAAGGCAAGAAGTCCAAAGACCGCGAAAAACAAGGGATAGGTGAAGGAGTTTTCACTCTCACGGCCTCGCCACGCCAGCACAATGCCAATCATCATGACGGTGAGGCCAAGGTCTTCCTTCACCAAGACCAAAGGCGCCGACCATGCCATAACGGCAACCCAGCGGCCCTCAACAAATGCGGCAGAGGCCCAGGCAAGAAGGGGAATAGCGAAGGCAATCTCATGGAACTGCGAGGCAACGGCGCCCTGGAATCCCCATGCGGTGACATACCCAATCCCAACGAATGTTCCAAGAAGCCACCCGGCTTGCTTGCTGGCGAGACGAACCAGCGGCCACGCCGAAACCGCAATCAATAGATCTTGAACAACCAGCAGTGTCAATCCTGAGGGGAAGAAACGATAGATCGGCCCCAAAAGCACCAAAATCGGGTGGAAGTGATCACCCAGCAGGTTGTATCCGGGTCCTTTGACAGGAACGATCGGCGCCTGGAAGTGACTATAGGATTTCGCCGCCTCGGTGAAAATAGCCAGATCCCACGAAGGGACGGTCAGTGAACGCCACTGACCAACCGAGAAGGTGATGTACAGGCAGGCGCCAAGGACGACGGAAAGTGCAGCGGGAAGATAGGCCGCAAGCGCGCGGGATGTACGCAAACGGGTACCTTTTTCAGACATTAACTGGTTTCTCCTGCAGGTGATTGGGATACGGGAGTGTGCTCGGGATCAGGATAGGGGGCACCCAAGCGTTGAAGTGAGACAGGGGTCCGGAAGCGACGGCGCAGTCGCACTTTGCGTAAGGCCAACATCGCAGATGTCCACGACACATCGGCAAAACCTGTCGTGGGGTTGAGCTCAACCAGACTGCGATCATCGCCCGTATGCTCGAAAGCGCAGGGCAGTTCAATTGCTGTCATTCCTTCAGAAAGCAGTCGCACCTTCAGGTCTAGCTCCAGACCGTAACCATTTGCGAATGGCATAACGCAATCCAATGCCTCGCGAGTCAGGCACATTTCTGGGGAAAGCGGCGCCTGACAATCCCAACCGGTCTGGCGACGGATCGTATTGTGAGCTAGGCGCTGAGCGGAATTTCCCTTCCGTCTTTTCCCATCGGAGGCGCTCAATTCCGCGGGCACACCACACGCCAGATCTGCGCGCCCACTTGAAATCGCCTCGACAAGGAAGGCTGCATCGACGGCGCTCTCCCCCAAGTCTCCCGAGAGGAAGAGGATATGGCGCCCCGGAGCGTCTACGCGATCGCGCATTGCTGCGACTTTCACTCCCGTTTCGTGCGCCGAGGCCCGGCCTCGGGGGACGGAATGGCGAACGACAACCGCACCGGCGGCGCGCGCATACTTCCCGGTGTCGTCGTCCGAGCCGTCGTCAATGACAATCAGCAGGTCAACGCCAGGGATTGCACGGCATGCACGAACAGTTGAGGCGATCTGCCGACCCACATTGTGGGCACAGATGATCGCAGCGACCTTCTGGGAAGGTGAGGGTTCGACGGATTGAACGGGAGTCACTCTGTTAGTCTATCCCGCTCAGGTGCCGCCTCTCCTTAGCGAATCGTGACCTGGCGGGAAACGAGGCCCTGGCGTGCGCGACGTTCGTCTGCACTCAGCGGGGTGGTTTCCTTCAGTGCCTTCTCGACGTTCTTGACAAGAGCCTGTGCATCGGCGGCAACATCTTCTGCCGAAGCACCTTCAGCGAGCTCAAAAACCGGAATTGCCAGACCGCATGCGCGGAATGCACCGACGAAACGAGAGCCTTCTCCCAATCGGGCATTTCCAGCTGCCTGCAGGCGAGCCAGGGCATCAAAAAGCTTGTGTTCGGGGGCGGCAGACACGTAACGAACAAAGTTGCGGTTCATTTCGCACCAGTACATGCCTTCGGTACCGGGTACTGCAGCGGTAGGAACAACGTCAGCACGGTTTTGCTCAAGAGCATCGCGCATTTCTGGGGTGAGTTCCTGATTCGGGTCAAACCAGTAACCGAAATCAGCAACGATCTCCATATCGCCAAATGCCTTCGGATCAACAATGTCCTGGAGGCGAGGCGCAGGCTCGCGCACATCAATATCGATGACGCCATCAACACCATCGGACTGTGCCTGAAGGGCAGCAAGAAGAGCTGCGGCAACGTCGTGTGAGAGATCGCCCGAGTTCGAGCGAGTCTGCAGGCCAACAAGGATACGTCCATCAGGGCGAATCATTGCGGGATGGCCATCGGGCAGCAGAGTAACGATGTCGAAGTCTGCACCGCCGTGTTCTTCAGTGGTGCGCCCACTCAGCGTTGCGCAGGGGATGATTTCGCGCATTGCGACCAGTTCGACCTCGTTAGGAAGTCCTTCAAAAGGACGTTCCACGAAGGGGATCGGGGGGCGGTATGCCGGGCGATCTGCGCTGACTGCTACTTTTTTACGACGTGAGGCTTTTCCCATGGGGCTATCGTAGCGGTTTTCCCAGCATTCACGAGGCCGTGGATGCGCACCAGCGCAAAATCGCCTGCATGACGGCGGCGGCACCGTCGTTTTCGACGGCGGCCGCAACGAAATCGCTGTGGACGCGAACCTCCTCGGTGGCGCCGCCCATAGCAACCCCGAAGGCCGCCCACTCGATCATGGCAATGTCGTTCGTGCCATCGCCAATCGCGACCGTTCCTTCAATGGGAAGCGAGAGATCCCGTCGGAGCTCATCAAGCCCACTGGCTTTCGTCACCCCGAGTGAACTGATATCAGCCCAGGACGTCCAACCGACGA